>NZ_JBVYOK010000010.1:0-222326 GCF_056120445.1 Paenibacillus sp. sgz302115
GAGTATATACGGAGAACATCTCACGGACGGAGTGCTGGAGGAACGCCATTTGAGCCCCGGCATAATCAAGCTGGAGCATCTGGCCGAGGGTACGTTGACCTCTGAGCTGCCGGATGGCAGCATTACCGGTGATAAGCTGGCCATTGGCAGTATCGGAACCGGCAAGCTTGCGGAAGGAGCGGTCGGAAGCGCAGAGCTTCAGGATGAAGCGGTGGAAGCCTCCAAAATAGCTTCATTCGCCGTTCAATCCCGCCATCTGGAAGAAGAGAGCGTGCAAAGCTACCATATTGCTCCCGGTGCGGTGACCGGGGATCATCTGGCTCAAGGTTCGGTGAATGCGGAGCATCTCTCCTTCAGCCCGGTGCAGAGTGCAGGAAACCGGGAGGTGCTGCAGCAGTTCGGTATGACGGCGTTCATGTTCAACGGCGATGAGGAGAGTGTAGAGGTGGCGGTTACTTTTGACGAGAGCTATGGCCATACCGGCTATGTGCTCGTCGCCATGACCAATCAGCCGTTCTTTCATGCTTCACTGAAGAGCAGATCGGCCGGAGAGGCGGTAATTCAGGTAGTTCGGCTGCGTGAGACCGTGCATTTCTATGGCGTATTATCCTGGATTGCTCTTGGTTCTCCATTAGTGAAGCCAGCCGTGAATCACCGGGCGTTCGATTAAGCGTCTGAAGCAGAGAACAAGCTGGAAGAAGCCTTGTTTTAAGGACCACGCAGTCGTTTCTACTTGATATCGGCGCAGCCATTGGCTGCGCTTTTTTTGTTGTCACAACAAACTTTACATGCTGTACACATAAAGTACCTGATAAATACCCGCTATAAATCTGCCTTTTGTTTCCGCCAAAGTCTGGCCTTTTGCGGTTTCGCCAAAGAACAGGCAATTGTCCAAATTTCTGTACGGAGTGAGACATTGGCCGTTACCCGGACCAGCCGATTACATAGACTGTGATGTAACCCTCAGCCCGGAGGCTATGCCCTGCAAGGAAGGTGGATGAGCTTGAAGAACAAACGAACATCTGCCCGCCGCATGGGGCGGCGGGTTTCGCAAACAACACGGCGGACTTCCCGGCCGATGCGGCCAGCCGCGCCGCTCCCTGCGGGGAATCATCCCGAGCCTTATGTGTCGGTAATTATTCCGGCAATGAATGAAGCGGGAACGATTGCCAAGGTGATTGCCGGGGCGAGGGGAGTCCATCCCCGCTGTGAGGTTATTGTGATTGTTAACGGCTCTGCTGATAATACGGCAGAGATTGCATTGTCCCTGGGAGCACGCGTCATCAGCTTCGAGCAGCCGCTTGGACACGATGTCGGCCGCAGTCTCGGGGCGGAGGAAGCTAAGGGTGAAGTCCTGCTCTTCACGGACGGAGATCTTCCCATTTCCGCTTCACAGTTGCGCCCGTTCGTGGCTGCAGTCAAACGGGGAGTAGACGTGGCACTAAATGATTATTCCGGACCGGTGCGCAGCAAGTTCCCCCATCCGGTCGTACTCTCCAAATATGCGCTGAACATCATGCTTGGCCGTCCGGATTTAAAAGGTTATTCGCTGACGGCGGTCCCCCATGCGCTTAGCCGCAGGGCGCTTAACACACTAGGAACTTCTCTGTTATCCCGTCCGCCGCTGGCCTATGCCCAGGCCGTGCTTGATGGGCTGCTTGTAAAGGCAGTGCACAACGTTCCTGTCGGGAAACTGAACGCCGTTCGCCGCAAGCGGGGAGGCACCGACCCCTTGCGGGAGGTGATTCTCAGGGACCATACGGATGCTGTCGGCCTGCTGCTTGAGCGCAAAGGAGACAGAGCTGGCTTCAGTGACGGAAGCCGGCGGAGGGAGATGGTGAGATGATGGCAGCTGCGCTCAAGGCAACATCCGGCCCACAGCCGAAGGCATCTGTGACGGCCAAATCTCCTGTCCGCCGTGGCGGAGCCAATCCGCTGAGAACCGCAGATGTGCTGTCCGCCCGCCGAAGCAGCGGAGGCGGAGCGGCCGTCCTGCACAAGGCCGCTGGAGCGGCACCCTCCCGCCGGAGCCGTACCGGCGGCAAGGCTGCCGGCCGGCGAAAGGCGGCGCAAGCTGCGGCTGTCCGTCCTGCCAGCCGGGCCAACGCGGGAGCCGCCGCCCTCAAATCTGCCGTACGGCGCAAGGCAGCCGCCGGAGCAACAGCCGCCGGCAATGCTCACGTTCGCCGCCGGGAGGAGAAAAGCCTGCCGAGTCTGCGCGGGACACTGTCGGTGATTATCTCGGCGCGCAACGAGGAACAAACGCTGCCGCCCCTGCTGAAGCAGGTGATGCGCCTGAATCCGGCCGAGATCATTGTAGTGCTGAACGGCTGCACCGACAACAGCTTTCAGCACTCCAGGCTGTGCAAGACGGCCACGGTCATACATTGCCCGGAATCTGCCGGGCATGATGTGGGGCGGGCGCTTGGAGCCAAGCTTAGCCGGGGGGATATCCTGCTGTTTCTGGACGGAGATATGACCATTCCCGCATCGCAGTTGGCCGCTTTTGCCGCAGCAGTAGATGGTGGTGTCGATGTGGCATTAAATGATTTGGATGAATTGCTGCCTTCGTTCGAATTAAGCGATGATGTTACCCGCTGCAAAATGTACCTCAATGCCGTGCTGGGCCGGAGTGATCTCGGCGTCAGCTCTATGACTGCTGTTCCCCATGCGCTGTCCCGCCATGCGCTGGAGAGGATCGGATATCGTGAATTGATGGTTCCGCCCAAAGCGCAGGCCATCTCGATTATGGAGAAGCTGCGGGTGGAAAAGGCGGGAACAGTAAATGTCATCCGAAATAACCGGATTCGTCAGGGGAACACAGGCGCCGGCAACGCCATGGAACAACTGATTGCCGGCGATCATGCAGAAGCGCTGCGCAAGGTTCTTATGCAGCGGGAGGCAGGCGGGGTTGTGACCGAAGAGAGTCTGCTGGAGCAGCGGAGGCAAATGGCTGCGTGGAGGAACAGAATATGACGCTGACCAGTATTATTATCCCGACCTTCAATGGGCTCAGACTGCTGCGGCCCTGCATCGAATCAATCAGGGTGTACACCGGGACGCCGTATGAAATTATTGTGGTCGACAACGGTTCACAGGACGGCACGGACGAGTACTGCCGCGACAATAAGCTGACTTTTATTTCGCTTCCCGAGAACCGGGGGTTCCCGGTTGCCTGTAATCTGGGGCTCCAGCTCGCCTCGGGCGATGAGCTGCTGCTGCTGAACAATGATGTCATTGTCTCGCAAAACTGGCTCGATAACCTGAAGAATGCCTTGTACAGTGCTCCGGATATTGGCATCGTGGGTCCCGTGACGAACTATGCCAGCGGCCGGCAGCGGGTGGAGACTGCTTATACAGATATTTCGGGCTATCATGCCGAAGCGATGGCGGTACATGCACAGGGTTCTGCAGGATGGATGGAGAGCCGGCGTCTGGTGGGCCTGTGTTTTTTGTTCAAAAGAGAGCTGATGGATGCTATCGGCCTCCTGGATGAGCGGTATTCTCCCGGTCATTTTGAGGACGATGATTACTGCTATCGCGCCCGGATGCGGGGCTACAGGCTGCTGATTGCCGGGAATTGCCTGGTGCATCATGAAGGAAGCGCCAGCTTCAAGGAGGTATACTCCTCCGAGATTCAGGAGCTGGTGCTGCGCAACCGCAAGATTTTTATGGATAAATGGCATGTGGACCCGGCACAGTTCATCTGAAATGTTGACCTGAAGGCCAAAGACACAGATAAGAAGGAGGAAAGTAAGTGAAAGGAGTCATACTGGCGGGCGGAACAGGATCAAGACTTTATCCGCTGACCCGGCTTATGAACAAACATTTGCTTCCGGTCGGCAAATATCCTATGGTGTGCTACGGTATAGAGCGACTGCGCCGCGGAGGAATAACCGATATTCTCCTGGTCATCAGCAAGCAGTCTGCAGGGCAGTATACGGATTTTTTGGGCAGCGGCGTGGAGTTCGGCGTCTCGCTGACTTACAAAATCCAGGAAGCTGCCGGAGGCATTGCGGAAGCGCTGGATCTGGCGAAGGGCTTCATTCTTCCAGGTGAACGGTTTGTTGTGCTGCTTGGTGACAATCTTTTTATGGATGATCTGACGCCTTATGTGGAGAAGTATCTGCGTCAGCCCCGAGGAACGGCAAAGGTGCTGCTGAAGCCGGTGGATGATCCGCGGAGATACGGAGTTCCAGTATTCGACACTCAGGATTCCGCATGGATCTCCTATATTGAGGAGAAGCCGGAGCATCCGAAGACGGGATATTGCGTGACCGGAATTTATATGTATGACGAAGCCGTGTTCGATATTATCCAGCGGGTATCCCCTTCCAAGAGGGGAGAGCTGGAAATCACCGATGTGAACAACCTTTACGCCGCTGACCGCAAGCTCAGCTACGATGTGCTTCAGGAATGGTGGAGTGATGCCGGAACGTTCCAGTCGCTGCACGAAGCGGGGGAAAAGCTGAAAGACACGTTGCCTTAAGGCGCGTGTTTTTTTGTTGTGAACTCCGCTGCCGCGTCCTTCCTCACCCCTTGCCGCCTACAGCTCCGGCCGGGCAATCCGCCACCAGATAAGGTCTTCAGTCTCGCGGTACTTTTGTGCTCCCAGGTGCTCAAGGACTTTGTGTGAGGCGGTATTGTCCTTTTCGGTATCGGCGATGGTCCACAAGGCCTGGGGATCGCTGAAGATCCATTCGCTAATGCGCCGCACTGCCTCGGTGGCGTAGCCCAGCTTCCGGTGGCTCTCGTCTATCACATATCCAACGATGACTTCGCCTTGCGCATTCGGGCGGCCCTTAAGAATGACGAAGCCGATCAGACGCTGCTCCTCCCGCTGAATAATCGCCCAGTTGGTCAGCCAGGGATAGTTCAAGGGGTCCTGCAGTACCTTGGAGTGTCTAACCTGCATGGCGTATTGCATTTCATCATCCAGCACAGTTCCGCTGGGCTTCAGGCCGAACCCCTGCTCCAGTCCGGCGAAATTTACGCCCGCCAAGGATAGCTCCGCGAGTGTTAAAGGCCTTAGCTCCAAGCGATTGCTTACCAGTTTCAATAGAATACCTCCAGTTCCAATAGCGCCGTTTACAGCTTTTTGTGGAAAAAAATCCTAATCCATCCCCAGCATAATCCCGGGCTCTGCCCTCTGTCAAATCCTCCGCCCGCTCCCTGATTACCGCCAAATTTATGCATCACAAATTCCAAGCCAGCACCTCTGCAACTTACAGGAAAGCTCCGCACCGCCAAGGCTATAGCCGCATATGCTGTAGCAGGGCGTTTGAGCAAAGGAGACATGAAGGTGCAGAGTAAAATAACAAAGGTCCTGCAGCACATGGCGCATACGCACGAACAGATGGCGCGGATTCTCGATGCCGAACGCCACGTGGCCGTCCGTATGTCGCAAATTGTCCATGATCTGCCGGATGCAGAGCCGGATTTTGGCGGATTCAGCGAGCTGGTGGAAAGCACAGGTCAGGTGAACAAGAACATTATTGCATACTTGAACGCACTTGCCGATCTGGAAGAGGCGATGGCTGAAGGGGTAGGAAGAGTCATCAAGGAATTAAACGGTCCGGAAGAGGAGTAGCGTTAAAAAGAGCAGGAGGCGAAAGATGAGCAGAGAAAAAGCTTATCTGCAAATGCTGGAGTCGACCGCTACTATCCAGTGGAACATTGCGATGATTCTCGAAGCCAAAGCAGTGGAAGCGGAAAAAGTAAAGCAGTGGACCCAGCACCATATCCACCCTAGAGCGTTCGACTCCCATGAAGATCAGTTGAAGCAGTCCATCTCTATTCACGAAGTGGTTGTAGAACTGGTGGAGGGTTTGACCAAATTGGAAAACGGGTTGTACAGCAATCTAAAAGCAGTGCTGGGCAGCGGTGAAGAAGAGAGCGGAGGTTTAGGCGCTTTGTCCAGCGAAGGCTTCGACTTCGGAGAAGACAGCAAATGAGCGGCGGGCTTCTCTCCGAACACGCCGTCAAGCTGGAGTTGATCCGCTCCATCGCCCGAAGTCAAGCCGCACTTGCGGACATTTTGGAGAGTATCGCGGAAATTACAGGGCAATCGGAGCTGACAGCCCGCAAGCTTAGCGACAATATCCGAATCTTAAGCCAATATCAAAGCTCGATGTGCCGGATGATATCCGGTATTTCACTGCATCAGCCCAAACTGGGAATTCCTGCTGCGCCTTGGCTGAACAAGGCCGGCGCAGTCGGGAACCTCCAGAGTACATGGAGTACAGGAGGAGTAGAACGATGAAGAGAAAACAACTTGGGAAGCCGCGTTCAGGCGGCAGAATCCGCAGACGTACACTGCTGCTGTCCCGGAAGGCGAGGGTCCGCAAAGGTATTGGACGTAAATCACGCAGAAGACTTATACCCCGGATAGGCAAGACCAAGAGAAGTCCTTTGCAACGCAGAAAAAGAAGAATCCGCCGCCGGATTGTTGTCCAGAAAATTCAGGTGGTTCAGCCGCCGGTGCAGGTCGTGCCGGCTGTGACAACCGTCGATGCGCCGCCCGCGCCGCAGGTGGTTCCGCTCCCCCCGGACTTGGGCGTCTCTCCGGAAACGCCCCCGGGAGACGCCTTTCAGCAGGGCTACACCGAAGCATACAACGTGGGATTCGACGCAGGTTTCGCCAAGGGCTTCGAGGACGGGCATAAGCTGGAGCTGGGCTGATGCGTCCAGAGTCACAGGAAGAGGCGCTCTATGGAGGCGGATGAAACAAGCCGCCTCTGTAAGCAGGACAATGAAGGATCGTTTCTGCTTGCCGGATATGGTAGACTTTTTTACAGAGTCTATACTGGTTCAAATGCCGAGAGGAAAGCAGGGATGGATATGAGTGGGAATGAGATTCGCAAGGCGCGAAGAGCGGATATCGGGGAGATCATGGAGCTGATTGCCAGATGTGTGCAGGTTATGCAGGACGGCGGAAGCGACCAATGGGATGACAAATACCCGAACAGAGAAATCATCACGCAGGATGTGGACAAGGGCACATTATTTGTCTATGAAGAGCAGGCAGCCATATCCGCCATCATTGTGCTGGACGAGGACCAGGCGGAGCAGTACAAAGCTATCCGCTGGTCACAGGAGCAAGGGCCGCATCTGATTATGCACCGGCTGGCCGTTCATCCGGGGGTGCAAGGCAAAGGCATCGCCCGCAAGCTGGTTGCTTTTGCCGAGGAATTTGCCCGCAGCGGCGGCTACAGCAGCATCCGGCTGGATACCTATGCCAAGAATACAAGAGCGCTGGCGCTGTATCCTTCGCTTGGGTATGAACGCAGAGGCGAAGTGGATTTTCCGGGGCGGACAGCGAACTTCCCTGTATTTGAGAAAGTCCTGACAACCGAATTGTAAAAATGGACAAGCATTCTATCGGCAAGCAACATGCACGTTTGTTTATTATTTTTTTGTCAGTAAACATAACGCGAAACGAAGGATTTTGCGATAATATTATCAAAATGGATGAAATATTATATTCATGTCATTATTACTAACCTATGTTGACAACAAAGTTGTCTTTATTCTATGATGGGATTATTCAGCAAGCAATTGAATAATCCTTTTTTTCGTATATCCTTAATAATTGGTTTAAGGGTCTCTACCGGGAACCGTAAATTTCTGGCTACGAAAATATGCTTAAGGCATATTTTTGTGGCCTTTTTGTGTTACAAAAGCGGCTAGGGCTGCAGAAGACAAGGGGGAAGATGAAAATGGCGGACATTCTGATCAAGAACGCAGAAATCATCACGATGAACAAGCAGGAGGACATCATCAATGGAGACATTCGCATTAAGGGCAACATGATTGCCGAGATCGGCAGCGGCCTTGTCCCTCAAGGGGATGAGACAGTGATTGACGCAACGGGACGCACCGTCATCCCCGGTTTCGTGCAGACCCATATCCATCTTTGTCAGACGCTCTTCCGGGGCAAAGGCGATGATCTTGAGCTGATGGACTGGCTGCGCAAGCGGATCTGGCCGCTGGAAGCGGCGCACGATGAGGAATCGCTCTACTATTCCGCCATGCTGGGGATTGGAGAGCTGATCTCCAGCGGCACGACAACGATTGTCGATATGGAGACAGTGAACCATACGGATTTTGCTTTTCAGGCCATTGCGAAGAGCGGTATCCGGGCTTTGTCCGGCAAGGTGATGATGGATCAGAAGAATGCGGATGCGCCTGCGGCGCTGCAGGAGGAGACGGCCGCTTCGCTGCAGGAGAGCGTCGATCTGCTGGAGAAGTGGAACGGCTACGGGAATGGCCGGATTCAGTACGCGTTCTCGCCGCGTTTTGTAATTTCCTGCACCGAGCCGCTACTAAGAGAGGTGCGCGACCTGTCGGAGCGGTACGGGGTCAAGGTACACACTCATGCCTCGGAGAACCTGGGGGAGATCGAGATTGTTCAGGCGATGACCGGTATGCGCAATGTGGTCTATCTGGATCATCTGGGGCTGGCGAATGAACGCCTGATTCTGGCGCACTGTGTATGGCTGGATGAGGAGGAGCGGCGGATTCTGCGCGACCGCAGGGTCCATGTCAGCCACTGCCCCGGCTCTAATCTGAAGCTGGCCTCGGGTATTGCCGACACGCCGGGCATGCTGCAGGATCATATTCACTTAAGCCTTGGGGCAGACGGTGCGCCCTGCAACAACAACCTGGATATGTTCAATGAAATGCGCCTGGCCGCCATTATCCAGAAGCCGCAGCATGGGCCGACTACGATGGATGCGAGAAGCGTCTTCCGCATGGCAACCATTGGCGGGGCCAGAGCGGTAGGTATGGAGGACCAGATCGGCAGCATCGAAACAGGCAAAAAAGCCGACCTGGCCATTCTGAATCTCTACAATTTCCACACCTTCCCTTCCTTCGATGTAGACCCGATCTCCCGTATTGTTTATTCCGCTACCCGGGCTGATGTGGAGACAACAATCGTCGATGGAGAAATCCTGATGGACAAAGGGCTGCTGAAGACGGTGGACAAGGACACTGTACTGCATGAAGCCAACCGTTCCATAAAAAGACTGCTATCATACACCCCGCTTGGTTAATTCTCCTGATTCGGCAGTGGGGGCATTGTTCCAATGCCCCAAAACATTGTCTTGAAGATAATGGCACACTGTTGTACATTTATTATTAATCTTATAAAAAGTAATTTAAAAGGATGTGGGCATATATCCTGTGACATACAGTACGTTACAAATTAAACAAATGAATATTGGTTTGGTGAAGCAGGCTTTAAAGACACAGGAGTCGGGAACGAAAGCGGAGATTGCCAGTCAAACCAGCCTGAGCATAGCCACTTGTAACACAATATTGAATGAGCTTGTTGCTACCGGCGAAGTGATTGAGCTGGGAGCGAATGAATCCAGCGGAGGAAGGCCCGCCAAAAAATACAAGTACAACGCCGACTTTGGTTGTGCCATTTGTTTGCTTGTGAAGACGAGTGGAGACCTTTACTCCATTGACTACAGCATCGTAAATCTGGTTGGAGACATCGTTAAAGAGGAGACGCTTGAGGAACTGAAGTATGTAGATATGGAGGTCATTGATCAGCTCATCGGACAGCTCGCAGGCGAGAGCAATCATGTTATGGCTCTAGGCATTGGAATACCCGGTGTCGTCTCCGGCGGTGTAATTGGAGTTTGCGATGTGCCTGATCTTGTTGGCAAGGCGTTAGGACCTTATTTGGAAGAAAAATATGAAATGCCTGTCACGGTAGAAAATGATATGAACATGACCGTCTACGGCTTTTATCATTTGCAGCATTTTGAAGAAGAAAAAACATTTGCTGTCGTCACCTTTCCGAAGAACCAGTTTCCAGGTGCCGGTTTTATCGTGGATGGACGAATATTATCAGGGAATACGAAATTCGGCGGGGAAGTATCCTTTTTGCCTTTCGGCATTACCCGTGAGGAGCAGCTGCGGCAGCTTCATACCGCTGAAGGTTTTGTCCGGCTGGCTGTTCATGTGCTAACCTCTGTCATTGCCGTCATTAATCCGGTCACCATTGCGATTACAGGGGAACTGCCGCAGGTAGATCAGCTTGACGAACTTCATAAGGGCTGCCTGAAGAACATCCCGGAGGAGCATATGCCATTCCTGTACGTTCAGAACGATACAAATCGTGAATACATGAAAGGGCTGGTGATGACGACTCTGGAAGCCCTCAGCTCCCCATCGCAATTCATTGAACAATGACAATAATCAGGAAGAAGGAATACAGTGGGCAAGCGTGATAGCAAGTTCAACAAAACTTATGCCATGCAGTTGGCTACAATTTTTTTAGGGTTCGTTATTTTTGGATTTTCGGAAAATATCAAAGGGCCCGCGATCCCGCGCATTCAATTTGATTTTATGCTGAACGAATCGCAGCTTGGGACACTATTGTCCCTGAACGCCCTTGGTTATTTGATCGCTTGTTCTTTTACAGCGTATTTAACTAGAATATGGGGAATCAAAATCGTAACGGTCACGGCTCTTGGGGCGATGGCTGTTTCGGGCGTATTCATTTTCTTTTCGCAAAGTTATCCCTTGTTCTCAGCCTCTTATTTCCTGATGTACATTGGGAACGGGATGCTGGAGATCGGCCTGGCCGTGCTGGGCGCACGTATATTTGTAAAAAACACGGGAACGATGATGAATTTATCCCACGGCTTCTACGGGCTTAGCTCCACGGTTGCCCCGCTGATTGCGACAGGTCTGATGAAGGTCACGATCAACGGACATACACTGGACTGGCGCGGAATGTATCTGGTTGTGCTGTTATTGTCCGTGATCCCAATTCTTTTTGCGATGTTCAGTACCTTTCCGGGGGATAACGTTCAGCATGAGGAGCGGATTTCTTTTAAAAGCTTGCTGAAGGACCCGGTTCTATGGCTAATGGTGCTTATTCTCTCCTTTGGCGTTACATCGGAGCTGGCTGTGGGCGGATGGCTTGTGAACTTTCTGGAAAAAGCATACAGTTGGGACACGATTACGGCTTCGGGGATGCTGTCCGCCTTTTTCTTATGCTTCGCGCTTGCACGGCTGCTGCTGGGTCCGTTAACGGATAAAATTGGTTTTACGTTATCGTTGATTATATTTTCAGGCTTTTCGGCTGTCTGCACGTTTGTGGCCATCTTGGGCGGAGAAGGCTTGGCCTTCCTGTTTGCCGCTTCCGGCGCAGGTATTGCCATGATCTATCCGACGGTTATGGCGCTTATTGCCCGAAGATATCCCAAGGAAAGCGATACAGCAATTACTGTTACAGTTACGTTGATGGGACTAGGCAGTGTGATTGGCAATTATGTAGTCGGCGGGGTTATCGAAGCGGTCAAAAGGCTGTTCGGTGCAGATACACAGGTAGGGCTGCTTCGCGGGCTTCAGGCAGGATACGGAATTATAGGCTTATGTGCGGCGTTAAGTGCGGTTAGCGGTTTGTTTTTATATTTCTATTTATCCAAACGGAGAGAAATCATATAAGTGAGGAACAAGTGTGGTCGTAGGTGTCGGCGGAGGGGAGAGCCCCTCTGCTTTTTTTTGATTATTATGAGATAGCGGGGAACTTATTTGCTGGTTTTGAGGTCATTTGTAGTGAGGTGAAGACAGTGGAACTAGGAGTGGAACTGGAGCTGGATGGCCTGAAGCATGCCCAGGCGATGAGCGAAGAGCAGCTGAGGCGGATTATGGATCTGCACGGGGATGATGTGTGGAATTATATCTATTACCTTACTAAAAGCGCCGACATGGCGGATGATTTGACGCAAGAGGTGTTTATTAAATGCTTTTACCGGATCGGGACCTACCGGGGAGCCTCTTCCTTCAAGGCCTGGCTGTTCACCATAGCGAGAAATACAGTATTCTCCTATCGCAAATCGCGGTTCTTCCGGTCGGGTCTTAACCCGCTCAACCAAAGTGTATCTGCTGAACTGGCAGGTACTGCCCGCTCAGCCGAGATGGAGTATCTGGGAAACCGCCGGGTTGATGAAATCTGGGGCGTCATCATGAAGCTGCCGGATAAATTCCGTGAAGTGCTGGTGCTGGACCTGAAAGCAGAGCTGTCCATAAAAGAAATCGCCGAGCTGACCCGGCTGTCCCCCGGAACCGTCAAATCCAGGCTGCACCGTGCACGTCATAAAGTCCAGGAGAAATTAAGGGGGATGGAGTCATGAAGGAGCGGGAACCGCAGTGGTATGAAGACGCGCGGAAAGGGTCATTCCGGGAAGCGGGATTTACGGACAGGGCTGCCGAAAAAGTCATTATGCGTGTGCGGACCGGCCCGCCGGTCCGAAAGCAGGCCGGCTCGAAGCTGCGATTAAGGTTCCTTGCAGTTGCGGTTGTTCTGCTCTTGGCCGGAGCAGGAGCTTTCCTGCTGCAGGAGGGTCATCTGGGGAAGAGCAGACAGGCTGGCTCCTTCAAACAGGAGGTGAAGAAACTTGACCTGACGGATGCCGGAATCCGCAGGACCGCTGAGCGTACGATGCAGGAGCGGCTGGGGAAGAAGCTGCCATTCGAGAGTCTGGAGCGGCTGAAGGAAGCGGAACAGGCCTCTGTCATGTTCAGGGCTGGTGAAGACTCCGCCATGATTGGGATCAGCACCAGGACAGGAAAAGTGCTGCAGATGAACATGAGCGCTTCACTTCTCCCGGGAGAAGTGGACGAAGCTGTCATCCGGGCAGCCAAAAAGAAAATGCAGGACATCGGCTATCAGGGAGATTTCAAGATTACAAGGGTTCAACGTTTTGTACAGTACGGATTAACGCCTGACACTGAGGTCCAGGTGCAGGACAGCTTGAGCGGAGATGAGGGGCAAATTGATTTTTTGAACGGGGAGTTTAACCGGGCTGTCTATAATGTGGGTCAGGATGAGATCAGCGAAGAAGTGAACCAGATTGGAATAACCGCGCTGAAACAGCTCAGATCCAAAGGCTCGGATAGATTGAAAAAGATCACCCGCCAAATTGCCGAAGGCCATGATGAGCTCATAATAGCTTATACACAGGGAAATCTGACTTCTTCTTTTTATACGATGGGCTCTGTTACGCTGGATTATGCCACACATTCGGTAAAAGAGATGTCCGATATGGCCCTGTTCATCCCGAAGTCAGACGATGCCGCACAGCGTGCCGACCAGGACCGGAAACTGCTGGATATGGATAATGCCCGGTTGTTAAGCGCTGCTGCGGCTGTGGTCAATGATGTGTTCGGAGTCCGTCTTCAGGAGTATACGCTTGTTAAAAATAAAAAAACGCCAGGAATTGTTACTTACATGAGTAAGGGGACAGCTCCCGCAATCAAGGTATCCTATAACCTTGAAGGAGAGGTGTACAGTGTAGGGCTTATCGAAGCCCCCTGATCCTGCCATGAATAAGAGAATCAGAGATGCGGCCGGCTATCGGCCGCGTCTTTTTTTGCTGATATAAGTTGAACTAAAGATGAGCGGTAAGAATCCAGAAATCTGCAGATGGGCAGCGGCCGGAAGTCCAAACATTCCCCGTAGTTACGACCAGACCCAATATTAAATTCAAGCCGAAGCAGTTAAAACTTGTGCTTCAGGATTCATTTGCTATACTAGTTAAATGTGATATTTTACAGAAAAAGAGAACTAGCTTTACAAAATTAATATACAAGTTAAGAGGGGAAGCAATGAATGAGCGTAAGCATGTGCGGGTGGGGGCACATTTCTATATCGTTGCAGGGCTGATCTGGCTGAAGCTGCTGCTGCTGAGAGGGCTGTTTTTTGAACGGATTGCCTGGGAATGGATCGCGGCGGATCTGGCTCCTGTGCTGCTGCTGATGGGGATTCTAGCATTTGTGATTCCTGCGAGGATGAAGACTGCGGTCTACTGGAGCTTCAACGGCTTATTATCGCTGATTCTGTTTGCGTCCAGTGTCTATTTCAATCATTTTGGCTCGGTGCCGACGTATCTGGCTTTCTATGAGCTTCATCAGGTGTTTCAGGTGAAAGAGAGTGTAAAATCGACTATTCAGAGCATTGATTATCTGTTTTTTGCGGATCTGGTGATCATGATTGCTTACAGTCTATTTCGCAGATGGAAAAGAGGACCGGCGCTGCCCTTGCGGCGTCATGTCTCAACGGGAGCGCGGAGCGTCCAGTGGATCGTCATTCTGGCGGCGATTGTCGGCGGCGGCTCGCTGTCCGCTTACTCTATTCACGCAGCACGCGGCATTACGAATGAGCTGGTGCAGGCCGAGAGTGCCGGGTTCCTGAACTACGAGGTGTTCGCGGCTATTAAAGCGCAGGAGGATAACGGCCTCATCGGCACCGGAGACATCAAAGAAACCATTGCCAAGATCGACACTCTCGAGGCTTCTTTTTCTTACAGCAGCAAGCCTGCGGGGACCGTGCCGGGTTACTTTGGTTCGCAAAAGGGCAAAAATGTAATTGTGATTCAGATGGAAGCCTTTCAGAACTTTCCGCTGCATCAGTCGCTGGAGGGGCAGGAGCTGACGCCGGTGCTGAACGGCTTGGCCGGGGAAGGCTTTTATTTCCCGCATGTCTATCAGCAGATCGGTGCGGGCAATACCTCGGATGCCGAGTTTATGAGCAATACCTCCATTTATCCGATTGCCTCGCTCGCGATGTCAACGGGCTTCGGGGACCGGGTGCTGCCGAGCCTGCCGCGTCTGCTGGAGACTAAAGGGTATGAAGCCTACACCTTTCATGTGAACAAGGTCGGCTTCTGGAACCGCAATGAGCTGTATCCGGCACTGGGCTTCACAGGTTATTATGACAAGAGCTATTTCCATAATGACCACTTCAATTCCTTTGGCGCTTCTGACGAGCAGCTCTACATCACTGCTGTAGAGAAGCTGACGGAGCTGAAGAAGAAAGGAACCCCCTTCTATGCGCAACTGGTAACGGCTTCGAGCCATCATCCGTTCAAAATCCCGGATGCCTTCAAAAGAATCACATTGCCGGAGAAGCTGAAGAATACAATGCTTGGTGATTATCTGACAGCCATCAATTACACGGATTATGCCATCGGCACGCTGATTGAAGGGCTGAAGCAGAACGGGCTCTGGGACAACACTGTGCTGGTGCTGTACGGCGACCACTTCGGCCTCCAGCCGCAGGATGTGCCGCCGGAGCAGGTGCAGGATGCGCTTGGAATCCCTTATGATTCTCGGGTCAGCCGCTTCAATATTCCGCTGATTGTGCATGCGCCAGGGATGGCAGCCGGGCAGGTTGTGAACCGGACCGGGGGGCAGCTCGATATCCTGCCGACCCTTGCCAATCTGCTGGGTGTGTCGCTGAAGCAGGAAGGGTTCACGGCCTTTGGCCATGATCTGCTGAACATTGACCGCAACGTGGTCGGCATGCGGTATTATTCGCCGACAGGAACCTTTTTTAATGATGAGATTATGTTTGTGCCGGGGAAAGGCTTCACGGATGGTGAAGCGTTGTCGCTGGACACGCTCCAGCCGGTCGCTGATTTCAGCAAATACCAGAGTGACTATGACTATGTGCTGAAGCTGATGAGTTTGTCGGATGAATATGTAAAGCTGCTTCCGCAGCGGTAGGGAGGTACTATGAAACGATTATTCAAGGCGGAAAATCTCGCTGTGCTGGGCGGCTGCGGGCTGATCATTTATCTGCTGTTTCTGCAGCCGTTTGTCGGCGTTGCCGACAACGGCGATTTCTTGCGGATGATGAATACGGTCGGACTGAATTACTATGATGCCGCTGAAAGCTATGCCGACCGCTTCTTCAGCTTCAGCCATGCAAGATTCTCCTATGAGAGTTTGTTCAAGGGCTTTTATCCATCCTCACAAATTTTGCTGGTGCTGGTGCCGAGGCTGCTGGCGGGGCTAGTGCATGGCAGCTATTTCGATATCCGTCTGCTGGCGGCGGTGTATGCCCTGCTGCTGCTGGTGGCTTCCTGGCTGATCGTCAAGACGGGCGCGCGGGGCTCCTGGATTGCGGGACTGCTGCTGGGCGCGGCAATGCTAGTCGTATTTTATGACATCGGCTATTTGGCCTACTTCAATTCACTGTTTGGTGAGCCGGTGTCGATGGTGGCCATGCTGCTAACCTTTGCGCTAGGGCTAAGACTGGCCTTGCAGGAACGGCCGACCACCAAAGGTTTGACGCTGTTCTTCATCGCCGTGCTGTTTCTAATCTGCTCCAAAATTCAGAATGCGCCTGTGGGCCTCGCCTTCTCGCTGATCTTCCTGCGGCTGATGACCCTGGATGGGATGGGGAACTGGCGGAAGCTGGCTCTGCGGTTCGCAGTGGCGGTATCTCTTGTATCTGTCATTATGTACGTCGCTGCCCCCAAAGAGCTGAAGCATATCAATCTCTATCAGACAGTATTCTACGGGATATTGAACGAGTCGCCGGATGTACAGGGGGATTTGCGTGAGCTGGGGCTTCCGCAGAGGCTGGAGGTGCTGGCGGGAACGAACTATTTTCAGACGGACACCGCCATTAAGCAGGATGATCCTTCGCTCCAGGCGGATTTCTATGACCGGGTATCCCATAAGGATGTGCTTTTCTTCTATATCAAGCATCCCTCGCGTCTTCTGGAGGGCATGAAATATGCCGCCAGTAACAGTATGGACATCCGTCCCTATTATCTGGGGAACTATGAGAAATCGGAGGGCAAGCCCGAAGGGGCGTTATCCTATACCTACAATCTCTGGAGCCAGCTGAAAAAAGATTATTTGCCTCATACGCTCGGCTTCCTCTTAATCTTCTATCTCGTCTATTACGCAGGGGTGCTGCATGAGCATTTCCACAGCCGGAAGCGGAGCGAACGGATTGCCGCAGAGCTGCTGATGCTGCTCGGCCTGATTGGCCTCTTCTCCTTCCTGGTCCCGATTCTCGGGGATGGCCGGGCTGATATCGGGAAGCATTTGTTTCTGTTCAATGTCTGCTTTGATATGATGGCTGTGACGATGTTCGGCTGGCTTGTGCACAGGATCATTAAGGTTATAAAATTCTTTGCGAAATAAAAATACACTCAAAGACACTTATACGGAAGCTGTATGTATCCGTGCAAGTGTCTTTTTTTGTTCCTTTCAGTCATCCCCCAGCAGCTCACGCAGCATCCCCTGGCGGTCATTCATAAAAGCTTTGGTGACTGTGTAGTGTTCCGTTTCTTCCAGCAAGGCGGGCCGGATGCCTCCGCTTTCCAGCAGGTAAATGTCAGAACCCGGGTAGGACATCAGAATCGGCGAGTGGGTGGCGATGATGAACTGCGAATGCTGCTCCACCAGCTCGTGCATCCGTACCAGCAGCGACATTTGCCGCAGCGGAGAGAGCGCCGCTTCCGGCTCGTCGAGAATATAGAGGCCTTGTCCGCCAAAGCGGTGGACAAAGGCGGCGAAGAAGGATTCCCCGTGTGACTGCTCATGCAGTGACTTGCCCCCGTAGGAATTTTTGATCATGCCTCCACTACCCGGTTCCTCATCCAACTGGTCAATATAGGAAGCTACATTATAGTAGCTCTCCGCGCGCAGAAAGAAGCCGTCCCTCGGACGTCTCACCCCTTTAACAAGCCGCAGATAATCATGCAGGCTGGAGTGCGAGGAACGGGTATTGAAGGAGAAATTCAGCGTCCCCCCTTCCGGGTTGAACCCCCAGGCTGCAGCAATGCCCTCCAGCAGCGTAGATTTCCCCGTCCCGTTCTCACCGACAAGAAAGGTAACCCGGTTCTGAAAAGCAAGCCGTTCAAAGCTGCGGACTACCGGCAGATCAAACGGATAGCTCTGAAAGGAAGGAACCCGTTCGCGGAGCAGCTCCGCTTGGCGGATATACAGCATGGCGTTGTCCATCGCGTACATTATCTCACTCTCCCAATCTTCTAATAGACTCCCGGGCAGCTTCTATAAGTTTATCCTGCGTGGAAAAAATCTGCAAAGGTTCGGGCGAGTCGGGTGATAGACAGGGGGCATCTGCCAATTTCGGCAGGATACAGACATATGTCCATGAGGCGGATGCTGACTCCGCATATAGTTATATTGTCTTGAGAATATGACAGGGCAGGGTGAAAGCCGTGAAAGCAAAAAAGAGAAAACCGCGTCCGCAGGATTATCTCGACGGTTACGAGGAAGGTTACCGCCTCGGCTTGTGTGAAGCTGTGATGCGCCTGAATCCGCCGGTGGCGGGAGCATGCCGGCCGCTCAAGCTGATGTATATCCCCCAGGGCTTTCAAGCAATTGATACAGGAGTAACAGAAGCCTTGCGGCAGCTTGTAAGCGAGCTTCTGATCGGCTCGCCGGAGACCATGCTGGAGATGGCGGCTCATGAGATGCCGGGGGCTGTGCTTGTAATGAACGGGCTGCATGTGTTTCCCGAGAATCATCTGGAGCAGATTGCGGAAATACGAAAATTGGGTATTCCTACGGCTATCTGGTTTGTGGATGATCCTTATTTTACAAAGGATACTTCGGTTATTTGCCACCATTACGACCATGTATTTACGCATGAACTGGGCTGTGTGGAGTTCTACCGGTCGCTGGGAGTGAACTCTGTTCATTACCTTCCGCTGTGTGTCAATCCGCAAATGTTCTATCCGCGCCGCACCGGTCCGCAATATCAATACGATCTTGTCTTTATCGGCAATGCTTTCCGCAACCGGACAGAGCTGTTTGACGAGCTGGCCCCGTTTCTTCGCGGCAAGAGAGTGCTGATTGCCGGAGGCTTTTGGGAGCGGCTTACGACTTTTGAAGAGCTGTCGCCGTTTATCAAAGACGGCTTTATCCCTCCGGAGGAAACGGCGAATTATTACAGCGGGGCAAAGCTGGTCATTAACATTCACCGTCCGTGGGAGGGCGGGCAGGACAACCGGAACAGCTATCAGCTCCCCTCACGTTCGATTAATCCCCGGACCTATGAAATCAGCGCCTGCGGGACGCTGCAGCTGACAGATGTCCGTGACGATCTGGGCAACCACTATCGTCCGGGTAAGGATTTGGATATTTTCTCCAATGCTGATGAGCTGAAGCTCAAGATTGATCACTATCTGAAGCATGAGAAGGAGCGCCGGCAGCTTGCCCTTCAAGGGCTGCAGACGACACTTCGCCATCATACGTTTACAGCGCGTCTGCCTCATTTGCTGGATGTTCTTACTGCACAAGCGTGAAATCCAATTTGGATCAAAGGAGCGAATACTCATGAACAATGATTTTATTATGCCTGCACCGCCCTTTCTACAGACGCCTGCCGAAGAAGAGAAGCTGCGTGGACGCCTGACCGGCTTTAAGATTGGCTACGATGAAGGCTATCTGCGTGGAAGACTCGCTATTCTGGACGGCCGGCCGGAGGAGCCGGTTCCTGTCCGCAACCTCCATGTGATGTATGTGGCTTCTGGAAAAGGGTACCCGTATTCTCCCCTGGACGATGCGGTTCTCAATTCGCTGCAGAGATTAACTGCTCAGGTCACGATCACCGATGTGCGGAAGAATCTGGTGGAGCTTGCCGAAGCGCAGCGACCCGATCTGGTGCTGGTGCTGGATGGGATGGATTTGCCGCTGGAGCAAATTGCTTCGCTGCGCGGCAAGGGCATCAAGACGGCGATCTGGCTGACGGATGATCCCTATTACACGGATTTCACGATGAGAATTGTAGCGCATTACGACTATGTATTCACACTGGAGCTTAATTGTGTGGAAGTCTACCGTAGCCTTGGCTGCAAAGAGGTGCACTATCTGCCCTTCGCCGCCCACAGGGAGCACTATCGTCCGACGACAGGACGTTCGCCGGTGAGCCGGGACATCAGCTTCATCGGCTCCGCTTATTGGAACCGGATCAGCTTCTTCCGTGACATCATGCCTGAGCTGATGAGCTACAACACGATTATCAACGGCATTTGGTGGGACCGTCTGCCTGAGGCGCCGCTTTATGGGGAGCGCATTGAGATTGGCAAATGGATGTCGCCGCAGGAAACGGCGCTGACCTATAGCGGCTCCAAAATCGTCATTAACCTCCACCGTTCCCACGTTGACGAGGTGGACAATAATAATAAGCTGTTCATTCCTGCAGCTTCGCCGAATCCCCGCACCTTTGAGATCGCAGCCAGCGGAACGCTGCAGCTTAGCGATGCCAGAGATGATCTGGGCTCATTTTACAAGGTAGGAGAAGAAATCGACACCTTCACAACCCCACAGGAAATGATGGAAAAAATCCGTTATTACCTGACCCATGAAGAAGAACGCCGGGAAATGGCACTGCGTGCCTTTGAGCGTACGCTGAGCGATCACACGTACACCAAACGCCTGCATCAGTTGTTAACTGTCATTTATGGCTGATTGTAACGGAGCGGGGCGAAGACAAAGTGAAAATGTGCGCATATCAGGGGACAGGTGTCGTGCCTGCATCTGTTCCCCCTCAATATACTGGAGTACCGGGCTCCGGCACTCGCCTGCAAGCAGTAAAGCGAATGCTTACGAAGCGAGTTCTACTGTGAAGAGAATTCAGGAAGATTTGCTCCGTAAAACTAAGCGGATGCTTACGAAGTGAGTTTTACTATGAAGAGAGTCAGGAAGCGTTGCTCCGTAAAACTTTTAGGAGGTGAATGGCGGCTCCATACCTGCCAGGGAGCGCCGAAACACCATGGCCGACAAAGCGACAATCGTACTCTTTTCCCATGTATCCAATACACGCAGTATTACGGGTGCCGAGAAGCTGCTGCTGTTCTTCAGCCGGGAGCTCTCCCTCTATTTTAACTGCATTCTAGTAGCGCCCCAAGAAGGCAAGCTGACACGTCAGGCACGTAATTACGGTCTGAATGTGCAGCTGCTGCCAATTCCTCTGGTCTATGGAATTTACACACCATATGCCGGACTGGAAGCGGATATCCGCAAACTCCAGGACAGCCGGGAGTATCACGAGCTGAGAGACTGGCTTGCTGCACTGCATCCGGCTTTTGTCATTACCAGTACTTGTGTTCATGTTTTGCCGGCGCTCGCGGCGAAATCGCTGGGTATTCCGGTGGTATGGAAGATTTCAGAGACGATAACGGATAATGATTACACTTCGATCAGTGTGGAGCTGATTCATAAGAACAGTGATGAAATCCTGGCTATTTCACATACGGCGGCGGCATGTTTTCCCGAGGATATCCGAGAGGGCAAGGTGACTCAGCTTCCGCCGTCCTGGAATGACACAGAGATCATGTTTGAGGCCTGGAGCAAGCTACGGGGCGAGCGGCGGCGTGAATTGAAGGTGGCACCGGAGGAGCCGCTGGTCGGTTATGTGTCTTCCTTCATTAATAAGGAAAAGGGCTTGGAGCATTTCGTCAAGATGGCCGTCCTTGTATCTGCGCAGCATCCGAAAGCCAAATATATTGTTGTCGGTACACCCGGAGATAAAAGCTACTATGACCGTTGTGTACGCAAGGTGAAGCTGGAAGGATTGACCTCCCACTTCAAGTTTGTCGGTTATGAGGAACGTCTCTCCGAGGTTTATTGCGCGCTGGATGTGCTGGTTGTCCCCAGCCTGATCCGCGAGGGCTTCGGCATGACTGCGCTGGAAGGAATGGTATTCGGAAAGCCGGTGGTCGCTTATGATTCCGGCGGGCTGCAGGAAATTCTGTTGGCTGTAGGCTGCAGCGAGCAGCTTGTTTCTGTGGCGGACTTCAAAGGCTTGGCCGAACGGGTGAACAGCCTGCTGGCTGCGCCTGGGCTGGCGGCAGCGATCGGCAGTCAGGCGCGGGAACGCGTCGAGGCCGTCTATGGGCCGGCAGCCTACCGTGCCCGCCTGCTGGGGCTCGCGGAGAGGTGGCATCTCCGCTATTGCCTTGCGCCGCCGCCGGAAGCTGTCGGCGTACCAGAACTGCCCGCTGCCGAAGCTTCGGACAGCGGCATACCCGCCGCGGCGCAATCGCCGCCGCGGCGCAAGGGCCTTGCGCGCAGCACCGTCCGGCTGCGTCGCGGCAAGCTCCGGCGCGGCAGGCTGCGCCGCGCCAAATCCCGGGCGCGTAGGCGCTCGCGCCCGGAACGCAAACGGCGCGCAGCGCCAGCCGCGCGCCGGAAGAGCCGCGGCGCGAAACAGCGCCGCGCAGGTCACCGCGCGCGCCGCCCGGCGAAGCGGCGGCGCAAAGCGGCCTGAGGCCAGCGGGGAAACCGCTGGCCGGGACAGGTGCGGCTGTGTACCGCCGCACCCGAGCCGATCGCAGCTAACAACGGCAATTCTGCCGTTATAACCGCCGCACCTGCTCCACACGCAGCCAATAACGGCAAATCTGCCGTTAAATCCGCCGCACCCGAGCCGATCGCAGCTAACAACGGCAATTCTGCCCTTAAATCCGCCGCACCCGCGCTAAGCGCAGCTAATAACGGCAAATCTGCCGTTATAACCGCCGCATCTGCTCCACGCGCAGCCAATAACGGCAAATCTGCCGTTAATATCGCCGCACCCGAGCCGATCGCAGCCAATAACGGCAAATCAGCCGTTAAATCCGCCGCACCCGTGCTAAGTGCAGCCAACAACGGCAATTCTGCCGTTAATATCGCCGCAAAATGCGGCTTCACATGTCACCCAGCGGCAGAATTACTGCTAATCAAAAGGGAGTGAACCCATGAAGATCATGACGATTTTGGGCACACGGCCCGAGATCATCCGGCTTAGTGTTATTATCCAGCTGCTCGATGAGCATGCCGAGCAGCATGTATTGGTGCATACAGGACAGAACTTCACCGCCAGTCTCAGCGGAATCTTCTTCGCGGAGATGGGTCTGCGGGCACCGGATTATGTGCTGCAGGATAAGCAGGCGGGACTGGGTGGGCAGCTCGCCGCGATGTTCGGCAGCCTGGAGAGCATCCTGGTGAAGGAGCAGCCGGACCGGATTTTGCTCCTCGGCGATACGAACAGCGCACTCTGCGCGATTCTCGCTGAGCGGATGGGCATTCCTGTAGTGCATATGGAAGCGGGCAACCGCTGCTATGATTTGAAAGTGCCTGAGGAGAAAAACCGCCGTGTCATAGATGCCGTCTCCACCATTAATATGCCCTATACGCAGCAGAGTAAAAGACATCTGCTCAGCGAAGGTTTTCCCAGCCAGCGTATTGTATTAACCGGCAATCCGATCCATGAGGTCATCACACATTATGAACAGCAGATAGGAAGCAGCGAAATTATGACCCGGCTGAATCTGACGGCAGGCGAATATTTTCTGGTCACCGCCCACCGGGCGGAGAATGTGGATGATCCCGGGTCCTTGCTGCAGATTATGTCAGGACTGAACCTGGTGGCTGAGCACTTTGGCCTCCGCCTGATCTGCAGCATCCATCCGCGTACCCGCTCGAAGCTTACCGGTCAAGATGAGCTGGTAATGAATCCGCTGGTGGAATTTCATGAGCCCTTCGGATTTTTCGATTTTGTCCATTTGGAGCGGTATGCCCTGTGCGCGATCACCGATAGCGGAACCGTTCAGGAGGAATGCTGCCTGATGGGTGTGCCGACTGTAACGATCCGCAGAACCACAGAACGGCCGGAAACCGTTGATTGCGGCAGCAATGTAGTGTCAGGAGTGGAGCGGGACAGCATTTTGCGCTGCACCCGTCTTATGACGTCACTGAGCCCGAAATGGGAGGCGCCGGAGGGTTATTTGACCCCGGATGTCTCAGTTAAGGTAGTCAAATTTCTGCTTGGAGGGAACCTGCATGTTCAATAATAAAAGGATTTTTGTCACAGGCGGAACCGGTTCCTGGGGGCATGAACTCATCCGGCAGCTTTTGCCTCAGAATCCGAAAGAAATTGTGATTTTCTCCCGCAGCGAGTCTGCACAAGTGGCGATGAGTCGCGAATATGAAGATTCCCGCCTCAGCTTCATCATCGGCGACATCCGGGACAAAGACGCTCTCACGGCAGCCTGCCGGGGTGTTGATTATATCTTTCATCTGGCGGCGCTCAAGCATGTTCCAGTCTGCGAAGACCAGCCATATGAAGCGCTTAAGACGAATGTAGTTGGCACACAGAATGTCATTGAAGCCGCTATTGCGAACAATGTGGAAAAAGCGATTTACATCTCCACGGATAAAGCCGCTAACCCGTCCAACTTCTACGGTATGACTAAGGCAATAGGCGAGAAGCTGTTCGTCTATGCCAACCTGCTTGGCTCGCAGACTCAGTTCGTAACTGTACGCGGCGGCAATGTGCTGGGTACAAACGGCAGTGTGGTCCATCTGTTCATGAAGCAGATCAAGGACAAGGGACAGGTGCGCATTACCGATATGAAAATGACCCGCTTCTTCTTTACCCTGCGCGATGCGATTACCTTGCTGTTCAAAGCTACTGAGGTGAGCATTGGCGGGGAAATTTTTGTGATGACCATGCCGACCTGCCGGATTGTGGATCTGGCAGAGGTACTGATTAAGGCTTCCGGCAAACCGGATGTAAGCATCATCGAAGCAGGCATCCGTCCGGGGGAAAAAATCCATGAAATCCTGATGAGCGATTTCGAGAGCCAGACAACGGTTGTCTACGATGAGCAGTACCTGGTCATTCTCCCTACGCTGGATATGCCGGAGCTGAAAGCCCATTACAGCGTGTATCCGCATGTATCCTTCAGCAGCTTCAGCTCGGAGAATAACCTGATGGACCAGGAGGAGATCAAGAACATCCTGATCCGGGGAGGGTTCCTACAATGAAGCTGCTTATCCTCGGCGGAAACGGTATGGCGGGTCATATGCTGGCGGATTATTTCCGCCGCCAGGGCAAGCATCACGTCTTCCATACAACCCGGGATAAGAGGGATCTTGGCGGGCTGTATATCGATGCTGACGATATCACCGGAGTAGAAAAACTGGTCGAAATCGTCTCTCCCCATTGCATCATCAATGCGCTTGGCGTGCTTAATCAATTTGCCGAACGCGATAAAATAGGCGCATACCATGTTAACGGGTTTCTGCCTCATCGCCTGCGGCGCGCCGCGGACAGTGTTCACGCCCGGCTTATCCACATCAGCACCGACTGCGTGTTCGAAGGAACGCGCGGCGGCTACACCGAAAACGATACGCCTGACGGCACCTCCGTTTATGCCATAACCAAAAGTCTTGGAGAGGTGCGGGAGCCTGGACATTTGACCATCCGCACCTCCATTATCGGGCCGGAAATCCGCTCCGGCGGCATCGGCTTGATGGAATGGTTTCTCTCGCAAAAGGGTCCGGTATCCGGCTATCAGCGGGTCATGTGGAATGGTGTTACCACTCTGGAGCTGGCCAAAGCCGTGGATTCCCTTTTGAATTCGGAGGTCTCCGGTCTGATTCATCTGGCTCATCCGGAGCCGCTCAGTAAATATGAGCTGCTTCTTCACATGCAGGCTGCGTTTGAAAAAAGGGATGTGAAAATCATTCCCGAGGCAACGCATATTCAGGATCGCACGCTGATCAGCACTAGAACAGACGTACATGTGCAGCTTCCTTCATATCCTGTCATGCTGACGGAGCTTGCGGCCTGGATGAACCAGCCGGGAATGCCCACATGACGGCTCGGAGAGTGCTCATTACCGGGGCCGCCGGATTTACCGGAAGGCATGCCGTGGCTTACTTCAGGGAGGCAGGAGCTGAGGTAACTGCCGTGGTTCGCCATCCGGTGGCGGACTCAGCCGTTTTTCCAGATGGTGTGAGGCAGCAGGTATGCGATTTGAGCGACCGCGAGGCGGTCAGGTCGATGATTGAAGAGGTCCAGCCGGATGAAGTGCTGCACCTGGCCGGCAAAAATTCGGTGCCGGAATCCTGGCGGGACCCTCTGCTCTATATGGAGACAAATGTTATGGCTACACTGTATTTGCTTGATGCGCTGCGCAGCCGGCCGGCCCGCCGTATTCTGGTGGCCGGCTCCCGGCTCAAGTTCCGTCCGGGCTTTTCAGCAGGGCCGCCTCACCCCTACAGTCTAAGCAAAACCCTTGAGGAACTGGTATCACTGGCCTGGGGCACATTGTTCAAGCAGCCCGTGCTGCTGGCGGAGCCCTGCAATCTGATCGGCCCCGGCCCATCCACCGGGTTTTGCTCCTTGCTTGCGCAGCATATTGTACGGACTGAAGCTGCGGCAGGCGCTTCTGGGGCTCCGCCGCCCTTCAAGCTCTCCTCGCGTTACGCCCTGCGGGATTTCCTGGATGTGCGCGATGCGGTTAGAGCGTATGACTGCATTCTGCGTACAGGAGAGACAGGAAGGGTGTACCGGATTGATTCCGGAACACAGCGGGGGTTAGGAGAGATTGCGGAACAACTGCTGGTTCATGCAGCGGTTCCGGTGGAGATAGACTGGGGACCAGAGAGCGCAGCACAACAGACAGCTGCCGTTCCAGGAACACAGCCGGCATCATCTGCTACTAATGAAGGATTATCCTCATCCTGTTCATCCTGTGAAGACAATGCCGGAAGCCTCGGCTGGGGTCCGCAAATCGGGCTTCCCCGCTCGCTTGCGGATATCATGGAGTATTACCGGGCTAGCAGCAAAGGAGGTTTTTTATGAAGCCGAAAGTGTCGATAATTATTCCTTTTTACAATTGTCCATATATTGAACAGGCGCTGCAAAGCGCCTTGGCCCAATCCTGGCAGCCTTGTGAAATCGTCGTGGTTGATGACGGCTCCACCATGCATACAGAGCGGATTACGCCATATCTGGAGCGAATCAACTATCTGGGCAAAAGCAACGGTGGTACCGCCTCAGCACTAAACCACGGCATCATGCATTCAACGGGTGATTATGTGGCGTGGCTGAGCTCAGATGATATGTTCTATCACGACAAGATCAACAACCAAGTGCTGTTTATGGAGCAGAACCGGCTGCTGATCACTCATACCAATTTCAATTATGTTAACGGAAATTCGCAATTGACCGAGATGAATGCGGCTTCGGCATTTCCTAGTCATCTTGAATACATGCGCAGTTTTTTGTATGGCAATCCGATTAACGGCTGTACGGTGATGATCAAACGGGAATTGTTCGGCGCTATCGGGCTGTTTGACGAAAGGCTGCCCTACACTCATGACTATGACCTGTGGTTCCGTGCCGTTCTGAACGGGTATCCGCCAATTCTGTTGAACCAGTCCTTAACCGCGTACCGGCGGCATGACGGTATGGGAACGATTAAGCATTATGACGCCATTCAGGCTGAAGCAGCCGCAACCAATGCCCGCTACAGACCTATGCTTAAGTCCATGATTACATCAATGGGAGGCTGAGCATAACCCTATCACAATAAAAAGAACCTTCAGCTCAACGTTATCCGGTGGGCTTGAAGGTTCTTTATTTTTGCCGCATCTAGTATATGGAAAAAGAATTCAGCATTTGGCGAAAGGATACGGCATACTGCCCGGAACCGAAATGGGTGACCATATGGCTTCGGCCCTGCTCACGGATGGCAGTGCGCAGCGGCAAATTATCCATCAGCTCCAGAGCTTCACCCACAGCAGCCTCAACATTACCTAGCGGGTAGAACTTGCCGGTAACATTATGGATAATAAAGGACCTTACACCGTCGGAATCGGTGCTGAGCACAGGACAAGTACAGCAGACAGCTTCTGCAACCGCATACCCAAATCCTTCTGTGATCGAAGAGGACAGCAAGAACCCGCCCGACCTCGTAATTGCGGAGTAATACATGGGCATCAGATGATTAGGAAGATTGGTAATAACATTCAATCGGTCGTTCAGCCCCAGGTACATAAGCTCGGCGTCGAATAGCTGCTTTTGCCCCTTTGAGGCAAGTTTCGGATCATGGAACATCCACAGGTGAAGGTTTGGCTTCTTGAGGCGGAGATGATAGGCAATTTTCAAGTACTCGCTCCAATTCTTATTAGGCTCCAGGCGTCCTATCCAGGCAATAACCGGATCAGAAGGAGAATCTCCGGGAGTTAGCTGGAATGACTGAACATCTACAATATTGGGAATGACAAAAAGCTGCAGCCAAGGACAGAGCGACGTAAACAGCTCCAGCAAATGATTTGTGGGCGGAATCAGTACTGCGTTGCTATAGTTGCTTAAAAAGGGTAAGGCTTGCAGTACCAGCTCTTTTGCCGCACTGCGGGTTCCGAGGCCCTGGGCTTCGTAGATCAGGGGGCCGCTAAACCCCAGCCGGCGCAGACGTTCAAGCATCAGGAAATCCGAGGTAACAATAATGGCATCATACCTGTGCGTATCGAGAACTGCCTTGATATCGGCATCCTCGGGAGCAATAAACACCGGGAAAGTCGGTACATTCTGTGTACCTGAACCCGGCATGATATATAGAACATGACATTCAATACCGCTGCGCTGAAGATTCTCGCACCGCAGCTTGTTCAGCGTCTCCACCCCGCCGCTCGGTACATAAAACGTAAATAAAACCTTCATGCTTATCCCTCCTGATTTCACCTTTCGGAGAAGCACCGGCGCTCTTTGCAGAATACGGCCTGATGTTAATATGTTACGCTGAATTCCTCTTACCGGTGACGATAACAGGCGCTAGTACCAAATCCTTTCAGCATAGCCTAATGGGATGGAGGCCATCCTAATGACTGTTACGTTGCACACATTACAACTTTAGAGATGGAGGATGAAACATGTTGCGATCGAAGATCAGCCTGTCGGTATCCGCCGCGCTGCTTCTGGGTATGGTAACTATTACAGGCTGCGGAGCCAATAACACAGCAACGGGGAATGTTCAGACCAAAAGTGTACGGGGGATGCATGACGGGCGTCTGAACGTAAACGCTGTACCGGGGAGAATGCACGTAAACAACTTTGATAATATGGAAATGAGCCAGGATCTGGCTAACCGGATTGCCGCATTGCCGGAGATCCGTTCTGCGCATGTAATGCTGGCCGGAAAAAGCGCCTATGTAGCTGTAACCCTCAATGAAGCCTCAGCTGGGACGCATGCGACAAGCATCACCGGCCGCCCTTCGCACTTGAACAACTATACCGGAATGGGGAGACCTTCCGGAATCCTGCCGGGCACAAGAGGGACGGTGACAACACCGGGAGTAACGGGTATCGGCAACCCTTCTGGAATCCTGCCAGGCACAAGAGGGACAGTGACAGGAACACCAGGAATGACCGGTATGGGAGGTTCAATGACGGGAGTTCCGGGACATTATACCGGTAGAGGAACTGTTGGCGGAACAGGACTAGTTACCCCAACCCCTGGAACCTATGTGGGGAATAATACCGTCGATGGCCGCCGTTTGAAGCATGATCTTGATGTAAACATGGGGACAGCGGCCGGAACTCGTACCATTACACCTAATAGTAATATTGCCCCATACAGCACCAATAACGTGACTCACAACGATAGGGTTACCACGGAATTGAAGAACAAGATAGCTGATGAGGTGAAAAAACACCACAAGGGCATCGACAATGTCTACGTGTCGGCGAATCCCGATTTCGTGCAGCGGGCCAACTTCTATGCTGATCAAGTCCGTGCGGGACATCCGCTGAAGGGCTTTGCCAATGAATTCCGCATCATGGTTGAGCGTATTTTCCCTACGCGCAGCGGGTATTAATCGCTGACCTTGACCTGGGATAGTATTCCTGAGGAAGTTTGGTTTTATTCAAAAAAAACGCAGCCACCCTTCCGGCTTAACCGACAGGGGATGGCTGCGTTTTTGAATTTTGGCATATAGTCTGAGAATTACGATGATTCAGCCATTTTACGCCCGCCTATCCAGACTCCGCGCAATTCAAGCGCGTCATCAAGCAGCAGGACATCTCCGCGTTTTCCGGCTTCCAGCGAACCGGTGGTCCGCTCCAAGCCGAGCGAAATTGCCGGCGTCAGGCTGGCGGCACGGGAGGCTTCCTCCAGACTGAGGCCAATCTCCTGCACCAGATAACGGAACCCGCGAATCATCGTAAGGGTGCTTCCTGCCAGAGCTTCCGGGTTCTCCTTCAGCCTGGCAACGCCGTCACGGACCAGTACCGGAAGATCACCGATGGTATATTCACCATCGCTTAGTCCGGTTGCTGACATAGCGTCTGTAATCAGTATGAGATTATTGGCGTTCTTGAGCCGGGACAGCACAGTAATTGCTGCCGGATGCACATGAATGCCGTCGGCAATAATCTCTGCACGGATACGCGGATCGAACATAATGGCGCCTGCTGCGCCCGGTTTGCGGTGATGAAGCGGGGTCATGGCGTTGAACATATGAACGGCCTGATTCAGTCCGGCATCGGCTGCGGCAATAACCTCTTCAAAAGTAGCATTCGTATGTCCGAGAGCCGCCGTAATTCCATGCTTGCGCAGCCATAGAACAGCTTCCAGTGCACCTTCGCATTCCGGGGCCAGTGTAACCTGCCGGATGATTCCCGGGTACTGCGCCTCCCATTGCTCCAGCCAAGCGATATTGGCGGGAACAATATGCTCCGGATTCTGCGCACCCGACCATTTCGGGCTAATGAACGGACCTTCAAGATGCAACCCTGCGAGCTGGGCATAAGGCATCCCGGCGGTACGGAAGGCATCCACTTCAGCGATAACGCGGTCAATAGACTTTTTGTCCGCAGTCATTGTGGTAGCCAGCATTGTTGTTGTCCCCTGCGATGCATGAAACCGTGTAATGCTCTCCAGGGCTCCTGCATCTGCGTACATGAAGTCATGGCCGGCTCCGCCATGCACATGGACGTCAATAAATCCCGGGATCAGCAGGCCGCCGTTGTTTTCTGCTTCGCCGACAGGCCAGCAGGCATAGGCTTCGGGGAGCCAGGCGGCTTCTCCGACATAATGAATGGCCTCTTCCGACAGAGCGACAACCCCTTGTTCAATCCAGCCGGAGGGGGTCAGGACCTTTCCGAACAGCAGCTCACCAGTGGTGCTCTTCGTGTTGTTTACTTCAGCCATTTTGCAGCACCTTCATCCAGGAGCACAACGACATTCGGATGGCTCTGCAGCAGTGAGGCGGGACATTGTGTCGTGATCGGTCCCTCCAGCGCGTTCTTTACTGCTTCAGCCTTCTCCTCGCCGCGCACTAATAGTACAATTTGCCGTGCTTTAAGAATACCGCCGATGCCCATCGTTACCGCCTTGCGGGGCACATCCTCCTGACTGTCGAAGAAACGGGCATTTGCATCCAGCGTTTCTTGCAGCAGGTCAACGACATGTGTGCCGCTGCTAAGGCTGGCATCCGGCTCATTGAAGCCGATATGGCCGTTGCTGCCAATGCCAAGGAGCTGCAGGTCCACCGGACCGCCTTCCTCCAGCAGCTTATCATATGCAAGGCACTCGGCATCCAGATCTGCTGCATTGCCGTTAGGGACATGCGTCTTCGCCAGGTCAATATCAATATGATTAAATAGCTGCTCATTCATGAAGCTGCGGTAGCTCTGCGGGTGATCCACGGGCAGGCCCACATATTCGTCGAGATTAAAGGAAGAGGCTTTGGCAAAGCTGACGATGCCCTTGCGGTGCATCTCCACCAGCTTGGCATATACACCGATTGGCGAGCTTCCTGTAGCCAGGCCGAGAACAGCCTTCGGATTGCTCTGCAGCAGACTGACAATCAGGTTTGCTCCTGTCTGTGCGAAATCCTCATCATTTTTAAACTTTAAAATATTCATTAAGATTGACCTCCCCGTTTATGCCGATAATGTTGGACATTCAAATAAGACTGCTCCAGCTTAGGGATAAAATCTCCAAACCGCGTGCTGACCATTCCGGTGAACAAAATATCAATAATGTGGAGCTGCGCAATCCGCGAAGCCATATCGCCCCGCCGCATGCCCTGCTCCAGTGAGGAAGAGAACAGCGGAATGTCCGCCAGCGTGGACAGCGTGCTGCTGCCATAAGAGGTCAGCGAGATGGTGGCCGCGCCGCTGGCTGCAGCACAGCTCAGGGCATCAATCGTTTCCGGGGTTTCCCCGGAATAAGAGACAGCGAACGCCACGTCGCCTTTAGTGAGCGAAGAAGCGGAGGTAATCTGCATGTGGGAATCGGCAAAGGCCGTGCAGTTTACACCGATGCGGACCAGCTTCTGGTAGAAATCCTGGGCTACGATGGAAGAGGTCGCCATCCCGTACAGATCGACCCGCCGCGCTTGGCACAATACATCAATGGCGCTCTGCATCCGGTCAAGGTCAAGCAGCGAGGTTGTGTCACGGATCGAAGCCAGATGGTTGGCCTGCATGGCCTGGGTAATTACTGACAGCGGATTGCCCGCAACAATATCCTGGTAAGATGAGCCGCCATCCTGCGGGAAAACATCGCTATGGGCGAGTTCCGCCGCCAGCTTGACCTTGAAATCCGGGAACCCTTTGAAATGCAGAACCTTGCAAAAACGTGTGATCGTAGCAGGGCTGACTCCGCACTGCTCCGCCAGCTCGGTAATGCCCATATGGACGATTTCCCCGGGAGAGGCCAGAATACGCTCCGCGAGCTTGCGTTCCATTTGGGAGAGCTTGGACTTCCCATGCTCAAGAGCATGCAGGATAGGAGACAAAAGCTCCACCTTCTTTTCTCCAAATATAATGTAAAATTATTTTTACAAATAATGCAATATACAAGAAAATTATTTTCATAATCAGAATAAAACAAAACACTGGAGCTTGCAAGAGGGACTTTTCCCGTACAGCAAGAAAAAGCCTCCTTCAGGCGGCAGCGGAACTGCGGTCCGCAAGCCTGAAGGAGGCTGGTAAGCTTTACTGGTAGGTCGTCAGACTTAGAGCCACGAATAGAACCGTCTCCTGATCGGAAACGTCTGCCCGTTTGTAACGGAACGAGCCGCTCTTATTTCTACTGGAAGTCATTTTTCCGCATGTGAACGGACTCCAGAGCCTTTAGGGGCGGACATTCACACCAAATATACCTGCCGAAGAGGCGATAAGCGCTTTCCGGTCCGTTAGCTCGGCTAAATGTATCCCTTTCGGGAACTCCGCCTGAAATGCAGGCTTATCCGGTTGTACGCGATTTGCCGGATGCTCTGCCGCGCAGCAGCTCCCAGAAAATGAAGACCAGGATAAGAAGCTGAGGCACCAGCGTTTCCCAGGTCGGGTACAAGCCGAGCCAGCCGATGGAAGGCAGACCTCTCTCGGAATGTGCAGGCAGCTTGTCCGCCACCTGGAGCGCGTGGATACTCTCGCCTAGGAAGCGGAACACTAAGTAATAAATCAGCACGGTTGCTGTACGGAAGAAGGCGGCAATCGGCAATTTTGCACTTAGGGCGATAATGGCGTAACCCAGGATAATGAGCACCACAAGCGCGCCTCCGATTCCTAGCAGGAGCTGCGAGACGGCAATCGAAGGAGCCATTCCTACATAGAAAATCGTCGTTTCCGCCCCTTCACGCAGAATCGCAAGCAGGGCTATGAAAAACAGCGACCACAGATTGCCTTTAGCCAGAGCGCCATCGACCTGCCTGCCCACATAGTTATTCCATGCGGCAGTACTCGACTTGCCATGAAGCCAGCGGCCGATGGTCAGCATCATCACCACGGCAACAAGTCCGGCAATGCCCTCAATCAGCTCGCGTGCTCCACCGGAAGCCGCTTTGGAGAGCGTAAGGCTCAGCAGGATAGCTAGCCCAATGCTGCCGGCAAGACCGGCTGCTGCACCGGACCAGACCCAGCGCTGTGTTTTGGGTGTGCCGTCTCTTTTGAGATAGGCGAGGAGGGCAGCGAGCACAAGGATAGCCTCCAGGCCCTCGCGGAGCAGAATCAATGCAGCATCCCAGGCTGTATAGCTTGTATCACCGGCCAGCGGCGTCAGCTCAGCCAGCATATTGTCCATTGCCGAGAGCGCCTGTTCAAGCTTAGGCGGATTGGAGAGAAGGTCTCCGGTTACAGCCGCGCTTTCATTCTCGATATTGGCATAGACCTTGGGGGAAGCAATCTGCACCTGCCCTTCGGCCGAAGGCCAGACGGAGATGAACTGCTCCATGATTCCGGCCGCCCCGGCGCTGTCACCGGCCTTTGCGGCTGCCAAGGCTTTGTTCAGGTAGCTGATGAGTCCCTCAATAGTTGCAGGTTCGGTTGATACATTCGCGGTATCGACCGCTTTGCCTGCGCTGTAATCAGCCAGCAGTGTATACAGCGCTTCCGCCTCCGTCTTCGCCGCATCCTCGCGCCTCGGCTCGGCCTGCAGCGCAATCCGCAGCAGGCTCATCTTCGTCTCCAGCAGTCCGTACACTGCCGGATTGTCCTTGCGGATGCCACGCTCCACCGGCGTCCATCCGCTGACTACGGCGCGGTACGCTTCCGCCGCCGCAGTCCAATCGGCGCTGCGCGCCGCATCCCGCACGCGCTGCGCAGCGGGCAGCAGCTTCGCCGCCGCGTTCCGCCCGGCGGCGGCTGTGTCCACGCCGCCTGTGCCGGAGGCGGCGTTCACATACGCGTCCACGCTTCTAGCGAGCGTGGACAGTGCGGCTTTGGCGGGCGTGCCGCCGCCCGCCGCAAGGGTCTTCGCCGCGTCTGCGAGCGCGGCGTCAACTTTGGCAGCCGGACCGGCGAGTGCCGGGTCCGGCGTGCCTTCGTTCGCGGTGCGCCACAGCGCCGCGAACGATTCCACATCGGCGGCGGCCGCGTCCCAGCGGCCCTGGCCGGCTTCGACGAGCGCGCTGCCGACCGGCGGCAGCAGCTCGTCATGCGGCCCTTCCGCCGCCGAGACCGCTGCTGGCTTGTAGAGCAGCAGCAGGAACAGGCAGCCGAAGAGTACGGCTGCCTGCAGTCCCCGGCGCTTCGCCAGCCGGAGCAACAGCGCTGCGGCCGACTGCGAGCGCTTAGCTTGCTCGCCGCGAGCCGCTGCGCTCATCCCTGGCCGCTCCTCCAGCCTTGTAGATGCTGGATGCTCACTGCAATCCGCCGCTCTCATCTCTGAGCGCTCTTCCGGCCCCGTACGTGCTAGTTGCTCGCCGCGAGCCGCTGCGCTCATCCCTGACCGCTCCTCCAGCCTTGTAGATGCTGGATGCTCACTGCAATCCGCCGCTCTTATCTCTGAGCACTCTTCCGGCCCCGTACGTGCTAGTTGCTCGCCGCGAGCCGCTGCGCTCATCCCTGGCCGCTCCTCCAGCCTTGGAGATGCTGGTTGCTCACTGCAATCCGCCGCTCTGATCTCTGAGCACTCTTCCGGCCCCGTACGTGCTAGCTGCTCGCCGCGAGCCGCTGCGCTCATCCCTGGCCGCTCCTCCAGCCTTGTAGATGCTGGTTGCTCACTGCAATCCGCCGCTCTCATCTCTGAGCGCTCTTCCGGCCCCATACGTGCTAGTTGCTCGCCGCGAGCCGCTGCGCTCATCCCTGGCCGCTCCTCCAGCCTTGTAGATGCTGGATGCTCGCCGCAATCCGCCGCTCTTATCCCAGACCGCTCTTCCGGCCCCATAAGCATTAGCTGTTCGCCGCGAGCTTGCGACCTATGCTCCTTAACCTGCAAAAGTAATAACATCGGGCCCTCCCTTTCAACTATAACCAGGCAGTCAGATTAAGGCTTGTTCCTTGTAATCCTATAGTTACTTAACCTGCCCGCTTTTTCATTTTTGAGGTAATTTTCAGGAATAAATAACTGGCGTGGAATTTCTCCACTTCATTCCGCTAAGTGACCTCACCCCCGGATGGTTAGTGGGAAAAAGTCCACTTATTTCCTTATAAAATCACTGAATGGATGGAAATGGAGAGAATTAAGTCTACTTTTTCCATCTAATCTCCAAAAAATCGGTGAAATTCGCAAATTAGGTTTCCTTTTTCCACTTCATCCAATCTCGTGGTTCATTTCGTAAGCGATTGCCCGAGGCAGAAATGCCGTTGTTGAAGCCCGGTGCTCTGTTTATTCTTTACCGTTCATCCGTCAGCTCCTAGCCCAGCAGCGCCTCCCCGATATAGCCGCCTTCACGGACGCCGGGGAGGCAGGCAAATACCGCGCTGCCGGTGTGGACCATATATTCGTTCAGGCGGTCGTTCTTAGCGAGCCGCTGCTGGATGCTTACGAACTGCTTCACCAGATCCTTCTGAAAGCTGATGAACAAGAGCCCTGCATCCAGTTGCCCTGTGGTCAGATCTATTCCGCTGGAATAGGAGTAGGAGCGGCGGAGTATTTTTACCGTACCGTCACCATGCGCGAGAGCGGAATGGGAGTCGGGAGGAATGACCGGTTTGCCTGTAGCGTCTGCCGCTTCCAGATTCAGCTTGGCGAATTCGTCGGTAGCTCCAATGGGAGCGCCGCTCTGCCGGTGCCGCCCGAAGGTGGCCTCCTGATCGCTCAATGTGGACCGGTCCCACACCTCAATCCGCAGCCGCACGCGGCGCACGGCCATGTAGGTGCCGCCGTTCATCCAGGCGGGGCCTTCGCTCCCGCTCCAGACGACCTTGCGCATCTCGGCATCGTCTTTGACATCCGGGTTACCCGTTCCGTCCTTGAAGCCAAGCAGATTGCGCGGTGTAGCTCCTTTAGGGTCAGCGGCGCCTGTGCGCTGGAAGCCTTCCTGCGTCCAGCGCAGCACGGCTGTGCCGCGGGCGATGCGGGCGAGATTGCGGATGGCATGGAATGCCACCTGCAGATCATCGGCGCAGGCCTGCACACAGAGATCGCCGCCGGACCACTGCGGCTCCAGGCTGTCTCCCGCGAATGCCGGGAGATCGGCGAGCGTGGACGGACGCTGCGAGGACAGCCCGAACCGTCCGTCAAAAAAAGCAGGTCCCACCCCAAAGGTCAGCGTACACTTGGATGGTGTAAGTCCATCTGCTTCCCCTGTGTCCGAAGGAGGAAGATTAGGGTTATCGTTGACGCTGCCGATCAGGCTGCCGGAGGTTAAGGCTGCGGCGGCTGTAGTCCATGCTTGCAGCAGCTTTTTCACGTCAGCCAGCTTCGTTGTGGTGAGATCAAACGCCGCGAAGCAGAGAAAATTTTGGGCAGGTGTCAGAATACCCGCCTGATGAGTACCGTAGAAAGGGATACTGTCAGCACCGGAAGCTTGCGGAGGTGCTGCTGCCTGTCCGGCGGCCATAATGCCGCCCACGCTTCCGCCGCCCAGCAGCAGGCCAAGGCCCGAGGCGCCGGTAAGCCGCAGCATTTCGCGGCGGCTTAGCTTCTGATCAAAGATTCCAGTGCTCTTGTTGTCGTCCTTAAGAAGATTCTTCTTTTTCATCCCGTTTACACTCCTAGAATAGTTCCCATATTGGATAACGGCTCAGCCAAAGCATCCAAATTCTGGCTTAATGTACGCACCTGGTCTTCCTTCAGCGTTTCATAGGACACATAACCATCCCCGGATTTAAATGGGGCCAGTTCAGTCAGCAGCGCATCGAACCGTTCGCCAATTGTCTTCTCCAGTTCGGGATCTTTTTTAGCCAGCTCCGGTTTCAGCAGCTCATAAATTTTTTGCGCCCCTTCCACATTGGCCACAAAATCATAAAGGTCCGTATGAGAGTAACGTTCTTCCTCACCGGTTACTTTAGAGGAGGAGACCTCGTTCAGCAGCTCTACTGCACCGGTAACAAGCAGGCTGGCGTCAATCTCCACAGTTTCCACCTTGGCCCGCAGCAGCTGTGCATCCTTCAGCAGCCCATCCGCCACATCCGACATACCCTCAGTAGTATTTTTTTGCCACAGTGACTGTTCAATCTTATGGAAGCCGCGCCATTCGGCCGGATCTACATCATTTTCGCGGGCATCAATATTAGGGTCCAGATCTCCAAGCGCTTCGGCAATAGGCTCAATCCGTTCATAGTGCATGCGGGCCGGGGCATATAGTGCCTTGGCTTCATCAAGCTTGCCTGCTTTTACAGCATTGGTGAAGGCTTCGGTTTGTTTGACGAACTCATCGCTTTGCTGAGTGGCATAGGTGCGGTATTGTTCGATTGCGGCTGTGAAATCAGCGGCGGGCGCGGTATTGGCACTGTCAGCGGTAGCAACTGGAGCACTGGTCACAGCACTGCCACTTTCTGAGCTGCCAACGTTATTGTTGGCATTGCTCGCACATCCGGTGAACAAAATAGAAGCCGCAAGCAGACTGGCGGGAACAGCATAACTAAACTTCAATAAAAACACCCCTTTTTGTGTATGCAAATGATAATCGTTATCAATTATAGGATTTATCATAAATGCCCGTACATAGGCTGTCAACACAAAAATGTGATTTACATCATAGCCATGTCAACGCAAAAAAACCTCCCATAATCGGGAGGCTGCATCACACCTGAAACCGCTGCTTAGCTGAAAAATAGCTGAAATTGATCTTACGCTGGCGCCTATTGGCTTGAGCGGCCATTACTCGCAGGTGTTTTCGGCGTTTATGCAACGATGTAATTCATCTGCTTAGACTGTAGAACGCTCAATGATCCGGTACTCGAGCTTCCGGTATACCGGGCAATGGCTGCCGCCGTTAATCTGCTCATGGAAGATGCGGAAGGCGGCCGCTCCCATCTCGTAGAGCTGATTGTCAATCGTAGTGATTTCCAGCAGCCGCCCGATGGGCTGGTTGTCGATACCCATCACCGCCAGATCCCCCGGGATGCTCATGCCGTGCTTACGGGCTTCAATGATAAGACCTGCGGCGATATGATCGCCGGCAATTATCATCGCCTCCGGCCGTTCAGGCATTGTTAGTAACTGCTGTGCTATTGCCGCTCCACTCTCCTCATTCATACAGTCAAAGATCATCCACTCGTCATGGAAGGGCAGACGTTTTTCAGCAAGGAACTCATGATACGCGGACTGGCGGAAAGAGGAGCTGCTGCCGTTCTGTCTGCCTTCACAGTAGCCAATTTTGCGGTGTCCCTTGTCGTACAAATACTGCAGGCCATGACGGAAAGCGGCATAATGCTCAATATATACAGAAGAGTAGCAGTGCTTCCCGCTATTTTGGCAGGTCACAATCGGCCCGTAAGCGGTATATTCTGCGATGATCTCAGGCGTTAGCGCTGTTGAGACGATGACCACACCGTCAATCTCCTTATTGCGCAGCATGTCCAGCACCTTAAGCTCCTCTTCGCGGGAATAGTTGGTCTGGCACACAATCAGCCGGTATTGGGCAATCAGCGCCTCATGGGCAAGCCCGTCCATCACAATCGAGAAGTAAAAAGAATTGATATATGGAAGAATCACCGCAACCGCTCCGGTGCGGCCAGTGATCAGATGAACGGCGTTCATGTTGCGTGTATACTTCAATTGTTCTATTGTTTCGAGGACAACGGCTCTTTTGTCCTTGCTGACATAAGGATGGTTATTCAGCACGCGTGATACGGTGGTTACGGAAACCCCGGCAATGCGGGCGATTTCTTTAATATTGGCCATCGGCGGCGGCGCCTCCTGGTGCACTAATGATATGGCTCTATTTTATCATAATGCCCTTTGGGAAACTCTCACAATAAAAAGCTTGCTATGGAATCCATTTCATAAAATACACTGAATGTGCAGCAGCATTACCGGACTAAACCGGCGTAACCGAAAAGGGCGTGACGGACCGGTAAGCTGCGCTTGAATACCGCCGGAAGGCGGTTTTTTAACTGTATATGCTGATAAAATGATTAATCCCCGTACTGTCTGTGATCCGCCTCCAGGACTCCGCCCATTTTCATGCTGTGACCGCACCATTGACATTCCCTCTACATAGTATGATTTGACTGTATCCCTTTACCTTGTTATACCAAACAAACCCAGGGCAAGGAGGGGTGACACCATTGAAGGGGAACGAACATCACAGCAAATTCCTGTTGACGCATCGCGAGCGCGAAGTATTCGAGCTTCTTGTACAGGACAAAACAACACGGGATATTGCCGGATTGTTATTCATCAGTGAAAAAACCGTCCGCAACCACATCTCTAACGTCATGCAAAAATTAAACGTAAAAGGCCGTTCGCAAGCGGTTGTCGAGCTGATTAAGCTTGGGGAGCTAAAAATTTAGCTGCCGTGCTTCGGAGTGACGCGTTTAAGCCTTCTTTTGCCCCTAGGGGCGAGGGGAGGTTTTTTGTTATATAGGGATTTCTTCAATTAAACTGTATTCTTTTCCCTGAAAGGGAAAATTGGAGGTGAAAGTTTGAAAAACGTCGAATTTATAATTTAGGGAAAAAAGGGTAATGTAGAAGATGATATTTTGGGGGAGCAGATGAAGAAGATTATAGCTGTGGGAATGTTAGCACTGGTTATTAACGATATTACGGGATGTACTTTTGACAAGAGTGAGTCGAATTATGCAAAGAATAAAACAAACACGGCAGTTGTGCATAGTGTAGGAAAGATCGACACTGAAACTGTGGCTTCCATAAAGAAAATAAATAATACAGATCCGAAAGTCATCATTACAGATTTAGGGAAATGGCAACATCCGGTAAAAGAGGTTTTCAAGAAAAATAAATTAACGCTAGTAAGAGTGGAATTAACAAATAATAGAACTTACCCAACATTCATTGTGAAATCCCTTGAGGGAATCTCAGCAGAAAGCTCGGATTTTCTATACAGTCTCTCTGAGAAAAATGGATATTGGGATTTCAGAATCATGGATGGAACAAGATTTATTAATGTTTACTGTGACAAAACAAAAAAAATAATAACTAAAGCAGAATCTAACGAAAAAACGATGGATATTGCTGATATAATTTTTTCTGAATATAACGGGGTTTGGCTTGATGTTTCTTTTGCTAATCAAACAGGATATTACAGTAAAATGAATATTAAATTTTTGGGGAATAACCACGCCCATGTAGTACTTGAAAGTTCAACGGATCAAACAGGCACATCACAAATAGTTAACAATGTTTACTTTGACTATAACCAGGAAGCTAAGTTAACAGGGGTAGATTCATTTGGCAATACCATTAAAGCAAAAATCTCCCTTTATGATGGGGATGTTTCTTTTACTTACCTCTCAAGTGATGGTTATAAGGGGAAAAAGAATATATTTACGGTTGGCTTTGGGAGGTTTGTAAAAGAGGCTGATTACTTGAATGTTCAGAAATCTATGAAGATTTTAATAACTAAATATGGTTTTGTAGATAATAGTAAAGGATTCTATATCCCCAAGTATGAAGATGAATCTTTATATTTTGGTTATGAAGGGAAAACAAATGATGGAAGATACAGAATAGGAGTGAGATATTGTAGAGACACTGTTATTTATGCATGGTATCTAGTTAACCCGAATACTAAAGAAGTTGAAGTGGAGAATTATTAAAGGCTTTTTCAGGGTGATCAAGTGACTTGAGTACATAGTTTATTGAATTGGATTTTCTTTTTTCGAAGATAGTAGTTCTCTTAATGTTTAAGCCTTCTTTTGCCCCTAGGGGCGAGGGGAGGTTTTTTGTTGCTCACCCAAACAACTGAATTAGTGAGTTAGATCACAATCTAATTTTTATGAAATGATAAATTAAAGCTAATAAGGTAATCTAGGGGGATCTGTTATGACAAGATACGAACAGCAAAGGCGTTTTCTAAAATCTAATTTTCATGAATTTAAACATATAAAGACAGATAAGATCAAAGGGCTTGCACAACCGCCAATTGTTAAGCCTTTTGAACCGAAATCACCGATTATTGATTTGCCAAAGGTCAGTAAAGACGTTGTGTGTAATGACAACATTTTTGATTGTATAAATCAAAGAAGAAGTACAAGGTTTTATTCTCCGGAAACTTTAAGTCTGGATGAGTTATCCTATTTATTATGGGCTACCCAAGGGATTACTGGTATTAATAAGAACGGACTTACGCTGCGAACTGTACCATGCAGTGGGGCGACACACACTTTTGAAACCTATTTAATTATTATGCGGGTAGAAGGCATTGAGCAAGGAATCTACAGATACCTTCCTCTAGAACATAAGCTATTATTTATGTTTGAATTAGATGAACTTGAACAGAAGATTGATGCGATTACTTTAGATCAGCCATTTGTCCCTAACTTTGCAAAAAAAGCTTCTGTACTGTTTGCATGGAGTACAACACCCTATCGCTCCGAATGGAAGTATGATATTTCAGCTCACAAAAAAATCCTTATCGACGTTGGACATGTATGCCAAAACCTTTATTTAGCCAGTGAATCTATCGGTGCGGGTGCTTGCGCAATTGGAATCTATGATCAAAAGTTGATTGATGAGATTTTAGAATTAGACGGTGATGAAGAATTTGTTATCTACCTTGGCGCAGTTGGGAAGAAACGAGAGTAGCTGCTCGCATTTCTGAATACAGTGACAGCTTAATAAATGACTCCAAAAGCATTGGAACCTTTGAGGTTGAACAACCTTAAGGGTTCTTTTTAATTCCCAATATTTAGAATGGTTGATATACTGGAGGAGGAAAATTGGAGAGATAAAACTGAAGAGAATATAAGGATCGACACTCCTTGGTCTTCAGAGGAAATAGCCCAAAAAACATAGAAAAGAGCGAATAACTATGAATATACAAAAAGAATTTATAAAGAATGAAGATTTAGTTGGTGTATGGTCATCAGAAGTATTTTACTATACCTCTTTTGAGGATACTCGTTTGATTTTTCAAAGTGATGGAAAAGGTTGCTATCTATTTATGAATCCCTTCATGGAGGATATAACTTTATTTCATTGGAGAGTCGAGAAAGATGTGCTGTACTTAAACTTAAAAGGAAATCTCATTTTTGATGAAACAACAGACAAGGAAGAAATTACAATGGAAAAGTATGAAGGTGAGACGAAAGAGAGATTTATTATTGGAAAAGGACTGAATCTAGGTGGTGAAGAAGTAGAGGTGATCTCATTTTTTAATCCACTCATGCAAGGAATTAACTCCCAAATATTCGGTTTGGAAACAAAGGATGTAGACAATAACAGTCAAATCCAAAAGATAAACGAGTGGCCACAGAAATCTTGCCTGTAATTCAAGGAGATGGAAGTAAACTCATGGTTGATCAAATCATTAGGTGTACTGCTATTGGTGTATACGAGCATATATTAACTCGCGGAAAAGACTATGAAGTAGTGGATACGGATGAGTGTAAATACAGGATTGTTGGAGATCACGGAAGAAGAGTCTGGATTTCAAAGGATTATTTTTCAACGAGTAATGAATCGGTATTGATTATGCAGAATTGGTATTTTGATGATGATATTGAATCCAATCGTTTTGTAGAAGTGACCCTAAGCTTTAGTGATGGTTCTAGGCGATGGTGTAACTTAACGACTCCGGAAAAACTAGTTGAACACTTCAATAATGAATTTATGGACCCGCATGGAATACATATGAAGCATTTAATCATTATGAAGACCCTGAATAGAGAAGTGGTTGAGCAAACACTAAAGTACTTGGACAACCAAAATGAACTGATTGACATAACTATACCTCTACTTGAAAGTTGAATCGAGAGGGCAAGGGAATCACAAAACACCGGATTCATGCTACTTCGCTAACGCTCCTTGTTCTATCAGACACTAGAACGAGGAATGGCAGACTTGCAACCTTACGGGTTAGTGAATACAACAATGTTGCATGAAAATTCTGGTGAAAAATAAAAACCTCGAGAGTAGGGTGTCTGTGAAGAATATATGGTCATACATTCTCAATTTTATCTTGTTGATGATACCAACTGTATTGTTGTTAGTGTTACTAATCTACCTTTTTCCCTATACAGGATTAGGAAGAATTGCATCAATTCCAATTACAATAATTATGAATTCATTAGTCATTTTACTCTGTTTAGTTATTACTAAGAAAGTACTATGGATTAAAATCTCAAAGATTTTAATAACGATTTTAATAACGATATGGATAACAATTGCTTGTTATCCGCAAGAGTTTAACCCACCCGTATTAGTACAGAGCAAGAACGCAATTCATGCTATTCAAGAAATTGATAACATTACGAAAGAAGATCTAAATGTTAACGGAAACGTTAATAATCCAAGATATGTAGTAGCCTTGTATAAATATAGAGATGAAATACTCGATGATGGCACATATCAGCTTTATCAGCAAGATAATGAATATTTTTATGATTACAGTATAGATGATGTAAATGAAATCGGTTCAAAGTTGATCGGATATCATAAGGTCATGTGGTGGTATTTAAAGGCACTAAATATTTAATGTTAGATTATTCAAAGTATACCGGTAACTTCAAATAACACAGCATTCAAGCATCGAACCATGAGGCCTTTGGGCCCGCGGGGTAGCACTTTCAAAGAAGCATATCCGTTTCAATGAGCAGATTGCTCCATACCGATCAGGATTAACCTATGTTAATGGATTCTGGATGATTAGTGGAGTACACTAGGGTACAAATCCAGATCGTCACGGAATATGGTGTTGTTGGAGTGGTACCCTTCAAAAATACGAGTAGGATGTTGTGGTGCGATTTTTTGATGCGGAGGCGCTTCCGGGTAAAAACAATATTGCTGGGGGGGAGCTAATTTGCTTAAAATCAGTAAATTTGTTGTAGTAATAATTATAATTATTTCATCAAGTTATGCTCTAATTACTAAGAACTTTGAGTTTATGCCGTATATGATGTTCTTCTTAGGAGTTCTTATGTTGTTGATGGGTCTAGAAGAGCTTCAAAAAGGTAAAAAGAGATTTTGGTATATGAGTATTGTTGTCTCATTGTTCATTTTTGTTGTTAGTATACAGACCTTGTTAGTGAATTAACGGGACGCGTTTAAGCCTTCTTTCATCCCTAGGGGTGAGGGGAGGTTTTTTGTTGTAAAAAAAGGTTCCATTTTTTGATTTCCAGTATTTAGAATGGTTGATATACTGAAGGAGTAAAAATACGCAAATATATCAGGAAGCAACCTGATACCTAACGGCTTTTGTTCAAATATTATGAAATGGCAGGGAGCTATATGAAAAAAAGAACAACAAAAACTATAAGCTTATTCTCGATAATTATATTAATAATAATAATTGTTCACTTAGTTTTCTATTTGATAGCCCGTCAACAAGCCGTACATTATATAGATAATAAATATTATAAAATGAATATGAAAGTCGGTTGGCCAAGCCAAAGTATTTTTAATACTATCTTTGACGGTTGGTATAGTGTTCCTGTTTATACCGTCAACAATGGAATGAACATTAAATTCTATGTGAATTTAAATATGTTTGATGGCATAAGAGATGATGACTTGTTGAGTTGGGCTATAAAAGCAGATGCTGAAAGGCAATTTACTAAAAATGTGCAGGAAATCATTCCTAGCGCTACAGTGTCTTCTATTAATTTATTCCCACTCGATGAAAAAAGCTACTTTAAAAAGTTTGGGACCCAAAATATCCGCTACGTTCATAATGATCGTTCAAGAGATAGTTATACTTATTCTGTCTTTATTGATTGGGTAGAAAAAAGGGAGTTATCACAGGCTGAATTTGTAGCTAAAAGTGAGGCTGTGGGTAAGCATTTTTTATTTGATTATCCTGTCTATGAAATCACCTTTTCTTACAAATATCGAGAAGATGAGGATACACGCACCTCTATTAGATCATCAAAAGATGGACCATTGACCAAAGATATAGATGTTGAATTGCTTCAAAAAAATATTAGTACTGTCAAACATTGAATTCGATTTCTAAGTAATATCAAGAAGACGTCAACCACTAGAGGAGGGAATATGAGAACCATAAATCAATTACAAACTAAACCTTCAAGCCGATACGATAGCTGTGATCCGGAACAAGAAGGAAATAAAAACACTAAATTTGCTGATATGATCATTGATGGCAAGTCACTATACCAAATGCTAAAAAAGCATGATATGGTTCCGTCCTTCGGTTGGGGCAGTGAAGAGCATCAAAGACAGATAATTAATTATTTCTTATTGAAGCAGCCTCACGAATATTTATACTACAGATACCCAATCCTAGTCTGTCCTTGGTGTGGAGATGAAGAATGTGGCTTTATATCAGTATTTATTGAGAGAGAAGCGGATCTTATTATATGGAGAGATTTCAAGCTAGAACCTGGTAATAAAGCTATTAATATTGGGCCTTTTTATTTTAAGTGGGAAGAATACGAAATAGTTATAAATGAGACATTCGGAACTGCTGGGTAGAAAATTATATGAAGGTAGGACATTGATGTTGAACCGAACCACCTTTTATATAATCTTTTTTATTGTAATACTTATATTGTTATCTATTATTGAACCGTCAATCAAGGTGGGATTGTTCATTTCAATTATGATCACCTTGTTCAAATATCTGGATACGTTCTTGCATGAGCTTGGACATTTTTTGGCAGGAAAGTTAGTTGGGTATGACATAGAAAGCGTAGAAATAGGAGGGCGGAAACAACTTTTAAGTGTAAAAATATTTGGAACATCATTTATATTCTGCTATGGATTTGGCGGGTTAACTGTTATAGGAAGCAGTGTTGAGAACAGCAGGCTGCGTTTTGCCGCTTTTGCTTTAGGAGGAGTAATGTTTCAAGTTTTTGTCATTAGTATTGTCTACATATTGCTTGGTATTGGTAATGAGGAAAATTATTTTCTTCCCCTAGTATTTATGATTTTGAATCTAAAAACAATAGTAACTAACCTGTACCCAAGGATCTTTACTCAGGATGGAAAGGCATATCCTAGTGATGGTTTACTTTTAAAAAGAATAATTCAGATGAAGAAATATAATGATGGAAGTAACTCAGATAACAAATGACTTAACAACACAGGATATTACCGGATTGTTAATTATCAGTGAAAACACTGTCCGCAACCACATCTCTAACGTCATACAAAAATTAAACGTAAAAGGCCGTTTGTAAGGGGGGGAGACTACTCGGCGAAATACAGGTTGTGACAACCTTTAGATTATCGCTACAGGAGCTTGAACGCAGTGACTAGAAATCAACGACAGATCGACTAAAGCAAATATAAGCCAAGCGATAGCCGTCCAAGGCTTGTCACTTGGCTTATTTAGTAACTTTAATTTCCAATGTTTCGAAATCCGCTTTGCATCCGGTTCTCAGCATAAAATCAATGCCGAGCATCCCATCAAAGCCATAAGGCTCTTGTATAGAGGCGAGCTGAATCGGAAAATCGTTCAAAGTAATGTGTTCAATTTGAAGGCCAGGAATCCGCTGTTCGTAGCAAATTTCACTTGTTCCTCCTACTCCATACATTCGTTTGGCTCTTCCATTAATAAAGTCAATGTGAATGTCAATTTCAGCTAATGCATCCGTATCAAATACGGTGGGTGGCTGGGAGTAATGCTCGAAAAGTGGAACCAGTTATTTGCTGACAGTTACTTCGCTCATCAGGGCATGTACGTTTTGGTCTGGGTCATGGAAGAACGCCATCCAAGTTTCGGTTTGACCCATCTCAGAAATTTTATGTGGCTTGCCTAAGAAATCTACATTACGATTGACTAATGCTTCGTACGCAGAGTTAATGTTGTCAACCTTGAAATAGAATACAGAACTGGGATGATCGAACTTAGGATTTTCGGGAATGCTCAGCATAATTTGAATACCGTTGCATTCGAAAAACGTCATGTTTGGAATCTGAAACAGCATGTTAAGACCTAGAGTTTCTTGGTAGAATCGTGTGGCAATCTCCATGTCATGCACACGAATGGATACTTGCCCAATACCGTTAATAATAAATTCTGCACTCATTGACGTTCTCTCCCTTACAAGATTGTATTCATGTAGTAAATATACCAGATGCAGATCAAATAGTGCTAAAATCACTTTTATTAAGGTCTGGATGTGTGCTGAACCCTGATAGTGTAGCTGCTGTGCTTCGGAGTGACGCATTTAAGCCTTCTTTAGCCCCTCCCAATTGTGCATTTTAAGGCCCATGTCACTGACATGGGCCTGCTCTATTAGCGCTACTATTGTGAAGGGAAATTCAAGTCAGGCGGCGGAGACAGTGTCGGAATGCTCTAGCCTGGTACGGCGACCGAGCAGGAAGCCGACCAGGGAAGCCAGCATTTGCTGAAATATCATGCCGAGTACAACAGGAACAGCGACCGGAGCGGGAAAATAGGTAACCGCCAAAACGGCTCCCGCACTGATATTGCGCATGCCTCCGTTGAAAATAAGCGCTGTCTGATCCGCTTCGCTCCAGCCCATCAGCTTGGAGAGGCTGAAACTCAGCAGATAACCTGTGGAGGCGAGCGTAACGATCAAAGCCGCCAGGCCGACCAGCCGCCAGCTAAAATCTGTCAGATAAGGGGCGACAACCGAACCGTTAATCGCGATCACTGCTGCCATAGCCAGCTTGGAGAATGGGTTCATTCTCGGACTCCAGACTGGTACAATGGCTCCTTTACTCCATTCATTCAATACCATGCCCAGCAGCGAAGGGACGACAATCATCCAGAACAGGCTGCTCATCATGGCTGTCACGTCCAACTGCACATTCGCTCCGATTAACAGCGAGAGGATGCCGGGCACGGCGAAAGGGGCCACGATGGTGTCAATGAGGATAATCGACAGAGTCAAGGCGATATTGCCTTTATAGATATGGACCCAGATAAAGCTGCTTACCCCGGTTGGGATAACCGCAGCCAGAACAAGTCCGGTAATCGTATACGTGTCCCCCGGAAAGGTTAAATGTCCGAATGCCAATGCAATTATGGGCATAGCCACATGCAGAATGAATAGACATACAAATAGCGGAGCGGGTTTTTTGATTACGTTCAATAGGTCCCTGAAGCCCAGACTGATGCTGCCGGCAAAGGTCATAAAGGCAAACAGCCACGGCGACAAGTAGGTAAAAGAAGACAAGCGGCTGCCGCAGATTACGCCGATGAGAATGCTGAGCGGTGTAATCAGGGGCATCATGCGGTTCAGCCGCCGGTTCAATGAGTGAAGCATATCGAATAACTTCCTTCGTAATTATAGGATGTAACTACTATATACCATTAAGACGAAGAAAGAGACATTTTTTTCGGAAGCTGCCTTTTATACGGAGGTTGAAGGTCATTCATCCAATCCTCAATTTGCTGCACACAATTATCAATTCTGGCTTGCTCTGATTTGGGCTTGATTTCGATTCTTTCGATAAGGCTTCATAACCATCATGCTCCCTTGGGAAAAGGCCCGGCCCGCAGGAGTTCCAAGGGGAAATACTTCTACGGGCTGAGCGTGATGGCAATCTTATTGTTATCTGAGAACATAATTATCACCCGCTTACTAGGTATATGATTAATTGGAGTAGTAAAATTAGTATCGGTTCTTTAGTTGCTAATTTCAAATGATAATCAGAATGAAGTGTACGTAAAGGAGTGATATGATACAATCCAGAATAAGGAAGATATGGTGCGGATGCCAAGCGCCCAGGAAATCCCCGGGTCCTTCGCACCTCGGATTTTGTCGATTTAAGAGGAATTCAGCATATTCCAAAAAAATCAACCTCCCATTTATACTTATTATGCAACTAGTTTCTCACAAATATATCGGATACATCTAAGTGCTGCATCAATGGTATGTATTTTCGCTGTCGCACTCCGTGTGGAGTGTGTGGATTGAAATACCCATGCTGCTTTCATGCGATCCACTCCTCAATGTCGCACTCCGTGTGAAGTGCGTGGATTGAAATTGTCATTGGTTATCTCCTTCCTCAACCTGCTTGTTTTGTCGCACTCCGTATGAGTGCGTGGATTGAAATGATATGTGTAACCATCCATTAGCATTGTTACTATTGTCGCACTTCGTGTGAGTGCGTGGATTGAAATCCGTCGAGTTTGCTCATGCCGTGGCTCCTTTACGTAGTCGCACTCCGTATAGAGTACGTGGATTGAAATTGCGGCAGTTGATCCGGTTGCCAGCCCTCTGGGTCACACTCCGTAAAAATGACATGATATAGTGGGAATATTAATATTAAATGGAAATTATTTTAATATAAAAGAGGGAGGAACATTTGAAGAAGCGTGTAGGGTTAATAATCGGTTCATTAGTGCTTATGGTGATAGTAGGTGGTATTTATTTCTTTCTCACAGGATTACCTCAAAAAAAGAACGAAATTGCAAATGAGGTACTGACATATCTGACATCCGAAAGGTCATACAAAAAAGAAGACATTAAAGAAATCGAAGGGCTCTACAGCTTTAAATCTGAGCACTACCAAGCCAATGTAATATATATGGATGAACCGAATGTAAATTATACGTATGAAAAGGCAGATGGCGGATTTAAACTCGTAGGTACCTCCAACTTAAGAGGTAGGCATATGGACGAGACTTTCGATCAGTGAATGTAAAAGCGGCTGGAGTATTTGCGTAAGGTTCTTCAGAACAATGAACTCAATGAAACGGGAAAATAAAACTTGCCAGAGAATCAGGTTAAATGCATCCACCTGATTCTCTGGCAATAATTTTGTTGCTTGAATTACTGAGCTAATCCCTGCAAAAGCACTGTCAGAATTTTAGCGGCTTCTGCTCTTGTTGCGCCGCCTTGAGGGTCGAATTTGTTAGCGCCTTTACCGGAAATGATCCCTGCTTTTTGAAGTGCGGTTACCGCTTCCGCAGCCCAAGGGCTAATGCTGGAGCTGTCTGTGAAGTTTGCAGCACTGCTATTTGTTGGCAGCGTGTAACCTGCAAGCTTGGCATAACGCTCAATCATTACGCTGATTTCCTCGCGGCTTACAGGAGCATTCGGGTTGAACTTGTTGTTCCCTGCCCCGGTAACGATGTTGTTATCGGCTGCCCATGATACATAAGGCAAGTACCAGTCACCGGCTTTGATGTCCGCAAACGTTGAGGTCTTATACCCTGTTACATCCGCATTTGCCAATCCCGCCAGCATTTTTGCGAATTCTGCCCGGGTTACCCCCGCATCCGGTGAGAACTTGTTGCCGCCTTTACCGGAAATAATGTTGTGTCCAGCCAGGTATGTGATATAGCTGCTGCCCCAGTGGCTGGAGGTGTCGCTAAAGCTGATTTTGTTATAGCCTACAGCGTATTTGCTAAGGTGATTGGTAACCAGGGTGACCATTCCTTGATTCTGGCTATAACCCGATTGTGCGATTACATTTGGCTTACCGTTCTTATCAATGTAGTAGGCAGCAATTGCGTTTGTGTCCTCGCCTTGGGCCGGTGCATATGGAATAGCGAGCTTGATACTGCCGCCTCCAAAGCTAGTCAGACTTGAAGCTCCCGACTCGATAGCAAATTCCAGCACTGGTCTTGTGCCTACCAGGGTTTTTGCTTCGGAAGATACCGCGTTTGTGTCGGCTAGAGCGATCACTAGTCTGACATTGTCGCCCGCAGCCTTTTTAAGCGAATCCAACACGGTTTTGTTAATAGTCATGCTTCCGAGTGGGGTCACAAGCTGCACCTCAGCAGCTTTGCTCTCGTACAGCTTGCTAATGGCATCTTTGGTGAGCGTTACTCCCACTGTAGTTGTTTTATCTGCGGTCTGTACTTTAAGCTCTGCTACGATTTTCCCTGCTGCAGACGAATTCACCTTACTCAGCAGATCGTTGATCTGGGCATCCTTGATGACAACCTCGGCTTTTCCGCTGGCGTCAGCAGTTGCCGTTACCGTTAGGCTTGGCTTCTGCCCATTGTCTGCACCTGGACTGGAAGTTGGACTTGGTGTAGGCGAAGGTGACGGAGAAGGTGCAGCAGTTGCACCCGAACCTGAACCATTTCCAGGAGTAACGGAAACAGTGCTCAGGGTGACCGTTAATGGATTGCTTGAGTTGTCCGCAAGGTCATAAGCTACTACAGAGAAAGAGTAGGAAGTGCCTTGGGTCAATCCGGTTACATTGTAGGAATAAGTAGTGCCTGTTACGGTGTTAAGCAGCTTGCTGTTCTGGTATACGCTGTAGCTGACAACCCCTTCGTTATCTACCGCAGCAGGCCAGTTTAAGGTAAGTCCTGTTTGGCTAATGTTCGAGCCTGTCAGTTTGGCATTTGCCGGCCAGCTTGGTGCTGCCGGGTCTACTGCCAGCTGGATGCTGTCTACATTGTAGATAACCTTCATCTTATACTGGCTCGGTAACCCGACCGTTTCAACAGAAGTGAATTGTCCGGTCCGTTGATCCTTGCCGTGGGTGATGAGCGTGATGGTGCCGTCAGGCACATAGTTATTCAAGAAGTTCAGACGTAATTTCCCGTTAGGATTTACTGCATCGCTGACATGAAGCAGATCATTTTTGCTGCTAAGATCCAGCTCAAGTGTGCCGTTTGCAGATTGGCTGTAATTCCCGCCGATATTCATCTGTCCGGGAACATTTTGAATCAGGGTCCCTCCGTTGACCACTACATCGCCGCTTCCGAAGGCTGTTGCTGAATTCCCCTCAAGTGTGCCTGCGTCCAGTTGTGTGCCCCCGGAGTAAGTATTGCTGCCCTGCAGCTTTAGAGTACCCGTTCCCTTCTTGGTCAGTTTACCGGCGCCGGAAATGTCGTTCCGCCAGCGATCCAGAGCATTGAAGCCGCCTTTGTAGGTATCCATTGTCACTGTAACGTCGTTTGCAAAAGCGCCATACCCATCCGCTGCGGCAAAGAGGTTCAATCGTCCCCAGCCCTCAGGATCGTCGAGCACCGGATAGCCCGATGGAAGACCTGTAGTGGCTAATACCCAGCGGCGCTGCGTACTGTCAAGGTAAGGCAGGCGTGTCTCCAGCAGGACTTCTGCACCCTTCGGAACTACCATAGGTTTAGTTGTAGGATTAATCTGGCTGAAGCCATACGTCAAACGCTCCGTATAATCCTGCTTGTTCTTGGAATAATTGCTGAACCGGTCTGCCGCTGTACCCGTTTGCGTCAACAATTTAGTATGGGCATCGTTATACGCAGCCTGCTTCAAGGCAGTATTGTTCGGTTCATTCAAAGCGGCAGCCGATATGGCAGTTGCCATAACCCGCGCTCCCATTACATCCAGCGGGGAGTGCATGCCGGCAACAATCCGGTTGTTACCAAGCTCGGAAGCCCGCGTAAGCAGCTCCTGAAAACGCTCCGGTACAGCGTATGCCATAGCAATAGCACTGAGATAAGCAGCATTGGTATGACCGCTTGGAAAGCCGCCATCCTTGCTGGGATCACTACTTTTTGCAGGAACAAGAGACGGAACAATAACTGAGTCACTTTCCCAGCGGAACGGGCGAGGATAACTAAAGTAGGTTTTTGCCGGGTTTGTTGAAGCACTGCTGTTGCGGAAGGTATTGACCAAATTTACCATGCTGCCGAGACTGGAATTCGGATCGCCTGAACCGTATTCACCACCGTCTCCCTTATCTTCATATTTAACAGATGTGGCATCGGCCGGAATATCGGTGATTGTTGTTGTTGCGCCCACGCTATTCCGATAGACATCGGTAAGCGAACCCAGGCCATCCATAACACTGTAGCTCTGTTTTCTCCGGTCGTCGAGATAGGCTGCATCTGCCTCGCTGGCGGTCCGGCTGGCGGCCCTATCAACCACCTTTTGAATGTTGGCATCCAGCACACTGCTGTTCACTTTCACGCCTGTGTCCCAAGTCGCGCCAGGAGTCCAAAGCTGCTCGAATCCGGAAAGAACGCCGAGGGCAGGATTTGAAGCAATCGTTTTGTTGGAGGAAGTATTATTCTTGTAGTTGTCTACATAGTACCCCCAGGCTGGCGGCGCTGGCAGATCTACATTTGAGGGGATTGCTGCTGCTGCCGCACCCGACGCACCCGCATACGTTCCACTCATCGAGCTTAGAAGCAATGACAGACTCAAAGCTCTGGTAAGATGCCTTTTTCTCAATTTCAATTTCAACTCGTATCCACTCCTGTAGGTTCTGTTTTGATTCGAAATCAATGTAGCATCCGGGCAGTTTGGGCTTCAATATAACAATTTCCGTATAATATAAAATTCGTATTTTGTTCTCCTTTACACAAATAACGCGTATTCATAATTTTGTGTAAACATAGTTCACTTAAAATTAATAAAGGACTGTGCAGTCCGCATACTTCATATATTTTGAGTTCGGAGAAGGAAAGCTGATGAGAAAAAATTCGAATTCTGTGTTCACCAACCTGGCTGTCTCCTATTTGACGATAGTGCTTGTAATTGTGCTTCTGCTCTGCTCGATTTTTTATATGTATTTCCCGAGAAATTACAATGAAGAAATTAGAAACAAGAACCAAATCATCCTTGAGAATGCAGCGAATTATCTGGAATCGTCTGTGTTTCAGCGGGTGAAGAAAATATATCTGGATCTTTCCCTGGGAGAGTCGGGGAGCACCTTGTTATTAGCCAAAGACAGCCTGAAGGGGAATTACAGCAGTGTTATTGATATTCAGGAATTGCTGAAGGATAAGGTGACGAGCAACTCGGATCTTATTTATGCGGTCCATTTGTATTATCCCAAGCAGCAAATCATGATTTCATCTGACTATGGATTGAGATTTTATGATGATTCAACGAAAGACGCATTCAGGAAGATGGGCTGGATCGACGGGATGCGGGGAAATGACAAAACCTTTTTATGGACCGAAACACGTATGGTGCCCGGGGATATATATGCCGGTGTGTCCGGCAAAAACAGCATGAATCCTCTGATTTCATATGCCCACAGTTATCCTGTGAACTCTGCCGGTAAAGACTCTGAGCTGATGATTGCTATTGATATCAAGGAAACTTCTGTCAGTCAAATCATCCAGAACGTTATGCCATCCGACTATACAAACACTTTTATTGTTGGAGAAAACGGGGATATTATTTCTGCCGCGGATAAAGGCAAGCTTGGCGGGAACGCTTCACTTCTCGCATACATGAGCAAAATTCTATCCTCCGCCGCGGTTGCTGATAGCTTCACGGACACCGTTGATAAAGTTCCCAGCGTCGTATCCTATCACCAGTTCACTTCAAATAAGTGGAAGATCTATAATGTAACTCCTACAAATAGCTACTATAAGAATTCCATCCTGCTGCAGAAAGCGGTATTGGTAATTTGTCTGCTGGCTATTGTGGTGGGCATTATTTTGTCCGGTATTTTCACTATAAGAAGTTATAACCCTCTGAAGCGCTTAATGGGCAAAATCAAAGGGCTGTTCGACAATGCTTCTACACCCGGGCAGAATGAGTATATTTTAATTGATTCAGCGATCCATAAGCTGACCAGCAAGGTAAGCAGTCTTGAAGAAACTTTGCAGGCCAACAGCCCGGTGATCAAGCACAATGTTGTGCTTAACATCCTGAGAAACAGCTACAGCCGTGAAGAATTGGCCGAACAATTGCAATCCGTCAATATATCTATGGAATATGCGAATTTCTGCTGTATGGTGGTTGATCCGGTAAGCAGTGAGTTTAAAGCGCTGAATTCCAAAACGATGCACTATGTGATCTACCGCCTGATCAATCAATTGGAAAGCGTAGATTTTCATGATAGCCAGGTTATTGCTGAAGAGCTTCCAGATCAGAAAATAGCGGTGATCGTATGTACGAACCATGCGGAGGAAGGGCTGCTAGACAAGCTCTCCGGCTTTATCCTTTCAGAAGTGAAGATTAGCTTTGATCTGGAATTCAAAATAGCCTGGGGCCATTGGGTGCAGCAATTCATGAATGTGCACACAAGCTTTGCAGCGGCGCAGACGCTCATTAAATACGGTTATTTCCTGCCCGGAATTTCTATTATTAAGGACCACAACCTGCTGAACAGGGAGAATAGCAAACATGAAATACCACAATCCCTTCTTTTGAAGTTTAAAGAGAAGCTTCAGGCCAGAAATGCCGAGGGGGTTGCCGCAGCCGTAGACCATCTGATTGAAAATATGCAGGATGGTGGGTATTCAGCAGATTACTGCCATTTTATATTGTTGAATACAGTATCCGTGTACTCGGATTATCTGATAAGTGTGCGGTACAACCCGGCGGATAACGTCAAAATGGATTTATATAAGCAGTACACCTCCATTTATAACCTGGGCAGCTACAGGCAGTGGCTGGTTCATTCTGTTACGGAATTCATCGGTGATATGGAGAAACGGAGTGATCAGAGAAATGTTGATAGCATTGAAGCAGTTAAGGTGTACATCAGCAAGCATCTTTCAGAGGAGCTTTCGCTCGATACGGTTGCCGGCAAGGTCTTTATCAGCCCGAAATATCTGAGCAAGATATTCAAAGAGGAAACCGGAATGAACTACATCGAATATGTAACCCAGAAAAGAATGGAAAGAGCGCTGGAGCTAATGGCAAAAGGCAACATGACCATCGAACAGATTGCTGGTTCCGTCGGATATGGCACAGCGGCATATTTTATCAAGAAATTCAAAGAGATGAATGGCTGTACGCCTAAGTCCTATATGCGGGACGTACTGAAGCAGGCCCAGTAAAAAGGATGGCAACCCGGAATAAACTTTGCTGAACAATATCTAGTGGGCGGTCGATGTAATGAGAAGAAATAGTTTACGGTCACTCTCCATGCTTACAGCAGCGATGATGCTATTAAGCGCATGTGAAGCTCCAAAGCACAATTCAGCAGCTACAGCTCCATCGGAAGAGAAAAGCTATAACATTTCCTGGACCATGCATCAGAATGAGCCTGTTCCTGAGAATGCCGAAATGCTTAAAGCTGTTGAAGATAAGTTTGGTGTGAACCTGGATGTATGGAATCTCGAAAATAATAAATATGAAGCGCTTCTGGATCTGAGGCTTGCACAGGGTGAAATTCCCGACCTCTTTCGGGTCAGGCAGCCGCAGGATCTTCTGAAATACCAGACACAGGGTGTGCTTGCCGAAATCCCGGAGGATGTTCTGCTTAAGTACGCCCCGAACATTATCAAGACCATCAATGCGAACGCGCCCGGATATTTGGACTATGGGAAAATTGATGGGAAGTTCTATGGGATTCCTGTGGTCAATCCGACGAACATTTATAGAGTACCTGTGGTATACCGGCAGGACTGGCTTAATAAGCTTGGCCTTGAGGTTCCGAAGACTTTAGCTGAGTTCGAGAAGGTAATGTACGCTTTTGCGAATAATGATCCGGATGGGAACGGCAAGAAAGATACCTACGGGCTTTCCAGCGAAGGGCTGAATGTTGTTTTCGGAGCGTTTGGACAGATTGTTTTTGCCGACCAGCTATACTTCGGAGAGAAGGATCACCGTCTGGTTATTGGTGCTTTGGAGCCTGAGATGAAGGGGGCCCTCAAGCTGCTGCAGAAGTGGTATAGGGATGGGATTATTGATCCCGAGTTCATCACAGGGGAGAATAAAGGGGGCTATAAGCATCTGTCGCATGCTTTTATCAACGGGAGAATAGGGATGACCTCGATGGGCAACTACTATCACTGGATTCAGGCCGGAGATTACGAGGTTCCGAATCTAAAAGGTGAAGAAGTCCCTGTGGAAGCCACATTCAATGCGATGGAGCTTGTAAACAAGAACAAACAGGCAAGGATTGTTTTCGGACAGCCTGTAACCGGACCTCAGGGGAAAAGCGGGTCTAAAGCTTATGATATGCTGATGAGTTTTACAGCAATTGGTGCGAATGCCGTAAAAGAGCCGGGGAAGCTGGAGAAAATCCTGCAGATTCTTGACTATGTCAGCGCAAGTCCGAACCAGGATGAGTATACGTCAATGTTGTACGGAGTTGAAGGCAAGCATTGGGAATGGGCTGATAAGGCGACTGACGATATAGTGATCCTGCCCCCATTTGATAAAATAACGAATTATGAAAACCAAATCGGCGCCAGAATCGGAATGACCGTTCCACGCAAGCCACTAGGCCGCAGGGAGCAATGGGCATCGACCCTGGGACTCGATAAAAACGGGATATACAACAGGCTGGAGGTTTCTACACCTTCATTAATAAGGAACAGCGCAGAGCTGATAAAGCTCAAAAACAAGGCCTATATTTCCATCATAACCGGGGACAAGCCGGTAGATTATTTTGATACCTTTGTAAAGGAATTTATGGCTGCGGGTGGAGATCAGGTGTTAAAAGAAGCAAATGACTGGTACAAGCTCGTTGCTCCAAAATAAAAGACCGCAAAAACCGGAATGGCTTCCGGCTTCTTGCGGTCTTATGTCAAAAGTTGATTGTGAGTAAATTTGTATCTGCAATAGATCTAGTTAATGATATTTCACACTCTTGATGCGTGCTTCTTCCTGGTAGGTAAGCGGGTTAGGAGTTGGCGGTGTATGCAAATGACGCTCCACAGAATATTCGATTTTCCAGTAGTCTTCTTCTTCCGAAGTCATCCATGGCTGCCACATTCCGGATACCCAATTTTTAAGCTCCTTAAGTCCTGCCAGCATTTCATTCATCCTCCTTGGACGATGCAATCAAAAGTTTTTATTTCTTTTTGGTTACGCTTTCATTATAACACAAAAAAAAGAAATTGGAAGATGTGTCCACGGGAAAAAGACAAATTTTCTTGCGGAAATTATATATTTATTAGGGTTTGTGTTCAATGGAGAGAAGTGTGTCTCTGTGTCGAGGACATCTATTTAATTCGTTTCAAAGCCGCTTCCTGATCTATGGAACGTCTTGATAAGATATCAAGTGTAACGTCATGACTTCTTAGAGTTTCTTCTATATTATGCAAGGTGTCCCGGTTAGCGATCACTTCGGCATTCACTTCCGACACCGCCTGCTGGATCAGCGGGATGAGCTTGGTGTCTTCTTTAATGCTGATAATGTCGGCTTTTACTTCAGTTAGGTCATTTTTAACTTCGTCCAGGTCAGCTCTTACTTCGGCTAAGCCAGCTTTGACCCCGCCTAGGTCAGTCCTTACTTCAGACAAACCGGCTTTGACCCCGCCTAAGTCAGCTCTTACTTCAGATAAACCAGCTTTGACCCCGCTTAAGTCAGTCTTCACTTCGCTTAATTCGGACTTCACTCCGCTTACGTCAGCCCTTACTTCGCTTAAGTCGACCTTCACTCCGCTCAAGTCAACCTTCACTTCGCTCAAATCGGAGCGCATACTTTTTAGTTCCCCAAGAATCTGCTGAAGAATCTGATCACTCATTACCCCCGGTCCCCTCACCTGTGTAAGATTCGCTAATTATATCATAATTCGGGACTAGCAGGCTTGTGGAATTGATGAAATGTCAAAATCTATAATTTTGAATGGATTTTTGCACTAATTATTGGGATATTTACCATTCGCTAAAGATGCTATATTGATTTTCGTAAGCGGTTGCAAAAAAAGTGCGGAGGTGATTTTGTGCAGTAGTCATCCTTCCTTCTGAATGACGTGCACACTGGACAACACAGCATCTGTTCTAAAAAGGAGCCTTACACCTAAAAGGAGGAATTACTTTTTTATGCCAAAACAGAAATCGTTCCTGTCACTTGCATTCATCGCTGTTTTACTGCTTGCTTTAGTTACACCTGCAGTCTCTGCTGCATCCTCTGAAGAGGCACCGCAAGCACAGGCTGCCGCCGCTACAGGTCTGCAATCCTATGTCGATGCCATGCAGCCGGGCTGGAATCTTGGCAATACGCTTGATGCTACGGGAGCCGATGAAACGTCATGGGGCAACCCTGCAGTTACTCAGGAATTAATCAAGAAGATTGCGGCTCAAGGTTACAAAAGCATCCGTATTCCCGTGACCTGGGATGTTCACACCGGAGCGGCTCCAGGCTATACTGTTGATCCGGCCTATCTGTCCCGTGTTCAGCAGGTTGTGGACTGGGCGATTGGCGAGAACCTGTATGTGATGATCAATCTCCACCATGATTCCTGGCTGTGGATCAGCAAGATGGAGCAGCAGCATGACCAGGTGCTGGCCCGCTATAACGCGATTTGGACACAGGTTGCGAACAAGTTCAAAGGGTATTCGAGTAAGCTGATGTTCGAAAGTGTCAATGAGCCGCGTTTTACCGATGGCGGAACTACGGATGAGAACAAGGCGATCCAGATGCTGGACGAGCTGAACGTGTCTTTCTACAACATTGTCAGAAAATCAGGCGGGAATAATGCAACACGTCCGCTGGTGCTCTCGACACTCGAAGCTTCTCCAACCCAGACCCGAATGAATGCGCTTTACAGCACGATTACCAAGCTGAATGACGCAAACCTGATTGCTACCGTGCATTACTATGGCTTCTGGCCATTCAGCGTTAACATTGCGGGTTATACGAAGTTCGACACCGATACACAGAATGACATCAACACTACTTTTACCAATGTGTACAATACCTTTACAGCCAAAGGAATTCCAGTCATTGTCGGCGAATACGGTCTGCTCGGCTTTGACAAAAATACCGGCGTTATCGAGCAGGGCGAGAAACTGAAGTTCTTCGAATATTTGGCTTATTATCTGAAATCTAAGCAAATTACACCGATGCTGTGGGATAATGGCCAGCATTTTGGCCGTACAACCTATCAATGGTCCGATCCCCAGCTCTATAATATGATGAAAGCCAGTTGGTCCGGCCGTTCGTCCACTGCTGAAAGCGATCTCATTAATTTGAGAAAGGGTGCTGCTGCCAAAGATGTGACGGTGAAGCTTAACCTGAACGGCAATACGTTGTCCTCGATCCTGTACGGCAGCCAGCAGTTGGCACAGGGAACGGATTATACTTTGAACGGTGACCAATTGACCTTCAAAGCAGCCAGACTCACCAGCCTGTCCTCCTCCGGCAAGCTTGGGGTAAATGCGGTATTAACCGCACGGTTCAACAAAGGGGCAGACTGGAGCTTTAATGTTGTCCTCTCGAACACGCCAAAACTGAGCAATGCCCAGGGAACGACCAGCTCATTTAAAATTCCTACAGCCTTTAACGGAACTACCTTGGCTACGATGGAGGCCACATATGCCTCCGGCGGCAATGCCGGTCCGCAAAACTGGACGTCGTACAAGGAATTCGCCTATACGTTCACGCCTTCCTACACCACCAATGAGATCAGTCTGCTGCCGGCCTTCTTCAATGAAGTGAATAACGGAGATGTGATTCTGAAGTTCCATTTCTGGAACGGCGATGTGGTGAACTATAAGATTACGAAGAACGGAACCACAGTTACAGGTACTGCACTATAGGATGAGAAAATAAGACGAAGCCTTCTTTTAACCTGCGATGGACGCGGGGGAGATGAAGGCTTTTTGCTGTCCGGCGGTCCTTTTCCCTGCTAAGGCCGGCTACTTATTTCAATTTAAAAATATACAAAATAGAACAATGGGTGTAAAATTGCATTACTTAGAGCCTTTCGGGAAGCAGGAAATATACATAATTGCGTTCCCTTATGTGAATTAATTCGCATGAGCCGATTTTTCTTTCTGCTGCCCCGGAGGCCGATGAGTAATCAGAACAAAGAAGATGGAGGCTACCGGAGAAACATGAAGAGAACAAACTGGAAACACCTTACGATGCTGTTGATGCTGGTCGCTGCGATCAGTGTAGTGGCGGTGGGCTGCGGCACATCAAATACGAATAATGCAGGAGCGGATAATAAGGGGAGCGCGGCTGGAGAGGCGCCGGCTGCAAGCGGTACGCCGGCAGAGACGGCCACATTATCGCTGGGTCTTTTACCATCAATTGATGCGATTCCATTCATTATTGCCCATGAGCAGGGCTTTGATAAAAAGCATAACGTGAATCTGGAGATTCAGACCTTCAAGAGCGCCAAGGACCGTGACGTGGCTTTCCAGGCTGGTAAAGTGGATGGGCTTAGCGCCGACCTGGTGGCGATTTCGATCTATAATGAAGCGGGGCTTGATGTAAAGATCGCCAGCACCACTACCGGTGAATTTGATCTGCTCACCGGCAATGATGCGATTAAGGACGTGAAGGACCTCAAGGGCAAGACAGTGATTCTGTCCAAGAATACTTCAACACAATATACAGTGGCGACGATGCTGAAGCAGGCAGGCTTGACGGAAAAAGATATTACGGTGACCGAAGTGCCGCAAATTCCAACCCGCCTGGAGCTGCTGAAGAACCAAAAAGCCGATGCGGCTATTTTGCCGGAGCCTTATGTCACTATGGGGAAAGCGGCGGGTCTGCGCGTGCTAAGCTCCACTAAGACCGCTAATGTGAATCCGTTTGTGCTGGCCTTCCCGCAAAGCGCGATTGATGCCAAGGGACAAGCCATCCGGGATATGTATGCGGCCTATGATGAAGCCGTAGCCTACATGAAATCGCATGACCAATCGGAGTATATTGATCTGATTATCAAGGAGGTCGGCTACCCGGATACCTTGAAGGACCAGATTAAAGTGCCGGAATACCAGCCGGCTAATCAGGTGGATGTGAAGGAAGTGGAAGCGGCGTTTGCCTGGGCGCGGGAGACAGGCCTGCTGACCAAAAATATAGCGCCTGAAGATGTGATCTCCGATGTCCAGTTTAAAGAATAGCGGACTCCGCATCAAAGAGCTTCAAGTGGAATATAAAAGTGGACAACTGGCCCTGGGGCAAGTCAATTTGACCTTGCCGGAGCATGGCATCTATACGATCATCGGGCCTTCCGGCAGCGGCAAATCCACGCTGCTGCGTGCGGTGGCGGGACTGCTGCCGGGTTATGAGGGCGAGCTGCTGTTCAACGGGAAATCCGTGCATGACAAAGAAACGCTGATTGGGCTGGTCCCGCAAAATTATGGGCTACTGCCCTGGAAAACTGTCCATGACAACATTCAGATTGCGATGAAGATCACCCGTCCTGCGGGAGGACACAAGGAAACGCAGGAAGCGGAAATTACCCATTGGCTGAAGTCGATGGGAATTTCCGAGCTGTCCGGCCGATACCCCCTCTCGCTGAGCGGGGGACAGCAGCAGCGGGTGGCGATTGCCCGGGCGTTTGCCATTCAGCCGACGATTTTGCTGCTGGACGAGCCGTTCTCCGCACTGGATGCCATTACGCGCGAAGCGCTGCAGCAGATTTTTCTGGATAATTGGCTGGCTAATCCGGCTACAACGCTGTTTGTGACCCATGATGTGGAGGAAGCGATTTTGCTGGGACAGAAGATCATCGTCATGCCGTCAAGCAAGCAGGATACGCCGGAAATCCTCGATAACACTGCTGTCTTTGCGATGAAACATGAGGATAAGCGGGACAGCGATGATTACTTTGAGCAGAGCAAGCGAGTCAGAAAGGTAATGCTTACGAAATGGTGAAAAAAAGACGTCTTCCTCACTTGCTGCGGCTGTTGTTTGTCTTTTTGTGCATGAATGCGGTATGGTATGTTGTTTATCTTCTGATGAATCATCCGATTCTTCCCAGCCCCGGCTCGGTCTATAATGCGATGTTCCATCTAGGGGCAAAGGATGTGGCGCTGAATGTCGGCTACAGTCTGCTGCGGATTTTTGAAGGGGTGCTGCTGGCACTGCTGATCGGTCTGCTGATTGGCCTCTTAATGGGCCGCTCGCCGCTGTGGAACCGGCTGCTGGATCCGGTGGTTTACTTGACCTATCCGATTCCAAAGATTGCGCTGCTGCCGGTGGTCATGCTGTTCTTTGGGCTTGGCGAAACCTCCAAGGTGCTGATGATTATGCTGATTCTGCTGTTTCAGGTTATTATCTCTGTGCGTGACGGCATCAAGGCCATCCCCGAAAGCACCTATGATGTGCTGACCAGCATCGGTGCAAGCACCGCGCAGAAGTTCTGGAATGTGACCCTGCCCGGCGCATTGTCGGTCATTCTCAGCACGATCCGGATTTCCCTTGGAACTGCGATATCTGTATTGTTTTTCACCGAGATTTATGGAACAGAGCATGGTATGGGCTTCTTCATTATGGATGCCTGGCTGCGCCTGGACTACCCGGAGATGTATGCGGGCATTATGCTGTTCAGCCTTGTCGGGTTTGTGCTGTTCCTGCTCGTCGATGTTCTGGATTACAAATTTATGAAATGGCGGCGGTAGAGTGAGAGCTTGTATGCTGCTGCGATAGAATATAGCGAAACGTATGCTAAGGCGGCTCATGAACGGGCCGTCTTTTTGACAAAATAAAAAAAATTTGAATTTCCTGTGAAAGCAAACAGGTTCTTCACAACTTTAAGTTAATCTGTGTACATAAAGAAGGAGGAGAGCACAATGAAGAAGAAGATCTGGTTAGGAATTACGGCATTGGTTGTGGTTATGAGTATCGGTACAAGCGTATATGCATCGGGAACTGACAATGGACAGAGCTGGTTTGAGAAAATGCTGCCTTTTGCAAGACAGATGCATCCGAACTTGTCGGACGATAACATCAAAGAGATGGTGAACAATTGCCGTGAGAATCAAGGAACAGGCATGGGCGGCATGATGGGCAATACATCTGGCAGATCCGGCATGATGGGCAATGCATCGGGTCGCGTCAGCATGATGAATTTCTAATCGCGCTATAAAACGAAGGGATGATCGTGGTGGAGGCTCCAACCATTTTGCTCGTGGACGACGAGGCGGATATTCTTCAGGTGATCAGGGCGTATCTGGAGAAGAACAATTATATCGTACATGAAGCTGAGACTGGAACCGGCGCATTGCAGCTTTTTGATAAGCTGAAGCCTGATCTGGTGGTGCTTGATCTTATGCTGCCGGACATTTCCGGCGAAGAGATCTGCAGAATTATTCGCAGAAGCTCGAATACACCCATCCTTATGCTTACGGCCAAAAGCAGTGAAGACGATATGGTGAATGGCCTGCTGATCGGTGCGGACGATTACATTACCAAGCCCTTCAGTCCAAGGGAGCTGCTGGCCCGGGTCATCAGTCTGCTCAGGAGGGCGCAGCATTCTCAGAACCAAGGGCCAGAAAATGGCTTAAGCTTTGGGAACGGGAGGCTATGGATGGATTCTGAGCGGCACGAGGTTAAGCTGGAGGGAGAGATGCTTGCGCTGACACCACTTGAATTCAAGCTGCTGGAGTGCCTGTCCAGGAATCCCAAACGGGCCTTCAGCCGTTACGAGCTGGTGAATCTTATCCAGGGGGATGACTTCGACGGTTTTGAGCGGACGATAGATGTGCACATCAAGAATTTGCGGCAAAAAATCGGCGATGATCCACGGCATCCCCAGTTTATTGGTACAGTGTTCGGAATCGGCTATAAATTTCTGGTGAATCGGGATGAATAAAGGCGGACTGCGGAAAAAACTGCTGCTGTCCCATCTCGGTGTCGCACTCAGCTCTTTGCTGATCATCCTGTTTTTGGTCAACCTGGTGATGAGCTTCTCCTTCGGGAGGTATGTTAAAAACCAGCAGAAAGCCGAAGCCGGATTCCTGCTCGCGGATCTTGAACAAGCCTATGATCCTGCACATTCTTGGGGAATGGATACATTGATGAATATATCCCATCAGGCTATGCTGCGGAATTATTCCATACGGCTCTATAATGCGGAAGGGAAGCTGGTCTGGGATACAGGAAATATGGGCATGGGTATGAGGATGTCAACGGCAAATCAGGATGCGGCTGCCAGCCGCTATGAGATTGTGAAGGATGGAGCGAACATCGGCACACTTGAAATGCGGGGAAGTGGTGAAGCTGAGCAGGCACAGAACCGGGATTTTCTCCAGATGTTCAACAGGCTGTCCTGGGGTGCGCTGCTGCTGGTGCTTGCGGGTGCCTATCTGTACAGCAGATTTATGGCTAAAGGCTTGAGCCTTCCGCTCGTCCAGATCAAGAGAATCGCCGTGAAGATGCGGGAAGGCAATTTGACGGAGCGGGTCCCGCTTCAGATTAACAGACAGACAGAAATTGAAGAGGTAGGTCAGGCGCTTAATTATCTTGCGGATACGTTGCAGCAGCAGGAGAAGCTAAGAAAAAATCTCACGGCAGATGTGGCTCATGAATTACGCACGCCTGTGACCACCGTCCAGAGTTATATTGAAGCTTTTCAGGATGGGATATGGGAACCTACACCGGAGAGATTGCAGATCTGCCACGCTCAAATCATCCGGTTGGTGCAGCTTATTAATGATCTGGAAAAGCTTAATGCGGCAGAGAACCCGATGATTCAACTGCGGCATGAACGGCTGCTTCTGAATGACGTGCTCCGTGATTCGGTTCATTCGATTGCCGGCAGACCGGAGCTGGACAAGGTTGTCTTGACCTTGAAGGATGAGAAGCAAATCTTTATTAACGGTGATTATGAACGGCTGGTACAGGTATTTGTCAACCTGCTGAATAATGCGCTTAAATATACTAAGGAAGGCCGGATAGAAGTAACCCTCTCTGAGGAGTCTTCCGAAGTCAAGGTGATGATTGCCGATACGGGCGCTGGAATCGCCGCCGATGAGCTGCCATATATATTTGAACGCTTTTACCGTGGAGAGAAGTCGCGCAACCGCAAGACCGGGGGAGCCGGAATTGGTCTTACGATTGTAAAAGCGATTGTCGAAGCGCACGGAGGACGGGTAACCGTCTCGAGCACCCTGGGCGCAGGCTCGGAATTCTGCGTTCATCTTCCTAAATGAATATCCTTTGCTGAAGAGTCCTTCAGCATGGGGACTACAAAGGCCTCACTTTCTATTTGACAGATGAGGCTTTTTTTTGCGCATTTTGCGTAATCTGTAGTTTCCTGCCGTAAATAAAATATGGAAAAAATAAGCATATATCTCTATACTTAGAGAGAATATATGGAAGAAATTGAGGAGGATGAATTTGTTGGATCGCAATAATAGCCCCAAAAACAGTACTCATCTCGTACATCAGACCACCAAAGCTTTGCTTACCACTACAGTCGCGCTCGCGCTGCTTCTGCCTGGCGGATTAGCCGCAGCGGATTCAAGCGGTACTTCCGCTGCAGCGACAGCGGTTAAGGAGGCTCCCGGACAAGCCGCAGCAACACCGGACGCTTCCAAAGCCAAAATTACGCAGGAGCAGGCGATTGCAAAACTAAGAGAGCTGTTTCCTGTGCTGAAGGATGCAATCGTATCGAGAGTCCAGCTGGGTGGAGACAACTCTTATCCTCCGAGCACCAATCAAATGATCTGGAACATCAACTGGGGATATGAGGTTGGCAACACCAGCTACGGTTTTTCCAGCATGGTTGATGCGGTTAGCGGGGACCTGGTCAATACCTACCTCTCGTTCCCTTTAACGCAAGAAACCGCGTATTATCCGCCCAAAATCACACGTGCTGAAGCGCTGGAGCGTGCCCGGCCCTTTATTGCCGCCGCTGCGCCATCCCTGGGTAAAGATGATATTCAGCTTAAGGACGATGATGCACTGAATCTGGCCAGTGGAGCGCTGTTCGGAACGGTTCAATACAGCTTCTCCTTCAAGATTCTGAAGAATGGTCTGCCTACATCGGATTTCCTCTCGATCACTATCGACGGCAATGGAAATGTCATTCAATTCAACAAACCGTCTTCAGGACTTGTCTATCCGTCCGCTAAGCCTGCTGTTTCTTTGGAATCGGCGCAGAAGAAATTTACGGACGGCTTGTCTGTGGGCCTGTACTACATTCCGGTTTACCAAGACAACCAGGTGGAGCGGTGGATTCTGGGCTGGCGTCCCGAGGAGCAGGATCTGTATCCAATTGATGCCCAGAGCGGGAAAAGTATAGATTATGATGGGACGGAAGCTGCTTCTCTCTCTACAAGGGATGAGGCTGTACCGCAGACTAAAGAGCGATTTCAACCAATCAGCACAGGCAAGTCGCTTACTGCAGCGGAAGCTGCAAAGCTTGTACAGCAGGTAGCCTTCATTCCGGCAGAACGTAAGCTAACAACCCAAATGCTGGGAGATAGCTATCCGAACACGAAACAAAAGGTATGGAGGCTGTCCTGGGAGGCGGAACGCAAAGGGGGTATGGCTGAAATTCCTTCCAGATCCTATGCTGAGATTGATGCGGCAACCGGTCAAATCTATGTTTTTCAGTCTGAGCAATTTATGGGCAGTACCGATGCTAAGCCGCAGCCTGCTCCTGCCGGCGGCAAGAAGCTGACTCAGGCGGAAGCCAAACAGCAGGCTGCCCGCCTGATCAACCGTCTATATGATCAGGCAAGCAGCGAGTTAAAACTGGCCGGTCATGATGAAGCATGGAGTGTTCTTCCAGACGGAAAGGGGTTCCGCTATGAATTCGTACGCTATTACAAGGGCATTCCAATAAGCGACGGAGCCATAACTTTGGTTATGGATACTTACGGCAGACTCCAGAACTATTCAGCCCTGGTTAACGCGGGAGTCGAAACGCTGAAGGATCAGCCAACTCCTGCCATATCCAAGAGCGACGCGCTGAAGAGCTACAAGGACAAATATACCCTGAAGCTGCAATATAACCGCATCGGCGGGTATAGCAATACTCTGTACGTAGAACCCAAAGTGAAGCTGGTCTATAATCCGTCGCCGGTTAACGATAAGGATCAGTATGAGGTGCTGGATGCCATGACAGGCAAATGGGTCCGGGTGTTTCCATACTCTGCCCAGTCTGCGACTGTCCCTGTGGTGGCTGATCTGAAAGGCCACCCTGCGGAGAAGCAGTTAACTGAACTCGTCAAGTATGGTGTGCTTGTTCCTGACGCTGACGGAAAGCTCAAGCCGGATCAGGAAATAACGGTTGGAGATTGGTTTGCCTTTATTGCCAAAGCATCCAATCCGTACTATTCCGGTTATTCGACTGGAACGGAGCGGAAGGCGATGGCCGGTGTAAGTACGGACAGCAAATATTATGCGGCTGTCAGCTATGCTGTAAGCCACGGCTGGATCGGCAAGGATTCTGTGTTGCAGCCGGACAATACACTCAGCCGCGAGCAGCTCGCTGTGCTGCTGGCCTCCTTTTTGAAATACAATAAGTTCTCTGCGTTCCTGCAAAATGACACTGCCGTGAGCAGCTTCAGCGACAGCGCCGCCATAAAAGATAAAGGCGCAGTGGCACTGGTCGTGAAGCTGGGGCTGCTGCAGGGAGACAGCGGTAAATTTAATCCGCAGCAAAAGGTAACCAAAGCTGATGTTGCCACTGTAATCATGAAGCTGGTGGAATTGCAGGACAAAACTGACCAGGCCATTGGTCAGTAAAAACCTCTACTGCAACAATGGCAGTGCGCCATAAGCACAGCACTGCCAAAGACAAAAGCAAAGCCTGCTCCCTGCCTTCAGGCGGGAGAGCAGGCTTTTTTTCAAATATGGCTATAAGTAGCTGCGGGTTATTTCCCCAGTTGTTTATCTGCTTCACGAACAGGGAGATGGCCTTCGTTCTCTTCAGTTTTCTGGCTGCTCATGAACCAGCCTACAGCTGCGATGATTACCAGCACAATATAGAAGGTGGCTTTCCACCAGGTGCTATGGGCGAAATCCTCGGACAGCACACCCAGCGAAGGGTGAGCCAGAGTGATGACCGCCAGCTTGACACCTACCCAGCCTACGATGAAGAACGCTGCCACTTCAAGGCCCGGACGGGAGTGCAGCAGCTTGACGAAGAAGGAGGCCGCAAACCGCATAATGACAAGTCCGATGAATCCACCAGCGAAAATAACTAGGAATTGTCCGCCATCAAGGCCCCCGATGTTACCCATTCCGCTTGGCGGCAGCGCAACGGCCAGCGCAACCGCTGCAAGAATAGAGTCGACGGCGAAAGCGATGTCGGCCACCTCAACCTTCAGCACGGTGAACCAGAAACTGGATTTTTTCTTTCCTGCCCCATCTTCAGAAGCACCTTCGACAGCCGCTTCAGCTTCCGGTTTCTTGAACAATACTTTTCGGAAGATATGGTTACCGGCGATGAACAACAGATAGATGGCGCCAATAGCTTGTACCTGCCAGATGTCCACCAGATACGAGATGATGAACAGCGAACCAAAGCGGAACACAAACGCCCCTGCCAAACCATAGAACAATGCTTTCTTACGGTCCTCATCAGGAAGATGTTTAACCATGATTGCCAATACCAGTGCGTTATCTGCGGCGAGCAACCCTTCCAGTGCTACGAGAACGAGCAAAACCCATCCGTATTCTAATAATAATCCCCAATCCATTGCTGCTTCCTCCTCATTTGGATGTAAATATCGTTAAAAAATACCTACATTACCATTATTTTTATCAAATATATATAAAAAAGACCTTTACCAAACAGATCAGCCTTCGGAATAAAGGACTAACCTGATTGGTAAAGGTCTCGCTAACAATGGTTCATTGCCGATAAAACCGGAGAACATCCTCACGTTCTCGTATTGACGATTTTATCTAACAGCTACTCCCCTTTACGGGATATATTAAATTTCATCATTTGAGTTGTTACTTAAAAGTATCATATATGACTTAAGAGTCGTTGTCAATGCCCGTGAGAATAAATATCAATGAAAAACGCCTGAAATGGAAACGGAACCATGATACATAAAGGTTAGATAATATAACATATGATATGTCGAAACTGAAAACATAAGGAAATATAGGGTTTTTTAAGCCTAAACTCGATTGACGGTGTATAGGAATGAAAATATGATGTAACTAATTAAAGCGGTCAAGTGATTTTGTGTAAGAAAACATTACATAAAATTACTTGCGCCGCGAAGAGAAAGTCTATTAGAGGGTGAGCGAATGCTCGTAAAACTTAAGCAGATGCTTACGAAGCGAGTTTTGCTACGAAGTTGATTCGAAGAAGCGAAGCTCAGCAAAACTTTTAGCTTATGCTTCCGAAGTCAGTTTTGTTCGAAGTGATTTCAGTGAAGCTGAGGCTCACAAAACTTTCAGGAGGTGGGAAATGATGCAGCCGTCGCCGTGTATTTCAAGTGAAGCTGAGGAGGAGATCAGCCGCCATCCGTGCTACAGCGAGGAAGCCCATCGCTTCTATGCCAGGATGCACATCCCGGTAGCTCCCGCCTGCAACATCCAGTGCAATTACTGCAACCGCAAGTTTGACTGCGTGAATGAGAGCAGGCCTGGTGTAGTCAGTGAGGTGCTTAACCCGGAGCAGGCGGAGCGCAAGGTAAAAGGTGTAGCCGCCCAGTTAATGCAGCTCTCGGTGGTTGGAGTAGCCGGTCCCGGCGATCCGCTGGCCAATCCGGAGGTGACGTTCGACACTTTTGCCCGGGTAAAAAAGCATGTGCCTGATGTCACCCTTTGCCTCAGCACCAACGGATTGACGCTTTACCGGCATGTGGATGAGATTGTGGAGCTTGGCATTCGCCATGTGACCATCACGATCAATGCCATTGATCCTGATGTCGCTCAAGAGATTTATCCTTGGGTATTCGACGAGGGTGTGCGGTATGAAGGAAGAGAGGCGGCAGAGCTGCTGATCAGCCGCCAACTGCTGGGCCTTGAAAGGCTGGCGAAGCTGGGGATTCTGGTCAAGGTCAATTCCATTATGATTCCAGGGGTCAACGACGGGCATCTTCCCGCAGTGTCCAAAAGAGTAAAAGAGCTCGGGGCAACACTGCATAATGTAACACCGCTTATTATCGCACCCGGCAGCCAGTATGAGCAGGATGGCCGCAAGGCGCCCCGTCCGAAGGAGCTGCACAACCTGCAGGAGCTTCTCGGCCGTGACGGCATGAAGGTGATGCGCCACTGCCGGCAATGCCGGGCAGATGCCATCGGGCTGCTGGGCCAGGACCGTAATCAGGATTTCCCGCTTGAAGCGATGGAAGCTGATCCGGTAGTCAACAAAGAAGCCAGAGCGTTGTTCCAGGGCGAACTGGACGCAAAGATCCGCGAGCGGGTTCAAGCGAAGAAAGCAAGGCAATTGCGGCAAGATGCTCCAAAGATCAGAGTCGCAGTAGCCACTAGAGGCGGCGATAAGGTTAATCAGCATTTTGGGCATGCCACGGAATTCCTTGTTTACGATACTGACGGAGCGGATGTGAAGCTGCTTGGTGTCCGCAAGATACAGGCTTACTGCCATGGTAAAGCTGACTGCAACGGCGACAAAGCCGCTACGCTGCAAGAAATCATATCTATTTTAAGTGATTGCCGCATTCTTCTATGCTCCGGTATTGGCGATGGCCCACGTGCCAGCCTGAACAAAGCCGGAGTGTTGCCTCTCGTCCGCAAAGGCGGGATACAGGAAGCTATTCTCGAAAGTGTGAAATACAGCTCTTATTTTGAAAATACAAACATTTCGAAGGGATGATGAATTATGAGACAAATAGCTTTTTACGGTAAAGGCGGTATCGGCAAATCCACAACCTCCCAGAACACTCTAGCTCAGTTGGCTACCAAATTCGGTCAGCGGATTATGATTGTCGGCTGTGACCCTAAGGCAGACTCTACGCGCCTGATCCTGAATACCAAAGCCCAGCAGACTGTGCTTCATTTGGCCGCAGAGCTTGGTTCCGTTGAGGATCTGGAGCTGGATGATGTATTGCAAACCGGCTTTGGCGACATCATCAACGTGGAATGCGGCGGACCTGAGCCGGGCGTTGGCTGCGCGGGACGCGGAATCATCACGGCCATTAACTTTTTGGAGCAGGAAGGCGCTTATTCGGATCTCGATTTCGTATCGTATGACGTGCTTGGAGACGTTGTATGCGGCGGTTTCGCAATGCCGATCCGCGAGAACAAGGCGCAAGAGATCTATATTGTATGTTCGGGTGAGATGATGGCTATGTACGCCGCTAACAACATCGCACGCGGGATTCTGAAATATGCAACCAGCGGCGGGGTGAGACTGGGCGGACTGATCTGCAACAGCCGCAACACTGACCGTGAAGATGAGCTGATTACCGAGCTTGCCCGCCGTCTGAATACGCAAATGATTCACTTTGTGCCGCGCGACAATGTCGTTCAGCATGCCGAGCTGCGCCGAATGACCGTGGCTCAATATAATCCGCAGCACAAGCAGGCTAAGGAATATGAAATCCTGGCCGAAAAAATTCTCAACAATAAGATGCTGACAATCCCTACTCCGATCTCGATGGAAGAGCTGGAAGAGCTGCTGATGGAATTCGGTATTATCGAAGACGAGGAAGCTGCGCTCAAGAAGCTGGAAGCTTCCGGCCAATAGTGGAACGAAGGGCCACGCAGGAAGCTAAAGCGGCTTGTACCACGAAAAGGAGGGTCAACCAATGGGACTGAATATTGAAGAGAATAAGAAAATAGTAGAAGAAGTTCTGGAAGCCTACCCCAAAAAGGCAAAGAAGGACCGTGAAAAGCATTTTCAGATCAATACTGAAGATTCTCAATCCTGCGGAACCTGTGCCCTGAAGTCCAATATTAAATCCCGTCCCGGTGTAATGACACCGCGCGGATGCTCTTATGCAGGCTCTAAAGGGGTGGTGTGGGGCCCGATCAAGGATATGGTCCATATCAGCCACGGCCCTATCGGCTGCGGACAATATAGCTGGGGCACACGCCGCAACTATGCGAACGGGACGCTTGGGATCGACAATTTTACGGCTATGCAGATTACAAGTGATTTTCAGGAAACGGATATCGTATTTGGCGGTGATAAGAAGCTAGAAGTCATTATGCGCGAAATCACGGAGATGTTCCCGCTTGCCAAAGGGATTTCCGTACAATCCGAATGTCCGGTCGGTCTGATCGGCGATGATATTGAAGCTGTATCCAAGAAAATGGCCAAAGAGCTGGAGATGCCGATTGTTCCGGTACGCTGCGAAGGGTTCCGCGGGGTCAGCCAGTCGCTGGGCCACCATATTGCCAATGACGCTATTCGCGATTTTGTACTCGGCAAAGCTGAACTGGCTGAAACCGGTCCCTACGATGTCAATATTATCGGCGACTATAATATCGGCGGCGACGCCTGGGCTTCCCGCATTCTGCTGGAGGAGATGGGGCTTCGCGTCATTGCCCAGTGGTCCGGCGACGGCACCCTGAACGAGCTGGAAATCGCTCATAAGGCGAAGCTGAATCTTATTCACTGCCACCGCTCGATGAACTACATGGTTGATCATATGGAGAAGGCCTATGATATTCCGTGGATGGAGTACAACTTCTTTGGGCCGTCCAAGACCTATGAGAGCCTGCGGGCCATCGCAGCCCGGTTCGATGAAACGATTCAGGAGAACTGTGAGAAGATGATTGAGAGGCATAAACCGGAAATGGATGCCATTATCAATAAATATAGACCCCGCCTGGAAAATAAAAAGGTTCTCTTGATGATCGGCGGCCTGCGTTCCCGCCATACCATCGGCGCTTATGAGGATCTGGGCATGGATATCGTAGCCTCCGGCTATGAATTTGCCCATAAGGACGACTATGAAAAGACCTTTCCGATGATGAAGGAAGGCACAATCATTATGGATGACCCGACCGCGTATGAGCTGGAGGAGCTGGCACAGAAATTGAATGTTGATCTGGTAGGCTCGGGGGTCAAGGAAAAATATGTGTACCACAAGATGGGTGTTCCGTTCCGCCAGATGCATTCATGGGATTACAGCGGTCCGTATCATGGCTTTGACGGCTTCAAGGTTTTTGCCAAGGATATGGATATGACTGTGAATAATCCGGTATGGAATCTGATGAAGAAGAAGGTGAAGGTTCAAGCAGAGGGGGCGAGCATATGAGTAAGGACAGATTGAACATCCCGGATTATAATTCCTTGTTCTCGGAAGAACGTTTCTTACAGCAGCGTGAAAATAAAAAACAGTTCGAAGCGCCTTGCAGTGAGCAGCAGACGGCGGAGGCTCTTGCTTATTCCAAATCCGCTGAATATATGGAGAAGAACTTTGACCGTAAAGCGGTGGTGATCAATCCGCATAAAGCCTGCCAGCCGCTTGGGTCGGTTATGGCAGCTCTCGGATTCGAGAAGACTTTGCCGTTCGTCCACGGCTCACAGGGCTGCAACTCCTACTTCCGCAGCCATTTAAGCCGGCATTTCAAAGAGCCTACTCCGGCTGTCTCCTCCTCAATGACTGAAGATGCAGCGGTATTCGGCGGCATGAGCAACCTGATCGACGGCTTGGAGAACAGCGTTGCGCTCTACAAGCCGGAAATGGTGGCTATCTGCACGACCTGTATGGCTGAAGTTATCGGTGACGACCTTTCGGCCTTCATCGGCAACGCCCGGCAGAAAGGTGTTATTACCGAAGACTTCCCGGTTGCCTTCTGCAATACGCCAAGCTTTGTAGGTTCGCATATTACCGGTTATGATTCCATGCTTAAAGGCATCCTCAGCTACCTGTATGAACGCTCCGGTATCCAGGCGGCGCCGGGAAGCGGGGAAGGAGCTGGCGAGAAGCTGAATGTAATGCTCGGATTCGAGCCGTACACCGGGAATTTTGCTGAAATCCGCAAGATACTGGGTGCATTTGATACGCAGTACACCATTCTTGGCGATCACAGCGGGAACTATGATTCTCCGGCCAATGGTGAATATGAATATTATTACGGAGGCACGAAGCTTGCAGATGTTCCGCTGGCGTTGAGTGCGCTTGGTACACTGTCACTCCAGAAATACACGCTCAAGAAGACTCAGGACTATATCAGCGGAACCTGGAAGCAGCACATCACTGCAATGTCTACGCCGCTGGGGATCGCCGGCACGGATAAGCTGCTGGAAGCGATCAGTGAACTGACGGGACTGCCGATTCCGGCCTCACTTATTGAGGAACGCGGCCGCGTGATAGACGCCTTGACGGACAGCCACCCGTATCTTCACGGCAAACGTGTTGCGCTTGTAGGTGACCCTGACCTGCTGATCGGCCTGATCGGCCTTTGCCTGGAGCTCGGAATGGAGCCGGTACACATTATATGCTCAAATGGTGATGTTGATTTTAACGAGGTGAAGTTCAAGGAGGAAGCAGAAGCGCTTCTGGCAGCCAGTCCGTATGGCTCGGAAGCAAAGCTTTATATCGGAAACGACCTGTGGCATATGCGTTCCCTGCTGCTGAATGATCCGGTGGATCTGGCGATCGGCAGCTCACATCTGAAATTCGCCGCCAAAGATGCGGATGTGCCGCTGATCCGTGTGGGGTTCCCAATCTTCGATCGTCATCATATGCACCGTTATCCGATTCTCGGGTATCAAGGAGCCCTGAACTTGCTGAGCTTGTTTGTCAATACCGTGCTGGATGAGCTTGACCGCAACAACTCTGAGTTCAACTACGACCTGGTACGGTAAGGGCACTCGCGGGAGAAAAGGAGATGAAGCGCCGATGGACCCTGTTCGAAAAAACGAATTTGATTCTGAGGCTTGCGGGAGCTTGGCCCCGAAAGTAAAGCCCTGTCCACGGCCCAAACCGGGTGAAGCGGCCGGAGGCTGCTCCTTCGACGGAGCTCAAATCACACTGCTGCCGATTATGGACGCTGCGCATCTTGTTCATGGTCCGATTGCTTGCGCCGGGAACAGCTGGGAGAGCAGAGGAGCCTTGTCAAGCGGCCCCTCCCTGTCTCAATATGGCTTTGCTACGGATCTTAACGATTCCGATATTATTTTTGGCGGAGAGAAAAAGCTGAAGGAGAGCATTGAATATATTGCCGGGCGCTTTGCGCCTCCGGCAATATTTGTATATTCAACCTGTGTAACCGCGCTGATTGGCGAGGATATGGATGTGGTATGCAAGGAAGCGGCGGAGCGGCTGGGAATTCCGGTCATCCCGGTTAACAGCCCGGGGTTTGTCGGCAGCAAGAATCTTGGCAACCGCCTCGCTGGTGATGCGCTGATGCAGTATGTCATTGGGACAGGGGAGCCGGAGTCCGAGCTGCCTCCGGGGGTAAATCTTATAGGCGAATACAATATCGCTGGCGAAATGTGGGATATCGAGAAGCTGATGAGAAGTGCGGGCATTTCGGTGACCTCGCGCATTACAGGTGATGCGAGGTATAAGGAGATCACCTGGGCACACCGCGCCAAGGTGAACATGGTGGTCTGCAGCCGCGCATTGCTGGGGCTCGCCAGGGAAATGGAGTCCCGCTACGGCATTCCGTATTTTGAAGGCTCGTTCTATGGCGCCAAGGAGACGACCTATTCGCTGCGGCAAATGGCTTATCTGATGAATGACCGGGAGATGGAGCGCCGGGTAGACCGCCTGACAGAACGTGAAGAAGCCCGGCTGAGCCAGGAGCTGCGCCCATACCGCAAGCTGCTGAAGGGGAAGAAGGCGGTTCTTTATACCGGCGGCGTCAAAAGCTGGTCGGTCATTTCCGCGCTGAAGGAGCTGGGCGTTCAAGTAGTAGGCGTCGGCACGAACAAGAGCACGGAGGATGATGTGCGGCGGATCGCTGACCGGGTGAGCGACGATACCGAATATATTCCCGAGGGCGGCGCGGGCCGGATTCTCAAGACGGTGCGGGAGCGCAAAGCGGATATTATGATCGCCGGCGGGCGCAATATGTATGTGGCGATGAAGGAGCAGGTTCCGTTCATCGATATCAATCAGGAGCGGCACAAGGCTTATGCCGGTTATGAAGGACTGCTGCGGCTGGCTAAGGAGCTGACCTATTCGCTTGCCAATCCGATCTGGAAGCTGGCTGCAAGCCCTGCTCCGTGGGATAAGGAGGCTCCGCCATATGACCGTTAACAGAAGGAAAAAACCGGCTTCCGTCAACCCGATCAAGATCGGCCAGTCGCTCGGCGCCGTGCTGGCACTGCAGGGCTGCTACCGTGCCATGCCGCTGATGCATGGGGCGCAGGGGTGCTCTGCTTTTCCCAAGGCACTGCTGACCCGGCATTTCCGTGAGCCCATCGCCGTACAGACCTCCGCGCTGCAGGAAATGGACGTCATCTTTGATGCTAACCGCAATCTGGAGGAGGCGCTGAATCTGGTGCTGAGCAAGCACCGCCCCGATATTATCGGGATTATCGGAACAGAGCTGACCGATGTGGCCGGGGTGGATTATCAGACCATGCTCAAGTCGTATAAGCGGGAGCGGAATATGCGGGGAGGGCTTGCTTTTTCCGTAGTGCTGCCGGACTTTCGCGGTTCGCTGGAATCGGGCTTCAGCATTGCGGTGGAGGCTATCATTGATGAAATGATCCAGCAGGTGGGGCACCGGGGTTCGAGAAGTGTGAATACCAGGCAGATTACGCTGCTCCCCGGATCTTTTCTGACACCGGCGGATGTAATGGAGCTGAAGGAGATCATTTCAAGCTTCGGGTTCGAGGTCATTGCACTGCCGGATATTTCGACCTCCTTGTCAGGGCATTTGCTGACCGGCTTCTCTCCGCTGACCCGGGGCGGCGTGCCGCTGGATTCCATGCTGCAGAGTCTGCAGTCGGGACTAACGATTGCCATCGGCGGCAGCATGGAGCGTCCGGCGAGACGGCTGCATAATGCGCTTGGCACGCCCTATAAGGTTTTTGAGAGCGTGATGGGGCTTAAGGCTTCCGACGAGCTGCTGCATTTCCTGCATCAGATCAGCGGCGAGCCGGTACCGCTTCGTTACTGCTGGCAGCGCGAGAATCTGCTTGACGGCATGCTGGATGCCCATTTCCAATTTGCCGGCATGTCTGTAGTGGCTGCGCTTGAGCCGGATCATCTATATTCTGTCTCCGGCTGGCTTGAAGAGCTGGGAGTGGAGCAGAAGGCGCTAATCGCCTCCTATGAAACGCCGCTGATTGCCGGGATGGAGCGCGAAGTATGGGTCGGCGATCTGGATGATGCCGAGGTGCTCGGCAAAGGCGCTGAGCTGTGGATCAGCAATTCCCACGGCATTGCCGGAGCACAGCGGATTGACGCGGCATTTATGGCGGCAGGGTTTCCGGTCTGGAGTGAGCTGGGAGCGTATATGTCTGTCTCGGTAGGCTACAGGGGGGCTATGGAGTGGAGCAATAAAGCAGGGAATTTGCTGATGCAGAGGGAGGCTAAACACCGTGAAAGTAGCATTCGCCACAGATGACGGCAGCTGCGTAAATGCCCACTTCGGGCAAAGCTCAATGTTTGCGGTTTATAATGTGAACAAAAATGGCGGCGAGCTGGTCGAGCTGCGCAAGCTGCCTGCTCATCTGAACCAGGATGAGGCCGGGAAAATTGACAGCCGCCTGGAAGCGGTGAGTGACTGCACACTGATCTTTATTATGCAGATTGGGGCTTCAGCCGCTGCCAAGGTAACACGGCGCAAGATTATGCCTGTCAAGGTTCCATTTGGCAGCCCCATAGATGAACAGGTGAAACGTCTGGTTGAAATGCTGCAGGGCAAGCCGCCGATGTGGCTGGCTAAGGTGCTGCGGGCGGAAGAGGAAGGCAAAGGGGAAGGGGAGGAAGCGGATGGAACCGATGGCTAATGAGACTGCAGCGCTTCAAGCTGAAGCTGTAGAGGCTAGTGCGGTGGTGAGAACCCGCCGCCGCAAGGCCGGCAAGGAGCTGGATAAGGATACGGCGGATGCTTTTGTCCGCCGTTTATGCCATCTTTTGGACACTGGCGATTTTTTTGGCCGGCATGCTGCACTGTCCCCGCAGGAGAAAATCGTGAAGCTGTTCCTGGCTTCCTCCGGGGACAAGAATCAATCGGATTTCAACTGTGCGGTGTCCCCTAAGGTGCGCCAGCAGGTTCCCGTTATATTTCAGGCGATTGCAGGAGTCATGGAGGAGAAAAGCGGAATCATGGTCCAAAGCACTGCCGAGATTAATATGGAGGGCTTTGGCCGGGGGCTGCTCTACAGCGGGCGTGTCATTCTGGTGCTGAAAAGTCTGCGGGCCGGCTTCCCTTTCCCGTTCACCTCTGAGGAGAAGGCTGTCCGCTATGGAGTGGAATGTGTGGAGGAAGGCCTTGCTTTTCTGCAAAAATATAATGAAATGACGGCATTCCACGGTCTGCTGAGTCTGGAAGGCTAGCGGGCCGCAAGTTCATCATCAGTTACAGGGGGAATCGCGAATGGAGCAGCTTGCCGGAGGTTTGGAGCTGGAGCGGTATGCCCGGCAGCTTAAGCTGCTGGGAGAAGACGGGCAGAAGGCGCTGAAGGAAGCGACGGTCATGGTGGCCGGAATCGGCGGACTTGGAGGAACGGCTGCGCTGTATCTGGCTGCGGCGGGCGTCGGCAAGCTGATTTTGGCCCATGAAGGGATTATTGTTCCGCCCGACCTCAACCGGCAAATCCTAATGGACAGTGACCATCTGGGGATGGAACGGATGAGTACGGCGATTGCCCATTTGAAGCGGCTGAACCCTTTTGTCGAAATCGAAGGCTATAATGCCAGAATTGAATATGATCTTGCCAAGCCCTGGGTGAGGGATGCTGATATAGTAATTGACGCCAGGTACGATTTCCCGGAAAGATATGCTCTGAACCGCCTGTGTGTAGATACCGGGACGCCTATGGTGGAAGCTGCTATGTATGGATTTGAAATCTCGCTTACCACAGTCATTCCTAGCGTTACGCCCTGTCTTGAATGTCTGTACCCGGATGTGCAGCCGCAGTGGGAGCCGTTTGGATTTCCGGTTCTGGGAGCTACCTCCGGGATCGCAGGTTGTCTGGCTGCACTGGAGGCCGTAAAATGGATTACAGGGGTAGGGACAACTTATGCGGGCGTAATGCATCGCTTCAGCTCACTCGACTTCGCCTGTTACAGCGTCCATATTGCCCGTAATCCGAATTGCGCTTGCTGCGGAGAAGGAGGTAAGCTGTGAAACGTCTCAAGCTTTGCGACACGACACTGCGGGATGGTGAACAGGCGGCGGGAGTATCCTTCAAGAGGGCGGAAAAGCTGGAAATCGCAAGGCTGTTGTCGGAGTGCGGAGTAGAGCAGGCAGAGGTGGGAATTCCTGCTATGGGCAAGCGGGAGCAGGAGGATATAACGGCGATTGCCGGGCTGAACCTCCCGATGAAGCTGATGACCTGGAACCGCTCAGTGGCGGGGGATATCGACAAGGCGCGGGCTACGGGGGTGAACTGGAGCCATGTGTCCATTCCCGTCTCGGAGATTCAGTTGCAGGGCAAGCTTAGACTCACACCTGCCGAGGGACTGAAGAAGCTGCTCGGTGCTGCCGAATATGGACTGCGCCTGGGCATGACGGTGTCAGTGGGGATGGAGGATTCGTCCAGAGCCGATATAGGTTTTCTGGTCCGGCTGGTGAATATGCTGTACAACGAAGGCATTCGCAGATTCCGCTATGCGGATACAGTATCGGCCCACCATCCGGGCCAGATCGCAGAGCGCGTAAGCACACTGCTCGGTGCGGTCCCTGCGGATGTGGAGCTGGAGGTGCATTGCCATAACGATTTTGGTCTGGCCTGCGCCAATACGCTCAGTGGGATTGCTGCCGGTGCGGTTTGGGCCAGCACTACAGTGGCGGGAATCGGTGAACGCACCGGGAACGCAGCGATGGAGGAAGTCGTCATGGCCTGGCGGCATCTGTACGGCGGCGAGAGCCATGTGAGACTTGATCTGCTCAAAGGCTTGGCGGATAAGGTTATTGCCGCTTCCGGCCGCAGCGTCGGCGATGCCAAGCCGGTAGTGGGACACCTGGCGTTCACGCATGAGTCAGGCATTCACGTGGACGGGCTGATGAAGGAGAGAGCCACGTATCAGACCTTCGACCCTGCGGAGGTGGGCCGCAGCCACCGCTTCGTGCTGGGCAAGCATTCCGGTACTGGCGGCGTAATCCATGCGCTGGGTCAATGGGGTCTTGCGGTCAGCGCGGATACTGCAGAGCGTCTGCTGGAGCGGGTGCGTGAATACGCGGAGTCCTGCAAAGGCACAGTGCCGGAATATTTGCTGGTGCAGTGGCTGATGGAGGAGCGGCAGCGGGGCCGGAATGTGGTTTAGGGTTGAGATGTCAGGGGCTGAAGCGTTGATGATAGGCAAGCCGTGGCTGTCTTTCTTATAAGAAGGACAGTCACGGCTTGCTTTTTTTCTGCAAAGATTTCTTGCATCGCGCGCAGCAAGCCACTACAATTTTAACAAGATAGAAAAGCAGCGAGTGCGGGGAGAATGGGAAACGATGACTAAGAAAACGATCTTTTTTGATATTGACGGAACGATTTATGATGAGGAAAAGCGGGTTCCCGCAACCACCAAGGAAGCTATTGCCGAGCTCAAGAGACGGGGCCACAATGTGGCTATTGCCACCGGAAGAGCTCCGTACATGTTCGAGGATTTGCGTGATGAGCTGGACATTCATTCTTATGTGTCGCTTAACGGACAGTATGTTATTTTTGAGGGAGAAGTGATTTACCGCAATCCTCTGGATAGGGCTTCTCTGCAGAAAATGACCTTGTTCGCCGAGAAACAGGATCATCCGGTGGCTTATGTGGATGCTGTAGGCATGAGCGTAAATGTTGCAGAGCATGAGTACATCAAGACGAGCATCGGTTCGCTAAAGATGGCGTTTCCGATGTATGATGCCGGATATTATTTGCAGAATGACATTTATCAGGCGATGTTATTTTGTCCGCAGGAGAGTCAGATTGTGTATGAAGAGAGGTTCCCGGAGTTCAACTTTATCCGCTGGAATCCGCTGTGTATGGATGTGCTGCCGGGCAATGGCTCCAAGGCTGCCGGTATTGAGCAAATGATCAAACGCCTTGGTGCCCGGATGGAAGAAATCTATGCCTTCGGCGATGGTCTGAATGATCTGGAGATGCTGAGCCTTGTAGGGCATGGTATCGCGATGGGCAATGCGGAGGATGAGGTGAAGGCTGTCGCCCGTTATGTCACCAAGCATGTCAGTGAGAATGGAATTCTTGAGGGCTTGCGGATGGTGGGGCTGCTGTAGGACGGCAATTTAAAATGTTATTTAGCCAAGGGACGAATCTAGTGCACTTTCTGCAGTAGATTCGTCCTTTTTTGCTTGGGATGCCTGTTCTATTGTACTTTGTACAGCAGAGGTGGACAGAAAGGCTGAATGATCGGGAGCAGAGCTGAATTCTGCTGTATGAAATGCAATAGAATTATTTTTTGGACACTTTTGGATGGAATCTGCTGTACAAAGTGCAATCAGAAGCTCACGAGCAACATTGCCATAGGTTTTACCGTAGATTTGTGATTCTCTTCTGCGAGTGTGGACAAGATAGATAAAGCAGGAATCGCAGAAGCGGAGGGAGCCTAAGTGAACCCTAAGTGGTGGAAGGAAAGCGTTGTGTACCAGATTTATCCGATCAGCTTCATGGACAGTAATGGTGACGGAATCGGAGATTTGCGTGGAGTGATGTCTAAGCTCGATTATTTGCAGGATCTGGGAGTGGATGTCATCTGGATCTGTCCGATTTATAAATCGCCGGGCCATGACAATGGCTATGATATTAGTGATTATTGCGACATTAACCAGGAATTCGGAACGCTGGAGGATTTTGACCGGCTGCTGCAGGAGCTGCATTCGCGCGGGATGAAGCTGATGATGGATCTGGTGCTCAACCACACCTCGCACGAGCATCCCTGGTTTATTGAATCCAGAAGCTCGAAGGATAACCCGAAACGGGATTATTATATCTGGAGAAAAGGCAAAAACGGTGGTCCGCCGAACAATTGGGAATCTTATTTCAGCGGGTCGGTCTGGGAGCTTGATTCTGCTACGGATGAATATTATCTGCACCTGTATTCCAAATTCCAGCCGGATCTCAACTGGGAGAATCCCGCCGTGATCGACAAGCTGCACGAAATGGTGCAGTGGTGGCTGAAAAAGGGGATCGACGGCTTTCGTTTTGACGCAATTGCCCATATTGTGAAGACGGAAGGTTATCCAGATGCCCTTAACCCTGACGGGACGGCAACGGTGAGAGCCTATGATATGTTCTCCAATCTGGAGCATGTTCACACGCTGCTGCAGAATCTGCACGATCAGGTGCTTTATTACTACGATATTATGACGGTGGGGGAAACATCAGGCCTCGGGCCGGAGCAGGCGCTGGATTATGTTGGCGACGGACGCCGGGAGCTGAATATGACCTTTCAGTTTGAGCATATGAATCTCGATTGCGCGGCTCCTGGCGGCGGAAAATGGGACACGGTACCCTGGAATCTCCTGGAGCTAAAAAAAATCATCGGCAATTGGCAGAGGGTTCTGCATAACAGAGGCTGGAACGCCAACTATTTGTGCAACCATGACCAGCCGCGCTCGGTATCGCGGTTCGGCAATGATCTGTACTACCGTATCCCTTCGGCGAAAATGCTGGCAACCTTCATTCATATGCTGGAAGGCACGCCATATATCTATCAGGGCGAGGAACTCGGTATGACGAACGCGGGCTTTGAGTCGATTGACGATTACCGGGATGTCGAGACGCTCAATTATTATGAGGAAAAACGCACAAACGGCGTTCCCGAAGCCGACATCATGGCTGCCATCCACACAAAAAGCCGGGACAACGCCCGCGCGCCGATGCAATGGGACGATGGGGAGAACGGTGGCTTTACGACAGGTGTGCCGTGGATTCGGGTGAACTCCAATTCCCGGGAGATTAATGCGGCCAGCGCGGTCAAGGACCCTGACTCGATCTACCATTACTACAGGCAGCTGATCCGGCTTAGAAAAAAACATCAGGTCATTGTCTACGGTGAATATGACCTGCTACTGGCGGAGCACCCGGAAATTTATGCCTACACCCGCACGCTGGAGGATCAGCGCCTGCTGGTTATTTTGAATTTCTATGAGCGTGAGCCGGTGTTCGAGCTGCCGGAGGATTTTGAAGCGGAGAAGCTGGAGCTGCTGATCTCCAATTACACGCCGGGTACAGGGGAGAGCTTAAGGAAGCTGAAGCTTCGGCCTTATGAAGCGAGAGTGTATCTGGAAAAATTGCTGTAAGACATAGAGTTGCCATTGCCGCGGAAAGTGTGGCGGAATGGCGACTCTTTTTTGAGTTTACGGGCAAAAGACGGTACAATTGCGTTACATTGGAAAAGCAGGGGATAGCCCAGAGATCGGGAGATAACAGGTTTGAATACGCGTATTAGCATACATAGAGAGAATTGTGCAGGGGCTGCTGCGGGGAGGAGAAGGAACATGGGTGAATGGTATGAGGACAGCTTTGGTGAGGATTATTTAATCGTATATCGCCACAGGGATTTCGGCGGGGCGCGGCGCGAGGTGGAGCGGATGATTGGCTGGCTGGGGCTGCCGCAAGGGGCCAAGGTGCTGGATCTGTGCTGCGGCATGGGCCGTCATTCTCTGGCGCTTGCGGAAGCGGGCTACGAGGTTACAGGAGTGGATCTGTCCGAAGCGCTGCTGCGTGAAGCGCGGGCACAGGCCGGGGCCGAAGCCGTCACCTGGATACGTTCGGATATGCGCAAGCTGCCGCTTGAGGGCGGTTTTGCCGCTGTGGTTAATCTGTTCACTTCCTTTGGGTATTTCGAGGAGGATGAGGAGCAGCTTAAGGTGCTGAAGGAAATTCACCGGATGCTTGTGCCCGGCGGCAAGTTCATTATTGATTTTCTGAATCCGGCTCATGTCATCCGCAATTTGGTGCCGCACTCTGTCCGTGAGGATGGCAATAATCTGATCGACGAGTCCCGGCGCATTGAGGACGGCTATGTAAAAAAAGACATTATCCTCACCTCCAAGGCTGACGGGACGCCACGGAAGTACCACGAGCGGGTCAAGCTGTATCCGATGGAGAAATTCCGCGAGATGATTGAAGCCGCTGGTTTGCAGCTTGAGGCTGTACACGGCAGCTATGAGGAAGATGAATATGAAGCGGAAAGCTCGGCGCGGATGATTTTTACGGGCGTGCGCCCCTAGGCTGGTATCGGGAAGAGGATTCAGGGGAGGAGAGGAAGGCATCGTGAGGGAAAAAGACCTGACGGCAGCAAATGGCGGAGACGATATTACGGAGCTGACCTCATGGGAGGGCGGCATTATCCAGTTCCCTGTTCCGATGGACCCGCCGCTGCGCCGGGTGAACAGCTATATTCTGCCTGACGGGAACAGGCAGCTTACGGTTATCGACCCTGGCCCGCATACGCCGGAGGCGGAGCGGGCTTGGGAGAATGTGCTGCAAGATCTGGGCTATTCATGGGGCAGCATCCGGGATATTGTGGTTACCCATCATCATCCTGACCACTATGGTCTTGCCGGCTGGCTGCAGGCCCGCAGCGGCGGCAAGGTATGGATGTCGGAACGCGCCCACGCCGAGGCGCAGCGGACCTGGGGAGCGGAGGCCGTCTTGAACGAGACGCTGCCGCTGTATTTCACCCAGAATGGCATGCCGGAGGATTGGGTGCAGGGAATCAGGGAGCATCTGGAGCGCTTCCTGCCCCAGGTTACGCCGCAGCCGGAGGTGACCTATATGAATACGGCGGAGCCGTTCATCATGGGCAACCGCGCGTGGCAGCCGCTGGTCACCGGCGGGCATGCGCCGGGGCACGTGTCTTTTTACCACAGGGACAGCGGGCAAATTCTGTGCGGCGATGCCGTGCTGCCGCTAATATCGCCCAATGTCAGCCTGCAGCCGGGCGGCGATCCGCAGCCGCTGCAGACCTTTATGGAGGGGCTGCGCGAACTGCGCAGCCTCGGGGTGAGCCGTGGGTTCCCGGGCCACCGGGAACCGTTCACGGGGTTTGCGGAGCGGGCGGACAGCCTGCTCCGCCATCATGAGGAGCGGCTGGATACGGCAGCCGCTCTGCTGGCGGGCGGCCCGCTCAGCGGCTTCGCGGTATGCGAAGCGCTGTTCCGCAGCCGCGTGTCCAGCGCGCACCAGATGCGCTTCGCCATGAGCGAAGCGATGGCGCATCTCGCTGAGCTGGTGCGCCGGAAGCGGGCGGTCGTTATCCAGCCGGAGCCCGGCGGGATGACGCTGTTCGCGGCAGTCGAGTAAGCTTCTAACGAATAGCAGATGAACATAAAAGAGGCCAGGCAACGTATGGATTGGTTTTGATTCCATTCATATGCGGCCTGGCCTTTTTAAAAATATTAGGATTTATATGTTTCACACCATCAATCATCCTTATATTTCTCGCTGAAACGAATGCCGCCTCTTTCAGAGGACGGCAAAGCCGTTTCTACTTGCTGGAGCCTATTCTATTTTTTTCATTTTAGACGGGTTGTTGATTTTATATTTTACCGGATGCTGGGTGAGTTTCTTGGCGACGATTTTTGCTTCAAAGGAAAGCTTATCGCCAACGGCCAGCTCCAGCTTTTTCAGCGTTGCACTGTGGCTGGACCAGACTTCCTCAATCGCAAGCTCGTGGCCTGCTATAGTAACTCCTTCATAAATAATGACTTCGTCATCGTTATCGGAGAAATGATTGGGAACCGTTGTAAACTCTTTTACGATGGCTGTCATTTCCAGCTTGTCTTCGGGCAGGATGATGGCGGGTTTCTTTTTGGATTTTTCCGGCTTCTTGGGAGCTTCCGGTTCTGCGACTTCCCCAGATTCCGTTGCCCCCGCTGTAGCTGACTCTTGATCTAGCGTCACGACGGGCACTCCTTCACCTGCAGGTATTTCTGCGCTGCTTGCCTCTGTACTACTCACCTCTACCCCGGTTTCTTCCGCCGTCTCTACGGAGTCGTCCGTCTTCGCAGCTTCCGTCAATGCGCCTGTTTTTGAGCCAAAGCTTGCTGTCTGCATTTCTTTTAAGTAGGCGGGATGAATGCAATGCTGCTGCTTATTCTCGAATTGTATGACAACCGTCAGATTATCCACGTATCCTACAATTTCACAAGGCAGCGAATGGCCATGTCCTTTGTACAGATAGGTCTTAACCCTGGTTGCTGTACTGGACAGCAGATTCCATTCCTTGCACCGTTCGATCAGCTCATCCTCACTGTCGAACTCTTGTACCGCAACAGGATTGATTACGAACGAAAATGTCATTGTCTTGTTCACCTTCCTTATTGCCGTGATTATGTAATGATTCTGGCTCCATCTGCTTCTGCGGTGAAGCCCTCCTTGGGCTGTTGCCCAAGCAGAGCCGTGGACTCAAGTGGAAAATCTCCCACTAATAGCAGCACGCTACCTCCCAAAAACTCCGTAGTTGGAAAAAGTAAAACTAATTAGCTCTATTTGCCGGATATATAATGAATTTGCCTGAAATAAGTGAAGTAATTCCAACTAAATACATTTTTAGCTAGAATTCAGCCGATTTAGTTGGAGAAATTCCACTTGGCTCTCCGGCCAGGCGGTAAAAGCGTATCCCGATCAGGCAGAACCTGACTCGGTCTGCTCCAAAAGCCCCGCCGCCCTCAGTTCTGACGGGAAAAGAGTATCCCGAGTCAAGCAAAGCCTAACCCGGTCAGTTCCAAAAGCACTCTGGACCGGAACTTCAAAAGTATTCCGGCCCGCTGGCGAGCCTGCCCGGCTTAATCCTTATGCTCCGCCGCTCCCCGTTTACCTTCCTCATGATCTTCCGGCGCATGCGGCTGCCCGAGCTCCTGCTCGCGTTCGGCCTGCTTCCGGTGGGCGATGCGGCTGCTGGCGGCTGCGGCAACTGCACCAACAATGTCGTCCAAATAGGTGTGGATTTGGCCGGTTGTTTTATCGTTCAGCCGCTCCAGCACACCGGGCTTCAGCTTATCCACATAACCATAGTTGGTGAAGCCGATGCTGCCGTATACGTTCACAATCGAAAAGGCCAGAATCTCGTCAACGCCGTACAATCCCTCATCATTTTCAATCATATCCTGCAGGGGAGAAAGGAGTTTTCCCTCTTCCGCCAGCACATCCAATTGGATGCCGGTCAGTACGGCGTTCTGCACCTCGCGTTTGCTCAGTACCATTTCCACGTTATGCACACATTCCTCCAGGGTCAGACCCGGATAATATTTGCTTTGCAATAGCAGCACAAGCTCAGCGATTTCCTCCAGGGTTACTCCGCGCTTGTCCAGCCAGAACCGTGTTGCTTCTGCAACCTTTTTACTGTTAAGGCTGTAAGGTATTTTTGAATGAGCCATGATCAGTCACCCCGTTAGTGAGTCATTAGTAGTTGATTTGCATAGAAAAATTGTACCCAGTTGTGCGGCAATTGTCCAATTGTCCGTAACCCGGGCAATTTAGGATAAGCTGTTGTTATTTTTTGGACAGAGGGCTCGTATACATAGCAGTACAACTGAACTTAAGCGTTGAAAGGGGTAATCAATTATGAAGCATAGGAAACAAATTCGCCGCCTGTCCGCGGCTTGCCTGCTCACGGTTCCATTAACGTTATCGGGCTGCAGTCTGTTTGACTCGTCGGAATCGGCAGCAATTGATCCGCCGCCCGCCCAGGTTGAAGCGCAAATGCTGCAGGTCAGCAATGAAGGCACACCGGATGCGGGAGTGTTCGCACCCGCAACGTTAGACAGCGACGGTACTACGACAGGTGTCAGTACAGATGAAGCGGCTCCTGCGGCGGCTGGAGAACGGACAACCGTCTTCCTGGAGGATGGGCACGGCCTGCTCGCTCCGGTATCCGTGAGTCTTCCCAAAGGGGATGCTGCCGCAATGCTGAAGGACTCGCTTACCGCACTGGTCAGCAAAGGAGCTTATGCCTCAGCATTGCCGGAGGGCTTCAAGGGTGTGCTGCCAGCCGGAACGGAAGTGAAAAATGTCACCGTAGACAAAGCCAAACTGGCTGTAGTCGAGTTTAACTCGAAGTTTAATGATTATGAGGCCGCAGATGAACGTAAAATTCTCGAAGCGATCACCTGGACGCTGACCGGACAGGATGGAATTCAAGGGGTGCAGCTCTGGGTTGACGGTAAAAAGCTTACCGAAATGCCGCTGAAGGGAACTCCGCTCGACCGTCCGCTGTCCCGCACCATTGGTATCAATCTGCCGAAGCACGGACCGCTGCTGATGAATTCGAGCGCGGTGACGGTTTATTTTTCCGCAGCAGCGCCTGATGGCACTCATCAGTATTATGTGCCGGTGACCCGTTTTGTACCCGCAGGGCAAGATACGCTAAAGGCGGCGCTGAATGAGCTGATTGCCGGACCCGACTCGGACAATGGTCTGGAAATGGTGATGACGCAGGATACAGTGCTGGATTCCGTGGAAGCCGGGCAGAATGGAGTGGTCACCGTTTCGCTGAAGGATGATATGTTTGCGGACGGTAAAGATGTCCCGGCTGAGATGCTGGAATCTGTTGTGCTGACTGTTGCGCAGAATTCGGAGGATGCTATGGTGCAAATTCGCCTCAACGGACAAAAGAAGGTTACCGGCACAGACAACGTGGACTACGGCCAGCCGGTATCGGCACCGGAATATGTGAACGTCCTGCCTTTGTAAAATGTCTGTAAAGGCTAAAAGATGCTTTTGTGCCTGCTCTTTGGTAGAATAAAGCTTGCTATGGACATACGGCAACCAAACATATAGCTAGAGACGCAGGAGGCAGAAAAGATGAGATCAAACGGGCGCAATCAGGACCAGCTTCGGCCGCTGATGATAACTACCCAAACCAATAAATATGCTGAGGGCTCTGTCCTTATTGAAATGGGGGACACGAAGGTCATTTGTACGGCAACCGTAGATGAGAAGGTTCCACCGTTCCTGAAAGGACAGGGTAAAGGCTGGGTGACCGCCGAATATTCCATGCTCCCGCGCGCGACACAGACGCGTAATCAGCGTGAAGCGGCACGCGGCAAGCTGACCGGACGGACGATGGAAATCCAGCGGCTGATCGGCCGGGCGCTTCGTTCCGTAGTGAACTTGCACGCGCTCGGCGAACGCAGTATCACTCTGGACTGCGATGTCATTCAGGCGGATGGCGGAACGCGGACGGCTTCGATTACGGGCGCTTTTGTAGCTATGGCCTTTGCCATCAATAAAATTGCGCAACAGCATAAGCTGAGCGTATTCCCGATTACAGATTATCTGGCTGCGGTCAGCGTCGGTATTGTCGGCGATCAGGCGCTGCTTGATCTGAACTATGAAGAGGATTCCAAAGCAATGGTTGATATGAATGTGGTAATGACGGGCGGCGGGGCTTTTGTTGAATTGCAGGGCACCGGCGAAGAACGTCCGTTCTCCCGGCAGGAGCTGGACCAGTTGCTAGGCCTGGGCGAGATGGGGATTTACGAGCTGATCGCCGTGCAAAAAGAGGTGCTGGGCGAAATAGCGCTCAAAATTGCTTCCGGCCAGCCGGGCCGAGAGGTGTAGCATGAAATCCGGCGGCGGAATTTTGATTGTGGCGACGAAGAACAAGGGCAAGGTGCGCGAGTTCCAGCATGCTTTTGCACCGCTTGGGCTGGAGGTGAAGAGCATGTTCGATTATCCTGAGCTGCCGGAAGTGGTGGAGGATGGCGATACTTTTGCCGCGAATGCTCTGAAAAAATCCAAGGCAGTCGGGGATGCCCTCGGACTGCCCGTCCTGGCGGATGATTCCGGCCTCTGCGTGGATGCCCTGGACGGAAGACCGGGCGTCTATTCGGCCCGTTATGCGGGTGAAGAGGCAAACGACAAGGAGAACAACCTGAAGCTGCTGAGTGAGCTGGAGAAGCTGAAGCAGGGCGAGGATACTGACCAGCCGCTGCTCAGTATGGCCCGCTTCGTGTGTGCTTTATCCCTGTATGATCCGGCAACAGGCAAAGAGCTGACTGCCGAAGGCACAGTGGAAGGCTGGATTACCTCAGAGCAGACGGGCGGCGGAGGTTTCGGCTATGATCCGTTGTTTTACTTGCCGGAGTACAGAAAAACAATGGCCGAGCTGACGCTGGAAGAGAAGCAGGCCATCAGCCACCGGGGCATGGCGCTGCGTCTTCTGACCGGGAAGCTGGCTGCTGAACAGGAGCAGGGGAAATAACAGCCTTGTTGGAGTGTTTTTAGTAATGAAGAGGGACCTGTCCGCAAAATTGCGGGTGGGTCTTTTTAAATCCAAATAACTGGAAATTAGATGATATTACCCCCTAACTATGGAAATTTCCCCCTAGCATAATTAAGTGCTTTGTATGAGAATAAGAATTGCCTTCATCCTTCCTAAGTTATGAATCCTCCAGTTCCATGCACTCCACCTTATCGTACCGGACAAAGTATTCGTGCGCTTTTTTTTGTGTACTTAATCTATCATCTTGATGTCATGAATTTACTAGAGACACAGGATGAAGGTAAATCCGAACCGGGAGGTGAGCACTGGATTTTTGCCAGTGAAGCAGGATTTTCCAGCGAACCTGAGGAGGTATAGGATTAATGTTCAATAAAAGAAGATTTCGCAAAACCTTTGTGCTTGGCATGGCAGTTGCTCTGGTTATAGCCTTCTTTTCAACCTTGGGTACAAGCGTCAAAACCGTGAGTGCAGCTGCAGGCTATAAGCTCGTCGGTTATTATACTTCGTGGGCTGCCTACGGACGGGCTTACAACGTAACGGATATTGATCCCAGTAAAATGAATGTGATCAACTATGCTTTTGCCGATATATGCTGGAACGGGGTTCACGGGAATCCTGATCCCACCGGCCCGAATCCGGTTACATGGAGCTGTCAAAATGAACAAGGCCAGACGATCAGCGTCCCGAACGGCACAATTGTACTGGGTGATCCATGGATTGATGCCCAGAAAAGCTTCGGCGATGATAAATGGGATGATCCCATCAAAGGCAACCTGAAGCAGCTTTGGAAACTGAAAGAAAAGAATCCGAACCTCAAGACGGTGATATCGGTCGGTGGCTGGACCTGGTCGAACCGCTTCTCGGATGTTGCCGCGACGGCAGCGACCCGTGAAGTATTCGCGAACTCTGCTGTGGATTTCATCCGTAAATACCAAATGGATGGCGTTGATCTGGACTGGGAATATCCGGTCAGCGGAGGACTTGCCGGCAACAGTTACCGCGCGGAGGATAAACAGAATTACGTGCTGCTGCTTCAGAAAATCCGCGAAAAGCTGAACGCCGCAGGCACCGCCGACGGTAAAACCTACCTGCTTACCATCGCCTCCGGTGCAGGTCCGGCTTTTATCCAGAACAATAATCTTAGCGGCATCGCCGCGGTGGTCGATTGGATCAACATCATGACCTATGACTTCAATGGCAGTTGGAACACGACTACCGGACACAACGCTCCGCTCTACTATGATGCTGCCGCAGCCTCGTCAGGTCTGACCGATCCGGCGAATTACAACATCGACAAGGCCGTCACAGCCTATCTGGCGAGCGGAGTCCCGGCGAATAAGCTGGTGATGGGGATGCCGTTCTACGGACGTGGCTGGGGCGGCGCACCGAGTACCGGGAACGGGCAGTATCAGGTATCGGCTGGCATTTCATCCACAGGCACATGGGAAAAGGGAAACTATGATTTCTATGATCTTGAAGCCAACTATATCAATAAAAATGGATATACCCGCTATTGGAACAACACCTCCAAGGTTCCCTATCTCTATAATCCCTCTACGCAAACCTACATCAGCTATGATGACGTAGAATCCTTCGGCTACAAAACCAGCTACATCAAAACCAAAGGTCTGGCAGGGGCGATGTTCTGGGAGACAAGCGGCGACCGCAATAAAACGCTGCAAAACAAGCTGAGTGCCGATCTGGGCAGCGGAGTGGTGCCAACGCCGACGCCGACGGTAACGCCAACGCCTACGGCCACGGTGAAGCCATCGGCAACGCCAAGCGCTACACCAACAGCAACACCGAGCACAACGGCAACGCCTACTGCCACAGTCGCCCCAACTGCGACACCGACCGCGACTCCCGGAATAACCGCCTGGACAGCAGGAGTTGCCTACAAAGTGGGCGACAAAGTGAGCTATGACGGCAAAGTGTACACCTGTTGGCAGGCTCATACCTCGCTGGTGGGCTGGGAGCCGGTGTTAACACCGGCGCTCTGGCAATTGAACTAGTACTCATCAAAAGGCAGCGTGATTGGATTCCAAGTTAACTTGGAAGGCAGAGAGCAAAAAAGCTTGCAGAGAAGGCGAGGCCTTCACTCTGCAAGCTTTTTTATCTTCTGTAAACGGCTGCCGCTCATAAGCTGCCATCCGCTGAAATATAATGGCTATGCACCCCTGTGTCCGGGTCCCCAAAAACTTATGCAACGTCACGCCGTTAATTTCGTTATAGTAGTATATAGCGGAAGGTGGTGGGTTCGCCGATGATGATCTGGGTGTTTTGGTTAATTGCAGCCGGTGTCCTGTTTGTCGCTGAAATGATGACGCTTACGTTTTATCTGCTTTGGTTAAGTATTGGCGCTTTGGCGGCATGTCTTGTTTCGCTTTTGCTGCCGGATGCGATATTGCTTCAGGTCGTTGCAGGTTCATTGGTGGCGCTGGGACTGACGGTATTCTCGAAGCCGCTGGTGGCGAGATTCCGCAGCTCGCGCGGGTTTAAGGATGCAGGGACAGATATTGTAGGCAGGCAGGGCCTGGTCGTACAGCCAATTGAGCCGGGGCGTTATGGTCAGGTTAAGGTAGGCGGCGACATCTGGAGCGCAACATCAATAGAGCCGCTGGGCAAGGATGAAGTAGTCAAAGTGGTTGGCAGAAGCTCCACAATTATTGAAGTAGTCCGATGGGGGGATATGTACTGATGGAATTGGCTATTATAGGGATTATTATTTTTGTTGTTGTCGTATTTGTAGCGCTGACCATCAAAATCGTACCACAGCAGCGGGTAGGCGTTGTTGAGCGTCTCGGTAAGTTTCACCGCCTGCTCACACCAGGTCTGAATATTCTGATTCCGATCATTGATCATGTGCGCACGTATCACGATTTGCGGATTCAGCAGGCCAATGTGCCGCCGCAAACGGTGATTACGAAGGATAATGTGCAGGTGCAGATTGATACGATTATTTTCTATCAGGTGGTGGGCCCGGAAGAAGCGACCTACGGAATTTCCGACTATGTGTACGGGGTGCGCAACATTTCCACAGCGACGATGCGGCAGATTATCGGTAAGCTTGAGCTGGATGAAACCTTGTCCGGCCGGGAAAAGATTTCTTCGGACATCCGCCTGGCGCTGGATGAGGCGACCGAGAAATGGGGCGTGCGGATTGAGCGCGTAGAGGTTATTGATATCAAGCCGCCGCTTGATATCCAGGAAGCGATGGATAAGCAGATGAAGGCTGAGCGCAGCAAACGCGCGATTGTGCTGGAGGCGGAAGCCGCGAAGCAGGATATGATCCTGCGCGCCGAAGGTGACAAGCAGAGCAAGATCCTGAAGGCGGAGGGCGACAAGGAAGCGCGTATCCGTCAGGCGGAAGGCTTGCGGCAGGCACAGGAGCTGGAAGCGCAGGGCCAGGCCAAAGCGATCCAGGCGGTAGCCGAAGCCGAGAAAGCGCGGATTGCGCTGATCAGCAGCGCAGGGCTAGATGAGCGGGTGCTGGCGTATCAATCCTTCGACGCGCTGACCGAAATTTCCAAGGGGGCTGCGAACAAGGTATTCCTGCCAACCAGCGCCGTTGAAACGCTCGGTACGCTCGGTGCAATGGCCGAGGTGTTCAAAGCGAGCAAGGAGAGCAAGTAAGCGGGATATTTTACAATTGCGCCACATTCCGTTAAAGTAAAAGCAAAACGAAGCGCATGCTTACGATGCCAGTTTTGCTATGCAAAACTCTTAGGAGAGAACATGATGACGCAAAAAGAAATTTCACCGCTGGTAGAAGCGCTGGGGCTGCAGCCTCACGTTGAAGGCGGTTGGTACAAAAGACTTTGGAACGCTCCTTTTGAAATTCCCCAGGAAAATCTGGGTGAGAGCTACTCCGGGCCAAGAGCCTCGGCCTCTTCGATTTATTTTTTGCTTCATGCGGATGAAACCTCGGATTGGCACACGGTGCTGTCCTCCGAGATCTGGTTATGGCATTCCGGCAGCCCGATTGTCCTGAGCCTTGGCGGCAACGGCGACAAGCCGGAGAATGTGACCGAGGTGATTCTTGGCCTTGATATCGCTGCGGGACAGCAGCCGCAGGTTGTAATTCCGCCAGGTGTATGGCAGGCAGCCCGGCCGCTTGGCGAGGAGCCAACGCTGGTCTCCTGCATCGTATCGCCGGAATTCCATTTCGACGATTTCAAGCTGATTGAGAAGTAAAGTGAATGTAATGGAGTGTGGACTGTGTAGGCAGCCGCACTCTATTTTTTTATGAATAGAGAAATATGATTTTTTTCATGTGAGTCGGGGTTATAGAGGGGAGGAAGTAAATTAACTTTGGGAGCATCAACACAGGGGCCATTATGCACAGAAATAACGGCAGAAATGCCGTTGTTGAAGCAGTGTGTGTGGGTTTGCTCGGTAACAACGGCAGAAATGCCGTTGTTGGAGCTGTGTGGTTGGGTTTGCTTGGTAACAACGGCAGAAATGCCGTTGTTGAAGCCACGCGGGTGGGTTTGCTCGGTAACAACGGCAGAAATGCCGTTGTTGGAGCCATGCGGGCGGATTTGCTTGGTAATAACGGCAGAAATGCCGTTGTTGAAGCTGTGCCAGCCGTATTTGCTTGGGACGGCCACTTCAAGAGCCATATGTTGCCGCGTTTGCACTGATGTTTTTGGCATCCCGGGCATGAACCGCTATACTGATTTTGGAAATAGCTAAATCATCCTTGTACTTGAAGCTGAGACCAATACCATCCTGAGTAAAGGGTGGCGAAGCCGTGTCCGCACGATACCACTACGTTTGGAGGGTTAATAATGACGGAAGCAAACGGACCATTTTCTGGAGGACCTACGCTAAATGATGGAGTAACGATGCCCTGGCTGGGGCTGGGAGTGTGGCAGGCTAAGAACGGCGAGGAAGTCATCAATGCGGTGAAGTCGGCAGTGGAGACGGGCTACCGCAGTATTGATACGGCTGCCGGATATAAGAACGAGGAAGGTGTCGGACAAGCCATCCGTGAATGCGGTGTGCCCCGGGATGAATTGTTCATCACGACAAAGCTCTGGAATGGCGATCAGGGCTATGAGTCGGCGCTGAAGGCTTTTGAGGTCAGCCGTAAAAAGCTTGGCCTGGATGTTGTGGATCTGTACCTGATTCACTGGCCGGTGGCCGGAAAGTACCGTGATTCCTGGAAGGCGCTTGTGCATCTGCAACAAGAGGGGCTGGTCAGATCCATTGGCGTGAGCAATTTCCAGCCACATCATCTGGAGGAGATTATTGAGGATACCGGAGTGGTGCCTTCTGTTGATCAGGTGGAATTCCACCCGCTGCTTACCCAGCGTGAACTGCTGAAATATGCAAAAGCGCATGACATTCAGGTGGAGGCCTGGAGTCCGCTGATGCAAGGCAATCTGGATCTGCCGCTGCTGCAGGAGCTGGCTGGCAAATACGGCAAAACCGCAGCGCAAATCGTGCTGCGCTGGGATCTGCAGCAAGGCGTCATTACGATTCCGAAGTCCGTGCATGCCAAGCGTATTGCCGAGAATGCCGGTTTCTTCGATTTCACTCTCAGCGATGAGGACATTAAGGCCATCGAGGCGCTGAACCGGAACCACCGCTTCGGCCCGGACCCGGATAACTTCAACTTCTAAACCGGAGTGAATGGTGCCAATAAAATATTGTATTGCCCAAAGAGCAAGTCTCCTTCGCGGGACTTGCTCTTTGGTTTGAGATCATCTGCAGCAGAAATGCCGCATGGCCGCCTAACGCGGGAAAGAGGTGATGCACCGGCAGCAGCCGGGCTGCCCTAAAAAACCCCCGCATTTAGCTGCGAAGCTGCTGCTGAATGAGCCGATCTGCAGAATGGCAGGGGTCTATTGCTTAGATCCTCCCCTATTTTACTGCGGAGGAGGCAGGCTGCGCCGTCTGCCCAATATCCGCATGAGAAGGATGCCGTGGATAATGACCAGCATGCTGCAGACCATGGCCATTACCTCTGCGGCCTGGTCGCTGGCGGTCAGCAGATCGAATATGCCGTGCCAGAGGATCACGGGAATGATGCTCCAGCGGCTTCCGGCACAGATCCAGGCGAGCACCACCGAGCCGTAGGTGAGGCTGATCGCCCAGCCGAGCACACCGAAGCCCATTCCAAGGTAGCTCTCATTGAACCAGAAGGCCGGCAGATGCCAAGCCATCCAGATGACGGCTACCAGCAGGGCAGAGGTGAACAGGGAGTAACGTTTGTGCAGCTTCGGGAGCAGATAGCCGCGCCAGCCGCTCTCCTCCCCGATCCCGAAGGTAAGCATCCACACCAGAGAGGTCATCCAGATGTTGAACTGCGGCGGCAGGTCAGAGGTCAGTCCGAACCTGTGCGGGTCTGGCGCACTGCCGGTGATCAGGGTATGCGCCACAACGGCGACTGCTCCATAGGCTAGTGGCAGTCCTGCAGCCAGCACCAGCCATTTTGCAGGAAAAGAAAAGGAAAAGGCGGTCCGGCACCAGACGGCAAAGCCGCCTTCTCCCGGCAGTCTAAGGCTCACTATTGTGCCTAACAGCGGCCCGAAGGAGCCGAGATAGAATTGTCCGGGCAGCACCGGCACGCCGGCGGCAAACTGCTTATTGAGCAGCAGCGGCAGCCAGCAGAGCCAGGTGAAGCCGAAGGTCGTCAGAATAAAGACGGTCAGTTTTCTTTTAAGCAGAGGATCAGGTTTAACAGAGGATTTCATCTGGAAATAACCCCTTTAGCCAAGATAATCTTCATCTTTAGTTGTAGAGGTTTTTCTCCCTTTATACAATAGACAGCCATGCCGCTCTTTCGCGGCACTTCAGACGATGACATTTCATAGAAGGCCCTCAATTTGGCTTTGCCAAATTCGAGGCTTCCATAACAATGTCCTCTGTTCGGACATCGTTATTTCAGGATAGAAACATTATATTTCCGCAGCCAGAGATTGACCTGGGCCAGATAAGCAAATAGCTGCGGGCCGGACATCAGTTGGCCGAACCACGGCAGGTTGCTGGAGGATTCCGGGGATGCGGCGATTTCACGGATTTTGGCGGCGTCTATCAAAGGCAGAATCGGAGAAGTGGAATCATCCAGAATGCTCAGCATTTGCGACCGGACCGCATTCAAATAAGCAGGGTTGTGCGTTTTGGGATAAGGGCTTTTTTTGCGGTAGAGCACATCATCCGGCAGGATGCCTTCCAGCGCTTTGCGGAGAATGCCTTTTTCACGGTTGCCGACCGTCTTGATTTCCCAGGGAATGTTGAAGACGTACTGCACCAGACGGTGATCGCAATAAGGTACGCGGACTTCCAGGCCTACGCCCATGCTCATCCGGTCCTTGCGGTCCAGCAGAGTGGGCATGAAGCGGGTAATGTTGAGATAAGACATCACGCGCATTTGTGCCTGTTTGCCGCTCTCACCGTCAAGCCTCGGAACTTCAGCCACTGCGTCGCTGTACTTGTCGCCCAAATATTCCAGCGGACGAATCCATTCACGGATTTCCGGGGACAGCAGGCCCGCGCGCATGCCCGGGGCTACCGACCAGGGGAATGTACCGGAGGACAGCATCTCCTCGCGGTGGAACCACGGGTATCCGCCAAAAATCTCATCAGCGGCTTCGCCGGAAATGGCGACAGTCGCGTTCTTTTTAATCTCCCGGCAAAATAAATACAGCGACGAATCCACATCGGTCATCCCCGGCAAATCGCGGGAATAGAGGGCGTTGTCCAGCGCGGCTACCAGCTCGGGAGTATCAAAGTTCACATAATGGTGGTTGGTGTTCAGTTCATCGACCATCCGCTTAATCCAAGGACCGTCTGCACCCGGCTGAAAGGAATGGCTTTTGAAATGCTTGTCGTTATCGACATAATCGACGGAATAGGTGTCTACCCGGCCTTGGCCGGTCCGGTTGTAATAATTTACAGCGAGCGCGGTCAGCGCACTGGAATCGAGCCCCCCGGAGAGCAGCGAGCAGACCGGAACGTCAGAAACCAGCTGGCGCTCCAGCGTATCCTGAAGCAATTCACGCACTCTGGCTGCCGTTTCGTCTACATTGTCAGTATGTGTGTAGCTTTCCAGTTCCCAATAAGCGTACTTGCGGATTCCATTTCTGCTGTAAATCATGGCATGACCGGGACGAAGCTCGAATATATCTTTGTATACCCCATGTCCCGGTGTACGGGCCGGACCGATGATGAAAATTTCAGCCAGGCCCTCCGGTCCTACAGTCGGCTTCACTTTGGGGTGCTGCAGCAATGCTTTGGGCTCAGAGCCAAAGACGAACACATCGTCCACCTGGCTGTAGAACAGCGGCTTCACCCCGAGACGGTCGCGTGCCAGAAATACCTGATCGCGCAAGCTGTCCCAGACGGCAAAGGCAAATATCCCGTTCAGCTTCACCGTGCAGTCCGGTCCCCATTCGATATAGGCGTGGAGCAGAACCTCGGTATCGCATTCTGTGAGAAAATGATGCCCCCGCTGCTTGAGTTCTCTTTTGAGCTCAGGAGCATTATATAGTTCGCCGTTGTACACAATCGCGTAGACCTTATCGTCATGGCGGGCGATCATCGGCTGGGCACCGTTCTCGGGGTCGATAACGCTAAGTCTGCGGTGTCCGAAGGCACAGGGTCCGGAGATCCAGGTTCCAGCTGCATCAGGCCCGCGGTTCTCCAAGGTTTCAGTCATTTTTACAAGCAGTTGCGAGTGCTGTGTGAGGTCGCCGCGCCACTGGATAAATCCGGTTATTCCGCACATTATGGTTCATCCTCTCTTTTGTGCGATTGTTGTCCTTTCTTTTTTGCCAAGTAATACAGATATATGCCGAAGGAAGGGATAAAATGTATGTCCTTATCCGAACACTAAGGCAGAAGGAAATTAGCCAGGAGGGATGATAATCCGTGTATTACATTAAAGATGCCAAAATCCGCAGAATGACCGAATATGACGGTGCGCCTTGTGCAGAAGTTGGCGTATTGCCGGGGGCTGTGGGCGATTCCGCACTTTTGGTGTACATTGTGGAGGACCAGCGCGAGGAAGGTTATGAAATTGTGCGCATTCTGACGAATGATGCGGATACGGCAACCGATTGGTTTGATAACAATTTGCATGATGCCTTTCAGGATGTAACAGTCAGTGCATTCACCGGCAGCCCTATCATGAGCCCTGAGGATGAACGTTCCAAGTTCCAGCGTGAGCTGCTTATTTTTGGTGATTTGAAAAAACAGCTGGAGGCACATTTTCACAAGCCGTCTTGAGACTTGGGAATGAGCGGCAGTGATGCTGCTAAATCTGCCTTGGCGGCGGATTAGGGAAAGGGGCGGAATCCTTTTGTGATTCCGCTCCGGGGTTAGTGCTGCCGGAATATGTGATAAAGATTCCATTTTTTTGAGCGAACCCTTGAAAAATTTGCTGAATAAGTTATAATAAATAACGTTGCGTTAATACATATGTAATAAAAGCTTTCCATTTTCACATTTGTCCCGGTAGCTCAGCTGGATAGAGCATGCGCCTTCTAAGCGCACGGTCGGGGGTTCGAATCCCTTCCGGGACGTCACAAGGCAGCCTTCCTTCGGGAAGGCTGTTTGTGCGTCCGGGGGAAGAGAAGCCCTTGGTTCGTTGGAGCATAGGCTTCGTTAGCACCGCTTCGCAATCAGCCCGGACGGGCTGTATCCCTTCCGGGACGTCACAAGGCAGCCTTCCTTCGGGAAGGCTGCCTTGTGCGTTTGGGGGATGCTACAGTTGGAAAAAAGTCACTTAATTCAGCCATATTGCCTAATATCTATGGTTTATGTGGAAAAAGTATAGTTATTTATCTCGAAACTACCCTTCGAGCTGAAATATAGGATAATTAGTTGGAGGAATTCCATCTAGCATCTGCAGATAGGTGGTTTGTCCGAAATTAGTGGGAGAAAATCCACTTAAGGAGCGGGGCCCAGAGTGAGCTGAAGTAGTAAGTTATAGTCCAGTCTCTGAGTGTTAATACCCATCCTTGGAGCAGGCTGATAGCCCCTCCTCGCTCCAACAACAGCATTTATGCCGTTATTTCTGAGCGAACCGTCCAATCCGCTCCAACAACGGTATTTATGCCGTTATTTCATAATGAACCACCCAATCTTGCTCCAACAACGGAGTTTATGCCGTTATTTCATAATGAACCACCCAATCTTGCTCCAACAACGGCATTTCTGCTGTTATTTCAGATCGAACCAGCCTGCCTTACGGTTTTCCTGTTTTAGTTCATTTCGTAAGCGATCACCCTGTGGTTATGGCCGGGTCCGTTGATACAGATCAACGATGCTTACCTACATCCGCTCCGGCTTCGGCAGTCCGAGCACATCGAGAACCTCGCCTAAGGTAGCTTGGAAGCAGAGGGTGAGCCAGAGGCGGAAACGTATGGCATCGTTCTCCCCCTTGAGAATCGGGCAGGCCGAATAAAAGTTGTTGAACAGCGAAGCCAGCGTGTGCGCGTAATTGCAGATAGTATTAGGCGTCAACTCGATGCTCGCTGAATACAAAGTGTCCTGCCAGGCGCTAAGATGCCGCAGCAGGGCATGCTCTGCTTTGTCCAGCTCCATTGGAAATGGGGGAAGCAATTCCGTTCCCTCCACAGGGGATGCTGCTCTACTCTCTGCTTTACTAAGCACACTGCCCGCACGGGCATAAGTGTACAACAGATAGACTCCGGTATTGCCGGAAATTTCTGTGGCCTGCTTGAAATCAAACACGATCTCCGTGCCCAGATTGAAGCGCAGGAGATAATACCGGATCGCGGCGGTGGCGATGAGCCGGCTGGAGAGTCCGCTTTTGTCCGGGCGGGTGGCTTCGATAGTGTTCTCCATAAGCTGGACCAGATCCGTCACTTTGACGCCGATGCCCTGGCGGCCGGACATGGCGTATGAGCTTTTGCCGTCCGAGGTATCAATTCCAAGCTCAGCGGCGGAAGCTGGACTCAGCGAAACCACGCCGTAGCTTACATGATGCAGCTTCTCTGCCTGCGCAGTGTACCCAAGCACCTCCAAAGCCTGCTTCACCATCGCCTGCGGGTATTCCTGTCTGTAGTCGATGACATTGATGACCATGTCCGCTTTTCCAAAAGGCATCTGCGTTCCCGCCAAGCCGGTGGTCCACAACCCCTCATTAAATTCATTGTAGGTGAAATCCTTATCCAGCAGGCCGAATTTCCAGAGATGATAAGCAATGTCCTTGGCGGTATAGGTCAAAATCCCGTTCGAACGCACCAGCACCTTATCCTTCTGATGTTTCTCCGAATCCATCTCCGCTCCTTCTGCGGCCGATTGCTTCAGAATCCAGCAGCCTGCGAGCTTGCCCTCTGCCTCCTGAACAAAGACGGGTGTCTGCTCCAGCAGCGCAAAAGCGGAAGACCAGAAGCCTTCTTTCAGAATATTGCTCTCCCAGACCAGCAGGTCATAGCCGATGCCGAAGCTTCTCATTTCCTCTACATGCTCTCTCACAATCCGTTCAGCGACAAGGCTGCCCAGCCAGGCTGTGTTGCCGTGGCCTTCCTCCAGCGCGTGAAGAATCTCGGTGCGTTTGTGGACCGTCTCCGGCTGCTGCACATATTCCTTGTTGATGGCGGCGTATATATCCCAGCAGTAATCCCCGAACCGGACATGCTCTCCCGAGAGCGGCACATGAAGCAGACCCACCACCGTATCCGCCAGTTGATTGCCCAGATCGTCCACATAGTTATGAACTTCCACGTTAAATCCTGTTTTCCGCAAAATCCTGACCAGTGCATCCCCGATACAGGAGTTTCTCAGATGTCCGATATGCATGGCTTTATTTGGGTTTACGCTGGTATGCTCGATAATGACCTTGTCCCCGCCGGCCGCTGGAAGCTCAAAGGAATGGCCCGCCCAGGCCTGCCAGTTGATGTACATATTAATGAACCCCGGAGGGGCAATCTCGATCCGCTGCAGCATTCCTCCAGCTGTACCCATTTGCTGAAGCTCGTCTGTGATCAGCTCTGCGATAGCCATAGGCGCTTTGCGCAGGATTTTGGCCAATTGCATGGCAATGTTGCTTGAATAATCACCGAAATCGGCATTAGCGGGCTGCTCCAGCGAGATAGTTACTTGAGCTGCGCCGGCAGCGTCAAGACTGCTGAATACGTTATGCACACTTTGTTCCAAATGATTTTTAATGAGTTGACTTAACAAAGAATCCCTCTCCTTCAAGATTGCAGACTGACTAGCCTAACGGAAAAAATACACCGGTCCTGCAAACACAAAAAAGCCCACGTCTCCAAAAGAGACGAGGGCATAAGCGCTCGCGGTACCACTCTCGTTGCCGAACACAGCGGTTCAGCCACCTCACAGGTTAACGGCCTTCAGCCGGGGCTTCCTACTGCAAGTTCAGAAGTCCATCTCCCGGGTGCGCTTCATGATAAGGTCTGTACCGGTTTCCACTCTCCCGGCTCGCTGGGACTAGATCAAGATCACTACTTTCCCGTTCATTGATTGTAAATTGATTTTTTATTAGTATAGCGAATTATTGGAAGAAAGCAATAGCGATGTTGTTAATGGATGGTCAACTATACACAAAGACCGGGGAGTATGGATCAATCCCCAGTTGGTGCAGTGGAAAGATTTTTAATCTCTGTCGAGCCAAAAATAAGCAGGGCAATCACTACCACAAGCATAATCCCCCCGGTAAATTCCTCTCCGTCAAAGCTGTCCATACGAAAAATGCCCTCCCTTTTATGGATTCCTCAGCTTTAAGATTTGTCAGCCTTTTTCTTCAAGGCGCTCATAATCTCATTCAAGGTCAGACTGCTGTTATCATCGAGAAAGCTGACCAGCTTATCAACATTGTTGTTACTTAAATCATTTAATGTTGTATATTTTCCCGTAAGGCCGATGACAAGGGTGGCGTTTGTGAACATCTGGACGGAGTCTACCCGCAGCTTGCCGGACAAGAGGAGCGCAGCTACCGTGAACTCCAGTCCCTTCGGGACTTGTGTTTTTGAGTTTGCCGGTTGTTTCTTTACGCCGTTTTTCTTTCCTTTGCCAGGAGGGGGCATGGAACTCCCTTCTTCCGTAAAACAATCTGTTCATCCTTCATTTTATGCACATTTGGTAGAAATGCTACACAGAGAATAGCCCCTTCCATTTTTAACAGGCAAAGAATCAGAGCATCAGAATCTCCCGGATATCCTGCTCTGTTAAGGTGTTCAAGGCATCCTGTCCTGACTGGGTGACTTCATCAATCAGGTTCTTTTTCTTCTGCTGCAGCTCGTACATCTTGTCTTCTACCGTTCCCTGTGCAACCAGACGAATCACTTGGACTACCTTCTTCTGCCCAATCCGGTGGGCACGGTCAGCCGCTTGCTGTTCGACAGCAGGATTCCACCATAGGTCATAGAGAATCACGGTGTCCGCTCCGGTCAGATTGAGGCCCGTGCCGCCGGCTTTGAGCGAGATCAGGAAAAGATCGCGTTCTCTGTCATTGAAACGGCTGCAGAGCTCGACCCGCTGGGAGGCAGGCGTCTGGCCGTCCAGATAGAAATGCGGAACCCCCTGGAGGCCCAGTTCGCGGCTGATCAGGTGGAGCATTTCGGTAAATTGTGAAAAGACAAGCATTCGTTTGCCGGAGCTGCGGCACTCCTCAATGATCTCCAGCAACTGCTCAAATTTGCCGGAGCTCCCCTTATATCCATCAACAAAAAGCGCAGGATGGCAGCAAAGCTGACGCAGGCGGATAAGCCCGGCGAGCACCTTTAGCCTTCCATTGCCGAACATGTCGCTGTCGAGATGCTTGAGCGCTTCCTTCCGCAGCCTGGCCAGATAGGCGACATACAGCTTTTTTTGTTCCGGCAGCAGCTCCGAGGCCTGCAGCGACTCGATTTTATCCGGCAGCTCCTTGAGTACATCGCTTTTGAGGCGGCGGAGCAGAAACGGCCGTACCCGCTTTGCGATGGTCTCCCGGGGCAGGTCGTGGAAGGCTTTTTTGCCTGGGAACAGCCCGGGGAACACTACGCCGTAAATGGACCACAAATCCTCCAGCGCATTCTCCACCGGTGTGCCGGTAAGTGCGAAGCGGTAGCGTGCTTGCAGCGCTTTTGCCGCTTGAGCGGTCTGGGTGGCATGATTCTTGATCACCTGCGCTTCGTCGAGAATGAGGGTGTGGAACGAGTGCTTGACGTATAGCGCCACATCTCTGCGCAGCAGCGGATAAGAGGTAATAATTACATCGTTTGCTGCCGCATTCCGCAGTGTCCGGGTCCGGACGGTTAAGCTTCCGTCAGCGATGGCTGCTTTGATCTGCGGGGCGAAGCGCTTCAGCTCATTGTGCCAGTTGTAGAGCAGAGAGGCCGGGGCGACAACCAGCGCGGGCAGGCCGCTCCGCCGGATATCTTCAAGCTCGGAGAGCAGAAAAGCGATGCTCTGCAAGGTTTTCCCGAGACCCATATCATCCGCCAAAATACCGCCGAAGCGGTAGCGGGCCAGCGTCTTCAGCCACTGGAAGCCATATTGCTGGTAATCCCGCAGCACAGGAGCCAGCTCTTCCGGCACAGGAAAGTCCAGATTTTCGGGATTCCGCATATTGGCCAGCAGACGGCGGAACGAACGGCCGAGCTTGACGGCATCGGTCTCTCCCCTGCCTGTGTCAGCATTTAGGTGCAGACCATGGACTAAGGGCAGTGAGAATTCCGCGCTTTTCACCTCGCCTATGCCTGCACCAAGCTCATTCATAAGGGCTATAATCTCTTGAAGCTCTGCACTTTCCAGCGGCAGCAGCGCCCCGTCCGGCAGACGGTAGTATTTGCGTTTTTCCTGCAGTGACTTCAGCACGTGCACAATATCCGACTCCGCAATGCCCGCCATGCTGAACTTAAATTCGAGCCAGTCGGTCTTTTCGTTCCAGGTCAGGCTCACTTTGGGCGATGATGTGCCGGTGAATAATCTTTCCTTAACGGCCGTGGTGGCGTAGACCTTCAGCAGCGGCTCCAGCAGCGGAATCGTATGGTACAGGAAATCATATTCCCCTTCCTCGTCACTCATAATATAGCCGCTTTCCGTTCTGGCAAAAGAATCATGCGCCATCAGCTCCAGAATCCGCCGCTCGGCTTCACTGTCCCGCATCAGGATCACTTCATGGCCGCGTTCGCCGGACTTCTCCTCCAGCGGGTTGATCACGATATCGCCATACTGGAATTCCAGCCCGGCCAGCAGCCTGTCCCTTACCCGGTCCAGATACAATCTGGCCTGAAGCTGAGCCTGTACGATTCGGTCAGCAATCGCTTCGGCAATATGCACCTGTCCCAGCTTTTTCAGCCCGGGCATAACTTTCTCCATAAAAGGCTCCATTTGCTCCGGGGCAATGGCAATCCCGCTTTTTCTGGACTCGGCCAGCATCTTCTTCAGCTCGGTGAGACGCTTGCACTCCTGGACCGGCAGCTTCAGCAGCTTGCCTTCGGACAGGATCAGCCCATATTCCTCCAGCACTGTAATCTTCGCCAGTCCCTGAATATCCAGATAGTAGCCATCCCCTTTGGCCTGATCGAACTGAAAGCTCAGTGGAGGGAGATCCGGGATGAGTTGAAGCCCTTCAGTGCTGATCTCGCCATGCTGCAGATGAACGGAAGAGGTCTCGGTGAGCGCAGGGAAGAGGTTGTCCCAGAAAAAAGGCGGAACCGGCAGCAGCCGCTCCCCGCCCATGTTTCCAGCATGAGGCAAGTAGTGGCTGATATTGCTGCGATAGAGCTGTTCATTGAGCAGAATCTCAATCAGCTTCAGCAGCACGGTATTATCTTCTTTTTTGAAGCTGTGCAGGGCCGGGTCGTAGCTGAATTGCCTGGAAAATTCAAAAGGCTCGCCGCGGTGAACGGACTGCAGGAACGCTCTTATTTTCTGGACGACATAGGTGCGTTTGGGGCCGACTTTGATTTCTATCCCGAGCATTTGGCTGCTGAAGTTATAGGTAAACGGTTTGCAGATAAATTCTACCTGTAGAGGCATTCTGTTATCCGAATAGGTTCCCGCACCGCTTGGGCGCTGGCGGATGTTCTCGAACATTCCCAGCATGCTGCTCACAAGCTGACGATCACCAGATACTCCACGTTTCTCAAGTGAAGCGGCGTTCGAATTGCGCGAAGCCGGCGGAGCGCTGGATATTTCGAGTGCTCTGTCCTCTTCGAGATAAAGAATATGCACCAGAGCCGCAGCGATATGTTTGCAAAAAGGTCCGCCGTGGGAGTAAGCGGGGCAAGAACATTCCCCATTAACATCGCCGTCGCTATCTATCGTAAGTGTTACATCGTAGCTCTCAAGCCCATAGACGACAGCCCGGTATTTCGAATATTCCAGGCCATCGTTATTTTCTGTATAGGTCAGGTCAACCTTTCCTGACTTCGAATAAGAGAGGCCCAGGTCCAAAGCTTCCCTTCCGCACAGCAGTTGGATTACCCGTTCCGGCACATAGTATCTCGTCATGTGATCACTTCCTTAAGGCATGTCCTTGCATCCAAATTCTATAGTACCCATAATACCAGAACCATTCAAACCAGGGGTTATGAAAAAGAAAAAGCCATTCCCCATGCAGCTTGGGAAATGGCCGGTACGTAGTCCGGTGCTTATTGCCCGATCAGCCCGGAATTCTGTAGTAATCTGCGAAGCATGACGGCTGCCTCAGCTCTCGTAATATGTGCCTTCGGTGCAAGCATTGTACTACTGCGGCCAGAGACGATGCCTGCCTGCAGGCTGGCGGCGATGCTGTCCACTGCCCATGCTGAAGACTCGCCCGCATCGGCAAAAGAACTAGGCAGCACTCCTGCACTTCCGTCCGTGATCTTCGCTGACAGTCCGGTAAGTGTCATCGCCTCTGCGATCATCTTCATGGCCTCCTCACGAGTGATGATTCCACTTGGCCGGAAGGTACCGTCCTCGAACCCGCTGATCAGATGGTACGTGTAAGCGGTGTGAACCGCTCCGTTGTACCAATCAGTGCTACTCACATCCGTGAATGGAGAGGCTCCAGTTACAGGCTTAAGGCCAAGCCCACGGACGAGAATCGCTGCAAATTCGCTGCGGGTAATCTCCTGATCGGGCAGGTAGAGACCGTCTTCGCTGCCGCCAATAATCATTCTTGCGCCCAAGTCATTCACAGCGTCTTTTGCCCAATGTCCGGCAACATCCTTGAATTGGAGCGGATGTGAGACTACGGCATACGTACTGTTTGTTAGGCTGCTGATGATCGCAGTATAGACGCCGCCGTTCATCACAAATGCGGTAGGAACATGACGCACAGTTCCATCCGCGTCAATCACCACACCGGTAGCACTGCCCGGAACGGTTCCGGCAGGGAGGGCAATCGTCCGCTTCACATAAGCGCTGAAGCTGGACAATTCATTTGCTGCATTACCACGAATGATATTTACTGAGAAATCGAGTGGTGCGGCGAGGAAGGAGAACTTCCCTTTTGATGCTGCAGCCTGGGCTATGCTTAATCGGTCCCCATCCGGGGCGGCAATTACAATCTGCAGGGTCACATCTGCTGCAGCAGCACTCTCTCCAAGCTGATTGGCTATCGCAGTCCAACTGATCTGCTGAACAGGAATGCTGTAGGTCGCCTTGTCAGTTTGAATCGAGAGAGTCGCTTGATTCTGCTGCAAATCCTGAAGCAGTTGGCCGTTTAGCTCTACGGTCTGAATGTCCGACATACTGTTAAAATTAATAGAAACCACGGCTCCTGGTGCCTGCGCAGCCAGTATTCCGTTAAGTCTGCTCTGATCGAGCGTCAGGGTGATGCGCTTTAGGTTATTCAACAGGCGGGTAGACGCGCTGCCTGCTTCGGCGGCTTTGCCATTGACAAACACGGTAACCTCTTTCGCAGGCGTCTCCGCTGACGGTGCTGCTGGTGTCGCCGGGCCTCCATTTCCGTTACTTGGAGCTTGCGGCGTCACCGGATTGGGCAGCCCGGATACCGGACCACGACCTGCTCCGTTAATGGCTCGTACGTTGAAGGTATAGGCTGTTCCGTTCACCAATCCTGTTATTGTAATCGGGCTTGAGGGGCCGGCTGTGACGATATTGCCGGGGGAAGCTATAACCTCATAAGAGGTGACAGCACTTCCGCCGTTATCCGCAGGAGCTGTGAAAGTTATCGTCACTTGACCGTCTCCCGGCGTAGCGCTGACAGCAGATGGGGCAGACGGTACGGTTCTTGGCGTGGCGCTGGCTTCATTGGAAGCTGCGCTGTCGCCTCCGGCGTTAATGGCCTTAACGACGAAATAATAGGTGGTTCCGTTGACCAGTCCTGCAGAATCGTAGCTGTAGACTGAGCCGGTGACCGTTCCGGCGGCTTTATCGTAATTACCTGGCACCGTGCTCTGGTAGATGGTGTATGCCGAGGCGCCAGCAACCGGCTTCCAGCCCAAGCTAACCTGTCTATCTCCCGGTGCAGCAGACTGCACGAACGGCGCACCTGGCGCAGACACCTGTGGTGTGGCGCTGACTTCATTGGAAGCTGCGCTGTTGCCTCCAGCGTTAACGGCCTTGACGACGAAATAATACGTTGTTCCGTTCGTCAAGCCTGTGGCGTCATAGCTGTATACCGTTCCGGTAACACTGGAAGCCGCTGTTTTGTAATCGCTGGATGCCGTGCTCTGGTAAATATCATATCCGGTCGCTCCGCCGACTATATCCCAGACCAGATGCACCTGACCGTCCCCTGCCGTGACCGATTGGATCACGGGCGCGCTGCCCGGCGCAGGCATCTGCGGCGTGGCGCTGACTTCATTGGACGCTGCACTGACGCCTCCAGCATTAACGGCCTTGACGACGAAATAGTACGTCGTCCCGTTGGTCAGGCCGGCTGCCGAATAGCTGTCGGCACCCGCGCCCAAGGTTGCCAGTGCGGTTCCGTACGTCCCCGGAACCGTACTGGCATACACCGTGTACCCGGTAGCGCCGCTGACCGGTGTCCACGCAAGGGTGGCCGCCGCATCCCCGGCGGCCTTAACCACCAGCACCGTAGGCGTTGTATCCTTTACGGCTACACTGAATCTAGGATGGCTTCCCGCATCCGTCACCAGCTCGAATTCATATTCACCTACCGCAAGGGTGGATAAATATTCCTTTGTGATGGTTAAGGTGCTCCCGGAAACCGTGTAAGCGGTATTGTCCAGAGTTTTGGTGCCCAGCATAAGACCGGTCAGCAGGTTGCCGTTCAGACTCAGCTCTGCTGTGACATCCCGGTAATGGCCTGCTGTGGTATTGGAAGTATACTTGTCAAATGTACTAGAGGCTGGGGAGAGTGTACTATCCTGTACTCTTCTCATAGTAATTGTGTACAGTTTGGAGTAGCTTTTGTCCTCGGCCAGTACTTTAATAGTGATTGTGTTTCTGCCCACCAGGAGTGGTACTTCTACACCCTGTCCGGGAGTCACCGCTGTATAGCTGCCGTTATTAGCTTTGATCTGTGCCGAAGCGGAGGGGTCCGACAACGCTAAAGTTACTGTTAGAGTATCCGTATCATAGCTTGCATCATTCATCGTATAAGTCAGCAGGCTGCCGGTAAACACCTCATTCAGAGCACCCGGAGCGACATCCAGATTCGAGAGGTTGGTATTGCTGCTCTGGCGGTGTACAGTGATTTGATATGTTTTTACAGTGAGCCCATCCTGGGCGGTTACTTTGACATCAATCGTATTGTCTCCCGCCTGGAGCGCCAGCGGAATGCTCAAAGCGCCGCTGACCACAGGAGTATAAGCTCCTCCGTTAACACGTACAGCAACGGTTGCTGTAGAGTCAGACAACACAGGAGTTACACTAATCGTATCATCAGTAAAACCAACGTCCTGCAAGCTATAATCAGTCACGCCGGATTGAAAAGCCGGGGTCAGGCTGTTCCCGGAAACCGACAAAGCGCTTAGATTCGCATTGGTGGAAGGGGCAGCCCGGTTGACCGTAAGCGAATAGGTTTTGGTGGTGGTGGAGTCCTGCGACCGGGTCTCGACCTCAATTGAATTGCTTCCAACACTCAGCGGGAGAAGAGGAGATGAAACACCGCTTTGGGCAGCTTGTCCGGCAATTTTCACAGTAGCGGCAGGGTCATCCAATATGGCGTTTACACTCACGCTGCTGCTCGTAAAGGGAACATTTACTGTGTAGTTTAATGTGGAGGATTGAAAGGCAGGACTCAAATTGCCCGTGCTTAAGCTTAAGCCGCGCAGATCTGAATCATTCGTGTGTGGATAATTGATATGAATCGTGTATATTCTGCTTGTTGTTCCATCGGTTGAAGTGACTTTGATTCGAAATGTATTATCTCCGCGATTGGTTGGGAGATAGCCGGTCGATGTCCAATAGGCCAAGGGGCTCCATGAACTGCCATTTATCGAATACTCCATTGCCGCATCAACGTTTGCAGAAGCAGCGGCAGTGTAATAACCGGGCTCAGAGCTGCGCATCGTTACCTGATAATCCGTAATCTCCGGGCTGAACGCAGGCGAAAGGTTACCTGCCCCTTGGAAAATTAAGCTGAGCGCAGCGTCTGAATTGGAAACATATGCCTTGGCAATCCAGGGTTGGACCATGAAAAGCAGTGAAGCGGCAAGACATACCGCCACAAGTCTGAATAATCGCATCAAAAACCCTCCATATGTATAAATGATAAAATATTGCTGTGATTTTTATCATTATATCATAGGGGATATTCGATAGAATTGGTTTTTAACAAAATTTTCTGTGAGTTCCACGCCGTCCTCAGTCCTGCTCAACCTTCCGCTGCAAGGCCGGCCCGCCGATTCCGTGAAGCATGAAGGAGAGCAGCAGCTCGATTTCTTCCTCGTCATTCCAATCCTTCTCCGGCTGGAACAGGAACCGTGCCATTAGATAGCCTATCACTGACGAAATGGTAAAGCGTATGATAGCGGGCGTAGGCGCATCAGTGATCTCGCCCTTTTCCTTGAAATGTCCGATAATGCCGACCATACGCTCCATAATCTGCCCCCCCACATTCTCAAGGAATTGCTCGCGCAGCGCTGGCTGAAACGGGATTTCCTGCATGAGAATTCTGAGGATTTTGATGTGCTTGCGGGCAAACTCCAGGCGGTTAATCATTAAAGCGCGTAAAAAGGCCTCATAGCTGTCAAACGGAGCATCCAGCACGCCGCTGAAATTGCGCAGCACGAAGGGAGCGATCATTTTGGTCATCATCGGTCCGACAATCGACAGCAGCAGATCTTTTTTCGTCTTGTAGTACCGGAATATCGTTCCCTCAGCAACTCCGGCCTTCTGGGCGATCTCACTGGTGGCCGCAGCGGAATATCCCTTCTCGGAAAAGACTTCAATCGCCGCTTGCACAATGGCGAGCTGCTTGGGCGTTATTTTCTCCTCTTGGCTGATGGCCAGCAGATCTTTGATCCATTGCTCTTCATCCTGAGGGTCCGCTGTATTGTTATTCTCCATCACATAAATCCTCCCAAATCTTTGCATTCACTGTATTCTATCACAGGAAGTCGGAAGTTTACATTTTGCGGTGCTTGCGCAGGGCCAGCACATTGAGCACCATGAACAGCAGGGAGAAGCCGATCAGGGCATAGATATCCAGCGCGATGGAGCTCCAGCCTTTGCCGCGGATCATGATATTCATCAGCGCTTCCGAGCCATAATAGATCGGCGTTGCGAGCCCAATCCGCTGCAGCCACAGGGGAAGAGTATCCAGCGGGAACAATCCGCTCAGGAAGATCTGCGGCACTATGACCAGCGGAATGAATTGGATCATTTGCAGCTCATTGGCGGCAAAAGCCGAGAGCAGCGTGCCCAGCGTCAGCGCCGACATCGACAGCAGCAGCGTTAAGAGCAGCACATAGCCGAAGCTTCCGGCCATCATAATGCCAAGCACCTGGATGGAGAACCAGGAGATTAATAGCGCCTGGAACACGGTGAATATCCCGAAGCCGCAGACATAGCCGATGACAATTTCCCAGCGCTTAAGCGGAGTGGAGAGCAGGCGCTCCAGTGTTCCGGTCGTCCGCTCCCGCAGAAAAGAGACACCGGCGATAAGGAAGACGAAGAAAAAGACAAATACGCCGATCATAATCGGACCGAAGCGGTCGATGGTCTTCATGTCTTCAGCGCCGTATAAATAGCTGATCTGCGGCTGAAGGGTTTCTTGCCCGCCAACTGAGGGCTTCAGACTCTGCAGCGCTTCCTGCAGGGCCAGCATCACTGCACGGTTAGCGGTAGGGTTGCTGCCTTCCAGCAGCACTTTAGGGGTTTTGTCTTCAATAGAAATGAAGGCATCAAGCTTGCCATCTGTCAGCGCGGCATTGCCTTGCTCCACCGATGCATACTCTGTAACAGTAGCGTTCTGCGCTTCAAGCGCACCTCTGAACGGAGCGGCTTCGGCGGACAGGCCGATCTTCGGCTCATATGCATTGCCGTTAAAGACCAGGCTCATCAGGCTAAGCACCAGCAGGGGGGCGATGAACATCAGCGCCATCGTTCTTTTATCATGAATGAATTGCTGCAGGATTCGCAGGGTGATCGCACGTACTCTCATCGCCGGATACCTCCATAATATAGAAAAGCTTCCTCAACTGTAGCTGAGCCTGTATTAGCCAGCAGTCCTGCCGGAGTGTCAACTGCCAGAAGTTGCCCATCACGGATCATAGCCAGCCGGTCGCATTTTTCGGCTTCATCCATGACGTGGGTAGTGAGCACGATGGTTGTGCCTTTCCCGTTAAGTGCCCTCAGTTCTTTCCAGATGGACTGGCGCAGCACCGGATCAATGCCGACTGTAGGCTCATCAAGAATCAGCAGCGGCGGCTCATGCAGCAGGGCGATGGCCAGCGACAAACGGCGTTTCATCCCCCCGGAATATTGATCCACCCGTTTATGCAAATGCTCCTGCAGGTTAACGATTTCCATCACATCGGCAATTCGGCGGGTGCGGTTCCCGCCTTTTAATCCGTAGAGGGCAGCGAAGAACTCCAGATTTTCTTTTGCGCTCAGCTCCGTATACAGAGCATCAGATTGCGCCATGTAGCCGATTTGGTTCAGCAGCGCTAAACGGGGCATTTTGACACCAAGCACATGCACCTCGCCTGAGGACACCTCGTCGATACCGATCAGCAGCTTCACCAGTGTGGTTTTGCCGGAACCGGAAGGGCCGAGAATGCCGAAAGTTTCCGCTTGCTCAACCTGGAGTGAAATATCCTTCAGCACCTCTTTATTGCCAAAAGCTCTGCCGACATGGTTTACAGTGATAACATCATTTCCCTGATTCATATTAATCTCCTCCATTCCACGAATATGAACATGAGTGAGTACTCACTCATTATTGTAGATGAATCTGTGGTAAATGTAAATTTCTTTTTTTGAATAAGCTTGTGCAGAAATTGCTTTTCAAATTTTAATTAATCAGGTTTTCTCTGGTGGAAATTATGGGTAACTATGGGTATGAATGCAGCTTGGATGATTTCACCTTAATCTGGAGGAGGTTTCGATGATGGCTGAGAAGAAGCTTGCTCTTCCCCTGCTCATGCTCTTGACTGCGGCGGGGCTAAGCGCATGCAGCGGCTCCGGCGGTGAAGCGGGAGCGGGACATTTCCGCACATTAGCCCAGGAGAGCGTGGACAAATCGCAATATCTTCCCGGGGATTTGCCGATTCCGGCGGGTGCTGGCATTACCTTTACAGAAGGCGAGCTTGTGGGTGGAAAGAAATCCTCCATGCTGGTCTACGAGACTGAGGAGAGCATGGCTGAACTTGGAACTACCTATCAGAAGTATGTAGACTACAAGAAGCTGCAGCGCGGAACCCAGATTGTAGACCGGAATAATATCATCATTAACGGCAAAGTCGCGGGCGCCTATTCTTATTCCATTATTGGCAGCAATTCAGCCTCGAAACCCGGCGGCGCCGAGATTATCGTTACTTGGATTGTAAATTAACAATTAAACCCAGTTTGTTGAACGACAATTAAATTTGTATCAGTGTGCAGAAGCGGCTCATTGTCCTGGTAATGGATGATAAGCCGCTTCTTTTTACATAGTTAATATTTCCATAACATTCCTCTCGAACAGATTTGACATTCGTAGATGAAAATAACATTAGCAGTTACCTATAGGAAAAGGGTGAATCTAATTGAGAAATAGTAAATGGTTCAGCGCGGCTTTGGCTTCAGCACTTCTGGTAACAGGGGGCGCAGGAAGTATTTTGGCAACAAGCACGAGCGCTAGCGCTGCCGCAGTCAAGACCGTAGCGGTCAAGGAAGGCAGCACTACTTGGACTGTGAACGGAACTTCAGTTACTCTCAGCACAATTAACAGCGGCGGTTACAAGCTGTATTCGTTAAGCCAGGTGGCCGGAGAGCTTGGCGCCAAATTGATTCTGAGCAGTAACGGTTTTGAGCTGAATGACAGCAAAGGGCTACATAATGTACAAATTAAAACGGGTGCAAAAAGCTATCAAGTTGATGGTGCAGCACAGCAATTTACTGTTGCTCCTGTAAGTCATAATGGCAAAGTCTATGTAGAGCTGACTAAGCTGGTTCTTGCGCTTGGCGGCGAATTGCAGGCAGATGATCAAACTATTATGAGCTTTGCCCGTCCGGAAGGCCTGTTTGACACCCTGCACTGGAACGCTAACGGAAATGTGATCGCGAACAAAAGCGATTCCGATACTGCCCAGCTCATCAAATTCAGCGAATATCCGGGCGACTATGAAGTATTCTCTTCGAACGAAAGCGCACTTGATTTCGCCGTTTCCGCTGACCAGAAGTGGGGCGCATTCTCAGATGAGACAGGCCAGCTGAAGCTGATTAACCTTGCCAGTGGAGCGATTTCCTCTCTGGGTACGGATACCAGCGTGAAGACGGACCTGGTCTGGTCTGAAGACGGCAAAACGATTTATTTCATCCAAGGCGACAAGCAGGAAAAAATCGCTCAAGCTTCCGTAGAGACGGGTGCAGTAAAAACCGTGCTTGAAGACAAGGTGGAAAATAAATCGGAGCTGCGCATTTCTCCTGATGGTAAAAATGCCGTGTACATCGTTAACGTAACCGGCGTAGCCAAGAATGATGCAGACAGCACTGAAGATTCACTTTCCGTAGACTACAGCAAAGCCGGAGAACAATTGTACAAGCTGGATCTCGCCACTAAGGATGCGAAGCCTGTAGCTCTGACTACAGAACTGGACAACAAGCTTTATCCTGAAATTCTTGCAAATGGCAACGTGGTTTACTTGAGCGCAGATCCTGATGGCAATGCAGCCAACACCCTGAAATCCATTGGGGCTGACGGCAAAATCTCCAACATCAATCTCGATGTTGAAGCTTTATGGGCTGAAGGTACAACCGCTGGCCTGATCGTATCCGGTGCGGCAGCAGATGGAAGCACAACGATCTATTCGATTAATGCTAACGGGGATAAAACCCAACTGTTCCATACCACTGAAGATGTATCGGAAGTATCCGCATCGCATGACGGCAGCAAGCTGGCTATTGTCAGTGACGGCAAAGTGCTCTTGATTCAGGGCGGCAAAGCCGTACAGCTCTCTAAATAAGCAAGGCGACAAGGCATCATCCACATAATATAACGGCGAAACCGCCGAGAGGAGAAATTATTCATGAAGCTTTTCAAAAAATTCACAGTTACAGCGTTGACTGCAGTTATCGCAGTTACCGCATCTTTTGCAGGAATTGCGGCAGCAGCCGATTCACTCAAAGGTAAAATCACAGTTAACGGCTCTACGGCGCTGCTTCCGTTGACGCTTCAAGCCGCTAAGGAATTCCAGAAACTTCACCCTAAAGTGAAAATCGCCGCTTCCGGTAAAGGCTCCGTAACTGGACCGCAAGCCGTGAAGAAGGGTATTGCCGATATCGGCGCTTGCGACTGGGATGCCAGCATTGACGTTCCGGGCTTCAAAGCCTTTGACGGACAAGTAGCCAACAAAGTAGCAGTTATTCCTTTTGCTACTATTGTTAACAAAAACGTAGGTGTAGACAACCTGACTACCGATCAATTGAAAGGCATTTTCTCCGGTAAAATCACGAACTGGAAAGAAGTTGGCGGTTCGGATGCCGATATTATCGTAATCACCCGTGCTTTCGGTTCCGGTACCCGCGTTAACTATCAGGCTAAGGCTCTGGCTGGCGGAGATATCGTTAAGAAAGAAAAGAACTACAAAGAAGCTGGTTCCAGCGGTGACATGAAGACTGCCGTTGCTACTACACCTAACTCCATCGGCTACATCGACCTTGTCTATGTAACTGGCGGCGACATCAAAGCCGTGAAATTCAACGGCGTTGAAGCTAGCACTGAGAATGTAATCAACGGTTCCTATAAGATTTGGGCTTACGGCTACTACATGACCAAAGGTCAGCCTACTGGCGCAACCAAAGCATTCATTGATTATGTACAAAGCAAAAAGTTCCAACAAGGTTCCCTGAAAAAGCTTAAATTTATCCCAATCGCAGCAATGAAGGGCTAACCCCAAATCTTAAGTCAGATTGAATGTATATTGAACGGCAACAGCGGCCAGCTCCGTATTTCAACGGGGGTGGCCGCTTATTAGGAGGGAAAGTATGGGGGTACCGGTCCACAACCTGGCATCAAGTGCACAAAAGAGCCTCGCGGAGGGCGGCGTAAGCGCCAAACGCCACAGAAGGCATCTGTTCAGTAACGTAATATCCCGTTATTATTTTCTATTTAGTATCCTGGCGCTTTGTGTAGTGCTTGGACTTGTTATTGTATTCATCGGCAAAACGGCGCTGCTTCTGTTCGCGAACATCTCGCCGCTGGACTTCTTTTTCTCGTTCAACTGGTCGCCGGAAGAGGATGCCTTTGGAGCTGCTGCCTTTATTGTAAATACATTATCACTGACAGCTTTGACGCTGATCATTGCTGTGCCTATTTCGGTAGGAATGGCCGTGCTTTGTGCGGAGATCGCTCCGAAATGGATGAAGAGCTTTATCCGGCCGGTGCTCGATTTGCTGGTTGGTATTCCTTCCATAGTATATGGCTACCTCGGCTTGACCGTACTGCTGCCGTTTCTGCGCAGAGTAAGCGGTGAGGGTCTGGGAGACGGACTGCTTGCTGCAGCCCTCGTGCTGGCGCTGATGGTGCTGCCGACCATTTGCCGGATCAGCGATGATGCCATCGTTGCTGTTCCGCGTAAATACCGCGATGCCGCTTATGCGCTTGGCTCCACCCGTCTGCAGGTAATTATGCGTGTTGTACTGCCTGCAGCCAGCAGAGGGATCATCTCTGCGGTTATTCTCGGTATGACCCGTGCAATCGGTGAGACGATGGCTGTTGTTATGGTTATCGGTAACACCCCGCAGCTCGCAAAAACGCTGTTCACTCCGTCTTCGGTGCTGACCAGTAACATCGTCATGCAAATCTCCAACGTGGAATTTGATTCCACCTGGAACTATGCGCTGCATATGATGGCCTTCCTGCTGCTGCTTATCTCGTTTGTGCTGATTCTGATCATCCGTGTGCTGGGCCGGAAAAGGAGAGATGCGGCATGAATTTCACACGTACACGCCAAAGTGCTCGCTCGCAGCGCAATAATAAAATAGCCACCTTTGCCTTTTATACACTCGGCGCACTCGTCATGCTGCTGATTTTCTGGCTGCTCTATTCCATTCTGAGCAAAGGCCTGCCTTCACTCAGACCGGACTTTCTGATCAAGCAGCCGGAAGAAATTGATGCCGGAGGCGGAATTGGTCCGGTGCTCTTCAACTCCTTCTATATTCTGTTCATCTCGCTGGTGATCTCCATTCCTATCGGGATTGGGGCGGGCATCTATATGGCAGAATATGCGCCGGATAACCGTTTTACCGCTACGCTGCGCATCTGTGTGGAGTCGCTGTCCTCAGTCCCTTCCATTGTGTTCGGGCTGCTGGGTCTTGCGATCTTCGCTGAATATTTCGATATCGGCCTGACGATTCTTGGCGGGGGTGTCAGCCTGGCACTGCTCAACCTGCCGATGCTGGCCCGGGTCACAGAGGAAGCCATCCGCGCCGTTCCCGGTGATATCCGCGAAGCCGGCTATGCGCTTGGCATGACCAAATTCCATGTCATCCGCAAGGTCGTGCTGCCGGTAGCCATGCCGGCTATCGTAACAGGCGTCTGCCTCGTGGCCGGACGCGCCTTCGGGGAGTCGGCGGTTATTATCCTGACCGCAGGCCTCAGCACCTCCGGAGAGATGTGGGACTTCAACCTGTTCTCGCCGGGCGAGACGCTGGCTGTGCATCTCTGGTACGTGCAATCCGAGGCTATCGTCGAAGATGCACGGCAGATCGCCGACAGATCTGCAGCCGTGCTTGTCTTTGTGGTGCTGCTGATCAATTTCATCTTCCGCTTCCCGCTGTGGCTGGGACGCCGCCGGGGACGCTGAACGATGAAGGGAATATCCCGGGTTTTCATCTCCCGGACAAAGAAACAGCCTTCCTGATCATCACGAGGAAGGCTGTTTCTTTTTGCCGGTATTCTATTGCAATGCTCCGCGTACAAATCCATCGGCGTTCACAAGTCTCCGGCGTGCCTCGTCGGCATCTACGTTGCTTAGGATCATTATAATGGCGGTCTTCACATGGCCTTCCGCGTCGATAAAAGCGGCCTCGATCTGCTCCTCGGAAGCATGGGTCGCGAGCTTGATGATCCGCTTCGCTCTGTGGACCAGCTTCTCATTGGAGGGGTTCAGATCGACCATCAGATTGTGGTACACTTTTCCAATCCTAATCATGGCGGTCGTTGTCAGCATGTTCAGGATCATTTTCTGCGCCGTGCCGGATTTCATCCGGGTGGAGCCCATGACAACCTCTGGTCCCACTACGGCCTCTAGGGTCAGTCTGCCAAGCCCTGCCATCGGTGTGCCTGTGTTGTTGCACAGTCCGATGACGACGGCTCCCAGCTCTTCAGCCCGCTTCATTGCCCCCAGAACATAAGGGGTGCGCCCGCTGGCGGCAATCCCGATCACCACATCTTTATCGCTGATGCCGCTCTCTTCGATGTCCCTTGCCCCCAATTCCACGCTGTCCTCCGCGCCTTCGACGGGATCTTTCACCGCCTGGAAACCGCCGGCAATAAGTCCCTGTACCATTGCGGGATCGGTTCCGAAAGTGGGCGGACATTCCGAAGCATCCAGAATGCCGATTCTTCCACTGGTTCCGGCGCCCACATAGAACAGCCTGCCACCATTCTGGAAGGCATGTACAATATAATCCGCCGTTTCGGCAATCTGCGGGATAAGTCCTTGAATACACTCAGCGACCAGCCGGTCTTCATTGTTGATTAGCTGCATGATTTCAGCAGAACTGAGGTTATCAATTTCACTTGTATTTTCGTTGGGCTGCTCTGTAACCAGATTTGCTAAAATATAGTTCATGAGGTTTCGTCCTCCTGCCTGTCTATTCTTGTCTGTACCGGGAAATCATTAGAACGGTTAGTCTGCTCTCATAACAGATTCACGAAGCAACTGGCGGGCCAGCCACGCCGCTCCGGTGGATGGCGGAGCCCCGAGAGAACCGTCAACAAAGTCTACTCTGCCGCAGGATTTCTGCAGACTATCGCAGAAGATCCGGCGAAAGACGGGGGAATACCGGAACACCGAGCCGGAGAGTACTACCGGGAGACCAGCCAGCTCAGGGCTCCGGCGAAGCAGAGCGTTTGCCGTATTGCTCAGGGCTTCCGCTTCCCCTGTGAGAATGGTGAGTGCGGCCTCATCTCCAGCCTCTGCGGCCGCAATGCAAATCTTTGAAAATTCAGCGATCTCCGCTTTGGTATGGGAAGGGTTATAAATATACCCCTTCAAATCGCTGATCACCGAAAGCCCGTGCTGCTTCATAATCATATCGGTCATTGCGGTAGGAGGCTGAACACCGTCGTAGCTGCGCATAACCGCCTTAAGTGTAAGGAGTCCTATCTGGTACCCGCTGCCTTCATCCCCGAGAATATGCCCCCATCCCCCTGTTCGGGTGCAGGAACCATCCGGGCTGTAGCCGTAGCAAATCGAGCCTGTACCTGAGATGACCAGCATCCCGTAATGGCTTCCGAGTGCAGCCATCAAAGAAATTTGTCCTTCCGATTGGATGAAGACCGGGAACGATAGTCCGCATTTCATCAAATGCTGCTCAACTGCCTTCTTAAGAAGAGTTTGTTCATCTATCGTCGAAAAACCTGACACGGCGAGGCATATTGATGCGATATTGATGATTTCCGGCTCCAGACGCTCCAGCAAACCATGAATAGCTGACATGACTTCTGTAAGCGCTGCACCAAAAGAGACGCTATGAGGATTGGAAGGCCCGCCAATATAGCGTGCAAGCAAATCTCCCGCCTCATTCAAAGCGGCCGCATCGGTCTTCGTGCCGCCCCCATCAAGGCCTAAGTACACTTTCATCGCTCACTCACCACTTTGATTTTTTTCTAATTATATGAGAATCAGCGTATAAAGTAAAATAAAATTTCACGAATAAAAAAGTTCTTGAAATTATATTTCACAGCTCATATAATAAGTTCATTCCAAGCGATTGGGAGAATATCAAACTGAATGAGTTATAAAAGTTAACATCAACTTGCAGGTATGGATTTAAATTCAGTTATTACATAAGGGAGGTGCTTGGATTCAGTGAATGGCGGCTTAATTCGATTGAGGGAAATGCACGAAGCATTAAATCCCTCTGAACACAAGATTGCTGCATACATCCTGCAGAACCCGGATGAAATGATCCATCTCTCTATTGCGGATTTAGCTGCGAAGAGCGGGTCCAGCCAAGCGGCAATTGTCCGGTTGTGCAAGACCATTGGATTTAAAGGCTATCAGGACTTGAAGATCAGAGTGGCAGGCGATCTGCAGGGAAGAGACCCGGCCATCATTGGTTATCAGGAAATCCGGCCTAATGACACCGTCTCGGCGATCATCCAGAATGTGTCCAATAATAACATTCAATCCATCCGGGACACGCTTACGATCCTGGATGAAGACATGGTGGAACGGGCTGTTGAGGCAATTGACCGGGCGAAGAAAATCTATTTTTTCGGAGTGGGTGCTTCCAATCTGATTGCGATGGATGCGCAGCAGAAATTTTTGCGGATCAATAAGACAAGCTTCTCCTTCGCCGACCCCCATGTACAACTAACGAGTGCAATCACGGTTACAGAAGAAGATGTGGCCGTTTGTATTTCATACTCCGGGGAGACCAAGGAAGTGATCCGGGCCGCTTCCATTGTCAAAGAAAATGGCGGGACAGTGGTCAGCATCACCAAATATGGCAGTTCAACCTTAAGCCGGAGCGCAGACATTCCATTATGTACCTCCGCCACCGAAAATGAAATCCGCAGCGGAGCGATGGCTTCCCGGATTACGCAGCTTAATTTGATTGACATCTTATATCTTGCCGTCGCAAGCCGGAACTATGAAGAGTCCGTTACTTATCTGGAGAGAAGCAGACAACATATCAAGCGGCTGTAGCCGGAAGAACAAAAGGGGGACAAGGAATAATGAAGAAGAGTTTAGTGCTGTGTATGGTTCTGGTTATGATGCTGATAAGCGCATGTGGCAGCTCCGGAGGCAAAGAGGCGGCGAACAGTCCTGATGCTAAGGATACCATTACAGTCTGGACTTATCCGGTTCATGGAACCTATGAAGATGAGCTTAAGGGACTGGTAGCCGATTTTCAAAAAGAACATCCCAACATCACAGTGAAGACGGAAGTGCTCTCCTGGGCGGAAGGTCCGAAGAAATTTGACGTAGCCTTGAATGCCGGCAGCCCGCCGGATCTGTATTTCCATAGCGTAGACGGAACCTATGTCAATACTGGACTAGCTCTGGATTTGGACCCGTATATGACCGATGAGATCAAGAATGACTACCTTCCGGGAACACTTGAGCTTGCGCAAATTGGCGGTAAACAATATGGTCTGCCGCTCTATCAATTCCAATGGGCCTGGGGCGGCAACAAGCGTATTCTTGAAGAAGCAGGCATTGATTGGGCCGCAATTCAGCAGAATGGCTGGACCTGGTCCGAATTTGAAGCAGCGGCAGCGAAGCTGACCAAGACACTCGAAGATGGCTCCACTCAATACCCCCTGGTAACAGACGGAACCTCGCTTGATTTCATTGAGATGCTGTCCCGCAACAATAATATGCCGGATGTTCTGGACGAATCCGGTACCTTCCAGTGGAACGATGACCGTATTCTGGGAACACTAAACTTCATCAAAGGCTTGCTGGATAAAGGATATATTCCCAAGGAGACCGCAGCCATCGCTCCGGCAAAACGTTCTGATATGTTCTATGCCGGACAAGCTGCTATCATTTCGAAGGCCATTCCCTACTACGATGTAATGATTCAGAACCGCAACAAGGATATTGACGCCGGTACGATCAAAGGCGAGAAGATTGACTTTGTGCTGCTCCCGGTTCCACATAATGATAATGCGCCGGCTAAAACAACTATGGGTGCGGAAGGCTACATTGCTTTTAAACAAAAGAACGACAAAGGCGAGCAGCATGCCAAAAATACTTTCCTCGTAATGGATTACCTGAGCGGCGCCAAAGCGGGAAATTCCTCCAATGAGCTTGTGCTTCCGTTTGTGCGCAAATCTCAAGCGGAGCAGTATGCAGGTAAAGCGTTGGGTACAGAAGAAACGATCAAGGCTTCCGAGAATATGGCCAAGAACATGGCATCGCCTGTAACTCTGAAGCTGGACACGGCTGTTGCCGCGCAGATGAAGCAGTTCAAGGAGCAGATCGTGACTCCGAACATTCAAGCCCTGTACTCCGGGGAGAAATCACCGGAAGATATCGCTGCCGAATTCCTCGCTAAGGGAACACAAATGCTGAACAAATAAATCTTTTAAGGGGGGCACCCTTCGGATTGCTGAAAGGGTGCCTTCTCTTAAGAGAGGGGGAGAAAAGGGATGACAACAATCGCACCAAAGCGGGTGCGCGGTTCCGCCGGCAGGTTATGGCGTGAATATGGCTGGGCATACCTGTTTATCCTGGCACCGGTCCTGCTGTTTCTGGTGTTTACACTATATCCGGTCATATCTGCTTTAATCATGAGCTTCCAGCAGTACAACATTATGGATTCCACCTGGGTTGGCTTCGACAACTATGAACGGCTGTTTCAGGATGCAACCTTTTGGAAATCCATGCGCAATACCGTTATTTTTACAGTCTGTACGGTACCGGTCAATATCATCATCACCTTTGTGCTGTCTTATCTGATCTACCAGATGAAGACCAAATGGCAAACCTTCTTCAAAGCCACTCTGTATCTCCCTGCGGTTGCCTCCGGCGTTACCATTTCCATCGTCTGGCTGGCCATTTTTGATCCAACCGATGTAGGGCTGCTCAACAGATTCCTTGAATGGTTCGGTTTAGATCCGGTGATCTGGCTGGGCCAGTCCAAAACCGCGTTGTTCTCGCTGATTCTCATGAACTGGCTTGGCTCGCACGGAGCGGGAATTATTTTGTACCTGGCCTCTATGGGCGGGGTTCCAAAATCACTATATGAAGCGGCTGATATTGATCATGCCAGCGGCTGGACCCAATTTACACGCATCACCTGGCCTTTGCTGAAACCGACCACTCTATATCTGCTCGTTACGGGAGTAATTACTTCCTTCCAGGTATTTATCTCGGTATATATGATGACCCAGGGCGGGCCGAACTTCGCGACAACAACTATTGCTTATCTGATCTACCAGACAGCGTTCCAGTTTTATGAATTTGGTCTGGCTTCAGCGCAGTCGTTCGTGCTGGCGTTTCTGATTATCCTGGTCTCTGTCATTCAATTTAAATACTTCTCGAGTGACATCGAGTATTAGGACGGGAGGAGCGACACTATTTATGAAAACCAGATCCAAGACTATCTTTCTGTGGGCGGCCGCGGCTTGTCTGGTCGTGTGGAGCATTGTCACAATTATTCCTCTTTACTGGATGATAATCGGCTCCGTGCAGGACTCTGCGGCAACCGCCAGTTTCCGTCCCAGCATGCTTCCGGAGGCGTTCTCGTTAGCGCCCTATGAACGGTTTTTCGCCAAAACAGCGGCCTGGCGCTGGCTGTTCAACTCTTTATTCATTTCATCGGTGCTGACGGTTACCAATGTGTTTTTTGCCTCACTTGCGGGCTATGCTTTTGCTAAATTGAAATTTCCTGGAAGCAACGCGATTTTCTGGGTGCTTCTCAGCACGATGATGATCCCGGCACAGGTCACGCTGATTCCGCTCTATATTTTGATTGTCAATGTCTTTAATCTTGGTGACAGCTATACCGCCATCATTTTGCCTACGGCAATTACGGTCGGCAACATCTTTCTAATGAAACAATACATGTCCTCTCTTCCTACCTCGCTGATTCACGCGGCGCGGATTGATGCCTGCAGCGAGTTCGGCATCTTCTGGAAGGTGATCCTTCCGCTCGCGAAGCCGGGGCTTGCGGTACTCGCAATCTTTACTTTTGTAGCTTCCTGGAACGAATTTTTCTGGCCTTTTCTGATTACGAACTCGACGGAAATGCGGACCATACAAGTGGGGCTTGCCTCCTTTGTTTTCTCGGAATCCACGGATTTCGGGGCAATTATGGCAGGGGCCACAGTGGGCGCTTTGCCGATGCTGATTCTGTTCTTCTCCCTGCAGCGCTACTTCCTGCAAGGCATTACTATCGGAGCCGTCAAGGGCTGACATCAATAATTTTATGGAGGGGAAGAGCAATGGCACGGGTTGAATTCCGCAATGTGCGCAAACAATTTGACGATCAGAACAAGATGACCGTTACTGCGGTGGCTGGTTCCGATTTTGTGATTAATGATAAAGAATTTGTTGTGTTCGTAGGACCTTCAGGGTGCGGCAAAACGACTTCGCTGCGGATGATCGCAGGGCTGGAGCGGCAGACCAGCGGTGATATTGTAATCGGCGACCGCATTGTCAACAATCTTCATCCCAAAGACCGGGATATTGCGATGGTATTTCAGGATTATGCCCTGTACCCGCATATGACGATCCGCGAGAACCTGTCCTTTGGCCTGAAGAATCTGAAGAAGCCGAAGGATTATATTGAGAAAAAGGTGCAGGAGGCCGCGGCGATTCTCGGACTTGAGGATATGCTGGAGCGCAAGCCGCGCGAGCTGTCCGGCGGACAGCGGCAGCGTGTGGCTGTGGGCCGGGCAATTGTGCGTGATCCGCAGGTGTTCCTGTTCGACGAGCCGCTGTCCAATTTGGACGCCAAGCTGCGAATTCAGATGCGTGTTGAGTTGGGTGAGCTGCATAAGCGTCTCGGCGCCACGATTGTGTACGTTACCCATGATCAGGTGGAGGCGATGACGCTCGGCGAACGGATTGTGGTCATGAATAAAGGGGTAATTCAGCAGGTGGCTTCGCCAACAGAGCTGTATGCCAATCCCAAAAATATGTTCGTGGCCGGATTTATCGGCTCCCCGGCAATGAATTTTATCGACGCCCGGTTCGAACGGGGGCGTGTCATTATTGACGGTGCGGAATTTGTTCTGTCAGAGGAAGCAGCCGCTGGTCTGCAGGGCTACGATGGCCGCGAAATTATCCTCGGCATCCGCCCGGAGCATATTTATGGCGAAGACTTCGCACCGGGCGTTTCCACGGAACATCAGATGCGGGCACATATTAAGGTGGTTGAGCACCTGGGCTCCGAGAACCTTGTTTATTTTAAAATTGGGAACCGGACAGTTACCGCTAAGGTTCATCCTGAGACCAAGGCGTACAGCAGTCTCGATAAACAGTTTATCTTCGACTTAAGCAAAGCCCGTTATTTCGATCCCGGAACGGAAGAAAGAATTATCTGGTAATTTAATTTCTGCAGCTTAATCATAGAAAGGGGAGGCAGGTCATGCGGAAACTGAATCAGGTGCTGGTTAGTACGGGAGTGGAGTCATTTCGGGAGATTGTACCTGTTGCACTGCTTAGTCTGGCCAGCTCAGCCATACTGGTCCCTATAGTGATCTTTACGCCAATGGCGCTGGCGTTTATCCTTATTCCGCTTCTTTACATGCCTTTGTTTTATGGTGTGTTTTATGCGTACCACCGGAGAACAGAAGGGAAGAAACTGTCGGTACGTGAAATGCTATCGGGTGCCCGCAAGGGCTTTGGGCCAGCGGTGGTCTTTGGCCTCTTCTGCGCGTTGCTGATGATCATTCTGGGATCTACCTGGTGGTTCTACGGAAGCCGTGACGGAGCCGTGAACTGGACGATTGTCATTTTTCAGACGTATTTTGTCGCTATGGCTTTTGTCTCCCAATTCTACACACTGCAACTGGTACTTCAGAATAAGCGGGGTATCTTCAAGGCTATGGGTGAGAGCGTCAAGCTGTTCCTCCGCTACCCGGCTTATACTATCGGAGCTTTCTTTCAGGCGCTGGTTGTGGGTGTAATGCTCACTGTTACGATTGTAGGCTTTGCTGCACTGTTCAATGGAATGCTTGCGGTTTATCTGCATAAGGCGACCTATAACGTGCTTCATCCGGACGAGGATACCGAAGCTGAAGGCGTACCGGAGACCAGCAGGGCATTTGCAGAAGGCAGGCTCCTGTGAAGCGGGCTGTAAGCAGTGGAGTGGACCGGATTGCCGCCGGGTTGTCCCATCCTATGCTGGATGGGCGGCGGATCGGACTGGTTACGAATCCGACAGGCATCACGGCAGATTTCCGTTCTACGGTGGAGATATGCAGTAAACTGGCTTCCAGCAGGCTTACTGCTCTTTTTGCCTGTGAACACGGCATTTACGGGCAGCATCAGGCTGGAGTAAGGTTCGGTGATGAACAGGATGCTGTACTCGGAATTCCCGTCTATAGTCTGTACGGGGAGCATAAGAAACCAATTCCTGACATGCTGGATGCCTTGGACACCCTTGTATTTGACGTCCAGGATTTGGGGATACGGTTTTATACGTATGTATCGACTCTGCTGTATGTGATGGAGGCTTGCGCAGAGAATGGAAAAAGTCTGCTCGTACTGGATCGTCCGGCCCCGCTCGGCGGTATCGGCTGCGAAGGTGGTTTTTTACAGGAAGGGTATGAATCTATGGTCGGTGCCTGGTCGATGCCTGTCCGTACAGGAATGACCATAGGCGAATTCGCCTTGATGGCTAATGACAGGAAGGGGCTTCACTGCGACCTGGATGTGATTCCGCTCGCGGGCTGGAGCCGTGAAATGGAATATACGGATACCGGTCTGCCCTGGATGCTGCCCTCTCCGAACGTTCCGACTCTCGATACGGTAAGAGTATATGGCGGGACGTGTTTCTTTGAAGGCACCAACCTGTCTGAAGGACGCGGGACGACCCTTCCCTTCGAGTGGATTGGAGCACCATGGCTGGATGGGGCTAGGTTTGCTGAAGCTATGCAGGCGCACCTCCTGCCGGGCGTGTATTTCTATCCCATGTATGCTACGCCGACCTTCTCGAAGCACCAAGGGGAATTATGCGGCGGTGTGCGGTTGTTCGTGACCGACCCTCAAAAGTATGAGGCGGTGCGAACGGGACTTACGCTGCTGCATGAGGCATGTGCGCTGTACCCGGAGCATTTTCAATGGCTGGCTCCCCCGGAAGGCGGTACGAGATATTTTATTGATTTGCTGACTGGCGGAGAGAAGGTCCGCAGGTCCATTAGCACGGTGGAAGGATTGCATGAAATCGTTGAAGAATGGCGCCGTGACAGCGCGAACTGGCTGACTATGCGTCAGCCTTATCTTTTATATCCAATTAATTCTGATGGGATCAACTGAATTCAGGGAGGTACGGTGATGGCAATCGTTTGGCGTGAAGTGGCACGGCAGGAAGCGGGTCTTGATGCGGCGGTCGCCGCTATGAGTCTGAACGACAAGATTGGACAGATGCTGATGTGCGGTTTTGAAGGAACTGCAGCATCGGGTGAAGTCCTTAAGCTTGTGGCGGACAGCGGGATTGGCGGGGTGATTTATTTTGCCCGAAATGTGGAGTCGCCGGAGCAGGTTGCCAGGCTGACTGCTGATCTTCAGCAGGCGGCAGCAGAAGCCGGCAAGGCTCCGCTCTGGATTTCGATTGACCAGGAGGGCGGCATGGTTGCCCGGATTACCGAAGGCATAGCACTTATGCCCGGAGGAATGGCGATCACGGCAGCAGGATCGGAGGACGGTGCTTATCAGGCAGCGTGGGTCAGTGGACGGGAGTTGACGGCCCTGGGTATTAATTTGAACTATGCTCCTGTGCTGGACGTCAATAATAATGCGCGGAATCCGGTTATTGGGGTCCGTTCCTTCGGAGAGTCGCCGGAGCAGGCGGCCGAATATGGTGCGGCCATGATCCGCGGATTCCAGGCTGCGGGTATTGCGGCCACAGCCAAGCATTTCCCGGGTCACGGCGATACTGACATGGATTCCCATCTTGATTTGCCGACTATACGGCATGACCGGGAACGAATGGACCGTGTAGAACTGCCTCCGTTCCGCAGGGCTATTGCCGAGGGGGTGGACGCCATGATGTCGGCGCATATTTACTTCCCGGCACTGGAACAGGAGAAGCTGCCGGTTACTTTGTCGAAGTCTGTATTGACTGGGTTGCTGCGGGAAGAGCTGGGTTTTCAAGGGATTATCATGACCGACTGCATGGAGATGAACGCAATTGCTGAACATTACGGAACGGCCCCTGCCTCTGTGATGGCTATTGAAGCCGGAGCGGATATCGTTCTGATCAGCCATCGTGCTGACCGTCAGCGCGATGCAATTGAGGCCATCAGGACAGCAGTGGCCGAGGGCCGTCTTAATGAAGGGCGTATTGACGAATCCGTCCGGCGGCTGTTGGCCCTGAAGGTGAAACGGGGAGTAATTGCCGCAGGAGCCGAAGCTTCGGGCGGGACGGGTACTGATGTTGGTGGTTCGGGTGGAGCTGATGTTGGAACAGTTGTTAACGTTGCTGGTGACACAGATGCAGGTACAGATGGTGGAGCTGGTGCTGATTCTTCGGCTGTGGCAAGGTCTGCTTCGTTTGAGAAGAAGCTTGCAGTGCTCGGAACCCAGGCGCACCTGGCGGTGGCGCGGCGCATCAGCGAAGCCAGTATAACACTGGTTCGCAATAACACTTCTATGCTGCCGCTGCAGTCTGGGAAGACATTGGTGATTACGGCAGCACCCGTAGTGGCAACTCTGGTAGATGAATCATATGCAACCGCACCCGGTCTGGGCGCAATGCTTGGAAAATACGGACTGGATAGTATTGACCGTGTGGTTCCGGCGGGAGATATCGCTGTTTACGCGGCAAAACTGCTGGAGGAAGCTCAGGTCAAAGAGATCGAACAGATCGTTGTTGGTACGTATAATGCCCAATTTCATGTTGAACAGATTAAGCTGGTTGAGTCTTTGCTTGCCCTTGGGAAGCCGCTCGCGGTTGTTGCTTTGCGCAATCCATATGATCTGCTGGCTATGCCAGATGTTCAGGTCTATGCCGCTGCTTATGAGAGCCGTCCGCTTGCGCTGGAGAGCACAGCCAAAGCACTGCTTGGAGTCATCCCCTTCCGTGGCCGGTTGCCCGTTTCACTTGGGGAGGAATATCCGGCTGGCTGTGGCATCAGCTTATGATTGGCCCGCTCTGGAATAAGCAGAAATCCGTTGTAGTCGGACTGATGTCGGGCACCTCACTTGACGGTATCGATGCAGCAGTTGTTTCTATTGAAGGCAGCGGCCTTTCAGCGCGGGTCAAGCTGCTGCATTATTACAGCATTCCCTATGATGCAGAATTGCGGGAACGCCTGAAAAGGCTGTGCACCGTAGAGCATTCTTCTGTAGATCTGATCTGCGGCATGAGCTTCTATCTCGCTGAGAAGTTTGCCGAAGCGGCTATTGAAGCTGTACGCAGCGCCGGAATGGACATGAAGGAGATTGACCTGATCAGCTCCCACGGACAGACAGTGTGGCATATCCCTAAACAGGATATCCAAGATCCCTATCTGGTCCGTTCGACACTGCAGATCGGCGATTTGTCAGTGCTGGCTAAACGGACCGGGCGGAGGGTTGTCGGCGATTTCCGTCCGGCAGACATGGCTGTTGGAGGGCAGGGTGCGCCTCTGGTTCCTTACGGTGACCTGATTTTGTTCCGGCATCCCGGCAAGGGCAGACTGCTGCAAAACATCGGGGGAATAGGCAACTGTACGGCGCTGCCTCCGGCAGCAGAGCCGGAAGATGCATTTGCTTTTGATACCGGCCCGGGCAACATGGTTATTGATCAAGTGGTATATCAGTTGAGCGGCGGGCGGCTTTCTTACGATAATGGCGGTGCCTGGGCGATGCAGGGAGCGGCTGACGAGACATTGGTAAAGGAAATGATGAAGCATCCGTATTTCGAATTGAAGCCTCCGAAGTCTACAGGCCGTGAGGTATTTGGCAAAGCCTACGCCGAGCTATTCGCCGCCAAAGCGCGAGAGCAAGGGTTGAGCGATGCAGACATTGTAGCGACAGCTACTGCTTTTACTGCACGGACGATAGCAGAAGGATATCAAAAATATGTCTTCCCACTCTGTAAAATAGACGAGGTCATTGTCAGCGGCGGCGGCGCACATAACACAGCGCTGCTGGGTATGCTGCAAGAACTGCTCCCTGATCAGAAGGTCCTTACTTCCAGCGATCTGGGTTATAACGATGATGCGAAGGAAGCGATTATTTTCGCCCTGCTTGGCAATGACTTCATGCACGGAGTTGCGAATAATCTCCATTCAGCTACAGGGGCAAAATGGCCTACTGTTATGGGTAAGCTGGCTTTCCCTTAGGCGCTTGCGTTTTTATACCGCTATGTATACAGATATGCAGCCCTGCTTGTCTTTGTGGTGCTGCTGATCAATTTCATTTTCCGCTTCCCGCTGTGGCTGGGACGCCGCCGGGGACGCTGATCGACCGGGCGAATATAAATTGTTAGCTTAACGCAGGCTGTCAGCCGTGGACTATTCACGGTTGACAGTCTGTTCTTTTTGGCGGGGAGCGAGGATTCGACCATTCTGAAGGCCTCACCAATCTATTGTATTTTCTGCAATTGATTCCGGCGAATTCCACGCTTTTTTCAGTTCTGTTGTACTTTGTGCAATCAAATATCGGTTACAGTACATTTGGAGGCTGATTTGGGAATTTTCATTGTATAAAGTGCAATAGAACGGGTTCAGAACTGTTAAATTCATCAATTCTGTTGTAAAAAATACAATCAAGCGTGGAAGGTTCGAGAGATAACGGCAGAATTGCCATTGCTGAATCGAGGAGGGGTTCTCATCCCCCGGACGCACAAACAGCCTTCCCGAAGGAAGGCTGTAGTATGACGTCCCGGAAGGGATTCGAACCCCCGACCGTGCGCTTAGAAGGCGCATGCTCTATCCAGCTGAGCTACCGGGACATAAGATAAGACTGAAAAGCAAGCAAAAATTATGTTATCATATATGAATGTTTTTTTCAACTTGTTTTTTTGAAACTGCACGGGGATATGCTATAATCTACAATTGATTAAGGTTCGGTGAAAAGGAGGTGCCCTCATTAATCATTCGAATTCCCCCGCCAAAGAGAATATCGTGCTGTTTCCGAAAACGCTGGATTACTACCAGATCCAGTTAACGGTAATGCTGGAGAGTGAACGCTACGGGGAAGCTATGGAGCTGCTGCGTTTTTTGCTGCAATGCCAGGGACAGGAGGAGCGGCACTATCAGGAATGGCAGTCGCTTTTGGAGTGGCTGGAGTCCGCATTCCCCTATGCTGCCCATAACGGCGATGCCGAAGCTGAAGGTCAAGGCGATGAACACGATCTCCAGGAAGAAGACATGGTCCGGATTCTGGCCAAATCCAAGCTCGAAGAGGATTCGGAATATCAGGGCAAGCTGCTGCAGCGGGTTATGAACGAACCTTTGTCCGAGTCAACCATTCTGGCGCTGGAGCAGCTTTCATATCTGGAGGGCAGCCATATCGACGAAGCGCTCACAGGCTGGTTACAGCAGGCTGCAGTTCATCCGCTGGTTCAGTTCCGCACGCTGCAGACTCTCCGCCGCCGTGGGGCGCAGGGGGTTATCGGACTTGCGCGCGGCGCCGAAACGGCATACGTCGAGATCGAAACAGTGCCGCTGACCAATGAGGAATTCCCGCCGCAGGTAAGTCAGGTGCTGGAACGGGTGGCTGAGCAGGCAGAGGTGCATGAGCCGACGCTGTACTATTTTGCCCAGGAGCTCTGGGGACAGTTCATCATGTCGATCTACGGCTCCGCCGAATACCGCAAGCTGCTGGACGGAGAAGACGCTCAGCTCGACATTTGGGCGGGTGCGCTGCATCAGATGGTGTCCGAGAGCCTGAACGGGAACCGGCAGGAGGAGGAGACCCGTGCAATGTACGGGATAACAGGCAGCATGCGCTTTCAATTCGAGGGGGCATACCGCTCTCTCAAAGGATTTGTAAAGAGTTCTCTACTTGATAAATAGAGTAATGTTGTATATAATATAATGGTTATTCTGTGCGTGGATTGCGTGATTATAAGTAAGTAACATGTAACCTATTTTTGGAGGGAAAAGTATAATATGAAAGCAACCTGGGAAAAAATAGAGAAGAACCTTGGAGTTCTTGAAGTCGAAGTAGAAGCAGAACGCGTAGCTGCGGCACTCGACAAAGCTTTTAATAAAGTAGTTAAGAAAGCAAACGTGCCTGGCTTCCGTAAAGGCAAAGTGCCACGGCCAATTTTTGAATCCCGTTTTGGTGTAGAAAGCCTGTACCAGGACGCAATTGATATTCTTCTTCCGGAAGTGTACAGTGAAGCGGTTGATCAAACCGATATCTTCCCTGTAGACCGTCCTGAAGTGGACATCGAGCAATTCGCCAAAGGCAAGGCGTTCATCTTCAAAGCGAAGATCACCGTTAAGCCTGAAGTGACTCTGGGCCAGTACAAAGGCCTCGAAGTACCAGTACAAAAGGCTGAAGTTACCGAAGAAGAACTGAATGCTGAACTGAAACGTCTGCAGGAGCGTCATGCTGAGCTTGTTGTCGTTGAAGATGAAGCAGCAGTGAACGGTGATATCGCAGTAATCGACTTTGACGGATATGTAGATGGCGTGGCATTCGAAGGCGGAAAGGCTGAGCGTCATTCCCTGGAGCTTGGAAGCAACTCCTTTATTCCTGGATTCGAAGATCAGGTAGTGGGCATGTCCACTGGAGACTTCAAGGATGTTGAAGTTACTTTCCCGGAAACTTACCACGCTGAGAACCTTGCCGGTAAGCCTGCTGTATTCAAAGTGAAGCTGCATGAAATCAAACGCAAAGAGCTTCCTGCTCTGGATGATGAATTCGCTAAGGATGTAAGTGAATTCGACACGCTGGAAGAATACAAGGCTGACCTGAAGGCACAGTTGGAATCCCGTAAGCAGGATGAGCTCAAAGGCGCCCGTGAAACTGCAGTAGTTGACGCAGCGGCTGCTAACGCAGAAGTTGAAATTCCTGAAGCAATGATCAACAGTGAAGTTCAGAACATGGTTCGCGACTTCGATAACCGTCTTCGTCAGCAAGGCATGAACATGGACATGTTCCTCAGCTTCTCCGGCCAAACCCGTGAAGACCTTGAGAGCCAGATGAAAGGCGATGCCGAGAAGCGCGTCCGCAACAACCTGGTGCTTGAAGTAATTGCGAAGGAAGAGAAGATTGAAGTTTCCGAAGAAGAAGTGAATCAGGAACTTGCTTCTATGGCTGAATCCTTCAAGCGTTCCGCAGAAGAGATCCGCAGCATTCTGGCGGCTAACGGTTCCCTGAGCAGCCTGAACGATGAGATTTCTTTGCGCAAGACCATTGACTTCCTCGTAGAGAACAGTGTTGAGGTTGAAGCTCCGGCTGCAAAAGAAGAAGCAAGCGCTGAGTAACACTCTTCCGGGGTGATATTTTACCTAGAACGGCCAAGCAGGACGGCCTCCATAAATATAGATAAGGCACGTAATCTCTGTTACGTGCCTTATTTTTATCGGCGGGTAGAATATTTTGGTACATAACTGCAAAATTGGCTTTATGGCAGGAATTGCGCTATAATGGCATGCACATGAACAATGCGATTTTATACACCAGTGAAAAAATGACATAGCGCCTTGAACGTGTTAAAATATTTCTGAAACGGATAGACTAATCTGTACAGAGAAAAGAGGTTGGTGGCATGAGTCTGGTACCAATGGTTGTGGAATCAACAAGTCGGGGAGAACGGTCATACGATATCTATTCCAGATTGCTCAAGGACCGCATCATTTTCCTGAGCAATGCGATTGACGATGATGTCGCCAATCTGGTTATTGCCCAATTGCTGTTCCTGGCAGCAGATGACCCCGAAAAAGACATTCACCTGTACATCAACTCGCCCGGTGGTTCTGTGACAGCCGGCATGGGTATATATGATACAATGCAATACATCAAACCGGATGTGTCAACAATTTGCGTAGGCATGGCGGCAAGCATGGGATCGCTGCTGCTTACGGCTGGGGCTCCAGGCAAGAGATATGCGCTGACTAATAGTGAAGTAATGATACACCAGCCGCTCGGCGGCGTTCAGGGGCAAGCATCCGATATCTGGATTCATACCGACTGGATTCTCAAAACGAGACAGAAGCTGAATCAAATATATGTGGATCGCACAGGTCAGCCCCTTGACAAAATCGAACGCGATACGGACCGTGATAACTTTATGAGCGCGGAAGAAGCGAAGGAATACGGGCTTATTGACCAGGTACTCTCTTCACCGATCAAATCCTAAGGGGTGGTTAGATGTTTAAATTTAATGATGAAAAAGGGCAGCTGAAATGTTCTTTTTGCGGCAAATCCCAAGAGCAGGTTCGTAAGCTTGTAGCTGGACCGGGCGTTTATATATGTGATGAATGCATCGAGCTGTGCACAGAAATCGTGGAAGAGGAGCTTGGCCACGAGGAAGAGCTGGATCTGAAGGATATTCCGAAACCGAAGGAAATCCGTGATATCCTCGATCAATACGTCATTGGTCAGGAGCAAGCGAAGAAGTCGCTCTCCGTTGCCGTATATAATCACTACAAACGTGTTAACAGCCAGAGCAAGATTGAAGATGTTGAACTGACGAAGAGCAACATTCTGCTGCTTGGTCCAACAGGTTCAGGTAAGACATTGCTGGCGCAGACTATGGCTAAAATCATCAACGTTCCTTTTGCCATCGCGGATGCGACTTCCCTTACAGAAGCGGGTTATGTCGGCGAGGATGTGGAGAACATCCTGCTGAAGCTGATCCAGGCTGCCGATTATGATGTGGAAAAGGCCGAACGCGGCATCATCTATATTGATGAAATTGATAAAGTCGCACGCAAATCCGAGAACCCGTCCATTACCCGTGACGTTTCCGGTGAAGGTGTACAGCAAGCGCTGCTGAAGATCCTGGAAGGCACTGTAGCTTCTGTACCACCACAGGGCGGACGCAAGCATCCTCATCAGGAATTTATTCAGATTGATACTACGAACATTTTGTTTATCGTGGGCGGCGCTTTTGACGGCCTGGAGCAAATGATCAAACGCCGTATCGGCAAAAAAGTCATTGGCTTCAACGCAGCCGTTGAAGGTCAAAAGGAGCTCAAAACTGGCGAATACCTCTCGATGGTATTGCCGGAGGATTTGCTCAAGTTCGGTCTGATTCCTGAGTTTGTCGGCCGTTTGCCGGTGATCTCGACTTTGGAGCCGCTTGATGAGAGCACGCTGGTGCGCATTCTGTCCGAGCCAAAGAACGCGCTCACGAAGCAGTATATCAAGCTGCTGGAAATGGACAATGTAGCGCTGAAGTTTGAACCTAAGGCCCTTGAAGCTATTGCCAAGGAAGCGATCAAACGCAACACAGGTGCCCGTGGACTTCGTGCCATTATCGAGAGCATTATGCTGGATGTCATGTATGAGGTTCCTTCGCGCGATGACATTAAGGATTGCGTGATTACAGAGCAGGTTGTCCAAGAGAAGTCCCTGCCTGAGCTGAGCCTCAAGAAAGACAAGAAAAAAGAGGAAAGCGCCTAAGCCGTTACTACTTGTACAAATACAATTCACTGTCTCCACCTCTCTTCCGCTTGCCCCGCTTTACCGCGGGAGCGGGGAGGGTGGAGCTTTGATCGTTATGGGGGAGAAAACCATGTTTTTGAGACACCAGACCCGTCCCGTCAATGTTGGCGGAGTGATTATTGGGGGAAACAACGAGGTTGCGATTCAAAGCATGTGTACGACCAAAACCGCTGATGTCGAAGCTACCGTTGCTGAGATTCTGCGTCTGGAAGAAGCGGGCTGCCAGCTTGTCCGTGTGACCGTCAACAATGAAGAAGCGGCTGCCGCAATCAAGGAGATCAAGAAGCAAATTCATATCCCTCTTGTGGCGGATATTCATTTCAACTATAAGCTGGCCTTGCTTGCCATCGAGAACGGCATCGACAAAGTGCGCATCAATCCGGGCAACATCGGACGCCGGGACAAAGTGGAAGCTGTGGTGAAGGCCTGTAAGGAAAAAGGGATTCCGATTCGTATCGGTGTAAACGCCGGTTCTTTGGAGAGCCATCTTTTGGAGAAATACGGTTACCCAACACCGGAAGCGATGGTAGAGAGTGCTCTATTCCATATTGGGATTCTCGAAGAACTCGATTTCCATGATATTATCGTATCGCTTAAGGCCTCTGATGTGCCAATGGCTATCGAAGCTTACCGCAAAGCTGCAGAAGTAATTCCATATCCGCTGCATCTGGGTATTACCGAGTCAGGAACCTTGTTCGCCGGAACCGTGAAGAGCTCGGCAGGCATCGGTGCACTGCTCTCAATGGGCATCGGCAGTACCGTGCGCATCTCTCTCAGTGCTGATCCGGTCGAAGAGGTGAAGGTAGCGCGTGAGCTGCTTAAGACCTTCGGTCTGATTTCTAATGCCCCTACGCTGATCTCCTGCCCTACCTGCGGACGGCTGGACATTGACCTGTTCTCCATCGCAAATGAAGTGGAAGAGTATATCTCCAAGCTTAAGGTGCCGATTAAGGTATCCGTACTGGGCTGCGCTGTCAACGGCCCCGGCGAAGCACGCGAAGCTGACATCGGTATCGCGGGCGCCCGTGGAGAAGGCTTGCTATTCCGCTACGGCAAGATGATCCGCAAGGTTCCCGAAGCGGATCTGGTGTCCGAGCTGAAGAAGGAGATCGACGCGATCGTGGTCCATTTTGAAGAAACCGGCGAAATCCCGGGCCGCAAGCATGCAGGACTGGCTCCGGCAGTGCAAAACTCTGAAGTTAATGTAAATTGAACTCATTAGCGAGTTTATTTTAATTTGCGAACTTATATTAAGGCGACGAAGAACGTCCCATCTTGCCCCGCGTTCATGCGGTGGTGTGATGGGCGTTTTTTTATTTTGAGGAGGAAAAATGTTATTCTTCCATAAATCCGCTCCCCGGGCGTTTACGAATGACCGAAAAGGCTATACTACCTAGTAGTAGCCAAATACAGGACAGGTAGACTGAACGAAACAGGAGGGATGACCTATGGAATTAAGTATATTGCTGATGATCGTGCAGCTCTTTTTCGCGCTGGTCATCGGCGTTTATTTTTGGAATCTGCTGCGGGGACAGAAGACCAACAAGACGGCGGTGGACCGGGAGTCGCGCAAAGAGCTGGACAAGCTGCGTAAAATGCGGATGATCTCCCTGACCAAGCCGCTTTCAGAGAAGACACGTCCGGCCAGCATTTCAGATATTGTTGGGCAAAAGGACGGGCTGCGCGCCCTGAAAGCGGCGCTGTGCAGCGCTAACCCGCAGCACGTTATTATTTACGGTCCGCCGGGTGTCGGCAAAACTGCGGCTGCACGTGTGGTGATGGAGGAAGCGAAGAAGAACCCGCTGTCTCCCTTCAAAAGCGATGCCAAATTTACAGAGATCGACGCCACCACTGCACGTTTTGACGAGCGGGGCATTGCCGATCCGCTGATCGGTTCGGTTCATGACCCTATCTACCAGGGAGCAGGGGCTATGGGAGTTGCTGGCGTTCCACAGCCGAAGCCCGGGGCCGTAACCAAAGCGCACGGAGGCATTCTGTTCCTGGACGAGATCGGGGAGCTTCACCCGATTCAGATGAATAAACTGCTCAAGGTGCTGGAGGACCGGAAGGTGCTGCTGGAGAGCGCCTATTACAATTCAGAGGACAGCAATACGCCGGCGTATATTCATGATATTTTTCAAAATGGCCTGCCGGCCGATTTCCGGCTGGTGGGAGCCACAACGCGCTCACCGGACGAAATATCACCCGCACTTCGCTCGCGGTGCATGGAAATTTATTTCCGGCCGCTGCTGCCGGATGAGATTGCAGTGATCGGGCGGGATGCGATCCAGAAGATTGGGCTGAAGCCAAGCCCTGAGGCGGTAACGGTAGTCCAGCAATACGCCACGAATGGGCGGGAAGCGGTTAACATGATCCAGCTTGCGTCCGGACTGGCGCTAACTGAAGGGCGGGACGCTTTAAGTGCGGCAGATGTCGAGTGGGTGGCCAGCAGCAGCCAGCTGCCGCTGCGGACGGAACGCAAGATTCCGACCTCGCCGCAAATCGGCGTAGTCAACGGACTTGCCGTGTACGGACCCGGCATGGGGACACTGCTGGAGATTGAAGTTACAGCCTCCCCGGCTGTAGGCGGCCAGGGCAGGCTTAACATTACCGGTGTAGTTGATGAAGAAGAGACCCGCGGCGGTTCGCGGACGATCCGGCGCAAGAGCATGGCCAAAGGCTCAGTGGAGAATGTGCTGACCGTTCTGCGCTCCATGAACCTGGAGCCTGACCGCTATGATGTGCATGTGAATTTCCCCGGCGGTACACCGATTGACGGGCCTTCCGCCGGGGTAGCGATGGCTGTGGCTATTGTTTCTGCCATCCGGCATCTGCCGGTCGATAATACGGTGGCCATCACCGGTGAGATCGGCATTCATGGCCGGGTGAAGCCGGTGGGCGGTGTCATTGCCAAGGTCGAAGCCGCTTTTCAGGCTGGAGCAACAACCGTGCTCATTCCAAAAGAAAACTGGCAGTCACTGTTTGCTGATCTGGCGCCCCTGCGGGTCATTCCAATGGATACAGTGGAGGAAGTCTTCCGGCACCTGTTCGGCACCGATACGGCGGATGTGCGGCTGCCTGCGGTATCCGGAGAGACCTTCTCGTCCTCCTCTTCGCTGCTCAAGGCAGATGCTGCAGGAGAAAACGCCAAGGCTTAGGTTAAGCCTGACACTTAACGGCTACGCCGTCCTTTTGTGGACAGCGTAGCCGTTTCTTCTTATTGGCTGATGAACATATTCCCGGTGTATGAAGCCCATAATAAGGTTTGGAGAGTTCGGGCGCTCACTTTCAGGTCAATGCCGGTTTGCCGCAGCATGGGGCCAGTTGGTGTTTTGATGGCGCTTTTGTTAGAATGAATGCATGTGACACTACTTGAGAACCATGGGAGGTGCGAAAGCGATGATACAAAGTAAATCCAAAGGTCGTCGTTTTCCTTTATTGCCGCTTAGAGGTCTTCTTGTGTATCCCAGTATGGTTCTTCACCTTGATGTGGGACGCGAGAAATCAGTCCGGGCGCTGGAAAAAGCTATGGTTGAAGATAACCTGATTCTTCTCTGCTCGCAGTCGGAAGTGAATATTGAGGAGCCGGGACAAGAGGATATTTTTCGGGTCGGGACCGTCGCGAATGTGCGGCAAATGCTGAAGCTTCCAAACGGCACAATTCGTGTGCTGGTGGAGGGCGTGGAGCGGGCCGAAATTATTAATTATACGGATAATGAGGAGTATTACGAGGTCATGGCGCGTGTGCTGCCGGAGGAAGAAGACTCAGACCAGCAGAGCGATGCCTTGATGCGTACAGTGCTTAACCAGTTTGAGCATTACATCACCTTGTCCAAAAAGGTTACCCCCGAGACGCTGGCTGCCGTATCCGATATTGAGGAGCCGGGACGGCTTGCCGACGTCATCACGAGCCATCTGGCACTGAAGATTAAGGATAAGCAGGAAATTCTGGAGACCATAGATGTCAGTAAACGTCTGGAGAAGCTGCTTGATATCCTTAATAATGAGCGTGAAGTATTGGAGCTGGAGCGCAAGATCAACCAGCGCGTGAAGAAGCAGATGGAGAAGACTCAGAAGGAGTATTATCTGCGCGAGCAGATGAAAGCGATCCAGAAGGAGCTTGGCGAGAAGGAAGGCCGGGCTGGCGAAGCCGATGAACTCCGCTCACTTATGGAAGAGAAGCAGCTTCCTGAGCGTGTGAAGGAGAAAATTGAGAAGGAAATTGACCGCCTGGAGAAAATGCCGGCAAGTTCAGCCGAAGGCGGCGTTATCCGCAACTATGTAGATTGGCTGCTGGGTCTGCCTTGGAGCGAGTCAACCGAAGACGATCTGGATATCCTCAAAGCCGAGCAGGTGCTCGATGCGGATCATTACGGACTGGAGAAGCCGAAGGAGCGCGTGCTGGAGTACCTTGCCGTGCAGAAGCTGGTCAAGAAGCTTAAGGGACCGATTCTCTGTCTGGTAGGGCCTCCTGGGGTCGGAAAAACCTCGCTGGCACGCTCTATCGCCCGCTCACTGAACCGTAAGTTTGTCCGCATATCGCTGGGCGGCGTGCGTGATGAAGCAGAGATTCGCGGCCATCGCCGCACTTATGTCGGTGCAATGCCAGGCCGGATCATTCAAGGTATGAAGACCGCAGGAAGCATCAACCCGGTGTTCCTGCTGGATGAGATTGATAAGATGGCGGCGGATTTCCGCGGTGATCCATCAGCAGCGCTTCTTGAGGTACTGGACCCTGAGCAAAACAATACGTTCAGTGATCATTTTGTTGAACTGCCGTTTGATCTGTCCAATGTTATGTTTGTGACGACAGCCAATGCCGTGCACAACATCCCGCGTCCGCTCCTTGACCGGATGGAAATGCTCTTTATCCCCGGCTATACCGAGCTGGAGAAGCTGCAAATTGCCAGCCGTTATCTGCTGCCGAAGCAGCGTAAGAACCACGGTCTGGAGGAGGCTCAACTGTCCATTGAAGACGATACCCTGCTGAAGATTGTCCGGGAATATACCCGGGAATCCGGCGTACGGAATCTGGAGCAGCAGATTGCTGCGTTGTGCCGCAAGGCTGCGAAGCAGATTGTGTCGGGCGAAAAGGAACAGGTAAGCATTCTTCCTGCGGAGATCAAGGATTATTTAGGCGCCTCCAAATACCGCTATGGTATGGCGGAACTGGAGGATCAGATTGGCACCGTAACCGGGCTGGCCTGGACCGAGGTCGGCGGCGATACGCTGCTGATTGAAGTCACGGTGGTTCAGGGGACAGGCAAGCTGACTTTAACCGGGCAATTGGGCGATGTGATGAAGGAATCGGCACAGGCTGCCTTCAGCTACACCCGTTCGAAGGCGGAGGAGCTGGGGCTGGCGCCAGATTTTCATGAGAAAAATGATATTCACATCCACATTCCCGAAGGCGCGATACCGAAGGACGGTCCGTCAGCAGGGATTACGATTGCTACAGCTCTAATCTCTGCTCTCACGAAACGTTATGTCTCGAAGGATGTGGCGATGACAGGCGAAATTACGCTGCGCGGCCGTGTCCTGCCGATTGGCGGGCTTAAGGAGAAGTCACTGGCTGCCCATCGTGCCGGGTACAAAAAAATCCTTCTGCCGAAGGACAACGAGCGCGACCTTAAGGATATACCGGAGAGCGTCCGCAGCGATGTGGAGTTTGTGCCGGTATCCCACATGGATCAGGTGCTGCAGCATGCGCTTGTGGAGCACCATAATCAGATCAACAATGAAGCGCCGAGTACTGAAGCGCAGAGTAGTGTACACTAGAAAGGAAGTCTTATGAAAGTTAATAGTGCCGAATTTATCATCAGCGCCGTAGGCCCTGATCAATACCCTGTTGACGCCTTGCCGGAGATTGCTCTGGCAGGGCGCTCCAACGTCGGAAAGTCCTCCCTGATTAACCGGATGATTAACCGCAAGAATCTGGCCCGCACCAGTTCTACCCCGGGCAAGACGCAGCATATGAACTATTACCGCGTCAATGAGAGCTTATATCTTGTCGACTTCCCCGGCTACGGCTATGCTAAGGTATCCAAGACCCAGCGGGCTGCATGGGGGAAAATGGTCGAAAAGTATTTGACAGAACGCGACACATTGAAGCTTGTTCTGCTTATCGTGGATCTGCGTCACCCGCCTACCAGCGATGATAAGATGATGTTTGACTGGCTCAAGCACTACGATCTCCCGCTCTGTGTGGTGGCGACAAAGGCAGACAAGATTCCCAAAACCCGCTGGCCGAAGCATATCAAGCTAATGAAGCAGGAGCTTGGTGTGCTGCCGGGGGATCATTTCATTTCATTTTCCTCAGAGCTCGGACTTGGCCGGGATGAATTATGGGAGCTCATCGAGCGGCATAACCTTCCGTCCGAAGAAGAACAGCCGGCAGAGACGGAGGATCAAGGCGAATTCCCTGCAGAATAGTGAGGAATACATATGTATTCTGAGGCTCATATCCTTTTCTCCCGGTATAAGATGAATTTTCGGCGTATATCCTGTTCCTGCTCATGAGAAATGCCACAGCCCTTCATTGTATAATCATGCTAAAGGCTGTTACAAAGAATTGAGGGATGGTCATGGCTCAGCGATTGGCTACAGAATATGTGAATACGACTTTGCAAATGACGGAATTTCAAATGAACCAGTTTCTGCTTACGGCCGATACCTGCTACATCAGCCACCGGGTGAAAATTCTGGGCGGCGGAGAACAGGAAGTTGTCCTTGAGGAAACCGGGGGTGAGGAGGTTCTTTTGTCTTTTCAGCGCAAAGGCAATATTTACGTGTGTGCGTTGACCTGCACAATAGTGAACCCTCACCTTAATAACGCAATCCGCAAGCTGTTTGTTACTTATAGAGGGACCGGAACGGTTAACAGAATTTATAATTCATTCACTATGGTGTATTATTATGAGGGCGGATCGATCCGCCGAATCTCGGAAGTGACGCCTGTGGGCAGCAAGCTGGTCTATCAGCACAAGCACTCGCTCGCGGAAATGATGCGTCTTTACAAATCTGATGCTATTGAGCGGGAGATTGAGAGTTTGCGCCATCATATTAATAGCTTACTGGATCGCCGCAACACCGTTTTAAGCGATGAAGAGATTCTGGAAGTGGACGTTCAGCTTGCGTCAGCCACGCGGAAGCTATTCGAACTGGAAGCGTAAGCGATAATATGGTTATAGTCTGGCAATCATTTCCTAGTGAAATGGTTGCATTTTTTTTGTGAAATCTATAAATGTTAGCTAGGAAGGGGCCGATAAAAATCATATGATAGATATCCATAGCCACATTCTACCCTCTATTGATGACGGGGCTGCCGACTGGGAGTCGGCTCTCGCCATGGCGCAGGACGCCCATATGGACGGCATATCCACTGTAGTTGCCACGCCCCATCATGCCAACGGAGTATACATGAACCCTGCTCCCGGTATAGGGCAAGCTGTTGAGGAACTGAATGACAGACTCCGGCAGGCCGGTAATCCGCTGCTTGTGCTTCCCGGTCAAGAAATTCGTGTGTATGGGGATTTGTTGAACGATCTGGAGCAAGGCCATTTGTTGACGCTCGCGGGAACAAGGTACATTTTGCTGGAGATGCCTTCTTCACGCGTGCCGCGCAGCATGGAATCAACCTGTCACGAGCTCCTCATTCAGGGTTTCGTTCCCGTGATTGCCCATCCGGAGCGCAACGCTGAGGTTGCTGCCGATCCTTCCCAATTAACAAGATTAATAGAGCTGGGAGCGTTAGGGCAGCTGACCGCCCAGAGTGTTACCGGAGCCCTCGGAAGCAAGCTGCAGAAGCTGTCACTGGAGCTGTGCCGCAGAAATGCTGTTCATGTAATCGCCTCCGACGCACACGATAATCAGCGTCGTCCATTTGGATTGAGTGAAGCCTACGGGGTTTTGACGAAAGAGTTGGGACAACCAATTTCCGACCTTTTTCGTCAAAATTCGCAGAAAATTATCAACGATGAAGAGATTATTCGAGCGGATTCTACTCAATCTCAGACAAAACTTCATAGATTGTTCGGATTTTTTTCTCGTAAAGGTTCATCTCGATAGCGATTAGTGGTAGAATGGATATCACTGGTTTATTGTTATTTTTTATCAGAATAGTGTAGACTTAGGGTCAGCTACTCTATCTATGCTAGAAGTAGTAGAGATTTATATTACATACAAAGAGGTGGATGAAAAGTGACATTGAAGAAGAAATTGGCAGTATCAACACTAGCAGTAAGCATGGCAGCAGCATCCTTTGCAGGTTTTCCTTTCAGCAGTGAAGGCTTGGCTAAACAACTCGGTTTCGTAGGGACCGCAGCAGCAGCAACTAGCCATACTGAAGTTAAGGCGAAGATTCAAAAAATCTACGCACAACTGACTCCAACAGAAGTAACTTATTTGGAAAACTATAAGAATGAAGTTGCGCTACTAGGCCAAGATAAGTTTGAAAGTATCTTTGCTCCGGTTTTGGGTAAGATTCAACTGGATCCAACTGATAAAGCAACTTCTTTAAAGCTGTTCCAAAGCGTTTCCAGCGTAGTTTACGATGTGTATTCGAACAAAACTGATGTGCTGAAAGATATTCGTACCGATGCTGCTAACGTTGCTTTGCTCAACAAAATTGCTGCTCAAGCTAAAGTTGAAGGCCTTAGCTTCGACGACATCTTAGATTTCTTCTTCGCAACTAACGGTTTGGAAGCTGAGCTTAAGACAGTGCTGAGCAGCAAGTCCAGCACAGATCTGATTAATATTCTTAATAACCCTGGAGCACAGAAGACCCTGGTTAAGGATGCTGTCTACAATGCTGTCTACAATGTTCTCGACCACAGAAATGGTACGGGCGCATTGAAAGTTAGTAGTGCGTTTTATAACCTGGGCATCACTGCGAATGACATTGTAAAAACCTTTGAAAATGTGTATACAGAGATCAAATCTGCTAAGCCAGCAGCAAATGCCCTTGCTTTGGCTTACGTGAAAGCTTATCTAATTAACACTGATCCAAATCCGGGCACTTCTAATCCTGGTGGTGGCGGAGTAATCACTAATCCGACAACTACTCCAGGCGTGTACGACGTTTCCGGGCTGGTAAGTGTTGTGGGCGACAAAGCAACATTGAAACTGGTTGATGCCGATGTGCTCAAAGCCTTCGACGCACTGCTTGCTGCGAACCCTGGAAAGACTGGCCTTACACTCACTTTGAACCTCGGTACTGTGAATGCTAAGACTGTAGAAGTTCCACTGTCCAAAGCAATCATTGAGGCTGCTAAGGCTAAAGGCATTGCTAACATTGCAGTTACCTTTAATGGATTGACAGTTACCATTCCTGTAGCTCAATTCAGCGATGCGGTTACACTGACTGTTACTACAGAAGCTGACAGCACAGTAACTTCGCTTACAAGCCTGAAGCTGGCTTCGAAAGTCTATTCCTTCGACTTGACGGTTGGCGGTGTGAAAACTTCTACCTTCAAACAGCCGCTGACAATTAAGCTTCCGCTTAAGGATGCTGCTGCTCTGGATAAAGAACTGCTCTCCGTAACGAAGATTGTATACGGAGCCCTGCAATTCCAAGGCGGTGTGCTTGACGGTGATTTCATCGTTGAACCTCGCGACACGTTCTCTTCTTACGCAGTACTTGAGAATAAAGTGAACTTCAGCGACATTGCAAGTGTACAAGCTTGGGCAGGAAGACAAATTCAAGTTGTTGCAGCTAAGGGTGCAATTGAAGGTGTAGGCGCCGGCAAGTTCGCTCCGAAGAGCAATGTTACCCGTGCTGAATTCGCGAAGATGCTGATTCGTGCACTGAACCTTGAGAACAACTCAGCAACTGAAAACTTCAGCGATGTAAGCTCCACTGCCTGGTATGCTCCTTATGTAGCTGTTGCTGCTGAGAAGGGCATCATCACTGGCCGCAGCGCTTCCCAATTCGATCCTAACGCAACGATCACCCGTGCTGAAATGGCTACAATGATCTCCCGTGCTCTGAAATCTATCAACCCTGCAGCAACTGCAGCTGATGCTTCGGCACTGAGCAAATTCTCGGATGCAGCGAAAATTGCAGCTTCCTTGAAAGACGGAGTAGCCTTCGCAGCCAGCCACAATCTGGTAATCGGCAATGCTGGCAAGTTCAATCCTAACAACACTGCTACCCGTGCAGAAGCGGCTGTAATCATTTATCGTACAATCAACTTTAAGTAAGAAGTTTTTATAAGCAAGTGGAGAGCCTCCTCTCGTCTATGTGAGAGGAGGCACTTTTTTAGCTTATATACTGAACTTGCGAAAAATATTACAGAATCAGCTTGGAGGGAAATTCACTTGTCAGCACAAGAATTGGATCTTCGCGATTATTTCCAAATTGTTAGAAAAAGAATGTGGATGATTGTAAGCATTGTTATCGTGGCGTGTATTCTTGCTGGAGTATACAGCTTATATGTTAAGAAACCGGTATATGAAGCTTCTACAAAGATTATCGTCAATCAGACCCCTACGCAGTCAACAATAGGGCAGCTCGATCTTAATCAGATCAATACAAACATTCAGTTGATTAACACATACAAGGAAATTATTAAGACACCGGCAATTCTTGAAGTCGTAGCCAAGAACTATCCGCAATTCAATATCAGTGCGGAAGATCTACTCAAGAAAGTCAATGTGAGTTCCGTAAATAATACGCAGGTGATGACACTTGTCGTTCGAGATAATTCGTACCAAAGAGCCGCAGAAATCGTGAATGCCATTTCACTTGTGTTTAAGCAAGAGATTCCTTCACTGTTCAATGTACAGAATGTATCCATTCTGAACGAAGCTAAGCTTAATCCGCCTGTCGCACCAGGACCGGTAGAACCCAATGTTATGCTAAACTTTGCAATTGCTTTCATCGTTTCCTTGATGGTCGGTCTGGGGATTGCCTTCCTATTAGAGTACCTGGATGATACGCTGAAGACGGAAGAGGATATCGAGAAATATCTCGGTCTGCCGACAATCGCCATGATTACAAGACTCGGACAAGAAGAAATGAAGAGTAATGAACAAGCAGTACGAACGCAGACCAGAAAGGCGGGAGATCTCGAGCATGTCACAGCAGCCAAGTAAACAACGACATCTGATTACCGTGACCAACCCGCGTTCGCCTGTATCGGAGGCCTTCCGGGCTTTGCGGACGAATATTGATTTCTCCTCTGTCGACGAACAGATTCAGATCATTATGGTAACATCTTCTGGACCGGAAGAAGGGAAATCTACAGTTACTGCTAACCTTGCGGCAGCGTATGCCCAGGCAGATAAGAAGGTGCTTCTGATAGACGGTGATTTACGTAAGCCGACAGCTCATAAGACCTTCTCACTAAGCAACCGTCTGGGATTATCTTCACTATTATCACAGCAGGCTGCTCTGGAGGATGTTATTCAAGAGTCCGGGGTGAATAATCTCACAATCATGACCTCTGGTCCTATTCCTCCTAATCCTGCGGAAATGATGGCTTCTAACCGTATGAGCTCGGTTCTGCAGGAATTGCGCCAAAGGTACGATGTTATTCTATTTGATACCCCTCCACTGTTAGCCGTTACAGATGCGCAGCTTATCGCTTCCAAGAGTGATGGAGTAATCATGGTGGTCAGTTATGGCAAGGTGAAACGGGATATCGCTGCTAAGGCCAAGGCTAATCTTGACCGCGTAGGTGCGAAGATGCTGGGGGTTGTACTGAATAATGTAAAACGTAAAGCTAGTGAAGGATATTATTACTACTATTATGGAAACTGACATTGTTCTGTAATAAAAATGTTATTTTTGGAGGCACTGAAAATGACAGCGAAAACCAGAGTGTACTTGTTGTTCCTCATTGACCTTGCGATTATCTGGTTCAGCATTGTGACTTCATATATGTTCCGGTTCTATAATAATATTCCTCAAGAATATGTTGTTCAGATGCTGTTATTTGGTCTTATCGCGACCATTGCCTTTGGAGGCAGTTTAATCTATTTTGGGCTATACCGCCGAATGTGGCAATATGCCAGTATCGGTGAGATCATATCGGTAATCAAAGCTATTGTGGTAGGAGCCGTACTCTCATTCACTGTAGCTTTTATCGTTTTACCAGAGCGGGTTCCTTTCAGTATAGAAGTACGGGCAATGGAAACCATCTTGTTACTGGTAGGAGGGGTACGCTTTTTCTGGAGAGTAGTCAGCAGTGACCGAATCAATAATAAGGATACGGAGACACACACACTTATTGTAGGAGCTGGTGATTGTGGCATACTCATTGCCAAAGAGATGATGGGTCCTTCGTTCGCTCATACCCGCTTAGTTGGATTCATTGACGACAGCGCAGATAAATATCATCTCTCTATTCTGGGTGTACCTGTCCTAGGCAACCGCTATGATATTCCTCGGATTGTGAAGGAACGCGAGATACACGAGATTATTATTGCTATGCCTTCCGTATCGAAAACAGAAATTTCAGAAATCATTAACCTGGCTAAGGCAACTGGAGCTAAGCTGAAAATTATTCCAGCGCTGAATGACTTAATCGCCGGCAAAATATCCGTTAAGAAGCTACGTGATGTCAGTGTAGAAGATCTGCTGGGCCGTGAGCCAATTATAGCTGATTTGAACAGTATTCTAGGATATGTGCATAACAAGACAGTATTGATTACTGGAGCTGGCGGTTCGATTGGTTCGGAGTTATGCCGGCAAATTGCTCCTTTCACACCAGGTAAACTATTGATTCTGGGACATGGAGAAAATAGCATCTATACGATAGAGATGGAGCTGCGAAAGAGCTTCCCAGATCTGAATATTGTAACGGTTATTGCCGATGTGCAGGATCGCACACGGATGATGGAAGTATTCCAGGATCACAACCCGCAGGTAGTCTTTCATGCGGCAGCGCATAAGCACGTTCCCTTGATGGAACGTAATCCTGGTGAGGCAATCAAAAACAATGTATTTGGTACCCGTAATGTAGCTGACTGTGCTGATAAATTCGGCACCGAACGTTTTGTTCTTATTTCCTCTGATAAGGCAGTTAACCCTACCAGTGTGATGGGAGCAACGAAGCGGATTGCAGAAATGTATATACAAAGCTTAAATACAACCAGTCCTACCAAGTTCTCAGCAGTGCGCTTCGGTAATGTATTAGGCAGTCGAGGCAGTGTTATTCCGGCCTTCAAGCAGCAGATCGCGGCAGGTGGACCTGTTACCGTTACACATCCTGAGATGGTACGTTATTTCATGACTATTCCTGAGGCGGTACAACTGGTGATTCAGTCCGGTTCCTTCGCGAATGGAGGAGAAGTATTTGTGCTCGATATGGGCCAGCCTGTGAAGATCCTGACCTTGGCGGAGGATCTTATTACTTTATCCGGATATGAACCTTACAAGGATATCGAGATCACTTTCACCGGAATACGGGAAGGCGAGAAACTCTATGAAGAACTGCTGACAGCCGAGGAGAACCTGGGATCGACTCAGCATGATCGGATTTTCATTGGCAGACCTGATGTCATAAGCCAGAATCAGCTTGAATTGGAGCTCAAGAGACTGGAACGTGTATTAGCCGAAGATGGAGATGCTATTCGTGCAGTGATCAATCAGATTGTGCCGATGCAGCCAGTGGCTAAAGCTGCTATTAGCTAAAAAATTCATAATGGAGGTACCTGAAGTGTTCAAGAAAAGATGGAAAAAAATATTGATCTGGACGCTGTCGGTAGTAGTTGTGCTGGGAATTGCCGGATTGTTCGCTGTTAACTATGCAGTAGATAAGTTAATGAATTCAATGGCCGAAGGTTTCAATGTGGAGGCAGACGATACCACAGGTAATGCGGCTCAGGGTGAAGTTGTTGAGCCAGCGATAGCAGCGGGAGATGCGACTGCAGCGCCGGCAGCAACTGCCAAGCCTGGAGCGAGTACAGAACCTACGGCAACTGCCAAATCTACAAAAACTTCCAAACCTACAACAACTTCCAAATCCACAGATGCTCCTGGAACCACAGCTGGACAAGCAACTGCCAGCACAAGTAAGCCTACCAGTTCTCCAGCTACAGAAGGTGTAGATGGACTAGCCTACATTTCTCCCGATAAGGCTAAAGATGTTCAAGGCAGTGTTTCACTAAAAGATAAAGCTAATGTTGCAGCGATAGTGGCACAACAGTTAAGTGTCTCAGATATCAAAAGACTTCAAGAATTGGCCCAAGGTGGACTAACAAACGAAGAAAAGCGGGAAGCGCGCAGCATTATTCTTGGCAAAGTTTCTGAGGAGCAATATAACGAACTATCACAGATCGCTAAGAAATACGGTGTGAGCCAAGGGAAGTCGCGTGATCAAATACTAGCTGAAGAAGAACAACTTAAAGCCCAAGAAAAAGGAAGTGAATAGTGATGGCAAAGGTTAAATTTCCAGCCGCGGCATTGTTGCTATTGCTGCTAATAGGGGCCGCCCCATTAACAGCATCCGCACCATTATCTGCATCTGCAGCAGCAACCACAGATTCGATTAAAGTACAGAGTATGAACGTTAAGATGGTATTTGACGGTGTGAGTATGCAGCCTCCAGCCGGGCAACATGTGTTTATGTATAACAATATTACCTATGTGCCTCTTCGCTTCGTTTCCTACGCTTTACAGAAGAATGTAAGCTGGGATGCTAAGAATGTAAAGGTTACAGTTACGGAGCCAAGCAGCTCAGAGCTAGTTGCCATTAAAGAGTATCTGATGAATGCCGGGAGCGCTAGTAATGCGACATCATCAGCAACCAAGGACATTGTTCTCAGCAAAGTGAAAGCAAGCTACGTGTTTAATGGTTCTGTAAAAGCAGTTCCTTCTGATCAAGGCAGCTATATCCTGGGTGGATCAGTGTATGTGCCTCTTCGGTTTCTTTCTGAATCTGTAGGCAATGTGATTACCTGGGACCAGAAGACCAAGACAATTACCGCAGCATCGAAAACATATCAAGCTCAAGCAACTACAGTTCCTACTTCATCCAGTACTGCTGGTGGTATTAGTCCTTCCGCAACTTCAACCCCAGCCCCATCAAGTGGAGCGACAGCGGGTGGTGGGGCTGCTGGCGGCGGTGCACTTACTTACGAACAAATTACAAGTGATGCCGAAGCTAAGCTGAATGCTTTAAGAGATCAGAGCACTTCAACACTCATGGGGCTTGCGATGGAATACATTAGCGCCAAAGATGATTCCACTAAGGCTAGTCTCATAGCGAAGGGTAAACAGCAGTTAGCTTCATTTACAGCTAGCTTCAATAGTATAATCGCTGACACTGAACAAAAACTAAACAAAAATGGATATAGCACTGACATTATTGCTCAGTATAGAGCAACCTTTGAGGCTGAGTTGAAAAAAGGTATGGCGTTGGCCGAGGGCATGGGGAAATAACAAAACATAAAGACTCCATTGTATATTATATGTTCAATATTCAATGGAGTCATTAATAGTACTTAAGGATTAGGTGAGCTTATGAGGCCATATATAATTCTAAAACCAATCATTGATTTTTTATTGGCTCTAATCGGAATTCTCCTGTTATGGCCTTTTTTCTTGATTATTGCTCTTTTAATTAAACTTACCTCCAAGGGACCAATTTTGTTTCGACAAAAGCGATTAGGTAAAAACAAGCGGGAATTCTACATACTCAAATTTAGAACAATGCGTACAGATACACCAAGTGATATGCCTACACATTTGCTGCAAGACCCTGATTTCTTTATTACGAAAGTCGGAAAATTTCTTAGGAAGACAAGTCTGGATGAACTTCCTCAGATTATTAATATACTTAAAGGTGAAATGAGTATTATTGGCCCACGTCCTGCGCTTTGGAATCAATATGATCTGATAGCTGAACGCGATAAGTACGGAGCGAATGATATTAGGCCAGGCTTAACTGGATGGGCACAAATTAATGGTAGAGATGAGTTGCCTCAGATAGTAAAAGCTGAATTTGATGGTTATTATACTGAAAATAAATGTTTGCATATGGATATTGGGATTTTTGTTAAAACGATTTTTAAAGTCACTGCAGCAAAAGGAATAGTTGAGGGATCTCAGAAGGGGATGAATTCCTGAATTTCAAGATAATTAATTTAATACTGAGGCATTTTAAAAAGTGAGGGATATATGGAAGAAATGAAAATTTTAGTATTTTGTCAATATTATTATCCTGAACAATTTAGAATAAATGATATATGTGAAACATTGGTTAATCAAGGCCATTCTGTAACTGTGATTACAGGTCTTCCTAACTATCCCGAAGGAAAATTACATAAAGGCTATTCTTGGTTTAGAAAAAGAAATGAGAATATATTAGGTGTTGATGTAATAAGAGTTTCTATCCTAACAAGAGGTAAGAGCTTTGTGAAACTATCCTTAAATTATATTTCTTATATGATTTCAGCCTCAATAAGAACTTTTTTTTTAGAGAAAGATTTTGATGTTGTTTATGTTTACCAGTTGTCCCCCGTTACAATGGCTATCCCTGCAATAATTTATAAAAATATTCACAAAAAAAGACTCTTACTATATTGTTTGGATATATGGCCTGAAAGTATTGCAGCTGCTGGTGTAGGAGATTCTTCTTTTTTTTATAAAATACTCTTAGCTATTAGTAGGAAAATATATAAAAGTGCTGATAATATTTCAGTAACATCACGTTCGTTTGAGAAGTATTTAATAGAAAAAATAGGTGTAAATACAGAACGAATAATCTATTCACCCCAATATGCTGAAGATTTATTTTCTGCTAAAGAAACAAGCTATGAAGAACAAGAGCATAGCAATGAAATGAATTTACTTTTTGCAGGGAACATCGGCGAAATGCAAAGTGTTGAAACTATTGTTAAAGCAGCTGCCGAATTGAAAGAGTTAAAACATATAAAATGGCATATTATTGGAGATGGATCTGCTAGGATAAGATGTGAACAATTAGCAATTGAGCTTGGATTAAAGGATACCGTTATCTTCTACGGAAAGAAACCTATTGAAGATATGCCACAATTTTATCGTAAAGCTTCTGCTTTTTTAGTTACTTTAAGTAAAAATGATCAAATTTCTTTTACATTACCAGGGAAAGTTCAATCATATTTGGCTTTCGGAAAACCTTTAATCGGTGCAATAGATGGTGAGACGAGAAGTGTAATTGAAGAATCTGGGTGTGGTTTATGCTGCGCAGCAGAGGATTTCGAAGGACTCTCTAAAATTGTAAAAGAGTTGGATTTAAATCCTACTGTACTTGGGAAATATAGTGAGAATTCGAAATTATATTATGAAGAACACTTTAGTAAAACAATATTTATGAAGAAATTGATAAACCAATTTGAACTTTTAAAAGGTGATGAATAAATGTTCGAAAATAAGTGTCTTTTAATTACTGGTGGTACAGGCTCTTTTGGTAACGCAGTATTGAAGAGATTTCTTGATACGGATATCAAAGAAATCAGAATTTTCTCCCGCGACGAAAAGAAGCAAGACGACATGCGTAAGGAATTACGAAACGATAAGGTCAAATTCTTTATTGGGGATGTTAGAGATTATAACAGTGTGGCAGCAGCGATGCATAATGTGGATTATGTGTTCCATGCGGCAGCCCTGAAACAAGTTCCTTCATGCGAATTTTTTCCTATGGAAGCTGTGAAGACAAATGTTATAGGTACTGAGAATGTGCTTAATGCTGCTATTGCTTTTGGAGTTAAAAAGGTAGTATGTCTATCGACAGATAAAGCAGTATATCCTATCAATGCTATGGGCATTTCAAAAGCGATGATGGAAAAGGTGATGGTTGCCAAATCAAGAACCGTATCTCCTGAAGACACCTTGATTTGTGGAACGCGTTATGGAAATGTAATGTGCTCAAGAGGTTCCGTTATTCCATTATTTATAGATCAAATTAAAAAGTATGAGGATATTACTATTACAGATCCTGATATGACTCGTTATCTAATGTCCTTGGAAGATGCTGTTGAACTTGTGTTATTTGCTTTTAACAAAGCAGTACAAGGGGATATTTTCGTTCAGAAAGCCCCTGCTTCAACAATAGGTGACTTAGCTATTGCCCTAAAAGAGCTATTTCAATCGGATAGTCACACAAGAGTTATTGGAACCAGACATGGTGAAAAGTTATATGAAACGTTGCTGACCCGGGAAGAAATGGCTAAAGCAACTGATTTGGGAAGCTATTATCGGATTTCTGCTGATACAAGAGATTTAAATTATGATAAATACTTTGAAGAAGGCGATAAAGAAATTTCTGAGGGATGGGAATATAATTCTCATAATACAGAAAGATTAGATATTCAAGGTATTAAAGAACTCTTGTTAAGTCTGGATTTGATTAAAAATGAACTCAATGGCAGGAGCTTATAATCATGAAAACTGTTTTGGTAACAGGTGCTTACGGATTCATTGGTCGTAATTTAGTAGCATCTTTAAATAGAAGAGATGATATTGAGATTATGAAGATCGACTCTAAGCATTCACTCCAAGAATTGGAGGAACGTGCTCTTAAGGCTGATTTCATTTATCATCTCGCTGGAATTAATCGGCCTGAGAATAATGAGGAATTCATGACTGGAAATTTGGGCTACACTCAGCATTTAATCAATATATTGAATTCGAATAAAAAGAAGACTCCAATAGTGCTATCTTCATCTATCCAAGCTGAACAAGATAATCCATATGGAAACAGCAAGCGTGCAGCCGAGAAAGCTATTGTTGATTATGGGAGTGGACAGGGAGTTCGAACATTTATCTATAGACTGCCGAACGTTTTCGGTAAATGGAGTAGACCTAACTATAATTCTGTAGTCGCAACTTGGTGTTACAATATTAGCAGAGAAATACCTATTCAGGTAAATAATCCGGAAGCGGAAGTTAAGCTAGTATATATTGATGATGTTGTTGAATCCTTCATAGCTGCCATGGATACTTCTGAAGTATCGACCGCAGGTGATTATCATGATATTTCACGCTCTTTCAACGTTAAGCTTAAGGACCTGGAAGCCAGCTTAGTATCATTTAAAGCGAGCCGGAATACACTTGTTATTTCGGATTTGAAAAGTGATTTTGAACGTTTTCTTTACAGTACCTATCTCTCCTATTTACCAGAAGACGATTTTGGATATGATCTGGAAATGAAGCACGATAATAGAGGATGGTTAGCGGAATTCATTAAAACTGAATATTCAGGCCAAGTATTTATATCTCGTACTAAACCAGGCATCACCAGAGGTAACCATTGGCATCATACAAAGGTGGAGAAATTCCTTGTTATTGAAGGAGAAGCTGTTGTGAAATTCCGTCAGATTGAAGGCGACCAAATCATAGAGTATCCGGTAAATGGATCAGCTTTAAGAGTGATAGATATTCCACCTGGCTATACCCACTCCATCACAAATACAGGAAGTACTGATGTAATCACTCTTTTCTGGGCAAATGAATTGTTTAACCCTAATAAACCAGATACATATTATTTGGAGGTGTAAGATGAACAAACTTAAAGTTATGACAGTAGTAGGTACAAGACCTGAAATCATCAGGCTATCAGCTGTAATTAGGAAACTTGAAGAATCAAATGCAATAGATCATGTTTTGGTACACACGGGGCAAAATTACGATTATGAGTTAAATGAAGTTTTTTTCAAAGAGTTCAATTTAAAGAAACCTGATTACTTCCTTGATGCAGCAAACGGTGGAGCTGTAGAAACAATTGGGAACATTCTTATAAAAATAGACCCTATTATGAAGGAAATACAGCCTCATGCATTACTTATTCTTGGGGATACAAATAGCTGTTTATGTGCTATAGCTGCCAAAAAGAGGCATATTCCTATCTTTCATATGGAAGCCGGTAATAGATGCTTTGATCAAAGAGTACCAGAAGAAACCAATCGGAAAATAGTTGACCATATTTCGGATATAAATCTAACTTATAGTGATATTGCGAGAGAGTACCTCTTAAGGGAGGGGGTTCCGGCAGACAGAATAATCAAAACTGGAAGCCCTATGTTTGAAGTGATAAATACGAGAAAAGCAGACATTGAATTTTCAGATGTTCTTACTAGACTAGTCCTAAGAGAAGGAGAGTATTTTGTAGTATCGGCACATAGAGAAGAAAATATAAGTTCAAATTCGAATTTCTTTGATTTAGTTGAAAGTTTGAATGCTGTGGCTGAAAAATATAACTTACCGATAATTATGAGCACTCATCCTAGAACTCGTAATATGATAGAAGCTAAAGGAATAGCATTTAACTCCTATATAAAACTAATGAAGCCTCTTGGGTTTAATGATTATGTTAAACTTCAAATGAATGCTAAAGTTGTATTAAGTGATAGTGGTACAATCAGTGAAGAATCATCAATTCTAAAATTTAAAGCTCTGAATATTAGGGAAGCCCACGAGAGACCAGAAGCAATGGAAGAAGCAGCGGTAATGATGGTTGGTTTACAAAAGGAACGTATATTACAAGGTTTAGAAATACTTGAAAATCAAGACGAAAATAATTTAAGAAATGTTGTTGACTATACTATGCCAAATGTATCAGATAAAGTGCTGAGGATAATATTGTCTTATACTGATTATGTTAATAAGGTAGTCTGGGGAAAATAAATGATAAAAAACAAGAAAAAAATATGTTTTGTTTCTTTAAGTAACATTTATCTTTGTCCATATATATATAAGTATACACAACAAATAAACTGTGATTATGATGTGATCTACTGGGACAGACATGGAGTGGAAGAATATATAGACGCAAATGAAATCATTCCTTTTCGATATGAAATGCATGAAGGTAATGGGAAAATAAAAAAAGCAAAAGGATATTTTGAATTTCAGAAATTTGCGAAAAAAATTATTAAAAAAAACGGATATGATGGAGTGATTCTTCTTCAAACTAGCATTGGTATTATGATGAGTTCTTTTTTGAAAAAACGATATTGTAATAAATTCATACTTGATGTAAGAGATTATACTTTTGAGAATAATTTAATTTTTTTTACAATTGAAAAAGCTCTAATTAATAGATCGGCGTATACAGTTATTTCCTCAAAAGGGTATGAAAGTTTTTTACCTGAACATGAGTATATTATAGCGCATAATGATACGAATATAGACAAGAGAGTTCAAGAGAATTTTAAATTACGAAAGAGAACCAATAAGAAAATAGTTATATCGTATATAGGGTTAATAAGATTCCATGATCAAAATAAAAAAAATATATTGAAGTTTAAAAATGATAGTAGATATTTACTGAGATTTATTGGTAAAGATGCTTATGCATTAAGGGATTTTTGCATTGCTAATGATGTTACCAATGTTGAATTAATTGATTGGTTTCCCCCTGAAAAAACATTAGAGTATTATATGGACACTGATATTATTTATAATCTTTATGGGCAGGGTTCTCCACAATTGGACTTTGCTCTGTCCAATAAATTATATTATGCAGCCAAATTAAAAATCCCAATAATTGTTTGCCCAAATACTTATATGCAGAAAACTATCGCTGATCATAATTTCGGCTTTGTATTCAATATTAATGATCCACAAGCTTGCGATGATCTATTTAATTATTTCCAATCTATAGATTGGAGAATATTTGCTATTAACTGTGATGATTTTCTTGCAGACGTTGAAAAAGATAATTTAGTTTTCAATAACATGTTGCAGAACTTTATAAATCAAGACTGAGTTTTGGGAGATAATATTAAATTTGAGATGCAGGTGTAATTATGAGGATTATTCATATTGAGGATTACTTTGATCCAACAGCTGGTTACCAAATAAATGAATTATTAATTGCAAGTAAAGGATGTGGAGATGATGTGCTTTTGATAACTTCTAAAGATATGTCTCCCTTCCATAAAAAATTGGATTTAGATAGAGATAGAGAGTTTGAAATCAATACAGGTGTGAAAATATTAAGATTAGATACCATTATCAAACTATCTACTAGACTTGTGTTAAAAAATTTCAAAAAAACGATTTTTGATTTAAAACCCGATGTAGTATTTCTGCATGGGATTGGTGACTTTAAAGATATTTTTTTTCTATGGAACAAAAAAGCTGATTTTAAGATATATCGTGACTGTCACATGTCTTGGGTAGCCTCAAAGAATAAACTCAGACATATATACTATTTTGTTTATAGTTTGTTTTTTGCAAGTATAATCAATCGAACCAATAAATACGATTTGATATACGCTTTAGGTGAAGAGGAATATGAATATTTAAGAAAATTAGGCATAAATAGTGGGAAAATTGACTATCTACTACATGGCTATAACGATTCAAACATGTATTTTGATAGTAATGAGCGAACAGAGATAAGAAAATTATATAATTTCAAAGATGATGATATTGTGATTTCATATATTGGAAAATTCAATAATTCTAAACGTCCAGATATATTATTGGATTTGATTGAAATGTTGGGCGAGGAGTACATTTTTTCTAAAAAAATAGCTTTGTTATTCATAGGTCCAAAAGATGATATCTATTTATCAGGAATTTTTAATGGGAAATTAGATTGCTTGCAGAACAAAAGTGAAATGAAAATTATTATTGATGGCTCAAAAGGCTTTGATGAATTAAGAAAGTATTATTCTGCAAGTGATATTTGTATATTTCCCAAAGAAACATCTCTTAGCTCCATTCACGCACAAGTTTGCAAGTGTCAAGTTATTATGGAAGATTATAAATCTAATAAAGAAAGAGTTATAAATAAACTTAATTTATATAAAGTGGATGATTTAGTAGAAGCTGTGGATATATTGAAGAGGATTATAGATACTAAAGAATACTTAAAAGAAAATCAAAATATACAAGAGTTAGAAGAAAGAGAATATAAAAATCAAATTGGAAAATTAAGAAAAAGAATTTTACAGGGGAATTAGAGGATAAGTTATGTTAAAAACTCGAATGATACTAGCTAATGATATTCTTCTTGAAGAAATACAAATGTCCAAGTTTAAAAAGATAACAATATCTTTATTTTCTTTTGCAACCTTTTTAGGTGCTTATATTAATGTATTAGGACTTAACATGAGTAATGTGTATAGTGTTGTGTTACTTGCTTTTCTTATACAGGGCTTAATGAAAGCTAGATATAAAGAGATTATTGGATATATAATATTCTTTCTTTTACTGATTTTGTATGCATTTTTATCATTAATATGGGGACAGTATAGTGATGTAGGAATAACTATTGTAGTTCCCTTAATGACTGGGTTTGTGGCAATGTCTTTTATAGCTTCTTTAAATGGAAGGGAACTGAGATTACTTTTAAAGTCACTTGAAATTTTTACAATTATTGTTTTAATTGTTGCTACATATGAAATATTTACTGGTAATTATTTGTTTTTCAATAATAATGATTTTATCTACCGGAAGAATAACTTTAGCTACTATTATCCTGGAGTAGTTTTCGCGAATCCTAATGATCTAGCTCAATATTTAGTTGTGGGTTTTCCCTTGCTTATATTTAGAAACTTTGAAAAAAGAAGATCAATAATATCTTCATTAGCTCTACTATGTATAACATTCTTTGTGCTGATTAATACCTCTTCTAGACTTTCAATTATTTGTACGGTTGTAATTATTACCACTCACTTGTTTTTTTTGGTGGTGAATACCAAAAACAATAAAGTAAATGTGTGGTTGTTAATGTTTTTTACATTTATAATGATTATTGTATTTAATTCTTTGGGGATTAGTATTGGTAGATTCAATATCTTTGAAAATTTTTTAAGCGTTAACTCTTCAGAGGCATATTTTTTGGTAAGAGAAACAATCTATCATCAAGTTTTTAATTTGGGGCTCAATAATTTTATATTTGGTGCAGGCTTAGGAGGTAGCTATACAGTTGCCTCTATACCTCCACACAATATTTTTCTATTTATTTTCGCTGATTTAGGAATTTGTTTTGCTATTGGTTTTATAATTTATTTATTAACAGGTTTTTTTTCATTATATAAATATAGAGATTTTAAGATTCTTGGATATGACTTGAATAAAATTGTATTGTCAATATTATTAACATTTCCTATGTTATCCTCAATGTCATCAGGTAATGAACAACGTAAAGTAATATGGGTATTATTCGGTATAATTCTTGTTTTAATTAAATACAATAAGAGAGAACGAAGCAATATTCTATAGTTTTATTGAATATTGATTAAGGGGGAAATATGATATCATCTTTATACAAGTTATTGTATAAAACTAAAGGTAAAAAGATATATATAATTTTATATAAGTTTATTAAACTTTACCTCAATATTTTTTATCCGCTTTACATCAAAGTAAACAAGAATAAAGAGTCTAGGCGTATTGCAGAAAATGTTATTGTATCATTAACTACATTTCCTGCTCGTATTGATTTAGTTTGGATTACTATTGAAACAATATTCAGACAGACTTATCGCCCTGAAAAAATCATCTTATGGCTTGCAAATTCACAATTTGAATCAATTAATAACCTGCCTAAAAATTTATTGAAACAATTGAATCGTGGATTAGAAATTAAATTTTGTGATGATCTGTTATCTCATAAAAAATACTATTATACAATGAAAAATTATCCTGATTCTATAATTATCACAATTGACGATGATACTTATTATCCGGAAAATCTTGTAGAAATACTTTTGGAGACACATAAAAGGTATCCTAAGGCTATCTGTTGTAATTTAGGTCATCTTATTTCAGTAACTGAAGGAAAAATAGAGCCATATAGTAATTGGAAATCTGGAGCGGATGGATGCGACCAACCTTCCCATTTTTTGGTTCCTATTGGCTGTGAAGGAATATTGTATCCACCCAAGTGTTTAAATGAGGAGGTATTCAATAAAAGTAAAATTGAAGAACTTTGTCCAACAGCAGATGATTTATGGTTAAAAGCTATGGCAACTCTCAATGGTATAATGGCAGTCAAAAGTAATACTAAATCAATAACATATGCAAACTTAATAAGTTCTAAGCGTAGCTCCTTAAGTAAGGAGAATATAGGACAAAATAGAAATGATGAACAGTTAAAGAAGATAATTGATAATTACCCCGATTTAAAAAACATTTGGATATAGTGGGTGTGTATGGAATGAAAATATTAATTATATCTGCAGGGGTACAGCCGCTGCCTGTAACAATGGGAGGAGCTGTTGAGACATTAATAGAATATTTGCTTAGTCAAAATGAACAACAACATAACTTTAATGCTACTGTAATTTCTATTTACAATGAAAAGTCAAAAATCGAATCTAGGAATTATCAATTTACTAAATTCTTATATCTGAAAAGAAATAAACAGGTTGTTAAATTTTTAGAATATTTCAGTGCGATTTTATACAAACTCTTTAGGGTTAACTTGTCAAGTAGAATAGATTACTCAATTAAACTGGTTAAAATTTTAAAAAAAGATAAGTATGATAAGGTTTTTCTGGAAAATGATATTTCCAATTTAAAACTTGCGAGAAAACACCATAGTGGTGAAATCTATTTACATTTACATAATGATTATCTTAATAAGAATACGAAAAAATGTAAGGATCTGTATAAAGAATGCTACAAAATTATAACGGTTAGTGAATATATACAACAGAGAGTACTTACTATCCCAGGAACAAGTATAGAAAAAGTGAAAGTTTTACGGAATTGTACAAATACTGAGATATTTAACGCAAAAAAATATTATAAACGTAGAGATGAATTAAGGGGAAGATTAGGGATTTCCCAAAAAGATATTGTTTTCATATTCAGTGGTCGATTATCAAAGACAAAAGGAATTAAAGAATTATGTTTAGCATTGCATAATTTAGAAAATGAAAACGTGAAATTGTTAATAATCGGAAGTGCTTGGTATGGTAATAATAATAAAGATAAATATGTTAGAGAATTAGAGCAAATTATTCAAGAAGAATCAAGTAGAATAATATTTACTGGATTTATTGATAGAGATGAAGTGCCTTTATATCATGCAATATCTGATGTGGCTGTAATTCCTTCAGTTTGGGAAGAACCTGCGGGTCTTGTTGTATTAGAAGCAATGTCTTCAGGATTACCGCTAATTGTTACTAACTCAGGTGGAATTCCAGAAGTTGTCAATGAGGAAATAGCTATACTAGTTGATAAAGAAAAAAATTTAATAAGCTCCTTAACAAACGCAATGGAAAATATGATAAACAATCCTAATAAAAGAATTAGTATGGGCATAAAGGCTAAAGAGATGAGCGAAAGATATACAATTGAAAAATATTACAATGATTTCTTGGAAATAATAACATTATAAGGGGAGTAAAATGATATTACCAAAAATCAGTATTATTATTCCAGCATACAATGTTGAGCAATATTTTGATAAATGTATATTATCAATTATAAATCAAGGATTAAGGGAAATTGAAATTGTCATTGTTATTGATGGTTCTACAGATGACACATACACTATCGCTAAGGAGTATCAAAAAAAGGATGAACGAATAAAAATCATTCAAACTAAAAATCATGGTCCCGGAATTGCCAGAAATATTGGAGTAGAAAATGCAATAGGGAAATATATTTTGTTTATTGATGCTGATGATTGGATTTCTAGTGAATCGTTGAATTTGTTATTCAAAAGTGCAGAGGAAAATAACGCTGATATTGTTTGTTTTGGGTATCATAGAATATTACCAGGAGGAGAAGTAATAGACGAAACAAAAAAGAAGAAAATTGCATGCACTAAATTTCAACTAACAGAAAATAAATCTACGGAATTGTTGGGAGATTTTTTAAGCTTATATGGTCATGGTGTATCTAATAAACTTATTAGAAAAAAATTTTTAGATGAAAATCGTATTTCTTTTGAACAGGATAGGCAAACTCAAGCAGAGGATCTTTATGTATCTTATCAGTTACTTTTTTCTCACCCTTATTTAGTATTTATCAATGAGCCCTTATACAATTACATACAACATGAAAAATCTTCTTTGCACCGTATACCAGAAAAAATTGGGGATAGATACTTGCAATTATTTGAAAGGATTTATGAGAAAATCCCTAATAACAAAAGCAAAAATGAAAATGAAAAAATTTTAGCTTGGCTTGCTTACTATATGACTACTTTTATTTTCTCTAATTGGAAATATAACGGATATGCTTGGTTCAAGAATGAAATTAAAAACTATAAGCATAATACTTTATACGTCTATCTCATGAGAAAGAACTCATTGATTCCAAAAATCAATAATGAGAGTACTAATATATATTTTTTAAGAAGAATATACTGTTTTTTTTCAAAACGTAATACTTTTTTTGTCGCTAATTTTATATTGTTCATTCGCTTAAGTTATTTACCGAGACTAAAAAGAAGGAAAAAGTAAAAGGGGTATTTTATTAATTTTACAAAATTGAGAAGGTGGAAGTTATAAATTTAAAGTTTAAACGTATAACTCAAAATATAAGTGCTAGTGTAATTGGAAAAGTAATAACAATGATTTTTGGGATCATTCTTCCTAAATTATATATTGATAATTTTGGTTCTGAAATTAATGGTTTGATTTCTTCAATTAACGGGATCTTTATTTATATTAATCTACTAGAAGCTGGTATTGGCAGTGCCTCCACACAAGCACTATTTAAACCATTTGCTGTTAAAGATCAAAGTTCTATAAATTCAATACTTACGGCAACAAAAAAATATTATGCAAAGGCTGGAGTTTATAGTTTAGCAGTTATTTCATTTGTAACATTTCTATATCCTTTTTCGATAAATTCAGAACTGGATTATTGGTTGATTGTAAAGCTATTTTTAATAACAGCTATTTCTTTTCTGACAAAGTTTTTTATTCAAGGAAAATATGTTGTTTTACTGAATGCTGACAATCGAGCTTATGTACTGTCAAATACGTTTACTTTTTTTCAAGTAATTTCTAATATAGCTAAAATTGTACTTATTTCACTGGATTATAATGTAGTGACTGTGCAGTTAGTATTTTCATTGATAAGCATATTACAAGCGGTTTTTATAAGATTCTATGTTAAAAGAAAATATTTAAATTTAGATACCAATACTGTACCAGATTACGTTGCAATATCTCAGAAATCAGCAGTTATGGTTCAACAAATAGCTACAATAATTTTGAATAGTACTGATGTATTACTGTTATCATTTTTCGGCGATCTTAAACTAGTTAGTATTTATGTAGTTTACAACAATGTTATTTTTTCGCAATTGCTTTTCTTACCACAAGCATTGACTGATGCTGTGACAGGAAGTTTAGGGCATGCATTTGCAGAAAATAAGCAGTACTTTAGACGGCTCTATTATTTATATGAAAATATTTTCTTACTTTTATCTTTTGTTTTTTTGACCGTAGCATTGTTGTTAATAACTCCATTTTTAGTCCTTTACACGAAAAATATAACAGATGCTAATTACATCGATAAATGGCTCCCATTGTTGTTTTATATTATGTCGTTGCTAAATGCCTTAAGAACATCAAATTATTTACCAATTCATGTTGCTGGAATGTTTCTTGAAACTAAAAAATCCTCAATTATTGAGGCTTCCATAAATTTTTTATTTTCATTGATTTTAGTAAATTATTTGGGGATTAGAGGTGTAGTGATAGGTTCTATTATTGCACTTATCTATAGAGTCTTGCAGCTTTCAATTTTTGTGAACAGAGAGATATTGAATAGAAGCTATAGAGTATATTTAAATAAATTATTAATAAATATTATTCCTATGTTTCTAATAATAGGTTTATACTTCTATCAGAATATTCTAATACACAATTATTTTGATTTTGTTGTTGCAGGAATTCTACTTGTAATAACATCATTTTTATTAATAATAGTTTCAAATTTTATGTTTAACAAAGGTTTTGGAGAATACGTAATTAAATATTTGAAAAAGAATTGAGGGATTTATGTTATGCCAACCATAAATATAATCGGACTAGGCTATATTGGTTTACCTACAGCTTTAATTTTTGCCAAGTGCGGTGTTAAAGTTGTAGGTACAGATTATAACTCGCATTTGATAGAAACATTAGTAGAGGGGAAACTAACATTCGAAGAGAATGGTTTAGAATCTCTTTTTAAAGATGCCGTCGCTAATAACATTCAATTCACAACTGAGTATCAAAAAACAAAAACTTATATTATTGCAGTTCCAACCCCGTTTATAAATACTAGCAAAAAACTTGATCCAAAATATGTCTTAGCAGCGGTGAATGCTGTATTAGATGTTTGTGAAAAAGGAACTATAATTATCATTGAATCAACGATATCACCAGGTACAATTGATAGGTACATCCGCCCTGAAATTGAAGGTAGAGATTTTATTATTGGGCAAGATGTCCATCTTGTTCATGCTCCTGAAAGAATTATTCCTGGTAACATGATCTATGAATTAGAACACAACTCAAGAACAATTGGAGTAGATAATTTTGATATTGGCCTTGAGGTAAAAGAACTATATTCATCTTTTTGTAAATCAGAAATTGTGATTACTGACATCAGATCTGCAGAAATGTCAAAAGTAGTTGAAAATACATATAGAGATATAAATATTGCTTTTGCAAATGAATTAGCTAAAATTTGTCGTACAGATAACATGGATGTATATGAAATAATAAAAATAGCCAATAAGCACCCTCGCGTGAATATTCTTCAGCCTGGTCCTGGGGTTGGAGGACATTGTATTTCAGTCGATCCGTGGTTTTTAGTAGGTGATTATCCCGATTTGACCAATCTTATCTTAACAGCCCGAAAAATTAATGATTCTATGCCAAGTCATGTTTTAGGCCGTATAAGGGACATAATGAGAGAAAAGTCCATTAAAGAAATTTCTAAGGTTGGAATATACGGAATAACTTATAAAGAGAATGTTGATGATACTAGAGAAAGTCCGACTCTTCAATTGCTCCAAAGAATGGATGAGCATTTAGCTTTTGGTGTCAAAGTATTTGATCCATTTATTTCTGAGGAAATTTTAGATAATCAATATTTAGTATTTGAAGAATTTTTAGATGAAATTGAAATCCTTGTAATTATGGTTGCTCATGATCATATTAAGGAGAATATGGATTTAATTAAGGGGAAGTTTGTTCTTGACACAAAAAATGTATGTACTTTAGAAACTACGTATAAATTATAGTTTGGATTTCTGCCAAATTGAGTAACCGAAAATCCTAAATTTCTCAGAACTGTGATGAATTTGTGTAATGAAGTCTTGGCAGTGAAATAGAGTGTAGTAAGTTAAAATGAACGCGTCAGCCTTGTGATATTTAGAAATTTCAGTGGTATTATGGAGCATGTGGCATGGCGGTGGCAGAAGACTCAATCCTTAATACAGGAAGTGGCTTATGAATATCAGAGATTTCAGAATAAAGTCAGGCAAGTATAGAAAGAGAGTTCTCTTTCTATACTTGCCTGTTCTATTAATAATTTCAATTCTCTTCGGTGCAGGACGCTTTCTCCTCTATAATCAAGCCCCAAGGCAAGCCGACGTAATCATCGTCCTTAGCGGTGGAGCGGGAAGGGTCGAGAAGGGAGTAGAGTTATATAAGGAAGGTTATGCCCCTTATATTCTTCTCTCTAACGCGAAGGAATCAACCAGCGCCACAGGCGACATGCTCCAAACTGCCCTTGCTCTTGGCATCCCCAAGGATGCCATCCTGACCGAAAATGCTGCGCTAAGCACCTACCAGAACGCCGAGCTGACGCTTCCGATCATGAAGCAGCACGGCTTTACTTCTGCTATTGTGGTTTCTTCTGAATTTCATATGCGGCGGGTTAAGTTGCTTTTTGATCATGTCTATAAGAAATCAGGCATTGAGCTGACGTATATCGGTGCAGATTCAGGTTACAACGCTAAGTATTGGTGGAGTGACCGCTACAGCCGGGAAACAACGTTCAACGAGTATACTAAAATGATTGGCAACTTTTTCGGTTATAACGGCCCCGAAGCCAAAGATGCCCTGGATCAAATTAAGCGCTGGTTTCGCTGAAGCCAAGCTAATGTGAAACAATATCGTTTATTCTTCCTAATCTATTCAATTATTTTCCTCCAACTTACACAAACCGACATACAAAATAGGCATCCCGGTCTATAATTAGGGACAAATCTATTTTTGTGTGTAGGAGAGAAGTCCCTTGCCAAACTATTATTTTAAGGAAGTGTGGACACCTTTGCGGTGGATACATATCTGGTTCTATCGGGATGATCAGGATCGGCTGTGGGTGAAGGTGGGAGCGAAGCGGCGGAGGCTGGTGGGTAAGCAGGGAGCTGAAGCGGAAAGAGAGACGGAAACGGATGCCTAATGGTCGTGTCAGATTGTAGAGAAACCCAGGTCATTTAGAGGACTTGGGTTTCTCTATGTTTTTATATCATAACGGTGGTGCTCGGTGTCGTTGATTCTATTCCGGGAACTATTACCTTTTACATAGTTGATGTATAATTATTCCTGAAAGTCTAGCAGGCTGTGCTCCTATACTTGGAAATATCGAGAGTGGCGGCGAGGAATGCTTAATATTTTTCTGGGGGCGATTGATAGTGCAGGGAAGAGGGTTTAAGATGCTGGCAGTGTGGCTGATGCTGCTGAGTTTGCTGTTTGGGGGAGTTGCTAACGCGGCTACAGTGGTGCAGCAGACCTCATCTTATGTATTTGTGGATGTTAAGACAACCTATTGGGCCAATGAAGCCATTCAGAGCATGGCGAATCAGGGCATTATTACTGGTAATCCAGACGGCTCCTTTAAGCCGGAAGCGGCGATTACGCGTGAACAGCTTGCTAAGCTGATTACACTTACTTTTGGACTGGACCTGGTATCGGACGGAACACAGACCTTCTCGGATGTGACTCCTTCCTCCTGGGCTTACAAATATGTGGAGACCGCGAAGGAGTATCTTACGGGGTATTTCCCTGTGAAGGGGAAACCTTTTTTTGATCCGCAGGCGAATGCTACCCGTGAAGATGTTGCGGTAGCGCTGGTGCGCGCGATGGGGCTGGACACTGAAAATGTGGATGCCGACAGTGTGCTGGGCTATAAATTCAGTGATTATGAGGTTGTTACGCCGCAGCTTGCTAATGAAGTGGCTGTAGCGGTGGACAAGAAGCTGATCCAGGGATTTCCGGATGGCACCTTCAGACCGAATAGTGCGATTAATCGTGCTTCTGTCGCTACCCTTTTGTACCGGGTGTTGAAATCGTCGTATACCACAGCGACACAGGATGTGAAGCTGGACGTACAGGTTCCGCAGCAGGTATCTGACAAAACGGTTAAGGTTACGGGCAAAGTGAACGCAGACGCGAAGGTCTATATCAATGATGAAGAAGTAGAGAATACGGACGGAACTTTTGCCGAGGCCTATGATCTGGATGGGGGAGAGAAGGTTTACGAATTTGTGTTCAAGGCCGTTCTGCCGAATGGACGCTCCAAGACGGTCACGAAGCAGGTAACTTATCAGACTTCAGGACCCAAGCTGACGGTGCAGGCTCCGGAAACGGCGAATCAGCTTACGGTTAAGATCACCGGGAAGGTTACGGACAGCGGCGATAACAATCCTGAAGTTACGATCAATGACGAGTCGGCCTATATTTCTTACAATGGGGAGTTCAGCGAAGAACTGACCTTGAAGGAAGGCCTGAACAAAATTGTGGTAACTGCAGTCAATAAATATGATAAGAAGGCGGTAGTAGAGAAGCAGATTATGGTCAGCTTGGGCGGGCCTGTGCTGACGCTGGATCCGATTCCCGACACGAGCAGCAGCAAGACCGTAACGCTTAGCGGGAAAGCTACCGACAAAAACGACAGCTACCCGAAAATCTATATGAATGATGAATTGGTGAGCAGCTTTGGTTCCTTCAATAAAACAGTAATCCTTAAGGAAGGCGATAATGTATTCACCTTCAAGGCAACGAACAGCCTGGGTAAAACCTCGGCCGTGATCACCAAAACGATTAACTTCAGTGTGGGCGGCCCGGTGCTGACGCTGGATCTGATCCCGGAAACGAGCAGCAGCAAGAGCGTGACCCTAAGCGGAACTGCTACCGATAAGAATGATAGCTATCCGAAAATCTATATGAATGATGAATTGGTAAGCAGCTATGGTTCCTTCAATAAAACGGTAACCCTTAAGGAAGGCGCCAATGTGTTCACCTTCAAGGCAACGAATAACCTGGGTAAAAGCTCGGCAGTGATCACCAAGACCATAACCTTCAATGTGGGCGGGCCTGTGCTGACACTGGACCAAGTTCCGGCAACGAGCAGCAGCAAATCCGTAAGCTTAAGCGGAACAGCTACCGATAAGAATGACAGCTATCCGAAAATCTATATGAATGATGAACTGGTGGGCAGCTACGGTTCCTTCAATAAAACGGTAACCCTTAAGGAAGGCGAGAATGTCTTCACTTTCAAGGCAACCAATAATTTGGGCAAAAGCTCAGAGGTCATTACGAAGACGATTACCTTTACAGTGGGCGGACCGGAGCTGACGCTGGACTACATCCCGGAAACTACAACCAGTAAGCAGATCACGCTTAGCGGTAATGCCAAGGATGCAAACGACAGCTATCCTAAGATTTATTTGAACGACGAATCGGTGGGCAGCTTTGGCAGCTTCAGTAAATCGGTCACACTGAAAGAAGGCAGCAATACCTTTGTATTCAAAGTCACCAACAGCTTCGGTAAGGTGACTACGATTGAAAAGACGGTAGTCTACACACCTGCACCTATATAAGTTAAACTAAAGAAAATATAAAAAGGGCAGAAGTGACGGAGGGGAAGTTTGGAACTGGAGGAGCGATAGCGACCGCCTTTGTCTGCGGATTTCCACCGCGAAGAGCGGTATAAATCAAGAAATCTGCAGACAACAGCGGCCGGAAGTCCAAACATTCCCCGCAGTTACGACCAGACCTAATATGAAAATCTATAGTTCAACTAATATAGCAAAGAGTAACACCGCACACATCTGCACAAAATAGAACGCCGAAACGGCGGAACAGAGAAACTCTCTGTTCCGCCGTTTTTTTTGACCCCGCACCTGCCGTTGCCCTAGGAATCTTACACTATTGAGGGATGGAAAGTAGGCGGCAAACCTCTATACTTTAAGAGAATTTTTAAACTTAATGAAAGGAAAGTGAAGAAAATGAAGGAATACGACAATTCACTAGATGCGATCAAAGGCATTAGCTGTATTTTGATGATTATTGCCCATATTCCTATTTATTTTAACGGTAATGAGCGTCTGTTTCAGATTATTGCCAGTCTGGCTCCTGTCCTTTTCTTTGCTGTCTCGGGAGTTACTACCACCTTTCAGGTGCAAAGGAAGAGCTTCAGATCGCTTGCAGCCTTTTATGTGCTCTTCGCTGTCATTGGATTCTCTTATAATCTCATGTGGAGACCGGATGTGCAGGCCTTTTCTGTAATGGACGTTCCCCAGATTATTACGCTTGGTGTTCTCAGTGTTTTTCTGCTTGAAAAATATGTTAAGCCTCCGTTCTACCTGTATCTCCTGCTGGCGCTAGTAGTTTTTGCAGTGCATTATTTCATTGGGAGTGAGCTGCCGGACTTTCCACTGAAATCCATACTGTTTACAGAAACGATTGGGTTTACCTATTTCCCTTGGATGTTTGCTTTTGCAGCAGGGATATTCGCTTACAGATGCAAAAACATCATGAACCTCATTGTCGCTCTGGCGGCTGCGCTGTTCTTGTCCATTACTTTGTCCGGAGGGGTGCATGAAGAGGATTTCATTAAATACAATATGTCGATGAAATATCTGCTGCTGTCCTTGGTAATCTTATTTGGGACCTTTTATGTCTTCAGAAGGAAAACAAGCTATTCCTCATCGAACCTGATTTTATATCTCGGAAAGCACTCGTTTTTATTCCTTTTCACCCATTTGTTCTTTATATTGGCTTTTGACCGGCTTGGGTTCGGTAGTTTATATATTGTGCTCATGTGGTGTCTGGTCTTTGCTTGCACGTATGTATCAATGCGAATTCTGCTGTGGCTTAACCGATACATAGAACGCTACCTGGAACACCCGGTGCCCTGGGTTCTTATAGTAATTGCAACTGTAGCGGTTCCTTTAGTGATCTCCAATCGGGACTTAGTCATTCTTTCGGAAGCTGCAATCGGCATTCTCTTTTCCCTGAATTACAAAAAACTGTCCAGGCTGACAACTCCAAGCCCATCCTCTTACGACAAGCTGGCACATAAGGAGAGTATCCATGAAAAAGCTGAATTACAAGCTGATTAGTACGTATCGTACCGAGCTCATGGGACTAGCCATGCTGTGGGTTGTATTGTATCACTCGACGATTAATCTATCCTCTGTTCCAGTTCTGGGCACATTGAAAGCTTATGGATACGGGGGTGTAGATATCTTTCTGTTACTGTCGGGTTTAGGCTTGTACTATGCGTACCGGAAAAATATTGATAGTCTCACCTTTTACAAGCGGCGGCTGCGGCGGATTCTTCCAACGTATCTTCCGGTGGTGCTTATCTTTTGTCTCCTGTACTGGGGAATAGGGAAAATGTCCTTTACGGATCTCATTTTGAATTTGACTACACTTAGCTTTTGGCTTGGTCTGGAGAGCAGGTTCGATTGGTATGTCCCGGCGCTGCTCATTCTATATTTGCTTACACCTGTGTTCATGAAATTTTTCGGAGCCAAAAATAAGTATATAACCGTTGCTGCTGCGGGCCTCATTGGATTACTGCTTAGCGTGGTTCTTTCGGGAACCCCGTTTTCCTATTTGCTGATTTTTACGATAAGAATACCTATATTTTTTGTTGGGGTGCTTGTTGGTTATTTTATCGAAAAGAAACCGGAGATTTCGCGGCTGAATTTGATTGTGTACTTTGGAATGCTGCTGATAGGTGCGCTGTCTCTCGTAGCGGCCCAAAAATATTTAAGTGAATATATATGGAGCTATGGGCTTTGGTGGTATCCCTTTATTCTGATTACTCTGCCTTTATGTATCTTTGTTGCCGGCCTGTTGCAATGGATCGCAGCGCGTGGGTGGTCTAAATTTAAGTTCATTACTTTCTGTGGCACGCACAGTCTGGAGATCTATCTGATCCATGAGCGGATGCTTATCATTGTGGAGGATATCCGGCAGAGCTTGGACCTTTCTATGAATGATCCTGTGCTGAATCTCATTTGTGTCCTGCTTACCTTGGGATTGGCAGCGGTATTGAAACAAGCAGTTAACGGCGTCAGCGCCCGGATCAAGCCCGGCAGGCATTTGACTGGACAGGAGCAGGCCTGAACTAATGGGGACGGCTTGGCCATCCGTGCCTGGACTGTTTCTTGCTCAATCCATTTGTCACGCTTTCGCCTTGTCCACAAGTGTGACGGCTCAATTATAATGGTGAAAGGAACAGGAGGATGAAGAAGATGTCAAAAAAACTATGGGTAACGGCCGGAGTGGTTGTTATCGCTGTTGCAGGGACATATTTGTTTACGGGAGACACCGGCAAGAAAGGAACAGCTGAATTAGACACGCAAAGCATCAAACAACTGGTATCTGATTTCAGCAGCCGCAGCACCACAGCGGAGTCTGCTTCCATTTCATCAACACAGCTCATTGTGGAGAATTCGGGGAATTCATTGACCTACGACCTGCCCGCAGACGAATTTTTTGTTTCCATTGCTCCATACCTTGATAAGACCCATCCTTGTGCGACCCACAACCTGGTTGGCTGCCAGGGAGAAATGGTAGGGCAAGAGTTCAGCGTAACTATCGAAGACTCGGAAGGCAATTCGGTATTGGACAAAAAGACTATGAAATCCCAGCCTAACGGGTTCATTGATTTATGGCTCCCGCGTGATAAAACATACCACGTGACTATCGAGCAGGACGGGAAAAAGGCGGAATCCGAGCTTTCCACGTTTGAGAAGAATGATACTTGTGTTACGACGATGCAGTTGGGATGATAGGTTTAGGGGAAACACAGAAATAACAAAACCAGGCCGATAGGATGGAGACGGCCCGGTTTTGTTGCGTTTCCCTCATTATTCCCCTGTCTCTACAATCCACACCTCCGGCAGGTTGCGGAACTGCTCGGCATAGTCCAGGCCGTAGCCAACGACGAACTCGTCGGGGATTTCGATGCCGCAGTAGTCGATGGGGACATCGACGAGGCGGCGCGAAGGCTTGCTCAGGATGGTGCAGATGCGGACGCTGGCGGCCTCGCGCATGAGGAACAGCTCACGTAGATGCTGCAGGGTCAGGCCGGTGTCGATCAGGTCCTCGACGAGCAGGACATGCTTGCCGCGGATGTCGGTGTCGATGTCTTTTTTGATCGTGATGACTCCTGATGAGGTAGCGCTGGCCCCGTAGCTGGACACCGCCATATAATCAATCCCGATGGGAAGGGTGATTTCGCGCATCAGGTCGGCCATGAACACGGCTCCGCCTTTGAGGATGCCGATAAGCACCAATTCCTGCCCCTCATAGTCCTGCGATATAGTTGCGCCAAGCTCCTTGACTTTATCCTGCAGCTCGGCTCTGCTTACCAGAATTTCCTTGATTCCTTTCATCATGTCGACTCCTTATGGATCAGGATGATCTATCCTTTTCCTTCAGCATAACATCATGGGCGCCGCCTTCAAAGATCGTTGTCGAGGAGACAACGGTGATTCTGGCCTGCTGCTGCAGTTGCGGGATCGTAAGTGCGCCGCAGTTGCACATGGTTGATTTGATTTTGTTGATGCTGAGGTCCAGGTTGTCTTTGAGCCGCCCTGCATAAGGAATGAAGGAATCGACGCCTTCCTCGAATTCCAGCTTGCTCTCTTTGTCGGCATTGCCGAAGTCGTACCGCTGCCAGTTGCGGGCCCGGCTGGAGCCTTCGCCCCAATATTCTTTGACGAAATTCCCCCCTACCAGCAGCTTGCGGCCCGGGCTTTCGTCGAATCTGGCAAAATAGCGGCCCAGCATCACAAAGTCGGCTCCCATCGCCAAGGCGAGGACGATATGGTAGTCGTGCACAATCCCGCCGTCGGAGCAGATGGGGACGTAAATGCCGGTCTGCTCGTAATATTCCTGCCGTGCTGCAGCCACTTCGATGACGGAGGAGGCCTGGCCGCGTCCGATACCCTTTTGCTCACGGGTGATGCAGATGGAGCCGCCGCCGATGCCGACCTTGATGAAATCCGCTCCCGCATTAACCAGATAGAGGAAGCCCTCCTTGTCCACGACATTGCCCGCGCCAACCTTCACCTTCTCGCCAAAAGTCTCCTTAATATAGTGGATGGTCTCCGCCTGCCATTCGGAATATCCGTCCGAGGAGTCGATACAGAGCACATCTGCGCCAGCCTCAACAAGCGCCGGAACACGCTCCTTGTAATCTCTGGAGTTGATGCCTGCGCCGACGATGAGCTGCTTGTTGCTGTCATGCAGCTCCAGCGGGTATTCCTGATGGCTGTCATAATCCTTGCGGAAGACAAGATACACCAGATGGCCGCTGCTGCTGACGATTGGCAGACAGTTGAGCTTGTGATCCCAGATCATATCGTTGGCTTCGGTTAAGGTAACGCCTTCCTGGGCGTAGATCAGTGAGGAGAGGGGAGTCATGAACTCGGTAATCGCGCAATCCGGGGAAAGACGGTTTTCGCGGTAATCGCGGCTCGTAACGATGCCCATCAGCTTGCCTGTAGGCCCGCCGTTGTCCGTGATGGCGATGGTGGAGTGCCCGCTGCGCTCCTTCAGGTCGAGCACGTCTTTCAGCGTATCCTCAGGGCGCAGATTGGAGTCGCTGAGTACGAAGCCGGCTTTGAACTTCTTGACTCTGCGGACCATCTCAACCTGCTGTTCGACGGATTGCGAGCCATAGATGAAGGAAATCCCGCCGCTTTTGGCCAAGGCAATCGCCATGTTGTGGTCGGATACGGCCTGCATCACGGCAGAGGTGACGGGGAGGTTCATGGTAAGTGCAGGTGTCTCGCCCTTGCGGAATTTGGTAACGGGGGTTCTGAGATCTACATTCCCCGGGATGCACTCTTTGGTTGTCAGATTCGGAACCAGCAGGAATTCGCTGAACGTTCTGGACGGCTGATCATAATAGTAGGCCATTTGGTTGTCACTCCCCTGTTAGTTTTGTATGTTCTATACTTTGGATAAGAATCGTACCGGCACGCCAATGTCCGTCTCCAGCTTTTTGTAATGCTCGCCTTTAGCCAGGATGGCCTGCACGCCAACAAGCTCAATGCCCATGTCAGCCATTTGCTGTGCGATGCAGCGGATGGTGGCGCCAGAGCTGATCACATCATCCAGAAGGAGCACCCGGTCTCCGGCAGTAAATCCGTCAAAATAAATATAGTTCTCATTATACGCCGTTTCGCGTTTGATGCTGATTTCGTAGTTATCATATAATTCGGTGCTGAGACGCAGAATGTTCATCGGCTTCATCAGCTTGTAGGCAGCCAGCATGCCCCACGTATGACCGCCCGGCTCGGGCGAGACGATATAATCGAAGGCAGGAAACTGCGCGGTGATGTTCTCCGCAAGGCTGTCTGTAATTTCACTGATCAGCTCGGGGCTGATATACGTGCCGCGTTCGCCGAAGGGATATAGCTTGAAATCATAGGCTGTATCCTTATTTTTATAAATTCTCACATTCTTGGCCTTGCTGATGGATTCGCTTAACCGGGCATAGGATGCGCTCATGGTCTTCACTCCTTAAAGTTTTTATTTTTTATATATAAAAAACCCAGGCACAAGAGGCACGATGAAGACAAAGGACATCACGCGGGAAGCGCAAAAAAGCTATGCGGGTTCGCGCTATGAATATCCTTAAGCCTTGCGGTGCCTCCTGTAGCCTGGGGCAATTTACGGTTGCCTGTAGAAACGCTCAAACCAAATTAATGAGCTTATACAAGAGGTATGAGATTAGATGCTGTTTACATGTTAAAATGACCTTGGGACCTGCTATTTCACACCGAAATGGATACGGTCCTCTGCAAATGACGTTACAGCCGTTACTATTCGAATTGTATGTCAGGAATGGTGACTTCGATCATTTGTTATATGCTATCATTCGCAATATTGTGTGTCAATCCTTGATTTTTGTGTTAGATTTAATGACAACAACCGCAGATTGGGGAGGACAAAAGAGATGCCGGATATTTCGCAATGGAGAATGGATGCTTATTCGCTTAAAGGGCATGGGGAATGGAATGAGGATTCGCTGGTTATTAATGAGGCAGCGTCTGTGTATGGCGTTGTGGACGGAGCAACCTCGCTTTCGGCTTACCGGAATCAGAACGGGTGGACAGGGGGCTATATTGCCTCGCAGACGGCCGCCGCACATTTTATGAATATGGATCAGCAGCAGACGCTGGAGCAGACCGCAGCCGAGGCGAACCGGGCATTGCAGGAGAAAATGGCAGCAGAGGGTGTGGACATCAGCGATTCCTCCAGTCTGTGGTCCGCGGCTTTTGTAGCGGTTCGGGTCCATGAATACAGTGTAGATTATGTACAGGCAGGGGATTGCATGCTGCTCGCGAGGTACAAGGATGGGACGGTCAGAGTGCTTACACATTCCCAGCTCGCACATATAGATCAGAAGACGCTTGGCGCAATGGCGGAGCTGCGTGCCGAAGGGGTGAGCGATCCGATTGAATTGCGTAAAAGGCTCACGCCGCTCCTGCTTGACAACCGTACCAAAGCCAACACGCTCGCAGGCTACGGGGTGCTGAACGGCAGTCCTGATTTCCCGCTGTTCCTGGAGAAAGGAACGTTCAACCGGGCGAATCTGGAAAGCCTGTACATGGTGAGCGACGGCCTGTACACCGAAGGAACGGACTGGAATGAGCTGGTGGACGGTCTGGACCGCCTGGGGGCAGAGGGCTACGCCCGGGCTTTATATAATAAGGAACAAGAGGATCAGCTGCTGGTGGAGATGCCGCGGCTGAAGGTCTCTGACGACAAGACGTGTGTGGTGCTTCATTTGGATAAGAATGAGTGAACGCGAGCATGTATAGTAATAAAATTCCGTAGAATAACCGATGCTAATCATGGTGCTATCTTGCTGGAGAAACGGACGCCGACTCATTCAGAGGACGACAGAGCCGTTTCTTCTTGTTTATAATAATTATTATCTGGATTTCATAAATAGTTCAAAGGTTTTGTAAAAAGCCGCAATTTGATGTGATATACTTAACACAGCGATTGAGGAACTTGTGAAAGTGACATGAATAAACGAACGAATGAGCGGCAACAGTGCCTGCACCAATGAATAGAGATTAGGATGGTGAACACACGATGCATATTGTCGTCGTTGGCCTGAATTACCGTACAGCGCCTATAGAGGTCAGGGAACAGTTCGCTTTTGCGGAACAGGATCTGCCTGCAGCGCTCCATCTATTGATGGAGACCAAAAGCGTTCTGGAAGGGGTCATTGTCGCCACCTGCAACCGGACGGAAATTTATGTAGTTGTGGACCGTCTTCATATGTGCGGTTATTTCATCCGCAGCTATATGGAGCAATGGTTCGGTGTGAAAAGCGATGTATTTACACAGCATATGTATATATATGAAGATGAGCAGGCGATTGCCCACCTGTTCCGCGTGACCTGCGGCCTGGATTCGATGGTGATCGGCGAGACTCAGATTCTGGGACAGGTGCGTAATGCTTTTTTGACTGCCCAAGCTGAAGGCGTAACGGGAACCTGGTTCAACCGGCTGTTCAAGCAGGCAGTAACGCTAGGCAAACGTGCGCACAGCGAGACTTCGATTGGCGAGAGCGCGGTTTCGGTCAGCTATGCGGCTGTGGAGCTGGGGAAACGGATATTTGGCATGTTCACCGGTAAAAAAGTGCTGATCCTCGGCGCCGGCAAAATGAGCGAGCTGACGGTGAAGCATCTGTATAGCAGCGGAGCGGCAGAGGTTATTGTTGCCAACCGCACGCTGGAGCGGGCTGTCCAGCTCGCTGAGAAATTCTCGGGCAAGCCAAGCACGATTGAAGAAGCGCTGAAGCATCTGGATGAGGTTGATATTGTGATCAGCTCAACGGGAGCAGAGGGTTATGTGCTGACGGCGGATCAGGTGTCCGAAGGCATGAAGCGCCGTCCTTCGCGGCCGCTGTTCATGATTGACATCGCCGTTCCGCGCGACATTGATCCGGCGGCGGCAAATGTTCCAGATGTCTTCCTGTACGATATTGACGATCTGGAAGGCATTGTGGAGACCAATCTGGAAATGCGCCGTACTGAAGCGGCCAAGATTGAAATAATGATCGAAGAGGAGCTAGAGGAGTTCCAGGTGTGGCTGAAGACGCTTGGCGTCAGACCGGTGATCCGCGCCCTTCAGGATAAATCGAACGGAATTTATGAAGATACGATGGACAGCCTCTTCAATAAGCTGCCGGAGCTGGACGAGCACCAGCGCAAGGTGATCCGCCGGCTTACGAAGAGCATTGTGAATCAGATGATGCATGATCCGATCAATGTGATCAAAGAGCTGTCCGGCGGCAAGAAGGGCAATGAAGCGCTGGAGTACTTCACGCAAATATTTGCGCTTCAGGAGCAGCTTGGCGAACCGGACGGTGACAGTCCTGCGCAGCCGCAGCGGAAGGAAGCTGAACGCTCCTCCGCCAGCGAGTTCACGCTGCCAAAGACAGTGCTCGCTCCGGCAGGCCTGCTGGGCGGGTGAACAAGATGCAACTGCTGAACGGAATATATGACGCCGCTCTGCTGCTATATGCCCTGAGCCTGCTGTTTGTTTTCTCGGATTGCCTTCGGCGTAATCCGGGTGGAAAGCGGCTGGGCACAGGGCTTCTTGTTGTTGTGGGGATTTTGCAGGCCGCAGGTCTGGCGATCCGGTTCACCCAGGAGAAGGGCTTGCCGATTTTTACGCCTTACGACTTCCTCTTCTGGTTTTCTTTCATTATTGTGCTGACTTCGCTTGCGGTGGCGTACACGCGCGGCGGCGAATTTACAATTCTGCTGCTTAGCATGGCGGGCTTCAGTGTTTTTCTGCTGAACCGGGTCTGGCTGACCGCTGTGGATCATACACTTCAGAGCTGGAGTGCGGTGCACGGCTGGCTGGCGCTGCATATTATTTTGGCCAATTTGAGCTTTGGCGCACTGACACTGGGGACGGTATTTGCCATAATGTATCTATTCCTGCATACGCGGCTGAAGCATAAAAAATGGGATGACCGCATCCGCCGCCTGCCCAGCCTGGAGACGATGGACAAATATTCGCATACAGCCATTCTGGCTGGTGTCCCGCTGCTGCTGGCCTCGCTTGTGCTGGCCGGCATGTCAATTGTCGCCGAGGGGCGGACTCCGCTGTTCAAGGATTCGAAGGTGCTGACGACGCTTATTGGGCTTGCCGTGTACATCACCTATCTCTTCCTCAAGCGCTCCGCCCGCCGCAGCGGGACCTCCATGGCCCGCTGGGCCATTGCCGGCTACGGATTTATTATCCTGAACTTCCTGCTGAATTCCTGGTCCGAGTTTCATGGCTGGGGCGGGTGAAGGGGGAGACGAGTAAGGTATAAGAAAGAGTGATACTTGAAAGGGTTCACTTCGGGCCTTAGAGTAGTAAAATTGAGATTAGAATGACGACAGGTGCAAAGAGCTTGAGATGACTTACTTCCGGCTGGGGTGGGTGCAGAGCGCTTGGGATGACGGTGATTCCGGTTGGAGCGGGTGCAGAGCGCTTGGGATGACGGTGATTCCGGCTGGAGCGAGAGTAGAGCGCTTGGGATGACGGTGATTCCGGCTGGAGCGAGTGCAGAGCGCTTGGGATGACGGTGATTCCGGCTGGAGCGAGTGCAGAGAGCTTGGGATGACGGTGATTCCGGTTGGAGCGGGTGCAGAGAGACTGAGTTGACGGTGCTTTCGGTTAGAGCAAGTGCAGGGAGCTTGAGTTGAAGCTGTCGGATTACGCAGTCCAGACCGGTGGAGGCGTTACTATAGCTGGAGTGGGAGTGGGGCTTCATGGTGAAGTATTTCCCCGTCATGCTGGATCTGAAAGACCAGCGTGTGGTGGTCATCGGCGGCGGCGCGGTGGCGGAGCGCAAGGTAGGCGCGCTTGTGGAGGCCGGAGCGGCAGTGGTTCTGGTCAGCCCTACGCTGACCGGGACGTTAGCCGCACTGGCTGAGGCGGGGCGGCTGAGCTGGATCAGCCGCCGCTATGCCCCCGGAGATGTGACGGGGGCGTTCCTGGTATACGCCGCCACGGATGAGGCGGCGGTTAATGAAGCGGTGGCCCGGGAAGCGCGAAGCCTGGGCCTTCCGGTGAATGTAGCCAGCCGGGCAGAGGCTGGCAGCTTCATTACCCCCGGCGTGCTCCGCCGGGGGCGGCTGACGGTCGCCGTGTCGACCTCCGGCGCGGGACCGTCAGCCGCTGCGAAGATTACTGAGCAGCTGGCCGAGGTGTTCGGCGAAGAATATGAGCCGTATTTGGATTTTTTGCATGATCTGCGTACCGAGATCAAGCACAGGGAGCAGTCCCCAGAGGTGCGCGGACGGCTTCTGCGCAGGCTCGGAAATCTCGACGTGTTGAATGAGATGAGACAGGGCACCTTTATAGAGTGGAGCGCGGAGAAGATCGCCGACTGGATTGCCAACAACCGGGAGGGTTAGTGCAGAATCAGTTCTAAATCTGTGGCTTAGGACGCAGCCTTTGGGGTTCGCGGAGAGTGGGATTCGTCGTATCCTTCCTCCTGATTCTAAACGGACCGTAAAGCCGTTATTTTCCCGAAAGTGATACATTTAGCCGAGCTAACGGACAGTATGGCGCTTATCGCCTCTACGGCAGGTATATTTGAGGTGAATGTCCGCGCATAAAGGCTCTGGAGTCCGTACACTTGAGGAAAATTGACTTCCAGTAGAAATAAGAGCTGTTCGGTCCGTTATAAATGGGCAGACTCTTCCGATCAGGAGATGATTCTGTTCGTGGGGGCTGATACGTCTGCAGCGTGATCTCCACGCCCTAATCCGTTCGGCGGAGTATCGTTTGAACTCCAATATTTAGAGTCTGATGATCTACTGGAGTACTGTCTTACTGACAACTTGGCCGAAACATCGGAGGGTCGGAGGCAGCGGACAACCGGGGGTGTAAGTGGAAAGCTTCTAACCGGGGAGTTAGGAGGAAAGCCAACGGTCAGATTGTGTGAAATAACGGCAGAAATGCCGTTAAATGAGCCGAAACCGGCCAACGCGTACGGAATAACGGCAGAAATGCCGTTAATTGAGCCGAAACCGGCCAGCGTATTCGAAATAACGGTAGAAATGCCGTTAAATGAGCCGAAACCGGCCAGCGTATTCGAAATAACGGCAGAAATGCCGTTAAATGAGCCGGAATCGGCCAGCGCGTGCGGAATAACGGCAGAAATGCCGTTAAATGAGCCGAAACCGGCCAGCGTATTCGAAATAACGGCAGAAATGCCGTTAAATGAGCCAGAACCGGCCGGCGCGTGCATAATAACGGCAGAAATGCCGTTAAATGAGCCGGAATCGGCTGACGAGTGCGGAATAACGGCAGAAATGCCGTTAAATGAGCCGGAATTGGCCAGCGCGTGCGGAATAACGGCAGAAATGCCGTTAATTGTGCCGGAAGCGGCCAACGTGTGCGGAATAACGGCAGAAATGCCGTTAATTGTGCCGGAAGCGGCCAGCGCATGCGGAATAATGGCGGAGGCAGGTTACCAGGAGGGGTGGAGTATGCGGAAGATTATTGTAGGCAGCAGACAAAGTGCGCTGGCGCTCACGCAGACGGGGCAGGTGATTGCGGATCTGGAGCGGCTGAGCGGGGAGCATGGCTTTGGGTTTACCTTTGAGGTGCATAAAATCGTCACCAAAGGGGACCGCATTCTCGACGTTACTTTGTCCAAGGTAGGCGGCAAGGGGCTGTTTGTGAAGGAAATCGAGCAGGCGTTGCTCGCTAAAGAGATTGACATGGCTGTACATAGCATGAAGGATATGCCTTCTGAATTGCCCGAAGGCTTAATGAACGGCGCGGTGCCGCGGCGTGTTGATCCGCGCGACTGCCTGATCTCGAACGGCGGCCTGGCGCTGGCTGATTTGCCTCAGGGCGCACGCGTGGGCACAAGCAGCTTGCGCCGCTCCAGCCAGCTTGCCGCATTGCGGCCCGATCTGAAGATTGAGCCGGTGCGCGGTAATATCGACTCGCGGCTGCGGAAGCTGGAGAGCGGTGAATATGACGCAATCCTGCTGGCTGCGGCGGGTCTGACGCGGATGGGCTGGCAGGAACGGATAACGGCTTTTTTGCCGCCGGAGGTCTGTCTGCCCGCTGTGGGTCAGGGCGCACTCGGAATCGAGTGCCGGACGGAGGACGCCGGGCTGCGGGAGCTGCTGGCGTTGTACAATGATGAGCAGACGGCGCTGACGGTGGCGGCGGAGCGGACTTTTCTCGGGGCGCTGAATGGCGGCTGCCAGGTGCCGATTGGTGCTTACGCGGTGCTGGGAGCAGAGGCTGGAGCATCTACGGGTTCAGAGATGGCGGGTAGAAATGCTGAACCCGGTGCCCAGGCAGAGTCTGGTGAGACTGCTGGAATATCATCTGCTTTTGCAGAGTCTGGTGCAACTGCCAGAGTAGCATCTGCAGAGACTGGCACAACTGCGCGAGAAGCTGCTATTTTGGTGGAGAAGAACGATGCTGGCAGCATGATCGCTCAGGGTGAGTCCAGCGCAGTCTCAGCATCACATGCATCCGCTCCGCTGATCACCTTGACAGGAATGGTGGGAACGCCGGACGGATCATTGATTTTGAAGGAGACCTGCACTGGAGAAGATCCCGTGCAGCTTGGTGAAGAGGTTGCGAGAAAGCTAATCGTCAGGGGAGCGGAACAGATTTTGGCGGACACAAGGGGATGATGGAAATGGCAGGGAAGGTCTATTTGGTTGGTGCGGGTCCGGGGGATGCGAAGCTGATTACGATCAAAGGCCGGGAGTGCATTCAGAAGGCGGATGTGCTGGTGTACGACAGGCTGGCTAGTCCGAGACTGCTTCAATGGATGAAGCCCGGCGGGCAAAAAATATACGTAGGCAAGCTGCCTGACCGCCACACGATGAAGCAGGAGGATATTAATCAGCTGCTTGTCGATTTGGCGCTTGAGGGCAAGACGGTGGTGCGGCTGAAGGGCGGGGACCCGACGATTTTTGGCCGTGTGGGTGAAGAGGCGGAGCTGCTTCGCAGGCATGGCATTTACTATGAGATTGTGCCGGGGATTACCTCGGCGATCAGTGTCCCGGCGTATGCCGGTATTCCGGTAACCCACCGGGACCTGGCCTCCTCCCTGTCCATTATTACGGGGCATGAGAGCCCGGATAAGCTGGATCATTCCATTCATTGGGATAAGGTGACGAATGCTACGGGAACGCTGGTTTTCCTCATGGGTGTTGCCAAAATCGGGTATATCAGCGCCCAACTGATCAAGCACGGGCGGCCGCCGGAGACGCCGGTGGCGCTGGTGCGCTGGGGCACGCGGGCGGATCAGGAGACGCTGACGGGCACGCTCGCCGACATCGAGGCGAAGGTGAAGGCAGCGGATTTTCAGCCGCCGGCGGTCATTGTCGTCGGCGAGGTGGTGCTGCAGCGCGAGCAGCTCATGTGGGTAGAGGCGCTGCCGTTGTTCGGCAAGCGTATTGTGGTTACACGCGCCCGCAGCCAGTCCAGCGAGCTGGTGGACCGGATTGAGGAGCTCGGGGGCGAGCCCTACGAGTTCCCTGTAATTGAGACGATCCTGCCCGAAGGCGAGGAGAAGAAAGCAAGCATTGCCGCCGCGCTGGCGGCGCTGGAAGAATACGATTACGTATTCTTCACTAGCGCGAACGGCGTGGAGTTTTTTTGGCGCCACCTGGCGGAGCTGAAGGTGGACGTCCGGGGGCTGCATCGCGCGGCTATCGGCGCGGTGGGTCCGGCCACAGCCGCTGCGCTGGCGCAGCGCGGGCTGATGGCCGAAGAGCTGCCTGGACGCTTCCAGGCAGAGGGGCTGCTCGAAGCCTTCGGCTCAAGGCTGCAGCCGGGGCAGAAGGTGCTGCTTCCGCGCGGTGATCTGGCGCGGGAGTGGCTGCCGGACAAGCTGCGTGAGCTTGGCCTGCAGGTGACCGAAGTGGACACCTACGAGACAGTGGTGACCGGGGAGGATGATCTTGAGCTGCTTAAGCTGCTGGAAGAGAAGCGTATTCATGCGATTACCTTCACCAGCTCTTCAACCGTGCGCAATTTCATCAGCATCCTGAAGCGGATGGGGCTTGAAGACCCGCTTCCGCTGCTTGCGGACATCAAGATAGCCTGCATTGGACCTGTAACTGAGAGAACTGCCGTTGAGGCCGGGCTTACGCCGGGATTGCTCCCTGAGGAAGCGACGATGGAAGCTTTGGTGCAGGAGCTCTGCCGCTGGAATGAGACAACCAGGTTAAGATAGATTAGGGATGATAATCTGCATGAAGTGGAGAAAGGAAACCTAATTTATGAATTTTACCGACTTATTGGTGAATAGATGGAAAAAGTAGACTTAATTCTCTCTATTTTCAACCATTCAGTGAGTTTGATAGGAAATAAGTGGATTTTTTCCAATTGACCATCCTTGGGGGAGGTCACTCTGCGGAAGGGAGTGGAGAAATTCCACTTCAGTTACCTGGCAAACAGGCAATCGCTTACGAAATCATGATTCCTGGCAATTTTGGATGCAGGGGTTTAGATATCTACATATACAGGAGGATGAAAAAATGGGTTTTCCAATCACACGTCACCGCCGTTTGCGCGGGACAGCTGGAATCCGCGGGATGGTGCGGGAGACGGTACTGAATACGCTGGATTTCATCCAGCCGATTTTTGTGACACATGGAACGGGTATCAAAAATGAGATCGGCTCGATGCCGGGCGTGTACCATTTTTCGCTGGATACGCTGAAGGAAGAGGTTGACGAGATTGCAGGGCTGGGCATCCCGGCTGTGCTGTTGTTCGGGATTCCCGAAACGAAGGATGCTGTGGGCTCTTCTGCGTTTGCGGAGGATGGCATCGTTCAAGAGGCTACACGGTTGATTAAGCAATGGTACCCAGAGCTGCTGGTGGTGGCGGATACCTGTCTGTGCGAATTCACGGACCACGGGCATTGCGGCATGGTTCATACCCATACGGTGAACGGTGTGGTTCACGGCGATGTGATTAACGATGCGTCGCTGGAGCTGCTGACCCGTACGGCGGTATCCCAGGCTCAGGCGGGTGCGGATATTATCGCCCCTTCCAATATGATGGACGGCTTCGTGCAGGCGATTCGTGCCGGACTCGACGAGAACGGGTTCGAGCATGTACCGATTATGTCTTATTCAGTAAAATATGCTTCAGCCTTCTACGGTCCTTTCCGTGAAGCCGCCGATTCCGCACCGCAGTTCGGCAACCGCAAAACCTACCAGATGGACCCGGCCAATCTGCGTGAGGCGATCCGCGAAGCGGATTCCGATGTGCTGGAAGGCGCAGATATGCTGATGGTAAAACCTGCTCTGGCTTATCTGGATGTGATCCGTACCATCCGTGACCAATTTGATCTGCCGCTGGTCGCTTATAATGTGAGCGGAGAATACTCTATGGTCAAAGCGGCTGCACTGCAGGGCTGGATTGATGAGCAGGCTGTGGTACTGGAAATGCTGACCGGGATGAAACGCGCCGGAGCGGATATTATTATTACTTACTTCGCAAAAGATGCGGCCCGCTGGCTGCGCGGCTAGTTGCATCGGCGATTAGCCAACAATACGAACAGGACTGGAGTGGAGATCATGGAGAACACGCCTTTGGCGCGGCGGGAAGAGGCTTCCCGCAAGGCTTTTGAAGAAGCTAAGCAGTATATCCCCGGTGGGGTGAACAGCCCGGTCCGGGCGTTCAAATCTGTTGGATTGACACCGATTTATGTAGATCATGGCGCGGGCTCGCGCATTTACGATATCGACGGCAACAGCTTTATCGACTACGTCTGCTCATGGGGTCCGCTCATTATGGGCCATGCCCACCCTGAGGTAGTTAAGGCGCTGCAAGAGACGGCGGCCAAAGGGACAAGCTTCGGCGCACCGACACTTCTGGAGACAGAAATGGCCAAAACTGTGGTCGGGCGCGTACATTCCGTTGACATCGTGCGTATGGTCAATTCGGGAACCGAAGCTACCATGAGCGCGATCCGTCTTGCCCGGGGCTACACCGGACGCAGCAAAATCCTCAAGTTCGAAGGCTCCTACCACGGTCATGGGGACAGCCTCCTGATCAAAGCCGGATCGGGTGTGGCTACGCTCGGATTGCCGGACAGCCCTGGTGTGCCTGAAGGTGTAGCGGTGAATACGATTACCGTGCCATATAACGATCTTGAAGGGGTTAAGGTCGCTTTTGAACGTTATGGCAATGAGCTTGCTGCAGTGATTGTAGAGCCGATTGCCGGAAATATGGGCGTGGTGCCGCCGCTGCAAGGCTTCTTAGAAGGCCTTCGCAAGCTGACAACGGAATATGGCGCGCTGCTGATTTTTGACGAGGTGATGACCGGGTTCCGGGTGAACCGGGGCTGTGCACAGGGGCTATTCGGCATCGAGCCGGATCTGACCTGCTTCGGCAAGGTTATCGGCGGCGGACTTCCAGTCGGCGCTTATGGCGGCAGACGGGAGATTATGGAGCAGATTGCTCCAACAGGCCCGATCTACCAGGCGGGTACGCTAAGCGGTAATCCGCTGGCAATGGCGGCGGGCTTGACTACGCTCAAGCTGCTGACACCTGAGGTGTATGACCGTCTGGAGACTCTTGGCGCGCGGCTGGAAGCAGGGCTTAAGCGGAATGCTGAAGAGATTGGCATTCCACTGACGATTAACCGTGTTGGCTCGATGGTCTGCCCGTTCTTTACCGAAGGGCCGGTAACCAATTATGATACGGCAAAAGGAAGTAATCTGGATCTATTCCGCCGCTATTTCGGCAAAATGGTAGATCAGGGGATCAGCGTTCCGCCTTCGCAGTTTGAGGGAATGTTCGTCTCTGCCGCGCATAGCGAGCAGGATATTGATGATACCATTGAGGGCCATTATCGTGCCCTGAAGTCTCTGTGACGGCGGAGAAGGAACATGTCTCCGGCGGCATTGCAGGCGGCGGGTCCTGGACCCGCCGGGGGGAATGGCTGGAGGCCATGCCCGGGCGGGCCATTACCGCTGCCGCAGATGCGGAGGCGGCGGTAGACCGGTGGCTGCTGGCCACAGCCGGGATGCCTGCGAAGCTTCACGCGCGATTGCGCCGTGAGGGCGGCATCCAGTGGCGGGGAGACCGGCTACGGCTCTTGCTGTTCCCCTACCGGGAAGCGGGTATTGAATCGGTATGGCAGGAGGCCGGGGTGCTTTTCGAGGATGATTTTTGCCTCGTTGTCCATAAGCCAGCGGGGATGGCGGTTCACCCGGATGGCAGCAGTGATGATGTCACGCTGGACCATGTCGTTGCTGCGCATTATGCCGCTTCCGGCGGAGGCGTCGCTGTTCGTCACATCCATCGGCTGGACAAAGACACGACAGGGCCGGTGCTGTATGCGAAGAATGAATACGCGCAGCTTGTTCTCAATGAGGCTATGCGCATCAAAGAGGTCTCACGGCTGTACGCCGCGATTGTGGAGGGCATCTTGCCTCCGGCGCTTAAGGTGATCGACGCCCCGATCGGGCGGGACCGCCATCATGCGGCCCGCCGGCGGGTCTCACCGGGCGGACAAGTTGCGGTTACGCGGATCATAGGCCGCGAGGTGCTGCAAAGCGGGACTGCGGTCAAGGTGCAGCTTGAGACCGGACGCACGCATCAGATCCGCGTTCACCTCAGTCACATGGGCCATCCGCTATACGGGGATGAGCTGTACGGCGGTCCTCCTTGGGCCTCCGGCATTACGGAAGTGAACGCCGGCCAGCGCCAGCGTCCGCAAGCCAAGGGCCGCCAGGCACTGCACGGCGAGTCGCTTGTGTTCAATCATCCGTGGAGCCGGGAGAAGCTCGAGATAGCTGACCCTTGGCCGGAGGACATGCTCCGGCTGCGGGAGCTGCTCGGGGGCGGCCCACAAGATTAAGATTCCCGCAACGGGTTTGTTGCTGGGCAGTGCAAACTTAAAAGGAGACGTAAAGTTACGCCGTGGCGTATCCTTACGTCTCCTTTTTACTTGAACCTCTTTTCATAATCCCTGATGTAGTCGCGGCCTGCTTGAGTGAGCCTGCCTGCGCGGGCATAGCCGGCTTCGTGAATATGTCTTAGCACGGTATTGAAATCCCTTTGCTCCACACCAATATGCTGGAACTCAGGTGTCAGTTCTTGTTCGATCATCTTCAAGCTTTGATATACGGGGTCAACGCTAGTCAATGCCTTCAACCTCCTTCCTGCCGGGGACTCTGCTGTTATTGCGACAGTGTATTCCCGGTAGAGTCTGTTGGTGACACTCTAGCTGCACACTATGACTCCGGCAGCTCCAGCTCATTTTTCCAAGAGAGACGGTTTCGGCCAAGCTTCTTGGATTCCAGCAGCAATTGGTCGGCGTAAACGTAGCCTTTTTCCATGGAAGTTGTCTGGCCCGGAGCTGCCTTGTAATAGTACAGTCCAAAAGAAGCCGAATACACCACGGTAATGTTCTCCTCCTCAAATTCCGCAGTAACGCTGTGCTCGTGAATATCGTCCAGAATTTCCTGGATTTGCGTGCGGCACTGCTCAAAGGTCTTGTTTCTTAAAAATATCGTGAACTCTTCCCCTCCGCTGCGGAACAGAATATCCTCCTCTTGCATGTGCGCCTTCAAGGTTTCGGCAAAGTGGATAATCACCCGGTCGCCGACGGCGTGGTTGTAGTTGTCGTTGATTTTTTTGAAGCGGTCAATGTCAGCGACAACAACACCGATGTTTTCTCCGCTCTGGCCCAGCTCTTTCATCATTTTGTCCATGTGGGCCCGGTTGAAGGTTCCTGTCAAAAAATCCTGGTAGGCCATCTGCTCGAATTTATCCCGTTCAAATTTATGCTGGGCGCTTTGTGATTTGGAGTAGAAGGACAGGCTGACGATGTAATTCAGCAGGAAAAGCGCGATCAGCATCTCCCATTTCTCCATTTGCAGCAGCCGCAGCAATAAAGCATTGGTCAGGGTTACTTTGCTGAAGTCCAGCAGATTTCTGTTCTTGAACATGATGTTGTAGGCTTCCTCGCGGGTTGTAATATCTCCTGACAGCGCAAAGGTAATCACAATAAAGCCTGAGGACAGAAGTGTAGTTACACAGACCACCAGCAGAAAGAGCAGCCAGTAGCCCAGCGGGATATTTTCGGCAAAGGGATAGAGCAGCGTATAGAGGTAATAACTGGCCGAGCCGCCAAGCGCGAATGAGCCGATATTATAAAAGGTATCCAGAAACTCCCCTGGATCTGCGGTTTTCGTTTTCTTTTTGTAGAAAAATACGGTGAACCGGTAAAATACCTCGAACAGGAATGTGCCAAGAGGGCCGGCGAATATGCCAAAAGAAGAAGTATAGCTGATTGCATAATCAATGTTGGAGTTGCCGCTGCGGGTCACTATGCGCAGCTGAAAATAAAAGCTGGAGAACGCCCAGTATAAAATCAAAGCCAGGATATATGTATGGTCCAGGACTACAGCGCGATTCGCGCCGAAGGCTATGGCCAGGGAGGCAAAAAACAGAAAAAGGTCAAATACCCTTGCTCTAGACATAACTATGATCTTCCTTTCAGGAGTTATACCGATTATAACCGAAAAAGGTTTCACCCGGAGAAGAAAGTTGATCCTGTCCGCAAGAGCCCAGCCCAAAGTTGTCATGCCTTCCTGATTGAAGCATATACATGAGTGGAGTAACATTTTGGGCTTATGCTCTGGGCTTGTCTCAGGGTTAGATTATGCCAAGAAGGAGGACACTTTCCGTGTTTGACCAGTCCCACGGTTTGCGGTTTGATATTTATGAACGCATTCATCTGCCGGCAGAACTTCCGGGAATAGCTGAGCTGGAAGAGGTTGAACTGATCCCGGACATCCAGGTGATTCAGCGGGAGGACCGGGCTGAGCTGTACGGCCAACTGCTCCTCACCGGGCTCTACCGGGGAGAAGATGACCGGACACAGCGTCTGGAGCATGCGATTCCCGTTGAAATTACTGTTCCGCTGACACGGGTCAGCTCGCTTGACGACATAGGGGTGGAGATCGAAAATTTCGATATTGACCTGCTTACAATGCGCACTGTCAACATAACCGGCGTACTTTCGCTGCATGGAATTGGAACCGGTGACTCACAGCCTGCCTGGCAGCAGGAGGAGTACACCGTAGCGTATTCTCCCGAGGAAGAAGGGCTGGTCCCGGAAGCTTCGGCTGGCGATCGTGAGCATGAGAATGATGCACTCTATGAGAATTCGCTCTGGACCTATAACGAAGGAGCGACGGATATTTCCGCCCATGAGACTGTGAATGCCAATAGCAATGGCAATCCTTGGGGAACTGTGGAATCAGCTGTGAATCCGCCGCTTCCAGAGGTGGTGGTGTCTACACAGCCTGCGGACCTTGCCCCCGAGCAGCAAAAGGACAAGGAAGCGAAATTGCGTACTCACAATCTGAATTCGGGAACCAGTGCCTCAGATGATGCCAACACCGCGGGTGTATCAGGCATTGCGGACACTGTGGAGAACGGCTCTGAGGCTCCTGCTGCAGAGATTCATGCGGTCCATCAAGAAGAGCCTGCACTCTTTTCCGAAGCTTCGGATAATGCGGCATCCTTGCCTAACGAGCCTGCAGCAGAATCCGCTCAGGAGAACGAGAACGTGCCCCAAGTGTCACCTGAGGTTCAGCAGATGCCTGAGGAGAAAGAGAAAGAGAAGGAGAAGGAGAAGGAGAAGGAGAAGGCTGATCTGAAGATCGGCCTCGGCAGTAAAAAAGAGGAGAAGCCTGCGGCGCAGGAGCATCTCTCCTTCTCCTCCCTGCTTGGCTCCAGCCGGGTCCGCAAGGAGCAGGAGGTCCAGCACTCCGAGCAGCCGGTGTCTGCGTCGCCACCCCCGGAGGCCGGCAATGACACGGAATGGAAAAGCCGGTTTATCGGTAGTCTGGGCGGCGCGGATATTTTCCGCAAGGTCAGGCTCTGCATTGTCCAGCGCGAAGACACGCTGGATACCATCGCGGAGAAGTATCAGCTTAGCGCACGGGAACTGGTGATGTACAATCGCCTCTCCGGGCAGAACGTGGAGGAAGGGCAGGTTCTGTACATTCCCTGACTGTTAATTATTAGAAGATCCCGGCCGGAAGCGGTGCGGGATCTTTGTGCAAATATAAGAAAGTATAAGTTTCACGCTATACTTTATCCTTATATTTCTCGCTGAAACGGATACCTGAAAGCGATACAGAGTATCGCTGCTTCGGAAGCATTGGCTCCTTCTATGGACGGCGCAGCCGTTTCTACTTGATGGTATAAGTTCCGCAGTTTGTGCGTATGCTGGTTGACTAGGAATAGTACTAAATGTATTATGGAAATAAGTAAAGTGAAAGACTGGGAACGGGAAGAGTAGGCGGTCAGCCCTTCAGAGAGCGGAATTTGTTGTTGCTGTGAACTTCCGCAGGATGCAGCCCCCGAAGTCGCCCCGGAGTCGCCCTTCTAAGCCTGATATGAAGATCAGGGTAGGATGTGGCCGGATGCAGCCGTTATCTGCATGAGTGTCGCGCTGGGCTTTTAGAACCGTAAGGGACTAAAGGCTGAGGGTTATTTTTGTATAGCGCGAAACAAAGGTGGTACCGCGAAAGAATGGCCTTTCGTCCTTTGAGACGAAGGGCCTTTTTGTGCATAATATGCTACTTAAATGGAGGGTTCCAACAATGGCTGATCACAACATCACAACGCCTGAGCTGCCGGAACTGCAGGATACAGCAGAGGCTGGCGCAACAAACGGCAAACAAAACGATATGCCGACTACATATGATCCGAAGTCGGCGGAGCAGAAATGGTACGCTTACTGGATGGAGCACGGCTTCTTCGAAGCAGGCAAACGTCCTGAAGCAGAACCCTACAGCATAGTAATTCCCCCGCCGAATGTTACGGGCATGCTGCATATCGGGCATGCGCTCGATTTCACGCTGCAGGATATTCTGATCCGCACCAAGCGGATGCAAGGCTACGATACCCTCTGGCTGCCGGGAACAGACCATGCCGGTATTGCAACCCAGACGAAGGTGGAGCAGAAGCTGCGTCAGCAGGGCATCTCCCGCCATGACCTCGGACGCGAGAAGTTCCTGGAGCAGGTATGGGCCTGGAAAGACCAATATGCGGAAACCATTCATGAGCAATGGGCGAAGATGGGCTTGTCCCTAGACTATTCACGGGAACGGTTCACCCTGGATGAAGGAATGTCGAGCGGTGTACGCAAGGTTTTTGTAGAGCTGTACCAAAAAGGCCTGATCTACCGCGGCAAACGCATCATCAACTGGGACCCGGCCGCACGTACGGCTCTGTCTGATATCGAGGTTGAATATAAAGAGGTTAACGGCCATCTGTATCATCTGCGTTACCCGCTGAAGGACGGCAGCGGCTTCCTTACGGTAGCCACGACGCGTCCCGAAACGATGCTGGGCGATACGGCTGTAGCGGTGCATCCGGAGGATGAGCGTTATAAGGACCTGGTTGGCAAAACCTTAATTCTTCCGATTATCGGTCGCGAAATTCCAATTATTGCCGATGAATATGTAGAGAAGGATTTCGGCAGCGGCGCGGTTAAGATTACACCGGCCCATGATCCGAATGACTTTGAAGTAGGTCTTCGCCACAATCTTCCGCAAATTAATGTAATGGATGAGAGCGGGACGATGAACGAGGAAGCCGGCCCTTATCAAGGCCAGGATCGCAGTGAATGCCGCAAGGCTATCGTTGCGGATCTGAAGGAGCAGGGCGTGCTGGTTGCTATTGAAGACCATGTGCATCAGGTAGGGCACAGCGAGCGCTCGGGTGCAGTTGTTGAGCCTTATCTGTCCACCCAGTGGTTCGTCAAGATGCAGCCTCTGGCGGAAGCGGCCATTGCCGCTCAAAAGGATGGCACTGGTGTTAACTTTGTGCCGGAGCGCTTCGAACGGACGTATCTGAACTGGATCGAAAATATCCGCGACTGGTGTATTTCCCGTCAGCTATGGTGGGGACACCGCATCCCGGCCTGGTACTCCGAATCTACGGGTGAAGTGTTTGTTGCGGGCAGTGAAGAGGAAGCCCGCCAAATTAGCGGCCTCGATGATTTGAAGCAGGACGAGGACGTTCTGGATACCTGGTTCAGCTCCAATCTGTGGCCGTTTGCGACAATGGGCTGGCCGGATGAGAGCAGCAGCGACTACCAGCGTTTTTATCCGAACAATGTCCTGGTTACCGGCTATGACATCATTTACTTCTGGGTAGCCCGGATGATCTTCAGTGCACTTGAATTCACCGGCAAGAAGCCGTTCTCCGACGTCTTTATGCACGGCTTGGTACGCGATGCCGAAGGACGCAAGATGTCCAAATCTCTGGGCAACGGGATTGATCCGCTGGATGTTATCGAGCAGTACGGCGCGGATGCGATGCGCTTTATGATTTCGACAGGCATCACGGCCGGTCAGGATTTGCGCTTCCGCATGGAGAAGGTAGAGCAGGCGCGTAATTTTGCCAACAAGATCTGGAATGCTTCACGCTTTGCGCTGATGAATCTGGAGGGTGTAAGCTTTGCAAATATTGACATTACAGGTGAGCTTTCGACAGCAGATCGCTGGATTCTTCACCGCCTGAACGAAACTTCTCGCGATATTACGCGTCTAATGGACGCGTACGAATATGGCGAAACCGGCCGTCTCCTGTACAATTTCATCTGGGATGATCTGTGCGACTGGTATATTGAATTCGCGAAGCTGTCGCTTTACGGTGCGGACGCTGCCGCCAAAGCCAAGACGCAATCGGTGCTCGCTTATGTGCTGGACCGTACGCTGCGCCTGATTCATCCGTTCATGCCGTTCATTACGGAGGAAATCTGGCAGCATCTGCCGCATGAGGGTGACACGATCACCTTGGCGGAATGGCCGAAATACGACTCCGCTCTGGAGAACGCCGGGGCTGTGGCGGAAATGAACCTGCTGATGGACGTAATCCGTGCAGTCCGCAATATCCGTGCCGAAGTAAACGTTCCGATGAGCAAGAAGGTAGAGCTGATCATCAAAGCCGCCGACGAAGAGACGCTCAGCATTATTTCCCGCAACGACAACTATATCGGGCGTTTCTGCAACACCTCTTCCTTTGAGGCGGACCTCAATCCGCAAACACCGGACAAGGTAATGTCCGCTGTGGTTACGGGAGCAGAGCTGCTTCTGCCGCTCGCAGGACTGATTGATATCGGGCAGGAAATTATCCGCCTTGAAAAAGAAGTGCAGACGCTGAACAGCGAAGTAGAGCGCGTGGAGAAGAAGCTTGGCAATCAGGGCTTTGTCGCCAAAGCGCCGGCTAAAGTCATCGAAGAGGAACGGGCGAAGCAGGCGGACTATTCCGCCAAGCGTGAGAAAGTGCTGGCCCGTATCGCAGAGCTGAAAGGATAAGGGACCATGGAAGAGTTGATCGGGAGCGGCGGAACCGCTCCCTTAAGTTCTTATACAGAAGCGGTGAATTGGATTAACGGCCTGATTCCTTTTGGCATCCGCCCGGGGCTTGAGCGGATCGAACGGCTTATGGAGCTGCTTGGCCATCCGCACCGCCGGCTGAAGTTCATTCATGTGGCGGGAACGAACGGCAAGGGTTCGACTTGTGCTTTTCTGACCCAGGTGCTGATTCAAAGCGGATATAGCGTCGGAACCTTTACGTCTCCCTACATCACTAAATTCACGAACCGTTTTCAGTATAACGGCACGGATATTTCCGAAGCAGAGCTGACGGAGCTTGCGAACAGGCTGCATCCGCTGGTTGAGAGAATCGCGGACAGTGAGCTTGGATCGCCCACTATGTTCGAGGTCTCCACAGCTCTGGCAATTCTCTATTATGCGGAAGTCTGCCATCCCGATGTAGTCGTATGGGAGACAGGTCTTGGGGGAAGGCTGGATGTAACGAATATCGTAACCCCGATTGTGTCTGTAATTACGAATGTCGGCCATGATCATACCGATGTCCTGGGAGATACGCTTGAGAAGATCGCCTTTGAGAAAGCAGGGATTATCAAGCCCGGTGTTCCTGCTGTAAGCTGCGTAAGCCAGCCGGAGGCAATAGCGGTTCTGAAGGCCAAAGCTGAGGCCAGCAAATCCACGCTCTATCTTGCCGGAGAGGATTTCGCCTATGAGAATGTCCGGATCGAGGACGGCTTGCAGACCTTTACCTTCAAAGGTCCTTTCCGTACGCTTGAGCTTGGAATCGCCATGAAGGGTGAGCACCAGCTCAGTAATAGTGCTGGAGCCATGATGGTGCTGGAGGTTCTGCGTCAATATATGGCGTTCATGCTGGAGGATGACGATGTGGCGGAAGGCTTCCGCCGCACTTTTTGGGCGGGAAGGCTGGAGGAAGTGAGCACTTCTCCGCGAATTGTACTGGACGGGGCACATAATCCTGAAGGTGCGGAGAGCCTGGCTAGAAGTCTGCCGCAGTTTTATAAGTACAATAAATTAAATTTGCTCATGGGAATGCTGGCTAATAAGCATCATGAGTCATACTTCAAGCATATACTGCCTATAGTGGATACGCTCATCCTGACCGAACCGGATTTCCGGAAAAAAATGGACGCGGGAGACCTGCAGGCCATCGCAGAACGTCTGCGCGAGAAATATGCCAAAGAAAATTTGGAAATCATTGTAGAACATAATTGGGGCCAGGCGCTGCAGCTGCTGCAGTCGATCACAGCGGAGAAGGACCTTGCGGTTGTCTCCGGAACGCTGTATTTGATCTCTGATGTGCGCAGTACGCTTTTACGGCAACCCGATTCTGAAAAAGGCTGGTGACGAACTGTTGGATACTACTGAACGTGTGCATTTTATAGGGATCGGCGGCTACGGTATGAGCGCGATTGCCCGGGTCATGCTGGAAATGGGATATACGGTTACGGGCTCTGACGTGGCGGCTCAGGAATTGACCGAGAAATTGATTGCCAAAGGCGCCAAGGTCTATATCGGACATACGGCGGAGCAGGTGAAAGGCGCGGACCTGGTCGTGTATTCCACGGCTTTGGCGAGTGATAATGTAGAATGGGTAGAAGCGGAACGGCTTAAGATTCCGGTTCTGCACCGCTCGCAAATGCTGGCCCGGCTGCTGAATGAGCGCAAGGGTGTGGCTATTGCCGGTGCGCATGGCAAAACTACCACCTCTTCTATGATCGCTCTTATCATGGAGGACTGCGGGGTAGACCCGACTTATATTATCGGCGGAGAAATTATGAATGTCGGCACGAATGCGAAAGCAGGACAAGGGGAGTATGTTGTAGCTGAAGCGGATGAAAGCGACGGCTCCTTCCTGCAGTACCATCCTTGGCTGGGCATTGTTACGAATATTGAAGCGGATCATCTGGAGAACTACGGCGGTGATTTTGGACGGCTGAAGGCAGCCTATGTGCAGTTCATGAACCAGATGCGTGAGGACGGCACTGCGATTGTCTGTGCGGATGATGAGACAGCCGCCTCCCTTCTGCCGGAAGTGACAACGAATGTCATCACCTATGGCATTCATTCAAAGGCTGCAGATTACACTGCGACTGATATTGTTCTTGGCGACCGCCAGGTGTCGTATACAATGAACTACGGCAGCGAGGTGCTGGGCCGGATTGAGCTGTCTATTCCCGGAAAGTACAATCTCTATAATTCCATGGCAGCAGTGATCGCTTGTCTGAAAGCAGGAATTTCGTTCGATGCGATTGCCGCCTCCATTGTGAAGTTCCACGGCGCGAAGCGGCGGTTCCAGGTGCTTGGAGAAGTCAATGATATTCTGGTCATTGATGATTATGCGCATCATCCAACGGAGATTCAGGCAACGATCAGTGCAGCCAAGGCAACCGGCAAGCGGATTATCGCCGTTTTCCAGCCACAGCGCTACACACGTACCTTCTTCCTGCTGGATGCCTTCAGCCGTGCCTTTAGTGAGGCCGATGAAGTCATTATTACCGACATCTATTCGCCGGCTGGAGAGAAGCAGATAGAGGGCGTTAGTTCCGCCAAGCTGGTAGAATTGATCGTGCAGAACAGCAATGCCGGTGCAAGGCATCTGCCGACTAAGGAAGCTGTGCTGGCCGATTTGCAGGGCCGTCTCGCTCCAGGCGATCTCGTTCTCACAATGGGCGCAGGAGACATTTGGAAGGTCGGATATGCACTTGCCGATGGATTGAAGAAGCACTAAAACTTGTATCACCATATAGGTAATTTACGGGAACGGCTGCTGCCCTTTTAGATAAGGGTGGATATGCCGTTTCTTTTTTTTGGGAAAATATTTTTGGGAAATCCACAAAACGACAAAAACAGGCTGAACTTTGGGGTAATATATGCTAGACGCTTAGCGGCGGGGACAGAGATACAGAAACTATGAGAGTAGGAGACGAAGACATGAGGGAGAAAATGTTGTTTATTTCTGCAGAGAACCCATTTCCGCAAGACAGCGGCGGCAAGCTGAGAACGGGCAATATCCTGAATATTTTACTGGCTAAATATGATGTGGACCTGTTAACCTACCGTAATCAAAGGCCCGCAGCAGAGAAAAAAGGAATACCAGCCCTTACTGTGCATGAGGTCGAACGCACAATGAATTACCGTAAGGCCATGCTCCGTTCGTTATATAAATGGCGCAACAGCTCTTATATGAGTCATGCGGACGTAGATATGCGCAGCCGGATTAATGAACTCAGCCGCCAGAATAACTACGGTCATGTGTTTATTTCACATAGCCTGCTGGGGAGTTGTATTGATATTGTCAGGCAAACGTTGCCCGGGGCCGTCATTGTTACCGATGCCCACAATTTTGAGAGCGGCTTGTCCGCACAGCTTGCAGAGAAAAAGCGGGGGCTTGCCAAGCTGTTTTATTCGCTTAACGCTTTATGGACACGGCGGGATGAATTGAAGCTGATGAATAAAACAACTCTGCTGCTGACCACCTCGGAGCAGGACGCTTTGGCCTTCAAGGCGCTATCGCCCGCAAATTCAGATAAAGTTCACGTCATTCCCAACTTTATTCGTTTGGAGGATTATCCTGCAAAGAAGAGCATCCCCAAAGAAAAGTGGATTATTTTACCGGGAAACATGAACTATTTTCCAAACGTTAACGCAGCCTCTTATTTCTACCGCGATATCTATCCGCTCGTTAAGGCCAAGGTGCCGGAGATCAAGTGGTATATTGTTGGCCGGGATGTGCACCCGGAGGTCGCGGCTCTGGCTGAAAAAGACTCCTCCATCGTAATCACCGGTTATGTTGACAGTGTGGCCGACTATGTGCGCAAAGCTCAGGTTGTCATTGCCCCCCTGCGGGAAGGAAGCGGAACACGTCTGAAAATTCTGGAGGCCTGGGCGCTTAAAACACCTGTAGTATCAAGCTCAAAGGGAGCGGAGGGCCTGCGCTATGAGCATTCCAGGAACATAATGATTGCCGATGATCCGGCAGCCTTTGCAGACAGTGTGGTTCAGCTCCTACAGGATCATGAACGGGGAATAGTGCTGGCGGACCATGCATACGAAACGCTGCTTGCCTATTACGAAGCGGGTAGTGTCAGGGAAAAACTGCTCCGTTTCGTTTGAATTTATGTATTTTTCGCAAAAAATTATTTTTTACCCTATAAATCGACAAACATTTGGGCGAAAATGCGCTACTATTGATCTACATCTAAAGTTTCATAAAAAGCGGCGGGATGGTCCCTAGTCTGCTTTTTTTCTGCATATTTGTTTGCATAGATAGTTTTCATAGAAATAAGGAGCTAAAGCCATGAGAAAGAGAATGCTCTTCCTGTCAGCCCGGAATCAATGCGGCGAGAACCTTGGAGATGAAATCAGAACAGAAAATTTTCTTAATATCCTCTTGGAGAAATTCGATATTGATCTCCTGGAGTATTGCCATTGCGAGCAGGAGTTGCTTACCGGTTCCGCACCTGCACTTACCATCCACCGGGTCAATCGGATCTCCACGCCCGGAGGGCCGCTGCTGCGTACGCTGAACAGGCTGCGTTCCGGTGCTGATCCGGCAGACGCCGGCAAACATCTGCGGACCAGGATCAAGGAGCTGTGCGGCCTCCATACCTACAGCCATGTGTTCATATCACACAGACTGCTGGCGAACTGTATTGATATGGTTTCTTCTTTGCTTCCTGGAGCGGTCATTATTACGGATGCTCAACGGACCTTGAGGAGACCTGCGGGTAGGGAAGGGATAGGCAAGCGGGGGATTAAGCAACATTACCATAAGATAAATGCGGCACGGGTCCGCCGGGATGAGCTCAAGCTAATGAATAAGACAGGCCTCTTGCTGACGGCTTCCGAGTGGGATGCTTTGTCCTTCAAGGCTTTATCCTTTGCCGACGCCGGGAAGGTGCATGTCATTCCGCCTTTTGTTGATCTGCAGGAATATCAGTATTCTGAGCCTGCCCGCAAAGAGAACGGGATTGTGCTCCATTGGAACATGCATACCGTTAAGGGGAAGAATGCCGGCCTATTATTTTACAGGAAGATATATCCTTTAATTCAGGCCGAAATACCGGATTGCAAGTGTTACATAGTCGGGGCGGATGTGCACCCGGAGCTTCTGGAGCTGGCCAAAGCGGATTCCTCTGTTGTGATCGCCCAAGAAGGCGGGCTTGCTGAGGATTATATACGCCGGTCGAAAGCGGTTATTGCCTCTTTGCGTGAGGGATACGGAGAACTGATGCAGATTCTTGAAGCCTGGGCGCTTCGGACTCCAGTAGTGACAAGTCCGAAGGGCACGGAGCAATTAATCTGTGAAAATGGGCGGAATATTTTGCTGGCAGACACTGCCGAGGAGATTGCCGAACATGTGGTAAAGCTGCTGCAGACGCCCGAGCTCGGTTCCATCATCGCGGAGCGGGCTTACCGGACGCTGCTCAAGCACTATGAGCTGAAGAAAGTTAAGGCTAAAGTGCTAAGTCTGGTGTAATTATAGCAAAATAGCATATCTTCCTCTCGTCTATCATATATTTCTTTATAGAATAGACGACAGTGAGGTGTGAGCGCTTGAGTAACGGAAGAATGACATTCCGGTTTGATGTGGATAGGGAGAAGAGCAGACCTGAGCCGCTGGAGCGCAGGTCAACAGCAGGGCTGGGTACAGCCAAGGAGTACGCGGAAATAGAGCTGCGGCGGGAGGCCGAGTTGCGGCAGCGGACAATTGATACCGATCTCGAGGCTGAGCAGGGAGGACATATAGTAGAACTTGGCGAGTATGATCTTATTGACCTCCGCAGGCAGGAACGGGGGGAAGGGTTCAGAGAGCTTGATGATACAAGGCAGTCGTTCTTTCGCTCTGATCATGCGCCTGATTTATGGGAGCGGGAGCCGCGTTATCCACTTGTTCCTCAAGGTGACCCTGAGGATGGATACGGGGAGCGGTACCGGTCCGGTGAATGGAAAACAGAGGCTGAGTCTTTCGGCGATATTCCGCTGTCCGGGGGTGGCTACAGCGGCAGCTATCATACCCGCCGTCCCTCCTATTGGTGGAAGCTTGCCCTTGCCATCACGGGTGCATTAGGAACCGGCGTGCTGCTCGGATATGCCGCTTTGTCTTTTATAGGTGGAGGAAGCCTGGCGGGGGGAGGCGGCAATACCAAAGTGGACTCGGCTGTTGTGCAGAACGGTACGGCCGCGGCAGATGGACAGACCTTGGCAGGAAATACGGACTCCGAGCCTTCCGGTACCGCAAAAGACGGAGTAAGCCGGATTCCCGTACAAGTAGCGGCACAAAGCTATTATCTCCTGCAATACGGTGTCTTCAGCACACCGGCGGGTGCGGAGCAGGCAAGGAAGGAGCTGCTGGATACCGGTCTTGCCGCGGCTCTCGACCCTGCGGACGGCAACCGGGTGTATGCCGGCATGTCGCCTGACCGCGAGCAGGCCAAGCTGCTCAGCAGCGGTCTGAAGAATCAAGGAATCGAGCTTTATGTAAGAGGGGTGACACTCCCGGCTGTAGAACAAGCTGCCTATGCAGGAACGGCTGAAACGGTGAACAGCTATTTCGCTGCCAGCGGGAAGCTGCTGAATGAAATGAGCGGACTGTCGGCTTCGCTGTTAAGCGGACAGGGCCAGGCGGCTGACAGCTCGGCGGTCAGCGATCTTCACATGCAGTGGACCGAAGCGGTTAAAGCGCTGGAGCCCGGATTGCCGGCAGAAGCCCGGAATCTCTGCGCAGAGCTTGAGAAATCCATGAGCCAGGGGATTTCCGCACTGAACGAGTATAAGAAGAACAAAGCCCAAGGCCATCTGTGGGAGGTGCAGGAATCCATGATGAGCTTCCTCACCGGACAGAAGCGCCTGCTGTCCCTGCTTGCTGAATGAGTGTGCAAATGAATATGTTATGGAGATCCTCCGCTTACGGTTTTCCGCCGGGCGGGGGATTTTTTTGCTGCCCGAGTGGTAATCATTTCCGTACCGGATTTTACGTTTGTATTGAACTCCGTTTCACCGTATAATAATTAGGGTGTCAAAAAATGGCGAGGGAAGACTTAGATGAAGAAGAAAAATGTAGGAATTCTGCTGTTATTTCTTATTCTGGGCTGGCTGGCGGGAGCGTGGATCGCCAAGCTGCTGGAGCCCGTGAGAGCTCTGTCTTTTCTTACAACCTCGACTGTACTTAAATGGTCGCCGCAAGCCGATTTGGACATCATATCCTATGACATCACTATTCATTTGAAATTGTGCTTGCTCAGCCTAGCCGGTATTATCATAGCCCTGTGGCTCTACCGGAGACTATAGCATTCGCTGCTGAATTCAGAAGGGACGTTTATACAGTGGAGCATGACAACTCACGTCTTATTATTCTTGCTTCGGGCTCGCCGCGCCGCCGGGAGCTGTTATCTCTTCTGGGCTTGCCCTTCGAGGTAATGGTCAGCGATGCTGATGAAAGCACGCCACCGGGCTTGACGCCGGAGGAAATTGTGCGCACGCTTGCTTTGCGCAAAGCGGAAGCCACCCTGCATGCCGTGGGAGAGCAGAGTGCTCTTATCATTGGCAGCGACACGATTGTCGTGCTCGATGACAAGGTGCTTGGCAAGCCTGTAGACCGGCAAGACAGCAGAAACATGCTGCGGATGCTTCAGGGCAAGACCCATCAGGTATACACCGGAGTCGCTTGCATCGGGACGGAAGGCAGAACTGTAGTTGAGCACCGTGTAACCTCTGTAACCATGAGAGAGATGAGCGAAGAGGAAATTACCGCCTACATTGCTACCGGGGAGCCAGCCGACAAGGCCGGCTCTTATGGGATTCAAGGACTGGGCGCCACACTGGTGGAACGGATTGACGGCTGCTATTTTAACGTGGTCGGATTGCCGCTTTCGCTGCTGGGGAGCATGCTGTCCAGCTTTGGCATCTCCGTGCTGGGCCGTCAAGGAGCGCATTAGGAAAGAGGGATAGGGATGGAGACGCAATTACTTATGCTGCGGGACCTCCCCCATGAAGAACGACCACGAGAGCGCATGATGAACTATGGGGCGGAATCACTTAGCCAGGCGGAGCTGCTGGCCATTCTGCTGCGTACAGGTACGCGGTCGGAATCGGCTATTCATATTGCCCAGCGGATGCTGGGACAGGCAGGAGGTCTCCGCGGGCTGGCGGACCTGAGCATTGAAGAACTGACGAATATCAAAGGCATCGGTCTTGCCAAGGCCGTGCAACTGAAAGCTGGCATAGAGCTGGGAAGACGTATGGCGAACTCCCGGCTTACCGAGCCGGTCATTATCCGCAGTCCGAAGGACGCGGCGGAGATTCTGACCGAGCAACTGCGTTATTTGCAGAAGGAGCATTTTGTCTGTCTCTTTCTGAATACGAAGAATCATGTTATTGCGCAGGAGACATTATCCATGGGCAGTCTCAACGCCTCCATTGTGCATCCCCGCGAGGTGTTTCGGGCAGCTATGAAATGCAGCAGCGCAGCTATTATATGCGCACACAATCATCCGAGCGGCGATCCTACGCCAAGCCCGGAGGACATTTCTCTCACCTCAAGATTGCTCCAGGCTGGTGAAATTGTCGGAATCGACGTGCTGGACCACCTGATCATTGGTGACGGCAGCTTTGTAAGTTTGAAGGAAAAAGGCTTTATGTAATATAATTGTCCAGATACACAAGGAAAAGGAGAATACAAGCATGCTAGGTGGTTTTACGAAAGATTTAGGAATTGATCTGGGGACAGCGAATACGCTAGTCTATGTACGCGGCAAGGGGATCGTGGTCAGAGAGCCTTCCGTTGTGGCCATTAATACAGATACCAAGTCGATAGAAGCCGTAGGCGAATCTGCGAAAAAAATGATCGGCCGTACGCCGGGAAATATCCGGGCCATTCGTCCAATGAAGGATGGAGTAATTGCCGATTTTGATACCACGGCTACAATGATTAAATATTTTATCCGCCAGGCGCAGAAGCAGCGCTCTATGTTCCAGCGCCATCCGAATGTGATGGTCTGTGTTCCATCCGGTATTACCGCTGTTGAGCAGCGTGCAGTTGAAGATGCTACAAAGCAGGCGGGAGCGCGTGAGGCTTACATTATCGAGGAGCCTTTTGCCGCTGCTATCGGTGCGGATCTCCCGGTGTGGGAGCCAACAGGCAGCATGGTTGTGGATATCGGCGGAGGCACCACCGAAGTGGCCGTAATCTCCTTGGGTGGTATCGTAACCAGCCGTTCTGTAAGAGTGGCCGGAGATGAGGCGGATGAGTCCATCATTCAATATATCAAACGCCAGTACAACCTGATGATTGGGGAACGCACTTCTGAGCAGCTTAAGATGGATATAGGCTCTGCCCTTCCGCTTGAGAAGGCTGAGACGATGGAAATCCGGGGCCGTGATCTCGTGACCGGACTGCCGAAGACGCTGACCATTACTTCCGATGAAATTTGCGAAGCATTGTCGGATACCGTTAATTCGATTATGGAAGCTGTTAAGGTAACGCTGGAGAAATGTCCGCCGGAGCTGGCAGCCGACATTATGGACCGCGGTATTGTTCTTACGGGCGGGGGAGCGCTGCTGCGCAATCTGGATAAGCTGCTGGCCCGCGAGACAGGAATGCCGGTCATTGTAGCCGAGAATCCGCTGGATTGTGTGGTTATCGGAACAGGCAAAGCCCTTGAGAATATTCATCTCTTCAAGAGCCGCAGTGGCTCCAATATTCGCTCCAAGCGATAAGAATCGGTTCTGCATGTGAACGTCAACCCCTGATATGGGAGAAATACGTTTGTTAGAGGGTGTTGAAACTGTTTAAGCTGTTCAATAATAAACGTCTATTCATACTATTGATTACACTGGTTATGTTTATCGTTGTTATGGGGTTCAGTCTGGCGACAAGGAAATCCTTGTCCTGGCCGGAGAATTTCCTCAGAGACACGACCGGTTTCGTGCAAAATCTGTTCTACAAGCCCGCTGGATATGTAGCGGGCTTGTTCCAAGATATCGGGAATTTGCATGATTTAGCCGAGGAGAATGAGCGGCTCAGAATCCTGGCTGCCCAGTATGCGCGGGATAAGGCGCAATACAATTTTATCGAGGCGGAGAATAAGCGCCTGCAGAAGCTCAATCATTTCACTGAGGCACAGAAGCAAATATATAACTATGAATACCATATTGCCCAGGTGCTCAGTTTGTCCACGGAGCCGAGCAACAGCACACTGGTCATTAATCTCGGTTCCAAAGACGGCGTGAAGTTGAATATGTCCGTGATTTCCGTTGAAGGACTGGTAGGTGTAGTCAGCCAGGTAAGCAATTTCACTTCCACGGTGAAGCTGATGACGATGATGGATATCAATGATCCCAATTCCCAGCCTCCGATTGCGGCAACGGTCTTAAACAAAGAAGGCAACACCTTCGGAATGATTGAATCCTACGACCAACAGACCGGTATGCTGATGATGAACAAGATTCCTGCAGGCAATCCCGTTGCTGAGGGAGATACAATCATCTCTTCCGGCATTGGCGGACTGTATCCCCGTGGGATGACGATTGGAACAGTCAAAAGCGTTAAGATCGGAGAATACGGATTAACTTCAACGGCAATTATCAAACCGGCGGCGGGTTTTCAGGACTGGAAGGAACTTATCGTCGTGTTTACGCAGGAGCGTGCAGAATAGTGAAGATGCGCAGGTCCGTCTTAGTTCTGTTGTTGTTTCTATTATTTATCATTGAGGGCACGATTATGCCCTGGCTGCTCCCGGATGCCTGGGAGATGCGGATCATTCCCAATCTCGTGTTTGTCGTGATTCTATTTGTTACGGTATATCATCACCGGCATACGGCACTTATACTTGGCTTATCCTTCGGAATGCTGCATGATGTAGTATTTTATGGCCGGATTCTTGGCGCCCATTCCTTTGCAATGGGGTTGTCCGCTTATTTGATCGGCCTGGTGTTCCAGCTTCCGCGTGCGCCGCTGCCGCTGATGATGTCTGTTGTCCTGCTGGGCAGCCTTCTTGAGGACAGCATGCTGTTTGCGATTTACAGCGTCTTCAATTTAGACCAGGTTCCTTATAATTGGGCACTGCTGCATCACATGCTGCCTACTATGTTATTTCATTTTGTTATTGCCCTGCTCCTCTATGTTCCGCTTCGGCGTCAGCTGGAGCTGCTGAAGAAAGAGACCCGCAAGGAGGAGGCTGCGTGAGCCGGACTACATTTTCTTACATGGGAAAGAAGGAATTTGCCTGGCCCGGCACGAATGAATGAGAATGGGGGGACAGGCATATGACAGTACAATCCAAGCATGTAAGGATAAAGGGCATCAAAGATGGCCTGGTTTTCCTGCTCGACGACAAGTGCCCCTTTGAAGATCTCTTAAGCGAGCTACGCTATAAACTGGAGCACAGTCATCAAAATATTTTGACCGGACCCATTATGCATGTGGATATCAAGCTGGGCAGCCGTTCTGTAACTGAGGAAGATAAGGAAGCCGTGCTGGACATTCTGAAAAGCCAGGGTAACCTGCTGATCCGGTCCATAGATGCTGTAGAGGAGCCTTCCGATAAGGACGAGGATGCTCTGTTTTTGATGAGCGGAATGCTTCGTTCCGGCCAGGTGCTGCACCATGAAGGGAATCTTCTGTTTCTGGGCGATGTGAACCCGGGCGGGACGATATCCTGTACCGGTGATATTTATATTCTCGGAGCACTCCGGGGAATGGCTCATGCCGGTGTGGACGGCAATCAGGAGGCGATCATCGCCGCTTCTTTGCTGTCACCGACACAACTGAGGATAGCCGATGTAATCAGCCGCCCTCCGGATGAATGGGGAACCCGGGAGAGCAGCATGGAATTTGCCTATTTAACGAACGGTGCTATGCAGATCGACAAAATTCATAATATAGTCAAATTACGTCAGGGTTTAAATGTGTTTAAAGGGGTGTAGCCTCCATGGGAGAAGCGATTGTCGTAACCTCGGGCAAAGGCGGAGTGGGTAAAACAACCACAACGGCCAATATTGGCACCGCGCTTGCATTGCAGGGCAAAAAAGTATGTCTGGTCGATACCGACATTGGACTGCGGAATCTGGATGTAGTCATGGGGCTGGAGAACCGCATCATTTATGATCTTGTCGATGTAGCAGAAGGCCGCTGCCGCCTTAACCAGGCGCTGGTCAAGGACAAGCGCTTTGATGATCTGTACATGCTGCCGGCGGCACAGACGAAGGACAAGACCTCCGTTACACCAGAGCAGGTGAAGGATATTGTGCTTGAGCTCAAGAAGGAATATGAATATATCCTGATTGACTGTCCGGCGGGAATCGAGCATGGGTTCCGCAATGCCATTGCCGGTGCAGATAAGGCTATTGTCGTTACCACGCCGGAGCATGCTGCGGTGCGGGATGCAGACCGGATTATTGGCCTTTTGGAGCAGTCGCATGTTGAGTCGCCGAAGCTGGTGGTTAACCGGATACGGCCGGGGCTTATAAAATCAGGGGATATGCTCGATATTGAGGATATTCTGCAGGTGCTGAACATTGATCTGATCGGAATTGTTCCCGATGATGAGCTGGTGATCAAAGCGGCGAACAGCGGTGAGCCAACGGTGATGAATCCCGATTCAGCTGCGGCAATCGCCTACCGCAACATTGCCCGGCGTATTCTCGGGGATGCCGTACCGCTTATGCAGCTTGACCGCAAGCCGGGGGCATTCAAGAAATTTAAAAAGTTCTTTGGCATGGGCTGAAAGTATATACTGCACGATTAGAAGATCAATCTATCGCATGATCCCGCCAGCAGTAAACTCTGCGGCGGGATTTTTTTGTGACAACGTATGGCTTTCTTCTGTCCGCTTTACTTTCGGGTACGCCCAATTTGCCGCATTTCTGTAATCCTCCCTGGCCGGGGCTTGTTCTAAAGCAGCTTGGATACTTCATAAAATGATAGTAAAACAAGCCCGCCGGAGGGATGAATATGGAACAAAAATCCGATATTAAAGGCCGCCGCAAGGATCGCATTCGCAGCCTGCTCGAGCTTGAGGATGTCCCGCAAGCATCGGCAGTGCCGCCGATGTTTGCCCTGCCTGATCAGACATCTACCTTCAAGGAGTGGGGAGCGGGAGCCAGGCATAATACTTCGGCTCCCTCTGAACCTGACCCCGAGGCCCTATGGAAGCAGCGGCGCGGGGGCTGGATGGATGAGGGAGGCGGGGACAAGCCGAGGTTTGTTTCCGGTTTTATGCGGAGATTCATTGCAAGCATCATTGTGTTTGGCGCCGTGTGGGGTATTTTTGCCATTAAAGAGCCTTGGGCGCTGAAAGCGCAGGCCTTTATCACCGACGCGCTCAGCAGAGATATGGATTTTGCCGCCGCCCAGGTCTGGTATGAGGAGCATTTTAGCGGAGCACCGGCATTTATCCCGATGTTTGGCGATAAAGAGGAGCCGGCTGAGAAGGTAACGGCCAAATCGGAGCTTAATGCCCCGATTGAGGGAAGCATCGTACTTCCTTTTGAGGCAGCACTAAAAGGTGTGGAGATCATGCCCAAAGAAAATTCAAGCGGCGCGCTCACAGTGAAAAGTGTAGATACCGGACGCGTGTTGTCCGTATCTAAAGAGGCGCAGGGCGGAATTCGGATAACTGTCCGCCATACAGGAGACATAACGGCGGAATACGGCCATTTGAGCGGGACAAGGCTGGCGGTTGATGACTGGGTGCAAAGCGGGGACAGCATCGGATGGCTGCAGGAAACGGAGAATGCTTCAGCTCCGCTGCTTTTTTTTGCGGTTATGAAAGACAAGACTTATATTGATCCCTCCGAAGTGGTATCGTTTGATTAGGATCCGGGGCATTGAGCTGTCACTGCACCCCCTGTTCGTATTGATTATGTTCTTTTCGGTCCTCACCGGGCAGTTCCTGGAGCTGCTCACTTTATTCACGATTGTATTGATCCATGAAATGGGACATGTCTGCGCTGCCTTGCTTAGCGGGGTGACGGTGAAATCTGTACAATTGCTTCCTTTCGGGGGAGTGGCTGTTATGGAGGATCACGGCCGCCTTACTGCGGCCCGGGAGATCGGCATCGCGCTTGCCGGCCCGCTGCAGAACGGTGTAATGATCCTTATGGCGCTTGGGCTCCAGCATATCGGGTATGGCAGCAGTGCGTTTCTTGCTTATTTTATACAGGCGAATGCCATTATCGCACTTTTTAATCTTCTGCCGGTCCTGCCCCTCGATGGGGGCAAAATCTTTCAAGCGGCCCTCAGCCTGCTGCTGCCGTATTACTTCACGTTGCTATGGAGCGGCAGAGTAAGCATCGTGGCCAGTGCGTTTGCTCTGGTCTATGCGCTGCTGCCGCTGGGCAGCGGCGGCGGACTCCGGCTGAACCTGCTGATGATCGGCTTGTTCCTGCTGTATTCGAATCTTACAGACCAGCGTAATCTGCCATACCGTTTCGTGGCTTTTTTGATGAATAGAGAGTCCGCGTACGAGCGATATCAGCAGTCGGGAAGTGCCGCGCATCCGATAGTTGCCTTTTCCGCGAAACCTTTGGATGATATATTGCGTCTATTTAAACGTAACCAATACCATTTTATCTATGTAATGAATGAGGAGAAGAATGTGGTGGCCGTTGTGCCGGAGCAGAAATTGATTTCCTCTTATTTTGGAATGTAGGTTAGACCGTACCCGCTGGGCGGAGGCGGATATCCTTGATTTGAACCAGAGGTGAAGCCATGAAACAAATGATCGTTCACTGCACGCAGTCTATTACCCGAATGGCTCTTCTGGAGAATGGGAGTCTTGTGGAATATGCGGCTGAACGCGATCAGCAGCAAGGACTGGTCGGCAGCTATTATAAGGGCAGGGTTGTAAATGTATTACCAGGCATGCAGGCTGCTTTTGTTGATATCGGACAGAAGAAGAACGCCTTTTTATATGTAGATGATGTTCTTCCTCCCCACTTGGAGAAGCAGCCGGAGGTTAAGCCCTCCATTGAGATGCTGCTTAAGCCCGGACAGGAAATTGTTGTTCAGGTGAGAAAAGAGCCGCGTGGCGGCAAGGGCGCGCGAGTAACGACGCACTATACTCTTCCGGGACGCTGGGTGGTATACATGCCTTTTGCCGAGTATGTCGGTGTATCCAAAAAAATCAGCCGTGAATCCGAACGGACCCGCCTGAAGGGAATCGGTGAACGGCTGCGGCGGCGGGAAGAGGGGCTTATCATGCGAACTGTCTCGGAGGATGAGCCGGTGGAGGCCGTTGAGGGGGATTTAACTTTTTTACGCGCGCAGTGGGAGATGATTAGCAGCCGGGCGCAAGAAGCCGTGGCTCCGGCTCATCTGCATAGCGACCTCAGCATTGTCCAGCGGTTCATCAGGGATGCGTTCAATCCGCAGAAGGATGAGCTGATGATTGATTCGGCCAGAGCGGTCCGCGAGGCGGAAGCTTTTCTGAATGATATGGCTCCCGGGAGGTACAAGCATATTGGATTCTACCGTGGACAGGAGTCCATCTTCACCGCCTATGGCGTGCAGGAGCAACTGCACAGAAGCTTTGCCCGCAAAATCACGATGGAGGGCGGAGCAACGCTGATATGGGATGAGACAGAGGCGCTTACCGTGATTGATGTCAATACGGCTCAATATACCGGCGGAGCTACACTCGAGGAGACTGTGACGCGTACGAATCTCCTGGCGGCGGAGGAGATCGGCCGGCTTATCCGGCTGCGGGATACAGGGGGCATCATTATCATCGACTTTATTGATATGGAACAGGAAGAGCACCGGAAGATGGTTACTGAACGGCTGGAGGGTGTGATCAGCCGTGACCGCACTCAGACGCATATTCTCGGCTGGACCCATCTTGGTCTTCTGGAGATGACCCGCAAGAAGGCTAGGCATGATTCGGCTGGTTTTGCCCCGGTAAACTGTCAATGCTGCGGGGGAACCGGCAAGGTTGGCGCATGGCTGGAATAGTGTGAATCTGCACAAAATCAGTTTTTATCGTGGTATGTTATTGACTGTCTATAATTAGTATGATAGTATCGTTAAGTATGTGTCTGGTTATTCTAATCCTGCACATGCTGTAACCGCTCCGATCGGGTACATAAGCGCGGTTCCCACGGGAATTTGCCACCTAGACTAGGCGAGTCTGAGACATGAGGAGGTGCAAGTACAATGTATGCAATTATCGAAACTGGCGGTAAGCAATACAGAGTCCAAGAAGGCGATGTGTTGTTCATTGAGAAGCTGGAAGCTGAAGACGGCGCAAGCGTAACGTTTGACCGTGTCTTGGCTGTTTCTAACGAGGGTGGTCTGACTGCAGGAACTCCGCTGGTAAGTGGCGCGTCTGTAACAGCCAAAGTCGAGAAACATGGTAAGGGTCAGAAGGTTGTAGTTTACAAATACAAACCTAAGAAGAACTACCACAAGAAGCAAGGTCATCGTCAACCGTACACTAAAGTAACTATCGAGAAGATCCAGGCGTAAGAAGGTGCGTTAATGATTAACGTGCGGATTACACGGGTGTCTGATCAGGGTGCGATTGTCGGTTTTACTGTAAAAGGGCATGCGGAGTTCGCTAAGAAGGGCTGGGATATCGTGTGTGCCGGTGTTTCCACTGCTACATTTGGAACGGTGAACGCGATTGAGAAGCTGACTGGTGTGATTCTGGACACTTCAACCGATGATGGATTTCTAAGCGGAACCCTGGTTCCGGTGGACAATCCTGAAGTTTCCGCCAAGGTTCAGCTGCTGCTGGAGTCTATGGTCGTAATGCTCAGCGATATCGCAGAATCATACGGGAAGTATATTAAGATACAGCAAGTCATTATTTGAAGAAGGAGGTTGACCAACATGTTGAAATTGGATCTTCAGTTTTTCGCATCGAAAAAAGGTGTAGGTTCCACAAAAAACGGACGTGATTCCCACTCGAAACGTCTTGGCGTGAAGCGTGCTGACGGTCAAGCAGTAACCGGCGGCAACATTCTGGTTCGTCAACGCGGAACCAAAATTCACCCAGGCACGAACGTAGGCATCGGTAAGGATGATACCTTGTTCGCTTTGGTGGACGGTGTAGTGAAGTTCGAACGTTGGGGCCGCGATCGCAAGAAAGTGAGCGTGTACCCGGTTGATGTCGCTCCGGTAGCAGCGGCACTGGAAGCGTAAGCTTTCGGAACTAATCGCAAGTAGAAGCCTCCGGCATGAGTGCCGGGGGCTTTTTTGCAAAAGACAAGAAGTTATAAAATTCAAGCTTTGAATGCTGGTGACCTGCGGAGAAAGCCTGTGTTATACTGGAAAATGGTAAATATCAAGCAAAAAGAAACGGTTACATCGGCATGAATTTTGCGAACTGAGGGACGGGGAGAAAGAATGAAATCCTGGAAAAGTATCGTCTGGGCTGTCATGTTATCCGTATTGCTTCCTTTAGGTCTCGTGTATTGGCATACCTCCCTTTTCACATGTCTGCTGCTCGGCGTATGGGTGGCAGCGGTGCTTGCTTTCAGCTTTGTTTACAACCGGCGTCATTTTGAAGAGGAGCTGCGTTTACAGGAGAAAACTCTGCAGCAGGCGGCGAACCGGACACTGAATCATCATCGTCATGATTGGATGAACGATCTGCAAGTGCTTTACGGATATATCCAGCTGGGCAAGCCTGATAAATCCTTGGAGTGTGTGGGAAGAATAAAGGAGCGGATCGCGCTGGACAGCCGCATTTCCAAACTCGGCATTCCTTCGCTGGTGTTCTATTTACAATCTTTCCGCACCTACAGAAGCAGTCTGGAGCTGGAAGTGCAGGTGGAGGAAGGGTTGCAATTGGAGGACAAGCTGAGCCCGGAGACGGGCGATGAGCTGACTTCGGTGATTATGCAGACGGTAAGGGCTTATCAGTACAGCGGACTTGCTCCACAGGGCGATACGCGGAAGCTGCGGCTTGGTTTTTCACAGGATGGAGGAGACATTCTTATCTCTTTCGAAAGCGAGGATGATCATGGCAATCCTGAGCTGCTGCAGGGGCAAATTTATAATATAGTACAAGGAAAAATCATAAAAGCGGACCAGGCAAAACGAGGCGAAGCTTGTGTGAAGCTGCGGCTGCCGCTGGAGATGTAAGGAAGGTGAATATAATTGTTCGTAGATAAAGCCAAGATTTATGTAAAGGGCGGCGACGGCGGCGATGGTCTCGTGGCGTTCCGCCGGGAGAAATATGTGCCGGAAGGCGGACCGGCCGGCGGTGACGGCGGGCGTGGCGGCGACGTTATTTTTCGTGTGGACGAAGGCCTGCGCACACTGATGGATTTCCGTTACCAGCGCCACTTCAAAGCTGAACGCGGAGTAAAAGGGCGCAACAAAAGCCAGCATGGAGCGAACGCCGAGCATATGATCGTGCGTATCCCTCCGGGAACCGTACTGATTGACGATGATACCCAAGAAGTGATTGCCGACATGACCCGTCATGGACAACAGGTGGTTGTTGCGCGGGGCGGACGGGGCGGACGGGGAAATACCCGTTTTGCCACACCGGCCAATCCAGCGCCAGAGCTGGCGGAGAACGGTGAAGAAGGTCAGGAACGTTATATCGTCATGGAACTGAAGGTAATGGCCGATGTGGGGCTTGTGGGCTTCCCGAGCGTAGGGAAATCCACACTGCTGTCGGTGGTTTCTGCGGCTCAGCCCAAGATTGGCGCATACCATTTTACAACGATAACCCCGAACCTGGGTGTGGTCGATGTCGGGGATAGCCGAAGCTTTGTTATGGCTGACCTGCCGGGATTAATTGAAGGCGCCAGTGAAGGGGTTGGCCTTGGCCACGAATTCCTGCGTCACGTTGAACGTACCCGTATTATCATCCATGTGGTGGATATGTCCGGCTCTGAAGGGCGTGATCCCTTTGACGATTGGGTCAAAATTAATGATGAGCTGAGACAATACAATGCAAATCTGACTGACCGCCCGCAAATTGTGGCAGCGAATAAGATGGATATGCCCGAATCTGAGGCAAACCTGGTTTCCTTCCGTGAACGTGTCGCGGAGGTCCGTCCAGATCTGGAGATCATGCCGATTTCTTCGCTTACCCGTCAAGGGGTGCAGGAGCTGCTCTACCGTGCAGCCGATATTCTGGACAGTATACCGGTTGCTCCTGTTGTTGAGGAGGTAGCTGAAACCTCGGAACGCAAGGTGTATAAGCTTGAAGCGGAAGAGGACAACTCCTTCACGATTACCCGCGACAATGATGCATTTGTGGTTAGCAGCCCTCGTATCGAGCGGATGCTGAAGCGGATGCAGCTTAGCACGCATGATGCCATTCTTAAGCTGGCCCGCACACTGCGCCATATGGGTGTGGATGCAGAGCTGCGTAAACGCGGCGCGGTAGAAGGCACGATTGTCCGTATAGGTGATTTTGAATTCGAATTTGTTGAGAACAGCAGCTACTATTAAGTCACTGGCTGCTTATGCCACATATAATCGCCGGTTGTGTTTCCACGAGGGAGACACAGTCGGCGTTTTTTTTCATGAAGAAACCTAATTCAAGCTGGCTGGGTACCCAAAAAGTTGTTGCATTTTACAGGCAAAATCCCGTATAATGTCCACTATAAAAACACAAAAGTCTTTGGGGTGAGGACGTTCGTGAAAGAGCGCTATTATTTGGTCCGTGAGGACATATTGCCTGACGCCGTGCTGAAGACCATGCAGGTCAAGCAGCTGCTTGAAGCGGGAGATGCCAAGACCGTACATGAGGGTGTAGAACAGGTGGGGCTTAGCCGCAGCGCATTTTATAAATATAAGGATGGCATTCATCTGATTCATCAGCTGGAGCGCGAGCGGATTGTTACAATCTCCATTGATCTCGAGCATGAATCGGGCATGCTGTCCAAGGTTCTGGGCTGTGTTGCTGTACATGGCGCCAACGTGCTGACGATTAATCAGAGTATTCCGCTGCAGGGGCGGGCCAATGTGGTGATCTCTGTAGAGATATCGCATTTGAATCAGGAATTGGGTGATATGCTTGATAGCATGAAGGCGATCCCCGGGGTGAAGCGTGCTTTGATTATTGGGCAGGGCTAGACACTTATGCGGTATATTGAAGAAGTAATTCAGTGAAGCTGAGACGCACATAACTTTTAGGAGGATTCAAATGAAGCCGGTTAAAGTGGGGTTGCTGGGTCTGGGAACAGTGGGTACGGGAGTTGTCCGTATCTTGGTTGGGAATCAGGAGGATCTGAGCAGTCAGGTCGGCTCGCCGATTCTCATTGAACGTATTGCCGTGAAGAACACCGAGAAGCCCCGCGATATTGAAGTGGATGCTGCGATAATCACCGATGATCCCTGGGCGGTTATCCGTGATCCTGAAATTGATGTAATCGTCGAGGTGATGGGCGGAATCACGGGAACGAAAGAGTACATTCTGGAAGCGCTGGAGCGCGGCAAGCATATTGTGACAGCCAATAAGGATTTGATGGCGCTGCACGGCTCGGAGATTCTGGCCAAGGCCCAGGAGAAGCAGTGCGATGTGTTTTACGAGGCGAGCGTGGCTGGCGGGATTCCGATTATCCGTACACTTATTGAAGGCTTCTCCTCAGATAAAATCATGAAGATTATGGGGATCGTGAACGGAACCACCAATTACATACTGAGCAAAATGAGCCGGGAAGGCGCCTCCTATCATGATGTGCTGAAGGAAGCGCAGGAGCTGGGATATGCCGAATCTGATCCGACCTCTGACGTGGAAGGCTTGGACGCTGCGCGCAAAATGGCCATTCTCGGGACCCTCGGCTTCCGTACGAATGTCGAACTGAGCGATGTCAGTGTAAAGGGCATTTCCGGAGTGAGCAAGGAGGATATCGCTTTTGCCAAAAGACTTGGATATGAGATGAAGCTGATCGGCATCGCCGAGAGCCAGGAGGACGAATTCAGCATCAGCGTGCAGCCCACAATGATCCGCGCCAGCCATCCTATCGCCTCCGTGAACGGCGTTTACAACGCGGTGTATGTTTACGGTCAAGCCGTGGGAGAAACAATGTTCTATGGAGCCGGGGCAGGCGCAATGCCGACAGCTACCTCCATCGTAGCCGATCTTGTTGCCGTCATTAAGAACCTGAAGCTGGGCGTGAATGGACTGAAGCAGATCGTTCCTTACAAGCAGATGAAGCTGAGAAGTGACGAAGACATTTTTTATAAAAATTTCCTGCTGCTGCATGTGGATGACAAAGCGGGCGTACTGGCCAAAATTACGCAGGTGTTTGCTGAGTATGAGGTCAGCCTTGATTCCGTGGTGCAGCAAGCCAACCCGGATAATCCTGACGCTGAAATTATTATAGTAACGCACAATGCCAGCAAAGCGAGCATGAACAAAGTAATGCGGCATTTGGAGCAGCTCAAGGTCATTCACCGCATCAAGAGCCACTATCGTGTGGAAGGATGATCACCGGATTCTATCCCTGATTTTAGCTTCGCGCAATAATAATGAAGGAGATTCTACCAGCTATGAGTATGTACGGAAGGTCTAGAGTAAAAGTACCCGCCAGTACCGCCAATCTGGGTCCGGGATTTGATACGCTGGGCATGGCCCTGTCGCTGTATGCCTGGATCGAAATGGAGGAGGCTGCGGAAACGGTATTTCACCTTTACGGGGATGAGATGGCAGGTGTTGCCCGGGACAAAAGCAATTTGCTCTACCGGGTAGCCCAAATGGTATTTGCAGAAGCTGGTGTTACAATTCCTGAGCTCTCCATCACAATGTATTCCGAGATACCGCTCACAAGGGGCCTTGGCAGCAGTGCATCGGCAATTGTTGGCGGAATGGCTGCGGCTAATGCTATGATAGGTTCACCGCTGGATAATGCCAAGCTGTTTGATATGGCGACCGCTCTGGAGAAGCATCCCGATAACGTAGGAGCATCGCTGTTTGGCGGCGTTATTACAGCCGTTTGGGATGGTAAGCATGCCGATTACATACGGATTGAGCCGCCGCAGGAGCTTGAAGTGCTGGTCGTCATTCCCGAATTTGAGTTGTCGACCACCAAGGCGCGTGGTGTGCTTCCAGACAAGATTACGGTAAACGATGCTGTCCATAACATTAGCCGCACTTCCCTTTTGACAGCGGCGCTGGCTGCGGGCAGGCTTGATCTGATCGGCCGGGCGATGCAGGACCGCTTGCATCAGCCATATCGCGCACCGCTTGTGCCCGGTATGGAGAAGCTGCTCGCTGAAGCACCGAAGCACGGGGCGCTTGGCATCGCGCTTAGCGGAGCAGGGCCTACACTACTCTGTATGGTTGACCGGCGGGAGCGCCGCAAGCAGGAGCTGGAGCTTTTCCTTGTGGAAACGATGCAGGAACACGGTATTCCGGCACGTACCTGCTGGCTGTCTCCTTGCACAGCGGGTGTTACTACAGAGCTGCTTGCAAGAAACGGGATGCAAAGCGAATCATTTTTGGATATGATAAAAGGAGAACAACAGTCATGAAATCAATAGCGGTTTTGCCGCAGGGCTCGGTATCGCACGAAGCGCTGTTGTATTTGTTTGGTGGTGAGCCTCTAAAGATTGAGCATCATAAGCTGATCTCCGATGTTTTTCTCGCTACGGCGGGCGGAGTGACTGATTACAGCGTGATTCCAATTGAGAATACGATTGAAGGCTCGGTCAGCCTGCATATTGATTGGCTCATCAATGAAGTGAATCTGCCGATGCAAGCGGAATGGATTTTTCCGTCCGTGCAGAATCTGATTGGCAACCCCGGGGAGTTTACGGATGGCGGGGGGAACAAGGATTTCACCAAAGTGGTTAAAATTCTTTCCCATCCTGTCGCCATGGCGCAATGCCTGCAGTTTATCCGCAAGCATATCCCTTGGGCTGAGCTGGAGTCGGTAGGAAGCACTTCCGAGGCAGTGGAGATCGTTTCGAACAACCCCGGCAAGGGCTGGGCTGCAATCGGCACGGCGCTTGGTGCGGCAACCCACGGGCTTGAGGTTGTAGAGCGGCGGGTTACGGACCATAATAACAATTACACGCGGTTTGTGCTGGTAGGCCAGCAGAAGCTTGAGCTGCCACGGATAAGCAGCGGGGACAAAACAAGTATCCTTGTGACCCTGCCGGAGGATTTTCCGGGAGCCCTGCATCAGGTGCTGTCCGCATTTGCCTGGAGGCGGCTGAATTTATCACGTATTGAGTCACGGCCAACGAAGAAGAAGTTAGGTACTTATTATTTCTATATTGATGTGCTGGAACCGATGGAATCGGTCCTGCTGCCTGCGGCGATTGAGGAAATTGAGGCCCTGGGCTGCCAGGTACGGATTCTGGGCTCGTATCCCACATACACCTATGAAGAAGAGAAAGCGGAGGTGCAGTAAGTTCATGGCTGAGCAATGGATCTATCTGGATGGACAACACGTAACAAAGGAAAATGCAAAGGTATCCGTTTTTGATCACGGATTTCTATATGGTGACGGCATTTTCGAAGGTATTCGTATATACAACGGAAATATTTTTAAATGCAAGGAGCATCTGGACCGGCTATATGATTCAGCCAAATCCATTATGCTGGATATTCCGCTGACTTATGATGAGATGCTGGAGGCCATGGCTGAAACCATTCGTCTTAACGAAATGCGCAACGGCTACATCCGACTGATTGTGTCCCGCGGTGTCGGCAACTTGGGGCTTGATCCCCGCCGTTGTCCCAAAGCCAGCGTAATCATCATCGTGGAGCAACTGGCCATTTATCCGGAGCAGGCATATCTGAACGGTCTTCGTGCGGTTTCGGTATCGCAGCGCCGCAATATTCCGGATGCGCTGAATCCTAAGATCAAATCACTGAACTATCTTAATAACATCCTCGTCAAAATCCAGTCCAATCTGGCGGAAGCGGACGAAGCGATTATGATGAATGCCCAAGGGTATGTAACCGAGGGCTCAGGCGACAACATTTTTATCGTCAAAAGAGGAATCGTCTATACCCCGCCTTGCTATCTAGGGGCGCTTGAAGGTATTACTCGACTAGCCATCATTGAGCTGTGCGCGAAGCTGGGGCTGACGCTCAAGGAAGAGCCGTTCACCATGCATGATGTGTATATTGCGGATGAGGTTTTCTTCACCGGAACAGCAGCCGAGGTTATCGCAGCCCGGGAAATCGACGGCCGGGTTATCGGCGCAGGCCAAGCGGGTCCAATTACACTGAAACTGCTTGAGGAATTCCGCAATGTTGTAGACAAAGACGGCTACAAGGTCTGGGAATAAACCGAAGAGTACGAATATCAGGAACAATCCTTTCATGCCAGCCATGGAAGGATTTTTTTTGTTGTGATAGATGTCAATCGCCTATGGGCTGCATAAGATGTAGTAACGAAGGAGGCGGCTGTACCGCTTATAACGAAGCTGGGGGTAAAGCCATTCAATTTGGACCGCTCTCAGGGCCAGAAGGCCCACAAAACATTTAGGAGGTTAATGCTGCGTGAAAATACACATTGTCAAACAAGGCGATTCGCTGTATGCATTATCGCAAAAGTATGGGGTGCCGCTGCAAACAATTATCGAGGCAAACCCGCAAATCAGCAATCCTGACGTGCTTGTCATTGGTGACAAAGTCAAAATCCCTGCGGGCGCAACTCCGGTCCCTGACAACAATGAGGTCTTCTACAAACATACCGTCAAACAAGGCGATACTTTGTGGAAGCTGTCCAAAGCTTGGGGAATCACACTGAAGGACATGATTGATGCCAATCCGCAGTTGAAGAATCCGAATGTTCTCATGGTTGGTGAAATCGTCAATATTCCTAAGAAAGGAAATAATTCTGCCGCCAATCCCCAGTCCATAGCCTCCACAGCCATCAACAAACCAAATCTTGGTGCAAAAGAATATACGGGACCTAAAGAGCAGCCCTCCGCGGTTGCCCCTAATGTGAACAAGGCTCCTGAAGTAGCTCCGATTGTGAACAAGGCTCCCGAGGTAGCTCCGATTGTGAACAAAGCTCCCGAGGTAGCTCCGATTGTGAACAAGGCTCCTGAAGTAGCTCCTATAGTGAACAAGGCTCCTGAAGTAGCTCCCATAGTGAACAAAGCTCCCGAAGTAGCTCCGATTGTGAACAAGGCTCCTGAAGTAGCACCAATTGTGAACAAGGCTCCCGAGGTGGCTCCGATTGTGAACAAAGCTCCTGAAGTAGCTCCTATTCATGAAGTGATTCATGAAAAACAAAGCCTGTTTGTCCAAATCTCTGTTCCTGCTCAGGAAGCAAAGACCTTTGAGATGCCGAAAGAAAAGTCCAAATCGGAGGTTCAGCCCACTTCCTGGTATGAAAATAAAGTATCGCCATGCGAGAAATCAGCTGGCTATCCAGGTCTATATGAGAATCCATATTTTATGGATTGTCCGCCAGCATATCCGTATTATGAGCCGATGGGTGTCATGGGCATGAATTCGGCTCCGAATTATATTCAACCAGCTGCCTATATGCCGGATTGTGTGACTCCGTATTCCTATCCAGAAAATATTTATCCATCCGCTGATTATCCGGAAGCATGGCATCCAAATATGGCGCCGGAATACAGTAACATCAGTCCGGTCAGCGAAAATCTATCATATGCTATGCCTCAATACGGCGGACAGTCAATGAATCTTCCATGGCCTTCTTGCGGCTGTGGCGGTGGAATGCCTGTTCAACCAATCCAGCCGTATTCGTATGAGCAGCCTATCTATAATAACTATCCAGCCTATATGCAGCCTCAGCCGGGGATGATCTCACCTTATGAAATAGGCATGGAGCCGAAGTCCAATATAGCACCAATAGGAACGCTTTCCGGACCGATGGTTTCCAATATTCCCTCCTATCCGATGTACCCGGGAATGGAAAACTATGCCCATAACCGGGTGCCTGAAATTCAAGAACCTGAGTTTATCCAACAGGATGTACCGCAGGCTGTTGAGGCGGAAAGATCCGAACCGGCAGCAAAAAGCAAAAGCGGAGAAACAAAAGCTTCCTCTGCTAAAGTGAAAACATCAGCTCAAGCTACCATCAGTTCCAATAATGTATCTGCCAAGCAGCGTTCCAAACAAAGCTCACGTAAAAGCACAGCAAAGAAAAACAAAAATCCATGGATTTCGCGCTAATAGTTACATGAACTGAACTGGCTCTTCTTATGCGTGCTATGCTGCGTTTTCACGCGCATGGCACGCTTTTTAGTCTTTAATATTCATGGATTTATATAATGAAACAGAGAGGCTTGGATATTGCGAGCTATTTGGAAAATATTAGCGGTTGTCTTTAGTGAATGCAGCATGGTATATTATAAATCCAGTCACGAACGGGAAGTTGAGTTTGAAGTACTGGATCATGGTAAATTGATTGGTAGTGCTAACATATTTAAAAAAAGTGTTGCATTCGATTGATAAACATGATATATTATAAAAGTTGCTGGTGACGAGATAATCGCCGCTAACAACGAGCTTGATCTTTGAAAACTGAACAACGAGTGAGTATCGGAAATCACTTCGGTGATTCCAAATCGATGAATTTCACAGCGTGTTTCACGCTTTTGAAATCTCATTAAGAGAATGCAAATTCTCGTCAGATGTTTCAAAATGAGCGAATCGCTCTTTTCAATAACCTTATTGGAGAGTTTGATCCTGGCTCAGGACGAACGCTGGCGGCGTGCCTAATACATGCAAGTCGAGCGGAGCTTATCCTTCG
>NZ_JBVYOK010000011.1:0-206707 GCF_056120445.1 Paenibacillus sp. sgz302115
AGGCCGTGCTTTTGCCCCCGGCTTCCTTCAGATTCCACCTCGCGATGGACACCCTTGCCCTTGGCTAACGGTAGGCGCTTGCCAGCCCCCGCTCGGGACTTTCACCCTAGAGATGACGCCCATGCTGGGCGTACGCACAAAAAGGTATCCCTGCTATATGAGGGATACCTTTTTTGTCTGTTCACTAAGCCGCTTATCTCCGGGCTTCCGGCATGTCCTGCTGCTTCAATCCACTGCGAAGGGTCAGCACATGCATTTCTGCCGGACTGCCCCAGCGCAGCGGAAGATGTGCGGTGCCGAAGCCGCGGCTGATGAGCAGCCTGGCTTCCGATTCTGAGCCGTCTTTTCTTGGAAGCACATAATGCCCCGCGTTGTATTCGCGGTAGAAGGGGTCCACATGCCTGTGGCCGATAAAAGGCAGCACAACCTGCCCGCCGTGAGTGTGCCCGGCCAGGACAAGATCAGCGGGAAGCTCAGTTTGCTGCGTCAGCCAGAGCGGATCATGAACAAGAATGATCCGGAACAATTGAGCTTCCGAGGTGGACGGTGATGGTAAAGGCGCGTAAGCCCTCTTCCCGCCCTTTTGGGGAAAGTCTACACCCGTCAGCAGCATTTCAGCTCCCTCATGTTCAATGATGATGTTCTCATCTATCAGCAGCCGTACCCCGCTGCCACGGAGGACATCATCGACAAGTGCTGTATTCGCCCGGTAATCATGATTGCCATGCACCGCGTAAGCCGGGGCAAGTGATGCCGCCAGCTTCATATTATCGCTTAGCCGGCTGATGGAGCCGCCCTTATCCGTCATGTCGCCGCCCAGGAGCACAATTTCCACTTTCCCCTTCATCGGCTCAAGCAGCCTTTTAGGAAGCCGCCGGCGGTGGATATCCGAGATAAACAGAATACGGAAGCCGTCAAATCCCTGCGGAAGAGACTCCAGGAATATTTCCTCGGCAATAATATGATTTCTGAAAGCAGCCGTCAGCATGAGCATTCCAACCGTAATGGGCAGCAGAATACAAACCGTTAGAATGCCAAGCAGCCAGATCACCATATTGTCCTAAGCGGCGGCGCTCCTTCAAGTCCCCACCACAGAAGCGATCCGAGCAGCAGCACAAAAATAACGATCAGTGAATTGATGAACATCTTGCTTAAGCGGAGACGCTCTGATGGGTAAGTCTCAGAACGGGAAGGCGTTGCCATTTCCTCATCGGTCCGGGTCACTTCCCGCTTGGCCGTTTTTTTCGCTTTTGCCGAAGAATAGCGGCTAGTTCTGGACAGGGTGCCGGATATCGCAGCAGGCGCTTCATCTGATGTGTGCGCGGAAGACTGTGATTTTTCCAGACCTTTGACCTCAAACTCCTCTTCGCCCTTATACTTTTTCCTCCGGGATTTTACCCGGCTCAATTCCTCGCTCATGATGCCCTCCGGTAGCGGATCATTAGACCTGAGAACAGGTCAATGAAAAAGTGGCAGACAATCGGTGCCCACAGGCTTCCAGAATGAATGTAAATATAACCAAGGCCGTAGCTGCTGAGAAATACCCAGCCTGTGGGAATCCAGTGGCGTAAATAGCGGACATGAATAACGGCGAACAGGATGCTTGTCCAATAAGGACCCAGCGAATACTGGATCGCTCCGCGGAACAAAAGTTCCTCGCAAATCGCCACAATAGCTGAAATGACAATAATATGCCACAAAGGCCTGTTGCCGAACAGCAGATTGTTAATGCCTCCGTCATCCATGCTTTCCTCTGGAACAATATGGGTTAGCAGGAAATCGACAATGAGCATGATTCCCGCCAGTCCGAGGCCCCAGTACACAAATTGTACGTTTTCCGGAAAAATTAATATGTGAATAGGATTTCTTTTCTGTAATAATATCCATATCAAACCGATAATTAAAGTAAGGCTCTGTGTTATATACAAATTCAGTAAAAGCAGCCTGTCGGTTAACTGCTGAGGGTCGGCTTTTTTTATCTTGATTTCGCCAAATTTGAATTTTTTCATCGTAACCTGCCTGTTCTATATTGTTTTTACATAAGATAATTTCCCTAGACGAAGGAGCATTAATTATGAACAGCCGTACCTCCCGCACTCAAATGTTATACACCCTAGGATTTCTATGTTTTCTGATATCTGCATTCGCCGCTTTTTTTACGGGAGTGAAGGTTGGGGCAGACAAGACAGAAGCCAAATACGCTCACCTGAAGCAAGAAGGGGCCGCACAGGAATTCTCCGGATCTTACCAGCAGCAGGATCTTGTTACATTCTATCATAACGTATTTTTGCCTTATCGGGAATTCAAGCGCAGCTGGAACAGCCAAGTGGATAATCTCTCCCGCAGCACAGGCACTCGTGAAAATGCAGCCATTCTGAAAAATCTCAGTATTCTGGCGGACAAGCAGTATGAAAAGGTTACCCAGGATTCCATCTTCACCAATTCGCCGCTGCTGCATGAAGCCCAGCTCAATATCCTAAAAAGTCTGACCCTGTTCTCCCAGGCCTCCAGCAAGGTGTCTGCGGGCGCATCAGGCGCTGAGACGGCCAAGCTGCTGGACAAAGACAATTTCACGGGAAATGCAGTCAAATTCGGACTTCTGGCGCAGAAAAATTTCTATGACTCCATGCTGAAATGGGGAGCCAAGGCCAACAATAAAATTCCGAATGAAGCCGGAGAGCTGAAAACCCTCACCTTCGTCCAATGGAAAAAGATGCCGCTGCTGCTCAAAAACGCTTCAATTGCGGGCATGATGCTCAACCGCAGCATCTACGCCGGCTACGATCCGCAGGATATTACTGCCAAGATCGACGATATGATCTATTCCGGCACGGCCAGCTCGCTGAAGCTGAAGGATGTTCAATCCTCGGTAACCCTGTTAATTTCTACCGGAGCAGTGCAGGAGCAGGATTTCATCAAATGGCGTGAGCAATATTACGGCAAGGAAACGATGCCCCAGCTCCCGTTTTTTTATGAATAGGACCAGCTATTGCATCATAACGAAAAAAGAACCGCACTTCAACTGGACCCGCTCGGAATAAGCCTATTGACACATCTGGCATCACCATGTTACATTATGAAAAATTAATCAAGCAAAACCGATGATGGAACAAAGATTCTGCAAGTCTTCAGAGAGCCGGTGGGTGGTGCAAACCGGTGACGGACAGAACTCTTTAGCGCTCCTGAGATATTGTGTTGAACCCTTTAGTAGGCACAATCGGATCATCTCCGTTACCAGTGTGGCCTTTGCAGGCCAATGAGGCTGCTTCTTCATAAGTTGCAGTGAATTAGGGTGGTACCACGACAACTCTCGTCCCTTACTACGGCAGTAGTATGGGGTTGAGAGTTTTTTTGTTAGCCATTTTTAGGCCTAATTCTCTTGATTCAGCGTACTTCTGCAGCTTTTTTCTTTTGTGCGACAGCGCGTTACTTCGTTATTTCGACATGTTTTTTTCCCGTCACAATGCTTCTGGTACTGTGGACTGCCTCTTCGGGGCATCCTTGGGCATATAAAAGCTTTCCACATTTAAGGAGGACAAGAAACCATGTTTAAAGTATTAGTATCAGATCCGATCAGCGATTTGGGCATTCAGCAGCTAATGGACGCAAGCGATGTGACTGTAGACAAGAAAACTGGACTGAGTGAAGATGAGCTTATTGCCATTATCGGCGAATATGACGGCCTCCTCGTCCGCAGCCAGACAACCGTAACAGAGAAGATTATTGCAGCAGGCAGCAAGCTGAAGGTTATTGGCCGTGCCGGAGTAGGCGTTGACAATATCAAGCTGGAGGCAGCTACACAGCATGGTGTTGTGGTCATTAACGCTCCTGACGGAAATACGATTACAACCTGTGAGCATGCTTTTGCAATGATGATGGCGCTCGCCCGTCACATTCCACAAGCCTATGCCAAAACCATCTCCGGTGTGTGGGATAGAAAAACATTCCTCGGCGTAGAACTGCGCGGCAAAACATTAGGTGTTCTAGGTATGGGCCGGATCGGCAGCGAAGTGGCTAAACGGGCCAAAGCCTTCGGCATGGACATTCTTGCCTATGATCCGTTCCTTACTGCAGACCGTGCAGAGAAGCTGGAAGTGAAGCTGGCTTCCGTAGACGACATTGTACGCGGCGCGGATTTCATCACTGTGCATACTCCGCTGACCCCGGAAACACGCAACATGATTTCCCGCCCGCAGTTTGAAGTTATGAAAAAAGGCATGCGCATCATCAACTGTGCCCGCGGCGGTGTCATTGATGAAGCGGCGCTGGTTGAAGCCATCGACAGCGGCATTGTTGCCGGAGCGGCTTTTGACGTATTCGAGAAGGAACCGCCACAAGCGGATCACCCGTTCCTCTCCAATCCCAAAATCATCGTCACTCCACATTTGGGCGCCTCCACGATTGAAGCTCAGGAGAATGTGGCCATCGACGTATCGGAGCAGGTTCTGCACATTCTACGGAACGAACCGTTCATCAATGCCGTTAACATCCCTCCGGTTGCTCCAAGTGTGATGAACAAGCTTCAGCCGTACTTCACTCTCGGCGAGAAGCTCGGCAACTTCGTAACCCAGCTTACAGATGGCGCTATCCGCGAAATCCATGTAGAGTATGCAGGCGATCTGTCGGATGTGGATACCCAGCCGCTGACCCGCTATGTTGTAAAAGGCGTGCTCACACGCCACTTCGGCAGTGATGTGAACATCGTCAATTCGATGCATCTGGCCAAAACCCGTGACGTGAATGTTGTCGTGACAAAGGCTTCCAAGACCAAGGGCTTCACCAACCTGATTACTGTCACAACAAAAACAGATCACGAACAAGAATTCCTGGTTGCAGGCACATTGCTGCAAGGCTACGGGGAACGGATCGTACAAGTAAACAAGTTCCCGGTCGATATTGCTCCAGAAGGCCATCAAGTCTTGATTTCGCATAACGACAAGCCAGGGATCATCGGGCATGTCGGCACCCTGCTCGGCCAAAACGACGTCAACATCGCCTCCATGCAGGTGGGACGCAAAATTGTCGGCGGTGCAGCCATTATGCTTTTGACCGTTGATAAGGCAGTTCCTAAAGAAGTGCTTGTGAAGCTGGCCGGATTGCCGGAAATCAACACAGCCGAAGAAATTATTCTGCTCTAAGATATAGCAGAACTTAACCATTATTTCTAAAAAAATCGCTCTTGGAATGGCGGCGCAAGCCAGCCATTTCCAAAGAGCGATTTTTTGTTGCCAATTTGCTGCCTGATAGGGCAACGCAATTATTCCGGAATCCGGAATACAGGAACTATTCTCCCGTCTACATCGGTGAAGCCATATTTCTCAGCGAGCTTACCCACCTGCTGTGGTATGCCTGTCATGGACATGATTTCAGGATCAGCGGCCAGGCGGGTTACAGCCCGCCCAATATAAGCTGTGGATTCACTTGATTGCAGCTCCGCCACCTCCTGCCAGTGCGCTTCGTCCGTATTCATGCTCTCCAGCACCAGCTCTGTCCGCATCCAGCCGGGGGACAGCGGAATCACAGCTATACCCTCCCCCACCAGTTCAATGGACAAACGGCCGGCCAGACGCACGAGCGCATTTTTAGCCAAATCATAATACAGGTTGTCAATATATTTATACTGGTCCCAAAAAGTAGTATGGATAATCAGTTTACCGGATTCTCCGCCGCCCCGCATCAATGGGAGCGCATAATAATTCGTCATAAGCTGCGCCCGCACTCCGGCTGTGAACATATTGTCCCAATGCTCTGGCGGCAGCTCCCACAGAGGTTTGCTTTCTATAGGAAGCTGATTGCCTCCCCATACGTTGTTGACCAGAATATCAAGTCTGCCCTGCTCTGCCGCAATCTGCCCGATCGCAGCCTCCGTATCGCTGTCAATTGTGTGGTCACAGCGTATCGCGGAACCTGCTCCACCCATGCCCGTAATCTCGCGCAGCACTTCATAGATTGTTTCTTTGCGCTGACCCGGCTGTTCAGAGTGTGCAGTTCTGCCTGTAATGTAGACGTAGGCCCCCGCCTTTGCCAATTCCAGGGCAATCCCCCTCCCTGCCCCTCTGCTCCCGCCGGTAACAAGCGCTACTTTTCCCTTCAGGTTCGTCATTTGTACAGCTCCTCTCTTATGACTTTCATAATCATCATAAGCTTTATATATGACACCAATTGACATATATTTATGCTAAACTAAAAATATTCATTTTACTCAAACTCACCGTAGAAAGGAGCTCATCATGAGAGCCGACCGTTTGTTATCCATCCTCCTGCTGCTGCAAAGCCGCGGCAAAATCACCTCCAAGGAACTGGCGCAGACTCTGGAGGTGTCAGAGCGGACGATTCTCCGCGACATGGAGGCGCTAAGTGCTTCAGGTGTGCCCGTGCTCGCTGAAAGGGGCCGTGATGGCGGCTGGATGCTCAGCGAAGGCTACAGGACCTCCCTGACCGGCATGAAACCCCAAGAGATTGGATCATTGCTGCTGACGGCTGATACTGCAATCCTCAACGCTCTTGGGATTCAGGAGGATTTCTCCTCCGCTGCCCGCAAGCTGGAGGCCGCCACCTCCAAGCTTCCTGATTCCCCGCTTGCCTTTCTAAATCAGCGAATCCATATTGATGGCGCGGGTTGGCATCCTTCAAGTGAATCATACCCGTTCCTCTCTTTGCTGCAGGAGGCGCTCTGGGAGAACCGCAAGGTCAAGATCAGCTATATGCGTGATGGAGAATGCAAGGAGCGGCTAATTTCGCCGCTGGGGCTGGTAGCCAAACGAGGAGTATGGTATGTCGTTGCCGGAACCGATGGAGAATTCAGAACCTTCCGGGTCTCCAGACTGGCAGCAGCCGAAATTACAGATGAGACATTTACGCGCCCGGAAGGCTTTGAGCTTGCCGCTTATTGGGAGCAATCCACGGCTTTGTTCAAATCTGCTCTCCCCCGCTTCCCCGCAAAGCTGCTGGTGAACGGCAGAGCGATGGAGGAGCTGGAGCGGGAACGCTATGTGTCAATTACCAGCAGCAGCGCAGCAGCGCAGCCGGAATGGCTGTCCGTGGATGCCGATTTCAATACTCTGGAATCCGCCTGCCGCATTGTGCTTTCGCTAAGCCCGGATGTCATTGCCGTTGCTCCTGGAGAACTTGTCGAACGGGTAACCTGCACCCTTGCCGAAACCGTAACGTTATATAAGAAGTTCACACACAAAAACAAACATAAATAGGCTCAAAAAAAGGTTTTATGTCAGTTCTTACAATAGACCAAACCTCCACGATCCGCCTATAATATTACAGTAAACAATTTTATTTAGGGGGAACTTTTATGATGGCATGGATGAACAAGCTTCCTTTAAAACAAAGAATTATTGCCGGATGTTACCTGATCGCCGCTTTATTCGCTGTTCCTGTTCTGATCACACTCATTGTGATGGGCAAAATCATTATCGGCGTTATTTTAGTAGCGGTACTGGCAGCCTTAACCTATCCTCTCGCACGCGTTGTTGAGAGAACGCTTACATCTTCGTTCGAAGACATCTCCAACGTAACTCATACCATAGCCAAAGGGGATTTTACCAGCCGCGCTGACGAAAACGGTTCCATGGGCGACATTAGCCGTTCCTTCAATACCATGATCGACAAGCTGAAGAAGATTCTTACTGAAGCGTCGCAAATCACCCGCCAAGTCATGGATGCGAGCCGTGGCATTGAAGACAAGAACCAGAACCTGAAGCTTGTGATGGCCCAGGTTGCCTCCTCCTCCAATGAGCTGGCTCTTGGCGCTAATGAAATCTCTGTAGATATCGCAGATATGACAGAGTCGATCAAGGATATAGAAACGAAAGTATCCAATTACACAAGCTCCACCAAGGAAATGAACAGACGCTCCGTACATACGCTGGAATTGGTTGAAAAAGGCCGTCAGTCGGTAGATACGCAAGCGGAAGGCATGCGTAAAAATATACAAGCCACCCAAAAGGTAGCCGACACGATTGAAGCACTCTCACAAAATGCCCGCGGCATCACGATGATCACCAAGACGATAACGGAAATCGCCGAGCAGACGAACCTGCTGTCGCTCAACGCTTCCATTGAAGCCGCCCGTGCAGGCGAACATGGCCGGGGATTCGCTGTGGTGGCCCAGGAGGTCCGTAAGCTTGCCGAGGAATCCACCTCCTCAACCAAAGAGGTGTTCAGTCTGGTGCGCAGCATTGAGAGCGACATCAAGCAGGCGATTGAGCATATTGCCATCAACGAGGAAGTCGTTCAGGTACAGAATGAAATGATCATTGAAACGGCTAATATTTTCGCTCAAATTGTGCAAAGCGTTCAATACATAACCGAGCAAATCGCTTCATTCTCTGCTGAAAGCGACCTTATGCTGGAGAGTGCGCTCAGAATTTCCGGGGCCATCGAAAATATCTCCGCAATTACCGAGCAGACAGCCGCAGGCACCGAAGAGGTCTCCGCATCTATGAACGAACAGATCAATGCCCTCAAGTCCGTTGCCGAAGAGACAGAAAAGATGACCCAAGCTGTATTCCAGTTGCAAAAAACAATCCATATTTTCAAATTTTAGGCATCCCCTGCAATGCTGCCGCTTGAGCAAAAAATGCTCATGCGGCAGTTTTTTTGTGTTTACAATTTTCTTGATGTAATATTCACCAAACACTGAATTTTCGCAGTATAAAATGATATTTTCAATTTGCATTTATATCTGTATAAGCTGAGCTTGAAAAATGAATCCAAAGGACGATAATGCCGCAAGGAATGCTTGTACGATTATGATTGGCAACTGGAAGTCTAAGCACTCCCACAGTTCCGGCCATCCTCCGTAATAACTATCAATAGCACCATGGTCCGGCATTTCAAATCCCGTTTGCATTTTAGGACTTTTTCACCTGGGACTTTATTATTTTATTTCCTGCATTAATATTCACTTGACATGCAAATCAATAAATGTCGTTAATCGTTATATTCGTCAAATTTCGAGCTTATTTGATCAAATATATTGACAAAAGCAGCGCTAGGAATATATTGTAAAGTAAAATTATGCTTTATTTCATTAATAAAAATATATTGGCAAAATTCTCCGAAAGGGAATGACGCAAAGCCATGGATCTACAGTCTCATGCTTTCCCGGGACCATGACAGCCAGGTTGCTCAAGAACCGGAACGTCTGTATTATGTTTCTCTCGTTCAACCTGGTTATTTAGCAGCTGCCTGTGCTCCTTCTGAGTGCAGGTTTTCTATTTAAGCTAAATAAATAATAACATTGGGTGGGGTGGATTTTCTGAAAACAGTCGCAGATTATATGGCTCAGGCACTACGAAACCTCGGTGTAACACATTCTTTTGGCATAATCGGCAAGTCTATTTGTCCTGTAGTTCTGAAGATGGTTGATCATGGCATTGAGTTTATTCCCGGAAGACATGAATCCAGTTCCGGGTTCGAAGCCGCAGGTTATGCTCTAAAAACCGGCGGCCTTGGAGTGGCCTTCGGCACCTCCGGTCCAGGCGGAACCAATCTGCTTACCGCTGCAGCGCATGCCAAGGCGAACAACCTTCCTGTGCTGTTCATTACCGGCCATCAATCCATCAAAGAGCTGGGGATTCCCCAGTGCCAGGATTCTTCGAACTATCTTGCCGATCTGGCGGATATGTTCAGACCCGCAACTCTTTTCAGCAAGCTGGTTGAACGCGGAGATCATTTCAGCACCATATTTAATCATGCCATTTCGACGGCTTTAAGCGGTAAACGTGGTCCTGTCCACCTGTGCATCCCTTTTGATGTGCAGACAGAACTCCTTGAAGAGTGCCGGATTGTGATCCCTGAACGGGAAAGTCTGATCAGCCACAGTAATTTCGAGCGGGTAATCACGGCTATCAATCAATCCAGCCATCCCCTCATCATTGCCGGCAAAGGCGTCAACCGCTCCGGAGCGCATAAAGAGCTGGTTCAGCTCGCAGAGACGTTCAATATTCCTGTTGTGACTTCTCCAGGGGGCAAAGGCGCTATTGCCTGGGATCATCCGCTGTATCACGGTCCAATCGGTGTCGGCGGCTGCAAGCATGGCGAAGATTTATTGAACCGCAGCGATTTGTTCATCGTGCTCGGTTCGCGGCTGAGCGATATGACAATCTGCAATCTCAAGGCGGAGAACCATCCGCAAACCTTGATTCAATTTGATGTCGACCCTACGTTTGTCGGGAAAATATTAAACTCTCCTACCATCTCTGTCAGCGGCGATTTGCGTGATAATCTGGCGTTCTACCTGCAGAATATCGATACCAGCAGCATTCCGGCACGTGAACCGGAGACATCCCCGCGTTATACAGAAGAGCTGCCTGTATTGTCCAAGCTTTCTCTCGCTTCGGTAATGAGCACACTGAGCGAACAGCTCCCTTATAATAACACCCTCTTTGTTGATGACGGCAGCCATGGCTTCAATGCCGTGAAATGGTACAACGTGAAGAAACCTGGCAGCTTTGTCTTTGACGCCTACTTTGCCTGCATGGGCAATTCAATTGGCATGTCTATAGGCGCTAAGGTGGCCTCTCCTGAGGAAACCATTGTCTGCATTACCGGCGATGGCTGCTTTATGATGCTCGGAACAGAAATCAACACCGCCGTGTGCAAGAATATTCCGGTCATCTTTATCGTGGTGAACAATATGCAGCTCGACATGGCATTGAAGGGTATGCAAAAAACTACAGGCCGGATTGACGGCACCCTCTTTGAGGTTCCAGTGGATGCGGTAAAATTCGCCGAATCGCTGGGCGCTACGGGCTATAGATGCGAAACTGCAGAACAGTTTACTTCAGCGCTGAATGAAGCAGTTGCATCGAACCGTGTCGCTGTCATTGAGCTGTTGACCGACCGTGACGAAGTGCCTCCTACGGCCCACCGTACCTTGAATCTCAACTAAGAAGAACCATCTGCACCATCACACTATAGGGGGCGTCTTTCGTGAAGAACAATATCAACAGTGGTTTTGAGCATTTCTCCAATCTGTCCGGCGATTATGGCGCCAAGGCGCTGGCTCCGGTTAAAGAGCATTTTCCCGAATTGGCTGAGTTTATTATGGGCAATGCCTACGGCGATATTTTCCAGCGTACTGCTATCGGTTCTGATTGGAAGGAAATCGCCGTCATATCCTCGCTGATTACGATGGGACAGTACGAGCAGTTGGGAGTCCATTACGTGATGGCGCTCCGTGTGGGAATGACCGTGGAGCAGATTAAGGGCATTCTGCTGCATCTGGTGCCGGTTATCGGCGCTCCAAGAGTCATTTCGGCCTTTAATGTGCTGCTCGACACGCTGGAGGAAATCAAATAAGTTCTTTTGCGACAAAATTATACAATATTCGACTTTATTCTTGCATTATAGTTAAAATTATGGTTATATTTAAAGGGAAAATATCCCAAAACAAAGGTTTTAATGTCGATTTTCGACATATAAATATAAGTTTTTTTGAATTTTAATACTTATGCTTCACACAATTTAATTACTTAGGAGAGATCAGCAAATGGGAAAATTTATTTTGAACACCGATTCTGTTAAAAAGGTCATTAAAATTGAACTGGAAGGTACTTTCTCAAACGACGATGGCCTTAAGTCAATCCAGGCTTATCAGCAAACCATCAATCCAATTACACCTGCTGAATATGCACTTGACATTGACTGCAGAAAGCTGAATGTAACCGCTCCTGATGTTGTGCCTTTGCTGGAAAGCTGCTTCGTAATGTTCAAGGCTGACGGATTTGATAAAGTGAGCCTTACTCTGGAAAATAACCCGATCCTCAAAATGCAGCTTGCCCGTCTGGGCCGCAAGGCAGGACTTGAAAACCTGGAGATCATTTCAACTGTTTCTGCTTAATTAAATATTTCCGAAGCAAGTTTTGTTCGAAGAGAAGTATCAGGAAGTTTATTCTCACAAAACTTTGAGGAGGATTAATATGGCCGGAATTCGAATTAAGGACATTGATATCTATCATCCAAGCAAAAAGATTGGCAATGACTTTTTCATACAACATTTTGATGAAAAGGGTATTGATATCCGTGGTCTTCTGGCTACTCTGGGCCGTGAAAGCCGCTACAGCATTGACAGCAAGGATGAAAACTCTCTGACAATGGCTTTTGAGGCCGCAAGCAATGTGCTGGATAAGACGGGACTGACCGGGGCTGATATTGACCTTATCGCTTATGCGAGCCAAACTCCTGAATATATTTTTCCTACGAATTCATTGATGATCCATCGGCTGATCGGCGGAGCATCGCATACGATTTGTATCGACAGCAATGCGAACTGTGCGGGCATGACGGCATCGGTGGAGCAGGTTAGCCGGCAAATGATGGCCAACCCGAGAATCCGCCGGGCGCTGGTCATCGGCTCCGACCATGTTGCACCGCATGCGAACAAAAACGATCCTGTCTATTATGCCAATTTCGGCGACGCCGCTGCTGCACTCATTCTGGAGCGTGATGAGAACTCCGTAGGCTTCATTGATTCCATCTACCAGACAGACACCTGTGTATACGGGAACTCGTTGTTCCCTGCGGAAGGATTGGCTAACCTTGGACGTGAAGGCGTGGATGCGGGAGAGTTCAATGTGAGATTCATTCCCTTTGATGATTCCATTTGTGTGGACGCGGCGTCAGAATCAATTAACACGCTGCTGAGCATCAATGAGATTGAGCCGGAATCCATCAAAGCGGCCTGCTTCTCGCAATTGTCACTGCCGAACATCCGTGCGGTTTCCGAGAAGACCGGCATCGACAACGACGTTGCCGTCTACATCGGCGATGAATTCGGATATACTTCGACTAGCAGCCCTTTTGTCGCTCTGCATAAAGCGGTAACTACGGGACAAATCGAGCGCGGCGACAAGGTCCTGTTCTGGACCGTTGGCGCAGGCTGGCAAAACGTAGCTTTTGTAATCGAGTACTAGAGTTAATGATAAAAGAGCGGCCTGCAAGCAGAATTCTGCTGCAGGCCGCTCCTTTGTTGCTGGCGTCTCCTGTATTCAATTCGGCTTGCTCTTGCTCTCACCGATATCCTTCATGCTTCTCCCAGCCCATAGTGCGCGATACAGCATCCTGCCAGGCTTCGTAACGCCGTTCCCGCTCTGCCTCCTCCATGTACGGCAGGAAGACCTTCTCGGCCTTATTAAAGCGCTCAAGCTGCTCTCTGGTCCAAATCCCCGAGGTCAGACCGGCAAGCAGCGCTGCCCCGAGTGCTGTCGTCTCCGCATACGTTGTCCGCGTAACCCTGCTTCCCAGAATATCTGCTTGAAACTGCATAAGCAGATCATTGCGCACAGCGCCGCCATCAACCCTGAGCCCTGTCAGCGGCATGCCGGCGTCCTTTTCCATGGCTCCGATCACATCACGCGATTGAAAAGCAAGCGATTCCAGTGTAGCACGCACCAAATGCCCCGCTGTAGTGCCACGGGTCAAGCCGAAGACCGCACCTCTGGCATACATATCCCAATACGGTGCGCCAAGCCCAGTGAAGGCAGGGACGACTACAACCCCTTCACTGTCCTCTACCTCCCCGGCCCGCTCCTCCGAGTCCGCCGGTCCCTCAATAAGCCCCAGTCCCTCATGCAGCCATTGCACGGCGGCTCCGGCTACGAACACACTCCCTTCGAGGGCGTAATACAATTCGTCGCCCATGCCCCAAGCTACAGTGGTCAGCAGTCCATGACTGGAGGCAACGGCTTCAGTCCCTGTATTCATGAGAATAAAACAGCCTGTGCCGTAGGTATTCTTGGCGCTGCCGGCCTCAAGACATGTATGTCCGAACAAGGCAGCCTGCTGATCCCCCAGCACGGAACGTATTGGAATTTCTGCTCCGAACCAGCGGGCTTCAGCCGCTCCGAATTCTCCGCCGGACATTCTAACCTCCGGCAGAATAGAGGAGGGAATTCCGAGTTTTTCGATAAGGGGTGCATCCCAACTGCGCTCATGCAGATTAAAGAGCATAGTCCGCGATGCATTCGTAACATCCGTGGCGTGCACAGCGCCACCTGTGAGCTTCCAGATCAGCCAGCTATCAATGGTCCCTGCCAGCAGTTCTCCCTTGCCGGCACGTTCTCTGGCGCCTGGCACATGATCCAGAATCCAGGCCAGCTTGGTGGCCGAGAAATAGGCATCCACAACAAGGCCCGTCTTGGCGGCAATCTCTTCGGCCAAGCCTCTCTGCTTCAGCTCCTCACACTGCTCAGCCGTGCGGCGGTCCTGCCATACAATAGCCGGATATATCGGCTCACCGGTCGCCTTGTCCCAGATCAGCGCGGTTTCCCGCTGATTGGTAATGCCTATGGCGGATATCCCGGATGGCGCCCTTCCGCTTCTGCTGATGGCATCTCTCGCTGCCGCAAGCTGGCTCTCCCAGATTTGCTCCGGGTCGTGCTCTACCCAGCCTGGCCGGGGAAAGGACTGCCTGATCTCATATTGCCCCTGTGAGATCATACGCGCCTCATGGTCGAACAGAATCGCCCGCGAGCTGGTAGTACCTTGGTCTAGTGATAAAATCATAAAGGTGCGCCTCCTAGAACTGGCTTCAAACGCTTAGAATATGTTCCACGATGAACAAGATTAATGTGGTGATTTCAACAAAAAGCACCTCTGCTGTCAGAGGCGCTGTCACACATTGTCTGGCTTTACTGTTTTTCGACAGGGAGCCGCAGGGTGAAGGTGGTTCCTTCTCCCAGCTTGCTGGATGCCGAGACCGTTCCGTGATGTGACTCGACGATATTTTTGACAATCGCCAATCCCAGCCCGGTTCCTCCGGATTCGCCACGCACACGGGCTTTGTCCGCTTTATAGAAACGATCAAAGATAAAGGGGAGATCCTCGGGCGGAATGCCCATCCCTTCATCCCGGATATCAATCTCCAGGAAGCGGCGTCCTTCAAGCACCGTAGAGCGGGCCAGCATCGAGATATCTTTATCCGCTGGCGTGTGCCTGAAGGCATTGTCGAGCAGATTGGTCAGCACCTGCTCCAGCTTGTCTTCATCCGCCGCCTTAAGAAGCAGGGCATCACCTGAGGCATTCAGCTCAAGAATAATCCCTCTCTCTTTGGCCCGTACGGAAAATTTGCGGTACATCCGCTCCAGCAGCTCACCCATATCGACCTGAGTCTTTTTCATATCGGTATGTCCTGCCTCCATGCGGGCAAGATCCAGCAGATCCTTCACAAGACGCCCCATCCGCAGCGATTCATCATGAATAACCTGCACCAGCTCGCTGCTCTCCTCTGGGGAGGAGGCCATTCCATCCAGCAGCGCCTCGCTGTAGCCCTGCATCATCGAGAGCGGCGTGCGGATTTCATGCGAGACATTCGCAACGAAGTCACGGCGCATTTTCTCCAGCTTAACCTCCTCGGTTACATCACGCAGAACAGCAACGGCTCCCCGGATCGAACCCTCGGAATACAGCGGGGCCATATGAACAGACCAGACGCCCTGGCGGACATGTACCTGGGAGCGCTGATCTCCCCCCTGGTGCAGAGTACTGTCGAACAACCGGCGCAGCGGCGGCGGAACCCTACTGCTACCCGCCCCTTGCGGGTACAGCTCGGATTCGCTCTCCGTTTCCCAGCTCAGATCGCTCCAGGTCTCAAGCAGAGCCTGACCATGCGGGTTCGTCAGTATAATCCGACCTTCTATATCAAAGGTGATAACGGCATCGCTCATGCTCCGCAGCACACTGGATAAATGACCCTTTTCGTGGTTTAGGCTGCGGATATTCTTCTCCAGCTCCTCTGCCATGTGATTGAAGGACGTCGCGAGCTGGCCGATTTCGTCACTGGTCACCAGCGTCAGCCTGGTCCCGTATTCACCGCGGCGGATATCGTTGGCCGCTTCAATCACCTGCTGCATCGGCTGGGTTATTTTCGTAAACAGGAATAAGGCGAAGAACGTCGTCAAGGAAAATCCTATCATACAGGCATACATAAACAAGCGTTTGATCGCCCCGGAATTGGCGAAGTTACTGTCGATATAGGGCAGCAGGAAAAGCCCCAGCGTGATTAGCACGACAGCAACCAGACAGATGATCGTGATCCACAGCTTGCCGACAAGACTTCTCCAGAAATTCACCTATTTGGGTACCTCAAGCTTATAGCCTACGCCCCATACCGTGGTGATCATTGCTGCCGATTCCGGTGATACCTTGTTCAGCTTCTCGCGCAGCCGTTTGACATGCGTGTCCACAGTGCGCAAATCTCCGAAAAATTCGTAATTCCACACATCCTTAAGCAGCTCTTCGCGCGAGAACACCTTGTCCGGCGAGATAGCCAAATAATGCAGCAGCTCATACTCCTTCGGAGTGAGGCTTACCTCCTGGCCTCCGGCAGTTACGCGGTGCGCATCGTGCTCAATAATAAGGTGCGGGAAGACGATATTGTTGCTGGAATTGCTCTCTTTAGATAAAAAGGCTGTCGCGGAGGAGCGGCGCATAATCGCCTTTACCCGGTAGATCACTTCGCGCGGACTGAATGGTTTGACCACATAATCGTCAGCCCCCATCTCGAAGCCCTGCACGCGGTTGATCTCCTCACCCTTGGCTGTCAGCATCAGGACAGGAGTCGATTTGACTCCTCTGAGTCTGGTCAGCACTTCAATCCCATCAATTCCAGGCAGCATCACATCCAGCAAAATCAAGCCATAATCATTGGCCGTTGCTTTGCGCAGAGCGACTTCGCCGTCTTCTGCCTCATCAATTTCATAGCCTTCTTTTTCAAGATACATCTTTAGCAGGCGGCGAATGCGTTCCTCATCATCCACCACCAGAATTCTGTTCAAATGCTCTGCCATTTCACAACAACCCCTTCATCAAATACAGTAGAACGTTACCCTTAAGTTTAATTGCTGCATCAGCAGATAAAGTATCCTCAATCCGTCCCCGCATATGAATGAAGTCCGGCGATGACCAAATTGACGCCAACCAGGGTAAACATTACGACCAGAAAGCCGAGTACGGCGAGCCAAGCGGATTTGCTCCCCTGCCATCCGCGTGCCAGCCGCAAATGCAGGTAGGCGCTGTAGAACAGCCAGGTAACAAGTGCCCAGACTTCTTTGGGGTCCCATCCCCAAAATCTGCCCCAGGCCACCTGGGCCCATATCATTGCAAAAATCAAAGCCCCCAGCGTGAAAATCGGGAAGCCTATGGCAATCGCCCTGTACGTAATTTCATCAAGATCATTCTCATCAATTCCATCCAGAATCGGATGAATAGCAGCCCCCAGAGGCTTCCGGGCAGCCAAACGGAGAATTCCGTAAAGAATTGCTCCGGAAATCAGCGACCAGATTACCGTATTGAATTTCCGCCCGGCATTCACGCCCTTCATCCATGAAGGCGCTTCGAAAAGCGGTTCGCGCATCCCGAGAAACGGCTGGAAGCTCTCAATTTCGCTATGGTAAGGTGCCACAATTGGCGGCATTTTATAACTCACTTTCTCTATTGTACTATCTCCCTGCCCGGGGCTGTCAATCGTAACGTTCGAACGGACAAAAACAGTTTCGTAACCGGCGCCGCGAAAAGCAAATACCGACCCAAGAAAACCAATTATAACAATGATTGAGAACAGAGTAAATTCAACCAGACGCTGCTGCTTGCGGTCATTCCGCTCCACGCTGTGGAAATTCACAGTGCGCAGCAGGTACATCAGACCGGCGGCAAAAGCGACGGCGAAGAAGGATTCACCCAGCGCAGCCAGCGTGACATGGATGTTCAGATAGATTGATTTGAGTGAAGGAATCAGCGGCTGAACCTCTTGCGGAAAAACTGCCGCGTAAGCCATCACGATAATCGAAATCGGCACCGCAAAAACACCGAGAATGATTTTGCGGTAGATCGCGAAGATAACGGTAAAGGCCACCATGACCATCATGGATAAAAATGTCATGAACTCATACATATTGCTGACCGGAATATGCCCGGACCCGATCCAGCGGGTAATGAAATAAGCCAGATGGCACAGTAAACCTAACGAAGAGATAATAAAAGCGATTCTGCCCCAGCGGGCGGTATGCTCCTCCGGCTTCCTGCCGGACCATCTGCGGCCCATAATGGCAATGGTAAACAACATGAACGACCCGCTGTATAAGAAAAACGCGGCAATAAAGACATCACTGCTGAAATCGAGCAAGCTCATGCCAGGCCTCCCCCGTTATCCAGAGATTTTTCATCCACTGTCAAACCTGTCGTTGCCAGAATCGAAGCGATCTCACGGCGGAAGCCGAACCAGTTCTTGTTCGTATGCCCTCCGAGTACAAGCTCCCCGCCCTCGGCCGCCAGCCAAATACGTCTATGCTGCCAGTAGAAGCCGAGCACCAGCCCGACCATAACAATGCCTGCCCCGGTCCAGACAAAGGGCATTGCCCGGTCCACACGTATGTTCAGGTAAGTCGTGGATTCCGAGAAGTCCACATCGCTCATGCTGCTGACCTGAAGCTCCAGAAACCGGCCGCCTCCGCCAAGCTTATCGTTAATGGCTGACATCTGGAATTTCTCCTTGTCGACCTGCTTGGGAAAATAGAAATATTGCTGCCCTTCAGGCGGCAAATCCGGTCCAGTGATCAAGAAGAGGAAGGCGGGTGCATTCGGATAGGGAGATTTGGACACCGGCTGCCCCTCCTCGTTCAAACCGAAATCCATATATTTCTCTTTCAGCGCCAGCGTATAGGGACCGGCATGAAATGTCCGCTGCGGATTTTTCATGTCCAGCTTGAATTTGCCATACACCTTCCCGTTTGACGTATTCGTCAGCTCAGGCTGCACCGAACGCAGCACGGGGGTCAGGTCATAGTCAAACTGATACGCTTTCAAACCTTTATAGCTGAGCGGCGAGTTCACCTGAATATTATGACTCGTCACCTTCGCAAGCTTCGGCTCCTTGGAAGGGTCGGCACAATCTGCGGTGCATTCATAGAGCACTGCCTTGGTTTCGTAAAGCTTCGGCAGGATTTTGGTGCCGCGGAACTCCTTGGGCATCTCGTCTTCGGTATAAAACTCTACAGTAAATTTCTCGTTCTGCAGATAGTAGGTGGTTTCGGGAATCTTGACGATTTCCCCTTGCGGAAACGCGAGATGCTGGTCCATATTCAGTCCCGGGAGCCCTCTTGCCAGCACAGCCAGTAAAAAGATAATCAGGCCAATATGAATTACATAGGGTCCCCAGCGGCTGAAACGGTGCTTCTCGGCCAGTAATGCCCCTCCATCCGTCCTTACACGGTAGCCCTTCTTCTGCAGAGGCTGCACCAGCCGCGTCACCCAGGCTTCCGGTTCCTCCTGCAGCCCGGTTACGAGCACTACCTTCTGGCGGATCAGGAACTGGCGGTGCTTGCGGATCTTTTGCCGGGTCAGCGCCTTGTACAGCGGAAGCACGCGGTCCAGGCTGCAGATGACCAGAGATGCCCCGATCAGCACAAGCAGGGTGACGAACCACCAGGACTCATAGGTGTGCGAAAGGCCGAGTCTGTAATAAATCTCCCCGGCTGTTCCGTACGTTTCTCCATAATAGGTCGAAGCGTCAATATTCAAAAAGGTGCTCTCCTGGGGAAAAATCGTCCCCAGCATGGAGCCAAGCAGTGTCAGCACAATGAGGTAGATGGCGATTTTGACCGAGGAAAAAAAATTCCACACCCGGTCGATCATCCCCGGGTTCACACGCTGTGAGCGCCGGGCAACACCGTCGTAGCGCATTTCCAGATGCTGCGAAGAGAGCTGCTCCTTCTCGTCCAGCGGCTTGCCGCAGGCTTCACAGAGGACGGTTCCCACCGGGTTCTGATGGCCGCATTCGCATTTGGTGTTAGTGACCAGCGGTACGCGCTTGCTCACGGCTTCACCAGCTTCCCGATCTGCTCATCAAGCGAGCTGAGATCAAGCTGGCCGATATGAATGCTGTCCACCCTGCCCTTCGCATTGATGAAGAAGGTGGTCGGAAGCGGCGATACGCCATAGCTGCGGACAGCATCGCGGCCCGTATCCATGACAACCGGAAAATCAATATCGACGAGCTTGACGAAATTCTCCACCGTCATCTGATCCTCGCCGACATTTACACCCACAACCACAACGCCCTGATCCTTCCATTTCTCCCACTGGGCCTGCAGAGCGGGCATTTCCTTGACGCAGGGGGCACACCAGGACCCCCAGAAATTAAGCACAACGGATTTGCCCTTGTATTCGTCCAGCGTATGGGTCAGGCCATCAAGACCAAGCAGCTCAAAGGACGGCGCTTTCCCGCCTTCCCTTGGCTTGCCGTCTCCTCCGAACACGGAGGAACTGATTGCATAACCCCCAAGCAGAAGTATCACGAACAGAATGACGATTTGAACCGGCTTTCTTGCTTTGCCCATACGCCAAGCCCCCTTCTGTGACGCAACTCATTACTCTAGTTGTTAGATGTGAACATCTCATGAACATTATAACGAATGTGGTCACAGTTTTAGGAGGGGGAAATTGTGAACATTATGTGTCTTTGCGGGTTTGATTTGCTTTCAGCATGCCGGCTTTGGCAATTTGCTGGATATGGTTGATTTCATCCTTGGTCAGATGGCGGTAAGAGCCGCGTTTGAGATTCTGCAATAGAATGTCGCCGAAGGAAATCCGTTTCAGCCGGGTAACGGGATGGCTGATCGCTTCGAACATCCGCCGGACCTGGCGGTTGCGGCCTTCATGAATGGTAATGCTGATGACCGATTCTTTATTCTCTTCGTCAATATCCTTGTATTCCACTTCCGCCGGGGCGGTCATTCCGTCCTCCAGCTTAATGCCTGCCTTAAGCTTGTCCAGCGCTGTTCCGTGCGGTATACCCTTAACCGTAGCCAGATACGTCTTCGGCACATGATGCTTCGGATGCGTCAGCAGGTTCGCGAACTCGCCGTCGTTCGTCAGCAGCAGCAGCCCTTCCGTATCATAATCCAGGCGGCCTACAGGGTACACACGCTCTTTGATGCCTTTCAGATAATCTGTTACTACTTTGCGGCCCTTGTCATCGGAAGCGCTTGTAATTACGCCCTTGGGCTTGTTGAACATGATATAAATTTTATCCTCGCCCCGGATCAGTCTTCCGGCGACCTTGATTATATCTGTTGCGGGGTCCACCTTCGTGCCAAGCGTAGTTACGAGTTCCCCGTTGACTTCCACTTTACCGGCCAAAATCATTTCTTCACACTTGCGTCTCGACGCCACACCTGCCTGCGCCAAAATTTTCTGTAATCTTTCCATTTTCGACTATTCACCTCAGGTTAATGATAACCATCAGCGGGATAAATCACAAGTTCATTCCATGGAAAAAATGCTCCGGGACAGGTTTTCGTGTGGGGTTCTACGACCAAGGGGGAAATTTGATACCGCGCCGCCAATTCCAAAATGAGCTTGCCTGCCGCAAATAGCTGATCCTTGCGTCCAGGGAGCTTTGGAAGCGCATCCTCTTCCCCGTAATTGCCTTCAAGGCAGATATGGATATATTCCGGGTCCGTCAGCAGCGGTGCTGCATAAATCGACCCATCTACCCCAATCCAGAAATCGAAGCCTTTGCCGTTAATGGACGAACAGCGGGAGTGATGCAGAATAAAGCCCTTGTATTCCATCTCGGGTCGCCCTCCCTCCATATTGCTGCAATAGCATATGTTATACGGAGGATTGGGGTGATGGGCTTTTTATGAAGAGCCTGCTCTCTTGCGCTTCCTGATCGAGTAGACAATCAGCATAATCAGCGGCAGAACGAGAGAATAGGTCATATCCCAGTCCACCCAGTAGGCAGGGATTTCTTTGATAATGAATATGATGTCTTTCGCAATCAATTCTGAAAGGCCGTAGATCAGAAATGCTGTCGGAAAGATTAAGGGGATATGGCTTTTGAGCTTCAGCAATTGAGCCGTACCCAGAGTAAAGGCGTAGAAATACATCGCTGTTTTGAAATAGGTGCTTATAATCCATGCAGTTGCCAAAAAGGCTTCAATTCTTTGCAGAAAATTCCCGATATTGATCTTCTGGGCCAGAATATAAGCGGCATAAAATTGATGCTCCGTGTAAAAAACTCCTAATACCGACAGGGACAAAAATAAAACAAGGTTCAGAACCACCCCTCCAACCATCAGGGAGATCAATATATCGCGTTTTGTACTGCTTTCTTTCCGGGCATAGGGGTATACCATAGTAAATACACACAATTCTCCAAAGGGATAGAAAACGCCAAACATGATCGAATGCAGCATATCTGGCAGGGGTGTAATGAGCATAGGCTGCAGCCGGCCCAGATCGACTTGCGGAAACAGGAGAATCATCAGCGTAGCCAGAAAAAAGATAAACAAGGGTAAAAAGATCTGCGCCGCACGGCCCAAGGTTTCCAGCCCCAGACGCACGCCGTACACCAATACGACAATCGCCATAAACCGGATGACCCCTCCAGGTGTCCTCTCATAGATCTGAGTAGCCATAAAATCTTCAATTTCCCGGACATAGGTAGAAGCCGCAAGCAGAAAAAAGAACAAATAATATAACGCAACCGCGCTGCCTAGCCACTTCCCGAGAATTTTCAAACAAATCTCGACGAGATTTTTCCCCGGATTAAGCTTTAGAAGCTGCACCTGCAGCATGGTAAGGGCCACTCCGATCGGAATGCTGATCAGTCCGGCAATCCATGCATCCTGCTTGGCACCGGCAGTTATTGCCGCCGGGAACACCAGCGCCATATCTCCTATTAATGTGAACAAGCCGAGTGTAACCATTTGCTTCGTGCTGATCCGGCCTTTCTCCAGACTCAATATAGTCCCTCCTTTGCGGGCGTCCAGACTTCTTTCCTTCCTCTGATCCTTTCTTAGTATGGCTGCAGTTTCCAGAATTATGTTATCCGGTTTAGACAAGGCGCAGGAATAATTGTGGATATATAAACCAAACTACAGATAGCATTTTCATAGGAAATGGAGGGAGTTGCATGAAAGACACGGCTTCAGATGAGCTTTCAACCCGGCTGGACATCAGCCACAAGCAGTTGCTTCAAATGCTGGGCGGCAGTACCGATGTGATCGTTAAGGAGTATCTGCTGGAGGAGAATACACGGATCGCGCTGTTTTATATAGACGGTCTGATCGATATGAATTTGTTCCATACCTCCGTTCTCTATTCCCTGCTGGAAAACAGCTCTTCCGAACTCAACCGGCTGGATCCGGAACAGAAGATAGAATTGCTGAAGTCACGCATCCTGATGGCCGGCAGTCTGTCCGTAATTCATGGATACAAACAGTTCATGCACGATCTGCTGTCTGGCAATGTTATGCTGCTCCTGGACGGCAGCTCCTCGGCTCTGCGGATGGGTCTTCCCGGCTGGGAGGACCGCAATGTCAGCGAGCCCAACTCGCAGGCGGTGGTGCGCGGCCCGATGGAAGGCTTCAATGAGTGTCTGCGGGTCAATACCGCTCTCGTCCGGCGCAAAATCAAAAGCAGCCACTTATGGCTGGAAACCTTTCAGATCGGCAGGGTCACCCAGACGGATGTGTCGATTATGTATCTCAACAATGTCGCTAACAAAGAGCTGGTTCAGGAGGTTAAGCGCCGCCTGCAGCAGATCGACACAGACAGCATTCTCGAGGGCGGATATATCGAGGAATTTATTCAGGATACTGCGCTTACTCCCTTCCCTACCTTATATAACAGCGACCGTCCTGATACGATAGCTGCGGGTATTCTCGAAGGGAAGGTAGCTATACTTGTGGACGGAACTCCGTTTGTGCTGCTCGCTCCCACTTTTTTTATTGCCTTTTTCCAGTCGGCAGAAGATTACTATCAAAGAGCGGACATCGCCTCTCTGCTGCGGTTGATCCGTTTTCTTGCATTTCTCCTCACCTTGCTTGCGCCTTCGTTGTATGTTGCGATTACCACGTACCATCAGGAGATGATCCCCACCACCCTTGTCATCAGCCTGGCCGCCCAGCGCGAGAGTGTACCTTTCCCCGCCTTTGTGGAGGCGCTGATCATGGAGCTGACCTATGAAATATTGCGCGAGGCAGGCGTACGGATTCCGAAAAATATCGGCCAGGCCATTTCCATTGTCGGCACACTTGTAATTGGTCAAGCAGCCGTTGCAGCGGGCTTCATCTCCTCTGCTATGGTCATTATCGTCTCCATTACTGCGATTTCAAGCTTTGTCATTCCGGAGTCGGGAATGTCGATAGCCGCACGCATGATCCGTTTCCTATTCATAGGTTTGGCCGGTTTTATCGGACTGTACGGGATGATCTGCGGGGGTATTGTTCTGGTGCTGCACCTGGCGAGTCTCCGCTCCTTCGGAATGCCTTATATGAGCCCGCTCGGCCCCTATGTCCAAAGTGATATGAAGGATGGGATCTTCCGCTTTCCCTGGCCGAAGCTGCGCACCAGACCCGCAGAGAATCATACTCAAAATCCTGTCCGGCAAAGCACATCCAAGCGCGGGAAACCTGAGTCATGATCAAAAAGCAGTGTAAGTCTCTACTCCAGGTATTGCTTGTCTTGTTTCTTCCTATAGTATTGAGCGGATGCTGGGAGAGAAAGGAACTCAATGAAATGGCATTTATACTGGGACTGGGGCTGGATAAAGCGGAGTCTGGGTATAACGTCAGCATGCAGGTAGTTATTCCATCCGCCATCACCTCGTCATCGAGCGGGGGCGGAGGTGGAGGCGGAGGCGGAGGGGTGCCGGTAGTTCTATATAATTTTACAGCTCGCACATTTTATGATGCGCTGCGCCAGTTCAATCTGGTTTGCTCAAGAAGGAGCTACCTCGGCCATATCCGCGCACTCGTTATTGGGGAAGAGCTCGCCCGGTCCGGAGTTGGCGAAATCCTGGATGTTATCAAGAGAAGCCGTGAACCGCGGATGGATTTCTATGTTATGGTGGCCAGGGACAATACAGCAGAAAATGTACTTAAGGTGCTTACTCCACTGGACAAAATACCGGCAAACAAGCTGTTCAATGCTCTGGATAAATCCTATAAAATATCAGCCAGGACTGTCGCTATTACGCTCGACAGATTTATCGAATATTTATTATATGAAGGGGCAGCCCCTGTCTTGACTGGAGTGAGGATTATAGGAGATGTCGACGAAGGCAGTAACAAAAGTAATGTAGAACAAACAGCCCCAAAAACAAGGCTGCGTTACCAAAATGTAGCCGTGTTCAGAAAAGATAAGCTTATCGGTTGGCTGACTGAGAAATCAACGGCCGGCTATAACTATATCATCAATAAAGTCAGTCAATCTTCAGGGTACGTCCCAGGAACAGACGGCAAGCCCATTGTGATTGAAGCGCTCCAGACGTCGTCGAAGCTCATGGTTAAATTCATTAACGGGGAGCCTCATATTTTTATAAAAGTTCAAGCGACCTGCAATGTGGAGGAGTCTCAGAGCAAAGAGAACCTGGAGGCTGTAAGCTCCATCAGAGATTTGGAGCGAAAAACGGAAGAAACCATTATTGAGCGAATGAAGGGTGCTGTGGAGGAAATCAACAAACAATTGAAGGTTGATGCAATGGGATTCGGGCAAGCCATTTACCGTGCGAATCCCAAGGCCTGGGCAAAGCTGAAGGCGGAACAAGGTGACCAGTATCTGCAACGATTGCCCGTCCACTATAAAGTTAGTGTGAGGATCAACCGGATCGGCACGATGGATAAGACTTTCCTGGATGAAATCAAGGAGTGAAGCCCTATGCTGTTTCTGTTATTTGTAGCGATTGCCGCCGGATGTGCGGCATGGGACTTGCCTGCCCTCATCCGCAAACGGAAGCCTCGCGACCTCCTCGTCTATTTCCTGTTCTGGCTCGCGGGTCTCGCCGCCACCGCATGCTCCGCATACAAAATTAATGTGCCCAGCCCGCTGATGCTGGTCATGATAATCTACAAGCCCTTTAATGATCTGTTCACGTATTGGTTTCTCTAACCAAGCACCAGCAGGCATACAGCTATAGCTGCGACGAAGCCGACGATGTCGGAGAAGAGGCCGACCTTAAGGGCGTAACGGCCGTTTCGGATGCCTACAGCGCCGAAATAGACGGTGAGCACGTAGAGCGTGGTGTCGGTGCTGCCCTGGATGGTGGAGGCGATCATCCCGATCAGGGAGTCCGGTCCGTGGACACGGATCAGATCGGTGGTATAGGCGAGTGAGCCCGTGCCCGTGAGTGGCCGGAGCAGTCCGAGCGGCAGCACCTCCGGCGGTACGCCAAATCTTTGCAGCGCGGGAGCGATGTAGCCCATCAGGAAGTCCAGCGCGCCGGAGGCGCGAAAGACGCTGATGGCAACGAGCATGCCGACGAGATGCGGTATGATAGCTATTGCCGTGCCAAATCCGTCCTTGGCTCCTTCGACAAACGATTCATAGACCGGAACCTTGCGTGTAAATGCGTATAGCGGAATGAAGGTAATCATAACTGGAATCGCCCAAGCTGAGATAAGGCTGATTAGCTGGAACAAGGCAAGCTCACCCTTTCAGTGAAGAATGCGGGAGCGTAGCGCTCCCTCCGGCAGACTTGCCGGACCTCAGGGCAGGCGGCCCCGGCGGTCTGCGCATCAGAGTCAGGCGGCGGCACAGCCTGTCTGCAGCAATGGCGGCAAACGTCGCTACCGCCGTTGCAGCAAGCGTCGTACCGACGATACCCGCCGGGTCCGCCGAGCCGTAATTGAGGCGAATCGCTATCAGTGTAGCCGGGATAAGCGTAATGCTGGCCGTGTTCAAGGCGAGCAGCGTACACATCGCCGGAGTGGCGGTGTCCTTGTCTGGGTTAAGCGTCTGCAGCTCCTGCATCGCCTTGATACCCATCGGCGTTGCCGCATTGCCGAGCCCAAGGAGATTGGCGCTCATGTTAGAGAGGATATAGCCAATCGCCGGATGTCCCTTCGGCACATCCGGGAACAAGAAGGCTACTACCGGCCCAAGCACCTTGGCGATTTTCTTCAGCAGGCCAGCATCCTCGGCCACCCGCATGATTCCCATCCAGAACACCAGCACACTGATCAGGCCGAAGCTGACTGTGACTCCGTTCTTCGCGCCGTCGAACACAGCCGCGGTGAACTCATCCATCCTGCCGTTCACGGCGGCAAATACAAAGCCGATCAATATCATCCCCAGCCAAATCCCATTGATCATGATGCTTTCCCCCCTAATTCAAACAATGCCCGAAGTGCGCTTCCCAGCGCCTGCAGCCAGTGGGCTGCCGGATAAGCGGCAGCTCCTGCCGGGCTATATCTCTTCTCGTAGGCCGAGTGCTCCGGCGGCAGCTGATCCGGAGTATAGACCGGAACCCGGCCTATTTCCCTGCCGCCAAGCTGCAGCACCAGCGTCCCCTTGAGGCCAAAGCTGCTCCCGCTGCGCTTCTTCGGCTGATTCAGCACAAGCTTCGTCACAAGGTGAGCTTCCTCTCCCTGCCCCAGCGGATACGCAAACTTCCTGCCGGCTACAAATTTGTAGCCGCTGATGCCCTCTCCGCGTTCAACCAATGTCTTGAGCGGATAGTGATTGAACCCAAAATCCAGCAGTGAAGCATGGTCATTCCAGTCATTGCCGTCATTGAGCGTAACCGCGACGAGCTGCTGTCCGTTGCGGGTAGCGGAGCTGACCAGGCAGCGCAGCGCTTTTTTGGTATAACCGGTCTTCACTCCGTCCGCTCCTTCATAGAGGCGCAGCATTTTATTTTTGTTGCTCCATTTGTAGTCCCATTTCTCATAAGGGTTATCCGCCGTCTTTACTTCGGTTCTCACGATTTCTTTGAAAACAGGGTTATGCATGGCATAGGCGGTTAGCACAGCCAAATCATTGGCGCTCGAATAATGCCCCTCGGCATCAAGCCCATGCGGATTGGCAAAGCGGGTATTCTTTAATCCAAGCTCCTCTGCCTTGGCATTCATCATATAGACGAAACCCTCCTCCGATCCGCCGACATGCTCGGCAATTGCTGTAGCCGCATCATTGCCTGAACGCAGCATCAGACCGTAGAGCATATCCTCAAGCGTCATTTCTTCCCCCTGCTTCAAGAACAGGGAAGAGCCTTCCTTGGCAAAGGCATTTTTCCCGACCTTGACCTTGGAATTCAGGCTTCCATTCTCTATAGCCACGAGTGCGGTCATGATTTTGGTCAGGCTGGCAATCAGCATCCGCTCATCTCCACGGCTGCTGTACAGAATCCTTCCGGATGCCACATCAATCAGCGCTGCCGCCCGGGCATGGGTATTGATGGTGCTGTTCTCGGCACGGAGCAAAGGCTGCGGAGCCGCAAAGAGCAGCAAGGCGCACAGTAAACCCATCATCGACGATTTGAATGGTAATGTCTTCATGTTCATCCTCCGGCTTCTATCAGTTCTTAATCAGGGAGTACAGGGAATCGCGCTTGTGTTGTACAAGTATATGCGGCGCGGCGGGTAGGTATGTCCATCTCTTGAATCAGGGTCCGCATCAACCCTGTGTATGCTCAAAAAAAAGGGACACCGCCCCACTCAAGGCGACATCCCCAATCCATTGTAGTATCCGGGCAAAGAGCTGCACACTAGTGAGTCGATGATTCCGAGGAGACCGGCTCGTGTCTAACCGTTGTTTTGACCGCCGGGGTTACCACTACTTCTGCCCCTTCGGTTGTGCCGTTTGGAAACATGCTTTGAATTTTATCAATCAGCCCCGGGGCTGCATCAATAATTTTCTCAAACAAATGAGTCTGATTGTCGAGCGGCACCGTATGCACACCTTCCCGGCCCACTACGAGAAAAGCAATTGGACGGATGGATACCCCGCCGCCGCTACCGCCTCCGAACGGAAGCATCTTGACACCTGCTCCTGCGCCGTTTACTCCCGGTCCGTCATCCTCTACCCGGAAATCACTGCCGCCTGCGGCAAAGCCGAACCCCACTTTACTGATCGGCAAAATGACACTGCCATCGGGGGTTTCCACCGGGTCTCCAACAATTGTATTGACATCCACCATGCCTTTAATATTTTCCATAGCGGTCTGCATGAGACCTTGAATCGGGTGATCTGACATCAACTACTCCTCCTCTGCTGTCTGAAAAGTAAGGGAATAACCTACTCTTTTACAGTTTGCTCACATCACGGGCATGATATGTACAACAATAAGAAATTCATCACGCCCTGCCGCCGGGATAAATCCGCAGTTGGGCATGCTCCCTAAATTAATCCTTCTAAAATTCGACCCACATAAATATCAACAGCCGAACCAAAAATGATCAGGAAGGCAAACACATCACCGGGAGGCAAAAAGATGATTTTTAACGAGATTTGGGAAGCGGATATGAAAAGCAACGGAGTGCTGCCGCTCATCAAAGGTGTAAGCGAAGATCAACGAATTTCTCAAGTTCGCTGCCAACACGCCGCCTATGCGGCTCGCACGCAAATATGCGGAGGATAATCATCAGCTCAAAGCAGGCTGTTCTATGGAAGAGTGGATTCAATTTCTGAAATCCATCTGGTTTGACACCATCAAAGGCAACAGCACCTGTTATTTTGAGCATGTATTCCTCAGCGAGCAAGGGGGCAAGCAGCATAAACTAGGAGGACTTCCCTTCTGGTATCACTACTACGTAAATAACGGCCAGTCTCAGATTTTGAAAAAAGATACCGGCAGCTTCTTTGTCGGCGCCAGCCCCGAAGGGCTGATGGCTATGGGGACAGTAGCTTACCTCGATGGACGGGAACATATTCCCGTTCAGCTCAACGGAGAGAGCTTTGATTTGACTGTTCCGGTCTGAGCCGCTTCCAGCACAAACCATAAGGCAGCCTAGCAAGCCCACTTGCCTTAACACGCTGCCTTTTTGGCATGCTTTTTAATCCGAATTCTCCTGGGATCTGTCCGGCTTGTTGCGTTTCAGCAGCTCCTTCCACTGGCCTAGTCCCCCCGCTTCTTTGGAGATACGGCGCAGCAGCCGCAATCCGGCATAACACGCATAACCAGCAGACAGCTTTCCTGCGCACACTGCTTCTGTAGAGAAACTCAGCTCATCCTGAAAGACAGGTACAACAAACAGCCGCGGAGCTTTTTTCATCCGGACCTGCTGGGACAGCCAGCCTATTATGCTTGCCTTTATGCCCCATAGCGCTCCCGCTGCAACCGCCGTATTTGCGGCATCGCCCAGAGAGAAATCGGTAGACCAGTCGAGCTTGGTGATCTGGACATGGGACAGCGTATCTTTCATCCATTTGCTCAATCCCCGGGTCGCTTTCAGCGCCTTGCGGATATTGTCCAGCCATGTCGAAATCCACTCCTTGTTGATTTGCTCCTCCAGATCTTCATCCTTCCTGAACGGAGCAATGCCGCTCTCCTCCAGTTTTACCATGACCCCCCGTTTGATGTTCTCAAAAACCAGCGCAGGCAGCTCATAATGAAACTTAACCAGTCCAAATACGGCTTTAATATCAAATTCCACCCGGTCATCCTTCCCCAGCCTGAATAACCGAAAATGAAAGTGAATACTCGAGGACAGTATCAGTAGAATCAGTGCAACCGCAAGCAGGAGCAGGGCCAAAGGTATTGCCAGCCATAATGCCACGAAAGTAACCTCCATGCAACCATAATAATTGGGAGCCTTTGGATTAGTATGGCATGTCCGTCTGGAAAAAATTCGGTGCCCGCGCAAAAAAGCCCCCTCCCACCATTTCACGCCGCTGCCCATTGGCATTGTGAATGATGGAAGAAGGCTTCACAGCGGTTTCCATAGTCCTATTCTATGATTGCTCGACATCATCGAAGGTCATCTGACTGTCCAGCTTGCTGAACAGAAGCTGTGTTTCCTCTTCCAGGTCTTCAGAGGTATCGAAGTTCGACGGCTCCGGCAGCTCCTTCAGGTCGGCCAGTCCGAAGCTCTCCAGGAAGGATTTGGTCGTTCCGTACAGAATCGGACGGCCAACAGCCTCCGCACGCCCCACTTCCTGGATCAAATCCTTGTTGTTCAGCGTATGAATCGCCCGTTCGGACTTGACGCCGCGAATCTCTTCAATCTCCACTCTGGTAATCGGCTGACGGTAAGCAACAATAGCGAGTGTCTCCAGCGCCGCCTGGGATAAGGAAGATCTGGAAGGCGAATAAGCGAGCCGCTCAAAATAAGGTGCATGGTCCGGCAGCGTAGCCAGCCGGTAATTCCCGGCAATCTGCACAACCTGCAAGCCGCGTTCCTGCGAAACATAGTCTTCTTTCAGTTCCTCCAGCGCTTTTCCGGCGAGGTCAGGCCGCTGCTCGGTAATCTCGGCAATTTGACGGACGGATAATCCTTCGTCGCCGGACAAAAACAGCAGTCCTTCAATAATTGATTTCAGCGTTTTGTAATCCACTGAATGCTTCGTCTCCTCTCCACTCCATCACAATGTCGTCGAACAATTTCTCCTGATAGCAATAAATCGCCTTCATCTTCATGAGTTCCAGGATCGCTAGGAAGGTGGCCACAATCTCATACCGGGCCATGTCATCATCCAGCAGGGAAGAGAAACGCAGCCTCCCGCCCACGCCTTTGCGCCGCAGCGCTTCCGAAACGTCCCGAATCCGGTCCTTCACCGAAATCTCGTCACGCGTAATCCGCTGATAGGAGGATCTTCTGGCTGCTTTGCTGAGCGCTTTGCGGAATGCGGCAATGAGGTCCGCGGTGTGCAGACCTTTTAGCGTATTGTCGATCTGTGCCGGCACAAAAGGCCCCAGGTCCTCCGGCTCCTTGGTAAAAATCAGGCTGCGCTCGCTCTCCATATCCAGGAGCTGCACGGCGATGCTCTTAAATTTACGGTATTCAATCAGGCGCTGAACCAGCTCCGCACGCGGATCGTAGCCGTCGTCCTCGTAATATTCGAAATCCTCGATTTCGATCACAGGCGGCTTCGGAAGCAGCAGCTTGCTCTTGATCGACAGCAGCGTTGCAGCCATCACCAGGAATTCACTGGTAATATCCAGTTCAAGCTCCTGCATGCTCCGCAGGTAATCCATGTACTGCTCGGTGATCTCGCTGACCGGAATGTCCTGGATGTCGATTTCCGCCTTGTCAATTAGGTGCAAGAGCAGATCGAGCGGACCTTCGAATGTCTCCAGCTTGTACAATACCGTCACGCGGTTTCCTCCCGCCAAAAAAAAGTAAAGTGCAGCGCCGCCCGGGCGCTACACAAGTAGAAAGTTCTTATTGACCATGCTTTCTTCTTATACATATAAATAAGCACGTTTGAGGCCCATTCGTCAAGTGGCTCTCTTATTTAAAGAGCTTATTCAGGTTCGCCATTTCAATGGCAGCAGTCGCAGCATCCCAGCCTTTGTTGCCGGCTTTGGTTCCGGAACGCTCGATGGCCTGCTCAATATTTTCGGTTGTTACTACGCCGAATATAGTTGGGATGCCTGTCTTGAGATTGATTGCCGCTACGCCTTTGGCAACCTCATTGCACACATAGTCATAATGGGTTGTAGATCCACGGATGACGGTGCCGAGTGTAATGACCGCATCGTATTTGCCGCTTTCGGCCATTTTTTGCGCGATCAAAGGAATTTCGAACACGCCCGGAACCCAGGCCACATCCACTTCATCATCAGCTACGCCATGACGCTTGAAGGCATCGAGCGCGCCGGACAGCAGCTTGCTTGTAATGAATTCATTGAAACGTCCTACGACTACCCCGTATTTCAATCCCTCGGATACTAAATGTCCTTCTAAAAAGTTTGGCATTGTATTCATCTACCCTTCATTAGTAAATTATATGGATTTTAACGCTTGGAATCCTCATTTTGCTCAATGTCGTCAAAAGACAGCAGATGGCCCAGCTTGGCCTGCTTTGTATGGAGATACTTGGTATTGTCCTTGTTCTCCGGCATTTGAATCGGCACACGCTCCACAACCTCAAGACCGTAGCCTTCCAGGCCTTTGATCTTGCGCGGGTTGTTGGTCAGCAGCCTGATCTTGCTGACGCCAAGGTCTTTAAGAATCTGCGCTCCGATACCATAATCGCGCAAATCCGCCGGAAAGCCCAGCTTCAGGTTGGCGTCAACGGTATCGAGACCTTCCTCTTGAAGCTTGTAGGCGCGAAGCTTGTTGATCAGGCCGATGCCTCTGCCTTCCTGACGCATGTAGAGCAGAACCCCCCGGCCCGCCGCTTCAATCTGGCGCAGCGCCGCTTCGAATTGCGGGCCGCAGTCGCAGCGGTGGGAGTGGAACACATCGCCGGTCAGACATTCGGAATGCACCCGCACCAGCACCGGCTCCTCCCCGGTAATATCGCCTTTGACCAAGGCGACATGCTCTTTGTCATCTACCTCGTTCGTGTAGGCGATGGTCTGGAAGTCGCCGAAATCCGTCGGGAGCTTCACCGACACTTCACGGGTAACCAGGTGTTCCTTCTCATTGCGGTAATGAATGAGGTCCTTGATGCTGATCAGCTTAAGATCATGCTTGCGGGCAATCTCCACCAGATCCGGCAGACGGGCCATTGTTCCATCTTCCTTGACCACCTCGCAAATGACGCTGGCCGGATAGGCGCCGCACATGCGGGCGAGATCGACAGCCGCTTCCGTGTGGCCGGAGCGCCGCAGCACGCCGCCCTTCTTCGCGATCAGCGGGAACATATGGCCCGGTCTGCGGAAGTCGGAGGGCTTCGCATCCGGGTCCATCAGCGCCTTGATGGTCATGGATCTCTCTCCGGCAGAAATCCCGGTGGTGGTGTCCTTGTGATCGATGGAGACGGTAAAAGCGGTGCCGTGGTTATCGGTGTTGTTCGCCACCATCGGCTTCAAATCCAGCTCCTCTGCCCGCTCTGCCGTAATCGGCACGCAGACCAGCCCGCGTCCTTCCGTGATCATGAAATTGATCACTTCCGGTGTGGCGCGTTCAGCGAGGGCGATGAAATCCCCCTCATTCTCGCGGTCCTCATCATCGACCACGATGATAACCTTGCCGCGCATCAGGTCATAAATGGCATCTTCGATAGGGTCGAGGATACTTTCCTTCTTGTCTTGCTGGCTCATATTTCTGTCCTCCTGATAGCTTTACGAAGCCCTGACGAGCTTAGCCGTAAGCCAAATCTTAATTATACAAACCCGTTCGCCGCGAGAAAATCATGGCTGATCCGGGAGCTGTTCTCTTCTTCCTCATTGCCGGAGCGGGAACCGTAGTTCAGCAGATGGTCAACATATTTGCCGAGCACATCGCATTCAATATTGATCCGGTCTCCCGGCCGCTTATGCGCAAGCACTGTTTCTCCAAGGGTATGTGGAATCACCGAAACGGTAAACAGGGACGACGTGGTGTTAACCACTGTCAGGCTAATGCCGTCAATCGTGATGGAGCCTTTGGGAATAATAAATTTGAACAGCGATTTGCGCTCCGGCGCAATCTCGAATACGACCGCATTCTGGTCGCGCTTCACGCTGCGGATTTCACCGGTTCCATCGACATGGCCCTGAACGATATGTCCGCCAAAACGTCCGCCGGCGGCCATCGCCCGCTCCAGGTTCATTTTGCTGCCACTGCGCAGCTCCTTCAGCGTGCTGTTGCGGTAGGTCTGCGGCATGACGTCAACAGTGAACGAATGGTCGCCGATTGAGGTCGCCGTAAGACAGACCCCGTTCACGGACACGCTGTCGCCGATTTTCAGATCATCCATGATGAGGGAAGCGCCGATATTCAGCACCATCATCTCTCCTCCGCTGGTGACACCGCGCAGGACGCCGACTTCCTCAATCAAGCCTGTGAACATGTGATCCCCTCCTGAAATATTGTTAGGCTAACACCCGCATGGTTAGCGGATGGGCGTGCCGCTGATACACACATTATCCCCGAGCACTTCCACTTCCAATCCCTCTAAGGTGATCGCATCACGCATCAGCTCGACGCCCGGAAAGTCGAAGGTCCCCGGCGCAGCCACGCCGCCGCCCACGATCTTCGGAGCGAAGAAGAGGATAACCCGGTCCACAAGTCCGCTCTCCAGCATCGCGCCGTTCAAGGTTCCGCCGCCTTCGAGCAGAATCGAGCCGATCTCGAGCTCCCCCAGCGCAATCATCGCAGCCTGCAGGTCTACACGCGGCCCTGCGCCGCTAACCACGATCTGGACACCAGCATCCGTAAGCGCCGCACGCTTCACCGGATCAGCGGATTCTGTAGTTACGACAATCGTTGGCGCTTGTTTGTCACACACAACGGCTGCGTCCAGCGGAATGCGCAGCGTGGAGTCGATGACAATACGGACCGGATTCAGTCCCGGCACTTCCATCCGGGTCGTCAGGGACGGATTGTCGGCAATTACGGTATTGACGCCGACCATAATCCCCTGATGACGGTGCCGGAGCGTATGTACAATCTCCCGCGCCTGACCGTTCGAAATCCATTTGCTGTCTCCCGTCCGGGTCGCCAGTTTGCCATCCAGTGTACTGGCACTCTTCAGCGTAACAAATGGCTGCTTGGTCAAAATGTATTTGATAAATTTCTCATTCAGCCTTAGCGCACGGCTGCGCAACAGCCCTACTTCTACCTCAATCCCCTGCTCGCGCAGCATGGCAATTCCCCGGCCGGCAACCTGAGGATTAGGGTCCTCACAGGCTACAACCACCCGGGCGACGCCTTCATCAATCAGTCTTTGGCTGCAGGGCGGTGTCTTGCCATAATGGCTGCATGGCTCCAGGGTTACATAAGCTGTGCTGCCCTGCGCTTTGCCTGCGGCCATATTCAGCGCATGCACTTCCGCATGGCCTGTCCCGCGCTGCAGATGGGTTCCAAGCCCGATCATCGCTCCATCCTTCACAACAACACAGCCGACAACCGGATTGATGCCTGTCTGTCCTTGTGCTCTTTCCGCCATATCCAGCGCCAGCGACATATAAAACTCGTCGTTCATTCTATCCATGTCTTGCCTCCGATCACATTGATGTATAAGCTGAATTTCAGTTCAGAACAGAAAACCCGTCTCAATCTCCAGGAGGAGTTCAAGACGGGTTATACGAGAGTTTACGGCAATTCAAATAAAACTGCGCGATCCTACAGTCAAAAGTCCCCTTTTGTGAAAGTTCGCACATAATATTCGAAAACACTGCACTACGCCTGTCTACACAAGCACAGAACGTCAATCTCTCCTTCTTCCATCCAGACTATACTGTCGGTCCCGGAATTGCACCGGGTCCACCGTCCGTATGAACCATACGAAGCGGGTAGCGGACTGAGCAGCGCAATCAGCATTCTCAGCTAATATACAGCAGCATCACCGCCGGTAGGGAATTGCACCCTGCCCTGAAGGATAATCACATATTTAGTTCGTTTTCTACCACAGGCTTAACTTAGCGAAAATATTACCACTGCTGCTCGAAAAACGCAAGTATTTCAGTTACGAGTTGAGTAATTGACAAATAGTAGAATAAAATGTATTTTTAAGGGGTTATATTGCGTCAGAGGAAGAGAACTGGAATAGATATGGCAAATGAAGGAGGTGATATCACTTGTTGAAAACGCTTTCTTTATGATGGTTTTGGGATTAGATCGAACTTTTTATTTTCCAAATTTCCTGAATGACCATATCCTATCTAAGGAGAAGAGAATTATGAATATATTAATCAAGTCATCCGTCAAGCCGTTAGTCAAAATCCTGCTGTTCACTGTTTTAACGCTGCTTGTTCAAGCGGCCATTCCTGTAACGCCTGCCTCGGCAACCGCGTATGCCAACCCGGTAAGTTATTTTGGCGAAATGAAAGCAAACGGAAACAAGATTAACGGCTCTAAAACGAATCAGCCCATGATGGTCAAAGGAGCAAGCTTCTTTTGGAGCAACTGGTCAGGTCCGTTCTGGAATGCCGCTACTGTGAACCGGATGGTGGATGAATTTCAGGTGGAGATCGTAAGAGCGGCTTATGGCGTGGACCCCAGCGGAAATCCGTATAACACGGCTGACGAGTCCAAAGTTCGTGATATCGTTAATGCGGCAATCGCAAAAGGGATCTATGTCATCATTGATTGGCACTCACATGACGCACACAACAACGTCAACGCCGCCAAAAGCTTCTTCAGCCGGATGGCGCAGGAATACGGGAGCTATGACAATGTCATCTTTGAGATTTACAACGAACCTACACAAGTCTCATGGGGGACAATCAAAAGTTACGCCGAGCAAGTTATTCCGGTCATTCGTCAACATTCCGACAATCTGATTATCGTTGGCACACCGTTCTGGTCTCAGGATGTAGACCTGGCAGCGAACGATCCCATTACATCCACCAGCAATATCGCCTATACATTGCATTTTTACGCTGGATCTCATTTTCAGTCGCTTCGGGACAAAGCCAACTACGCAATGAGCAAGGGTATTCCGCTTTTTGTTACCGAGATGGGCTTCGTCAATGCGGACGGCGACGGCAGCATTAATTACGATTCTACGAATCAATGGCTCAATTGGATGAATCAGAACAACCTGTCATGGGCTAACTGGGCGATCAATGACAAGACGGAAGGCGCCAGCATTTTCAATACCAATGGGAGCCTCACAGCAGGAGGCAACTATCTGAAAAGCATCCTTGCCGGTCACGCCCAGTACGCCGAGTGGAGACATCCTTCGGACCCCAGCGGTAATGCGACCACCTTGTATGACTTCGAAGGCAGTACGCAGGGCTGGACCGGTTCGAATATATCCAATGGTCCATGGAGTGTCAACGAGTGGTCATCCAAGGGCAGCAATTCTCTTAAATCGGATCTCATAATGTCCGGTAATTCCCAACACACTCTGTTCCTCACGCAAAACCGCAACCTAAGCGGCAAGACAACGTTAAGCGCAACCGTCAAACATGCAGCTTGGGGCTCTGCAGGTGACGGCCTCTATGCCAAGATTTATGTTAAGACAGGCTCAGGCTGGACTTGGTATGCAGGCAATGCCGTCAAGCTTAATTCTTCTACAGGTACGACGCTGTCAATCAACCTTGCAACAGCAGCCAATCTTGGCGATGTCAGGGAAATCGGTGTACAATTTCTCGCCTCGGCGAACAGCTACGGTCAGACAGCCGTTTACGTTGACAACGTAACGCTTCAATGATGTATCTCTGACATCACTAGGTTAAAAAACTGCGGCTACGCTGTCCAGTGAAGGACGGCGTAGCCGTTATGTTCCAGGTATTAAGTAACTTTCATCCGGAAACCATCAATCAGCTTCCCAGAGATTTCACCCTTTACCATTGGACCTGATCTGCCCGCATGTCTTTGTAGTAATATACTCTGTCGTTCTCTGTAATTTCACGAAGTACCTTGCATGGGTTTCCGACAGCTATTACATTAGCCGGAATATCCTTGGTAACTACACTTCCTGCACCGATGACACAACCCTTGCCAAGGGTAACGCCTGGCACAATGATAGCGCCGCTGCCAATCCATACATCATCCTCAATCACTACCGGCAGGGCGTACATCCCGCCTTCCCTGCGCAGATCAGGATGTACCGGATGGTTCGTAACTGCAATTGTCACGTTAGGGCCGAACATTACATTGTCTCCAATTGTAACTTTATAATCATCTACGACAGTCAAATTAAAGTTAATATAGACATTACTTCCTACCGTGGTGTTAGAGCCATATGCCATGCGAATAGGAGGTTCCATCCATACGTTCTCCCCCATGCTTCCAAATAACTCCTTCATCAGTTCCGACCGCTTCTCCGTATCATCGGGATGCAAGCGGTTAATCTCATAACAAAGCGCTTTGCCGCGCTGGCGGGCACGGGCAAGTTCAGCAGCCTCCTCGGGATAGTTAGCATCATGATCGGTAAACAATTGCAGGCTCGACATTCGTTCTCTAATATTCATTCTATTTCTCCTTTTGTATAAATTCCTTTATTTTGCTTCAGCAAAATTTCTTGTAATATTGTTTAGCCATTTGAATTGGCGATACCGCATTAAGGCGGCCGGCAGCTTGATAAGCTCATCCAAACTGATTACGGCATACATAGCAACCGGCGGCACCCGCCACACAAAAGCACAGAGATAACTTAATGGCAAGATGATACCCCACATTACCACAGTATCACACCAGAACCCAAATTTGGAATCTCCTCCAGCGACGAATATGCCGGCAATGGTCGTCGAATTCATCGACTTGGCAATGCAATAATATGCACATATATAAAGCATGCTATGAAGATAGTCTTGCGCGTTTTGATTCAAATCCACCGCATAGAACACCAACGGTTTAATTAGCAAAATCATCACACCGGAAAGGACGCCAAATAACAGCGCATACCAGTTCAACTTGCTCCCGGCTCTTTTTGCCATCTCGATTTCACCATTACCCAGATATTTTCCGACAAGCACCGATCCACCTGTGGCAATGCCTCCACATAATACAACGGCCAGATTCTTTACTACCGACGCAACGGAATTAGCCGCGACCATATCAGCATTTACATGTCCAATAATTGCAGCCGTTGCAGCCAAAGCGCCTCCCCAAACGATATAGTTTCCTTGCACGGGCATTGTGTATCTCAAGTAATCCTTAAGCAATTTGCGCTGTATAGCATCACGTACAGGCAATTGGAAGCGAACCGGCCCTCGTGTAATCGAATAAACAAAACACCATCCAAGCTCAAAAAAACGTGCAATAACTGTCGCAAGGGCAACCGCCGTTATCGCTTTATCAGGCATGCCTGGAAAAAAGACAAATATACACAGCGCGTTCAGCAGAATATTCAGGAGCAAGCCTACGGAGCTAATTAATGCACTCAGACGTGCATTTTCCATACTTCTTATCACGCCGAGATACATCTGAGTAAGACCCATTGCAAGATAGGAAAAAGAAATCGTATGCAGAAAATTTGCACCGTATCCGATCAGTTCCTCATCCTTCGTAAAAAAGCGCATCAATGCATCTGGAAATAATAGGGAGATCACGAAAAAGATAAGAGATATGCAAATAGAAAACACACAGGCGATGCTAAGAACCCGCTGAATGATTTGCAGATCCTTTTTCCCCCAATATTGTGCAGCCAGAATACCTGCTCCTGCTGACATCCCCATATAAAATAAGGTCAAAACAAAGGTTATTTGTCCTGCCAATGACACGGCTGACATTGCAGATTGCCCGACAACTCCCAGCATTACAACATCTGCTGAAACTGCTGTTGCTGATATAAGGTTCTGCAGTGCAATAGGAATTACTAAGGATAACAGCTCTCGATTGAATGTACTTGTATTCGATTCCGTTTGTTTTCTCCTCCAAAAGTGTTTATTATAATATCAAAATCGTATATTTTCATGAGGTATAGCTATGGACAAACAACTTGAAGTATTTTCCGATTTATCTGAAAGATTAAATTATAATTTGCCGGATTTTCCTTTATACGCACGAAAAGGGACGCTTTATCAATTCGATAAATACGCTGCTGCTTGTCATTGGCACCCGGATTTAGAGTTCATTTTAGTGCTTGATGGGTCAATGAAATATTTTGTGAACGGGCAAACCGTTTCTCTTGATAAAGGTAATGGAATTTTCGTAAACAGTAAACGTCTTCATTACGGCTTTTCTGCAAACAAGGACGATTGCTCTTACATTGTAATCGTCGTCCATCCTTCACTGCTTGGTGAAGGCACACTCGCGGGAAAAGCGTACCTGGAAGAAAAATTCGGTTCAAATACTGACGATTTTTTATTATTATCGTCCCAAATTCCTTGGCAGCAGGAAATTTTGCTCTTACTTGCCCAGATTTATGATGAGATGCACAGCAATGCAGGCAATTTACTTCGTTTATTGTCCCAGACAGCATCTTTATGTGCGAGTATAGCGGATCATATACAGCAGGTTCCCGGACATATTAATGATGAACTTTCATGGATGACAATCCGTAAAATGACTGGACACATTCATCAGAATTATGACTCAAAAATAACAATTGATGAGATTGCAGTCGCCGGTTCAGTATGCAGGAGCAGATGCTGTGAGCTATTCAAAAAATACGTTGGGCTGACACCCAATAATTACTTGACTCAGTATCGTATTCAAAAAAGCTGTGAAATGCTAAGAGAGACAAATAGACCTGTCGGTGAGATAGCCATTGCCTGCGGTTTTCAAACTGCAAGCTATTTTTCGTATGTTTTTCGTAAACAAATAGGTCAAATCCCACAAGATTTTCGCAAACAGGGTCAATGAAATCCATTTCTTAATTGTCGTTCCCCTCCATACTTGAATAGCTGGTACTTGTATAATAGAGAAATCTTTCATGTTGACGTTTAGCCATTTTTTCGAGCCACTGAGAGTTAACTAAGCTTTTTATAGAGAAGTACAAACCTGTTACCAAAAATATAAACGAAACAGCTTGGAGAATCATAAAGTTCCCTCCTTAAAAGTTGAGAGTTGTTGTAGTTCAATGGAAATACCAGATTTCCGTACTCACTTGCACCTTACCTTCTTGTTCCCACTTACAGAATAGTATAAAAATCGTTTGTTTTCTCACAAAATCGGCCATAATTATATTAATATCGTATATATCCCCGGATTGAAGCTCACAGAAGACCATTTATGAGTATAAAAAGAAGTCTTTTCAAATGCTCATGGCGGGCAATCATACTGGCGGCTTAATATTGTTGTCTTTTCGCACGTATAAAATGACTCTGCCTGCCAACCGGTAACACAACTCTGCGACTAGAATCCCCCCGGCAATATCTGCCAATACATGTTGTTTCACCAACACGGTAGAGACGATAATTAGAACGGACATTGCGGAAATCGACAACCAGATCCTTTGCCCGAATATGCGTGATCCCCGCAGCATGAGATAGCTGGTTAACACATGAATACTTGGAAAACAGTTGTATGGCTGATCATTGCTGTACACAGAAACAACCATACGGTGAATAAAGTCTGTTTCTGTCAGAACATCGGGACGCTGAATCACGGTTTGAAACAGAGCAAAAAAGATATAAGAGATGATTAGGCCGCTGCATTGCGCAAGCAATGTTTGAAAGTAGATTTGCCTGTTCTTAAACGCAAGGGCAATCAGTACAGCGGTAATAAACGGGTACCATAGTAAGTAAGGGATAATAAACGAAGGGACAAAAGGAACCATGCGGTCCAGACTCGTTTCCAGACTATAGACATGTTCTCTGGGAGCATTTAGTATGCCATAAAAAACATTTATGACCGGAATAGTAATAAGCCATAACAGAGATTTCCATGCAGGCTGGGAGTTTTGTTGGTTTAGGCGGGGCAAGTTCTCAACTCCTGTATCGGATTATCAATGCCACCATTGTATAGATTAACTCTGAAGAACTTCAGGGGAAATTTCTAAAGATTTTCTGAATATTGGGCAATCAGGATCAAAAGCAAATCTGCACACAAAAAAACCGCCAAAATCCCTTAATATGATTGGGTTTTGGCGGTTTGATGAAATTCTTTACTTCTGGTTGTCCCCTTCAGTCCTCTCTTTACTCGGAGTAACAGCGAACAAGGACAGTATTCCACCGACTGCCCCTACTGCTGCCATTGTGCCAAATAAGACCCAATGTGCCCGGTTCATCAGGAGCGAAACAACCGGCGGTCCCAGCGCAACCCCGATAAACCTCATACTGCTATAAAGAGAAGTGATTGTACCCCGGTTGTCTTTTTCAATACCCTCTGTGATTAGTGCATCCATACATGGCAAGGCTGCTCCAATCCCAATGCCGCTTAGACATAGGAATCCTACAATAAAATAAATATTTTGGCTAAAACAAATAATGAACATTGCCGCAGTAAGTAATGCTATTCCACCGAAGCCAAGCCATTTCATTACTAATTTATTTTTCCCGATGATCTTTCCGCTCCCATAAGAAGCCAGACACAGCAAGGCAAGGGGAATAGCCAGTACAAATCCTTTTGTGGCTCCATGAAGGTTATACTTTGCTTCCAAGGTCTCGGATAAATAGAACAGGACCCCGAAGGTTGCAAACATGCATATTCCACCAATCGCGAAAATTGCATACAGCCAGCGGCCCTTCTCATGCAAGATTCCTTTTATGACGGTTAAAAATTGCCCAAGGCTCTTTTTTGCAGCCTGCTCGCCTGTCTCTGGTTTTTTAACGAGAAGCACAACCAGCACAAATGAAATCAAACAAAGGATAGGAATGGCTATAAAAGGCGCATACCACAGCAATGTCCCCAGATAAGCACCCAGTATTGGACTTAATACCTTTCCAAAGGTATTGGAGGTCTCAATGATTCCCAATCCTTTACTGACCTGCTTTTCATCCTTGAACAGATCCCCTACTAAAGGAAGTACAATCGGAAATGCGCCTGCTGCTCCAATTCCCTGAAGAAAACGTCCCCCCAGTATTAGCCAATAAGCAGTTCCTCCAGTAAAGAACCAGGCAGCCGCAACACAGACCGCTCCACCTAAGGCAGCAAGAATGAGGCTGGGTAAAATCACGGTTTTTCGTCCAAAACGGTCAGATAAATATCCGGCAATTGGAATCATCAAGATGGCAATAAGACCATAAACAGTAATGATCATACTGACTTGAAAAGCATTGATACCCAGCTCTTTCGATATTTGCGGCAGAACAGGCAGCAGCATGGAATTCCCGAGTGTCATTATCAGCGGAATGGAAGCCAGAGCAATCAATGCCCCTTTTGTACCTTTCATGGAAGAACCACCTTTTATGAATTCACACCCTACTTATTGTGATTCTCAAGGCTGGATTTATTCATAAGCGACAAACCGATTCCTTTTCGCAAATTAGATTTCAACTATTGCTTGGTAATACGAGCTTCTATATGATTCTTAAGGTAACCATCCAAATAACAAATCGTTGTCTTTAGAACATCATCTTTAAAATCACGTTTAAAGCCATCCAACCCGTTTTTTTCGATAATATCAATAACCTCTGCGGGCAAGGTGGCAGATAATTTGCACCCGGTTATAATCGACGCCTCCGCTTGAAGGATCTCCACGACATCCTCATGCGGCAATGCGTTATGACTGCAAATTAGGGACACCACCTCTGACATCAGCTTGTACAAATTGATCTTCTGATTCAGCATTGTTTCTGCATCTATATTTCTCTCAAGAACCGCTGTGCGCATGGATTCCAGTCTAATATACAAGGGGTTATGATCTACCAGCTCTGTAAGCTCATTGATTAGGAGCATTTTGAAGTCATTAAAATCCATGATTGGCATTTCCCTCACCATTCCCGTGAGGCGGGCAAGCCTTTTCTCATACTCCCGGCACAGCAGGCTGAAAAACAACGCTTCTTTTGTTTTAAAGTACACAAACAAAATACCGTTCGACATGCCCATCTGTTTCGCAATATCAGACATTTTAATTTTTTCGTACTCGGATGAAAGAAACATTTCTGCCGCTTTGTCTAAGATAGCCTGAGCTTTTAAAGCCTTCGCCTCAGGCGTCATCGCGCGCTTTGCCATAAACTCATCACTCCATTTCGCTTCATTTTAAATGCTTATCGATCTGGAGTCAAAACAAAACGAACCGGCAGCAACCAACCGGTTCGTTCATTGTATCCATGAAGCCTAAATTCGTAATCCTTCCTCATTCCCAGTGTTACCGCTGTACCCATGAGCATGAGGGAACCTGCCGTTTACTGTGGTATACCCTTCAAAATGATGGTAATGCCCGCCTCCTGGCAAGGGAATAGCTGGCCCCGTTGTTCCTCTAATGAGGTGCTTATGCTGGTCATTAAATGATGTTTCTGCATAATATTGATGAACATGCGGCACTCCAGTCGGAGCCGGCTCTGTTACTCCAGCGTAATGGTGGTAATGCCCCATATCAAATGATGTATTTCCTTCAAATGGATGCACGTGAACATTAGTTGGTCTACCGTCCCACGAAGTAATATACAGCTTATGCGAATGGTTGAAATCGGAATCACCCGAATGTACAACGAAGCCTGTTACAGGTATTTCCATCCTCGGCCACCTCTCTTCATCAATTGCGATATCTTATGAAAGAGAGAGTGCAAATGTTCTTACATAAAAACCCTCTTCAATTCTGGTTTCCCGATTATCACAATAATTACCCTAATAAATAAATTTGCACACAATAAAACCGCCGAACCCCCTTGATACGACTGGGTTTTGGCGGTTTCACTTTATCAGGGACATTCTTCCTGTCCTGAAGGGTATGTAACTTAATTATCAGTTTCAGTCCGCTTGCCTGCGCTGAGCAAATCACGAATTTCCGTTAACAAAGCTACCTCCGGCGTTGGTGCAGGCGCTGGTGCGGCCTCTTCTTTTACCGTTTCCTTGCGCTTAAACCGGCTTGCCAGCTTGATCACCATAAATATCGAGAAGGAGATGATAAAGAAATCAACAACAGACTGCAGGAATACCCCGTAATTGACAATTGCCTTTCCATAATGAAAATTAAGCCCCTTCAAATCTATACCGCCAGTAAGGATACCAATAAGCGGCATAATAATGTCAGTTACCAGTGAAGAGACAATTTTTCCAAAAGCTGCTCCAATCACTACCGCAACCGCCAGATCAAGCACATTTCCTTTCAGCGCAAAGCTCTTAAACTCTTTCCACATTGCTAATCCCTCCGAAATCTTGAATTTAAAGTTATTATAGCATTTCTGCAGGCTTTTTGAGAGAAATTTGAGACAGCTCTAATGATGCAGCTCCCGGTAAGTGGCTTCTATGAACTTGCTGTATGACGAAGGCGGATACTGGCTTACCCGTTCGTAAGCAATCTTCGACTGTTGGCGCGCCTCCTCCATCTTCCCCTGTCTGGAATAGATTTTGGCTTTGTAGGCATAGGCGGTGAAATAACCTGCAAGGTCCAGCGGGTGATAGGCATCATCAGGCAGATTGACCTTGGAGAGAGATGCCAGCGCTTCTTCATCCCGGCCCAGATGGTACAGGGCGATTCCAGACTGAAGGAACCAGTTGGATTCATATTTGCTTCCCTTGATTTGGGTCCGATATTGCTGTCCAAGCGATAAAGCCTCTTCATACCGCTGCTCCATGTTAGCCTGTCTGATTTCGGACAACCGGAAAAGCTGCACGGACTGGTCATCCTCCGTAAGCTGTACAAACAGCCCTGCTTTATCCAGGTATTTCCGCGCCTCTTCCAGATTCCCGGACAGTTGGGCAAGATTGGACAACACGCGGTATAAATGGTCCGTTAAATAAAACACGCCTTCCTCCCGCGACAGCGCAATTGCTGCGAGCGCAGCCTCACGGCTTCCGTCATAGTCACCCAGCGCCGATAATGTAACACTCTCTGCATAATGAAGGTCGATTTCGAATAAAAAGTCGTTGCCGACTTTTTTGCTCACATAATCTTCCCTGACACGGAGGATCAGCTCAAGGCTCTCCTTATACCTGCCCCGGGCGAACATCAGGGCATAGGCCAAATACTGGACTTTGGCGCTTTCCACATATAAATTGAACCGCTCGTAGATCTCCACAGCCCGCTGTATCGCCTCTTCACCGCCATCCGTTCCTGTATAATAACAGGCGCTCACGTAGAACTCCATCAACCGTGCGGCATCCACAGTCATCGGCAGCTTCCCATCCATAAGCGGTTTTACGGTGGAAACAATCGACTGGTAGTTTTTTTGCTTATGCTTGGCTTCAATGTCGCGAACCAAGCAGGGCAGGTCTTCACTCTGTTCCTCTTCAAGGAAATAGCCCGCATCCACTCCAAGCCGTGCAGCCAATATTTGCAGACTGCGCATGGAAGGCAGCGCCCGGCCATTTTCAATTTGACTGAGCATACTTTTGGTCATATCTTCTCCGGCCAAGTCACTCTGTGTAAGCCCCTTGGTAATGCGCAAATGCTTGATTTTATCTCCGAGCGTTTGTTTGGTTGTCATAAGTGTGCCATCCTTCTGTCCGTCTTAATCTCCAGTATAGCGTAACAGCAAGCTCATAAAAAGTTAAGTTAAGTTAAGTTAAATTATATTAAACTTTTTATTGCGATTTCATTTCTGCAGGTTTACAATAAGTTTAATTAAATTTAACTTTCACTGAAGGAAGTGATTCACATGAGTACTAAAAACACTATTTTCTCGTCACCAAGCAGCCGGAATATGCTCCTGTTCTTCACCGGCAAGCTGGCCTCCATGCTGGGCTCCGGAATGTATACCTTTGTAGTCGGGTTATATATCCTGAACCTCACAGGCTCCGGCGGAAGCTTCGCTGTTACGATGGTATGCGGGATGCTGCCCCGGATTCTGCTGGCGCCGTTCGCCGGTGTGATGGCAGACCGGATGAACCGCCGCACACTGCTGATCTGCTCTGACCTTGCTGCCGTTCTTACGCTGCTGCTAGCCTTCCTGACTGTCTCTCTTGAAGGTGTCTCTTTGCTTCCTATCTACGCCTCTTTGGTTCTTTTGTCCATCTGCTCCACCTTCTATGGAATCTCCGTTTCTTCCTCCCTGATGCAGCTTGTGGATAAAGACCAGATCCAGCGCGCCGGCTCGCTCAATCAAATCGCCGGCTCCATCGGCAACCTGCTCGCCCCTGTACTCGGCGGCATGCTGTACGCCATTGTCTCCCTGAAGCTGTTCATGCTGCTGAACGCAGCCGGCTTCGCCGTTTCCACTCTCATGAGCTTCGGACTGCGGTTCAAGCCATCTGCGGATATGGCAGAACACAGTGAACCTTCCCATTCGGCAGCGGAAGCCCCTGCCCCGCAGGTCCGCTCCCATGTGCTCGCGGAGTTACGGGACAGTCTCGCCGGGGGCATCTCCTATGTTTTTAAAAAGCCCATCATCCGCGCTGTAATTATTATCGTTTTCTGGGTCAATTTTTTCGTCGTATCACTAAATATCGTGCTGCCCTTTGTTGCTATACAGCTCCTCTCGCTCACTTCCGGCCAATATGGCACAATCGAGGCCATGCTGGGGGCAGGCATGCTAACCATGTCCCTGCTGCTGACAGTCCGCCGCCAAAGCAACAATCCCACCAGCTCCCTGATCCGGGGCCTGTGCATACTTGGTCTGCTGTTCCTCGGCATGGCGTTTCCGCTGATCTTTTCCTTCAGCAGCACTTTTACTTTTATTTTCCTGCTTGTGCTGATGTTTCTTGTCGGCGTCACGGTGATGAATATCAACATCCCGATTCAGGTCTATTTGCAGCAGATCATTGAAGAGGATTACCGCGGAAGGGTATTCGCCGTTGTCGAAACAGCTTCCGGGGCAATCGCGCCGGTTGGGATGATTCTATTCGGAGTACTCGTGGACCAGATTCCTTCTGAGCTCCTGCTACTGGCCTCCGGATTTGCCATTTTACTTGTCACACTGCTGGGACGGAGAGGACTTAAGAGCGGCAGTAAGCAGGAGGCATTGCAGAAGCGGGAAGCCGAGGCGCAGCTTCATGCCTGAGGGCGCTCGTTTGCTGCCTGAAGGCAAAGAGCAGCCCCCAATAAGCAGGGGGCTGGAAGACCGCCGTTATGAAAGAAGGCGGCGGGTTTCCCACTTGGAGCCGCGGAACAAATCGACATTTGACTCTTCTAACAACGGTAATTCTACCGTTGTTTCTGGGAAAACTGGCTGACCGTCCTCTAACAACGACATTTCTGCCGTTATTCCTGGGCAAACCGACCACTCGTTTTCTAACAACGGTATTTCTACCGTTATTACTAGGCAAACTGACTGTTCGTTCTCTAACAACGGCATTTCTGCTGTTATTTCTGGGAAAACCGGACTTCTGTCTTCTAGCAACGGCATTTCTGCCGTTGTTTCTGGGAAAATCGGCCTTCCTCTCTCCAACAACGGTATTTCTGCCGTTGTTCCAGGGCAAACCGACTGTTCATCCTCTAGCAACGGCATTTCTGCCGTTATTCCCGGCAAACCTGCCACTCACCCCCATTGGGCCATAAGGCTTGGACTACAATTCATGTCCCAGTTTCCCCCTAATGTCTACCAAATGGGGCTTAGACAACCCAAATAGCATGCGGCTTTGGATTTCTCATACTTCGAATGCTCGGCGGGCTGAAGCCCGCCAAAAAAAAGAACACGCAGCAGATGATCTGCCGCGTGCTCTTTAGCTATCAAATGTTCTATTCTTTAGACCGTTTGAATACCCGGCTTAGAATAAAGCCAACAAGAATCAATCCAAGACCTGCCAGGTAAATCGGCATTGGGCTGTTTTCTCCGGTTTGCGGTAGCTTGCCTTCAGTCTGCGGTAGCTTACCGCCGCTTGCAGGGTCTTTAACGGCTCCTACCGGAACCTCATCATCGTCAATTTCAATCCCATTATCTGCTGACGGTGTTGGGGAAACCGCCGGGCTCGGTGAAACCGTCGGTGTAGCCGTCTGCGCTGCACCGGCCGGAACCGGATCCTCATTAATAATCACTCCCGGTATCTGGGAAGCTCCCGGTGTTGGTGCGACAGTACTGACAGGACTCACCGCAGTAGGTGCCGCAGTGGGTGAAGGAGACGGTGTTGCAGGTGTTCCTGGTGTTGGTGTCACAGTAGGAACTGCACTCGATCCTGGTGTCGCCGATACTACCGGTGATGCCGACGGCGTTGCAGTTGCCGTAGACGTTGCAGTCGGTGTCGGTGTTGGTGTCGGCGTTGGAGTCGGTGTTGCCAGCTTCGTATTAAGTACAGTCAGGTTGATATTGGCCGAAGAACCGATAGTAACCGGGTACTCTTTGGTATCGAGCGCATAGCCTTCCGGGGCCGCCTTCTCAATCAGGATATAATTGCCCAGCCACAGATTATTGAACACCGCATTGCCTGCGGCATCGGTAGTCCGGGTATTGACAAGCACCCGTTCCGTACCACTCAGACGGTATACCTCAAAGGTTGCGCCGCTAAGTGCAAGCTGATTGTTGGCAGCGTCCAGCTTTTGAACAGTCAAGGTTCCACGGACACCGCTGCCTGTTCCCGAGCCGCTGGAGACACCTACAATAACCTCTTTTGTCGTATACTTGGTTCCCCATGCGATATTAGTACCGTCGAAAAACACTGAATTGACCAGCTTATCGCCTGAGTTCGCAACGATTAGCGATTGATAATCCAGAATATAAGCGGAGTTGATATCATGCAGGAAGCTGAGCACGAAATACTGCTTGCCTGCGTCATCCGTTCTGATGTTCAAGGTATAATCGGCATCCTTCACCAGTTCAGCTCCGCTCTTTGTCACCTCTCCGTTCGCTGCAGCAGCGGCAGGATAGAGGTGGAAGGAATCAGGCAGCAGAATCTGATTGGAGCTAGGATAATCCCTGACCACTGCATTTTTCACATAAGACTGCGTGCGGTTGATCGTAATCGTCCAATCCAGTTTGTCGCCATTTTGCCGGCCTTCTTTATGGACATATTCATCTCCGTGGGGGATGTTCACAGATGCGGTCAGATCCTTGGAGACCTTCTTAGTGCCGTCCAGCAGCTTAGCCGTATTGAAGACTGAAGTGCCCACCAATTGTCCTTCAAGGCTTGTTTTAAAAACAATATAATACGGCGAGCTGATAGGCTTAGCAAAGACTACCTTAAGCTCATTGCCGCTCACGCTGTACGAAAAATCGCTGCTGCTGACTTCGGAGCCTTGCGAAGGATCGCCTTTGGCATTGACATTCATGTTGTAGACCTTAAGCGAACCTGGGACCAGAGATTGCCCCGAATTTAGAACGTCTGTGACATTGGGATCAGCAATTTCTTTGCTGTTGTAATTGACGCCTACAGTCCAGGTGATTTCTTTGGCGGAAGCATTGTAGCTTCCCGCTTTGAAGCCATTGTTCTTCATTTCAGGACGGGGAATAAATAATCCCTGTGCTTCTGTCCAAAGGGGCGGACCCTCAATATCCTTCCAGTCTACACGCGCATTGTTGACAAAATTATCGGTGTTGCCATTTAACCAGTCATTGTTGAACTGCGTTGTATAAGTGATGGTATAAGTATCTCTGATCGGTGAAGCAAACTTTACCTTGAACTGGGCATTCGGCTGCACCGGCGTATTGTATTCCAGGGTATAGGCTGAGCTATTCAGCACCGTACCGAAGGGATCCCTTACAACCAGCGTTCCCGGAACGAACTTCAATCCCCCTTGCGGGAAGGAGTCCGTGACCACAACTTCTCTCATCGGATAATTATCGCCATTCACAGTGATTTTCCAAACTACCGTTTTGTTCTTATAATCTATACCGGACAAGTTTTTATAAATAATTGCCGGACGGATCAGTTGTTTCGCCTCAGCGCTGTAGGTGCTGTCCGATACCGTATTGGTGATGGTTGTGTCTTTGAATACGCGGCTCTGCGACTCTGTCTGATACTCAATCCGGTAAGCTGAAGAAATATCGCTTGTGAACTCCAGCTTGAAGCCGTTCTTACCGACAATGCCAAGCCCTGTTACGGTATAGTCCACATTATTTACAAGAGGAGTACCCTTTGTGGCTTTCCCGGCAGCATCCAGAGTTACCGGATAGACATATAACGTACCTGTCTCAAGCCTTTGTGAATCGTCGAATAAATCCTTTAGGACCGCATTGCCTTGCGGGATTTTCTTGTTGTTGTAATTGTACTCAATTGCCCAGAAAACGGTCTGGCTGCCCCAATCATAAGCAGTTGCCATTTTTTTGAGGCTTCCGCCGCGCTCCACCGATACTATTGCCGAAGAGCTTACAGGAACACGTCCATCCCCGGTAAATGTCGCCCTGTTGGTGAAGTACGGTGAGTCGGACACGATTGCAGTGGTATAGGCAATCCGGTAAGCACTGTTAATCACAGGATCGGTAAAATTCACAGTAAGCTTCCCGCCCGAAACGTCAGCCGTATATTTACTGCTGTCAAGCAGAGCGCCTACAGTAACCGTACCATCGAGCTGAACTCCAAGCTGATACACTGCAAGTGTAACCGTACTGTCCAAAGACAAACCGGACGGGATCGGGTCGGTGACAACAGCGTTTGACACATGTTCCAGCTTCTTGTTGACATCAACGGTCCACTGAATGGAGTCTGCGTTGAAGCCGCTGGACACTCCCTTCTTCTCAATCGTCGAGTCAACGGACGGCTTGAAGATTACCGTTACCGTCTGTATCCCGCCGTTCACAGGGAACTTGATCTCCTGCACCGTGCTTCCGGTGATCACCTGCTTATCAAATTTCGTATTGATTCTAAGCGTTCCCTGCACGTTGTCATGAGTCTCAATGTAGTTGTTGAAGGTCATGACCACCTGGTGTGTAGACTGGCTCACACTGAAGCTGCCCACTTCTCCGTCATCCGAAACCAGCGGTCCGCTGATGTCATTAAACAACTGGAATTGTGCGGGGATCTGAAAGGTAAAGGTATCTCCGGCGTTATAGCCATGACCATCTGGAAGCGACCAGGTATAGTCCAGCTTGACGTTCGCCCCCACCTCATACACATTGTCTGTAACGGTCTGTCCGTCCGCTCCGTACACCGCCATAGAGACACTGGTAATGATGTCCCGATCATTTTCAATGGATGCTGCCTTAACCTGCGTAGTAAATCCTATGCCGTAGGCATATTGCACAAACAGCATAAGGATTACGACGGCCATGCTAATTCTTTTTTTCACCATTTACTAAAAGCCCCCGTTCCCCAAATTATTGTGGGATTCAATGAATCCTCCTTGCAGCTCATCCCATCTGAATACACATAGGTATGTTCAGAAAACGGCCAGAATACCAAAGGTCTTATAAAGATCACCGCCGAATGCCCCTGTAGAGACATACTCCGCAAAAAGGCCAGTTATGTATTCTGGAAATTCTACGTTCATCTTATGAGAAATTTGTATCTGATCCTGTTCTGGCCAGAGTCTGCGATATATACTTATATCACCTAACGATAGATCTTTAGAATCATAAAATCTTAAAATTCGGATAATTTTTTTTGAAAAAATATTTTTTAGGCCTAAGGAGGCAGTTTGTGGACCGTATATCTTTCTTTGACCGGCAGCACGATACCGATTTCACCATGTTCTCCCCTTCACATCTCATTGCCCTGTCTTTAGTCGCATGTTTCTGTCTGCTGCTCTATGGGGCGCGGTTTACACTTCGCTCACATTCCGGGCCAAGGAGATTCATCCGCCTGCTGCTGGTGGTCATCCTGCTGTTGTCAGAGGGAGCCCTGCAAATGTGGTATGTATCCCAGGACATATGGAAAAAAAGTGCGTCACTGCCGCTGGAGCTGTGCGGAATCACGCTGCTACTCTCCATCGTTATGCTGCTTACCCGCAGCCGTCTGCTCTATTCCTTTCTTTATTTTGCCGGAACTTCCGGTGCTTTCATTGCGCTCATTACACCAAATTTGGTATATCCATTCCCGCATTTCCGCTTCCTGCTGTTCTTCATCGCCCACGGCGCGATTATCCTTGCTTCGCTGTATATGACCTGGATTGAAGGCTATAGGCCAACCTGGAAATCGCTGTTCTTCACGATGCTCTGCCTCAATATTATCGCTGCTGCGGTCTATGCTGCCGATAGAATGCTGGGGTCCAACTACATGTTCCTGGCGCACAAACCAAGCACTTTTTCCGTGCTGGATTATTTTGGACCTTACCCGTATTATCTGCTGGTTGAAGAGGCGTTTGCTTTTGCCGTCTTTGTACTGATGTACCTGGTGTTCTTCTGGCTGCCGCAGCACTTCAGCACCCGCCATGAACGCCGGAGAAGGATATTGTAAGCAAAAGCGCGCACAAAAAAAGCAGGACCCCATATCCGGGGCCTGCCTTTTTTGCATTGCTATTTAGCTGAAATAGTGAAAATTAAGCTTCGATAATTTCCACTGAAGTCATTTTGTCGCGTCCTTTGAAAGCATCCACTTGGTCCATGCCTTCAACCACTTTGCCGAATACAGTGTGAACGCCATCAAGGTGCGGCTGCGGTGCATAGCAGATGTAGAACTGGCTTCCGCCTGTGTTTCTGCCGGCATGCGCCATAGCAAGCGTTCCGCGTTCATGCTTGTTCGGGTTGATCTCACAGTCGATGGTGTAGCCAGGGCCGCCGGAGCCTGTACCATTCGGGCATCCGCCTTGAGCTACGAATCCTGGGATAACGCGGTGGAAAACCAGCCCGTTATAGAATCCGTCTTTAGCCAGCTTTTCGAAGTTGGCTACTGTATTAGGAGCATCCTTTTCGAACAAATCCAGCAGCACTACGCCGCCATTTTCAAGAGTGATTTTCGCTTGCTTTGCCATATGTAAATGACCCCTTTCGAAATTTCAGATATTGAACACTTTTCTTAGTGTACTATGAAATCACGCACAAAGCAAAGCAGACGGAAGTTCTCCCGCCTGCTGTTTATGCTCTTATTATCTGCCGCTGCAGATCTACTTCACAACCGCCTGCTTCGCGATGCGCGCCGGTACAATATCGTTGGCGATAATGTCCTGGTGGCTCTCACGGCGCACGACAAGGTCGCTTTGCCCGTTCTGGACGAAGACTACCGCCGGACGGCGAATCCGGTTATAGTTGCTGGCCATGGAATAGTTGTAAGCACCGGTGCAGGCTACAGCGAGCAGATCCCCGCTCTCCACCTTCGGCAGCTCCACATCCCAGATCAGCATATCTCCGCTTTCGCAGCATTTGCCGGCAATCGAAACGGTCTCTTCATTCGCTTCGGTGGCACGGTTGGCCAGCAGCGCCTCGTATTTGGATTCATAGAGCGCCGGACGCGGGTTGTCAGTCATACCGCCGTCAACAGCAACGTATTTGCGTACGCCAGGAATTTCCTTGCTTGTGCCTACAGTATACAGCGTAGTTCCGGCATCGCCCACAATACTGCGGCCCGGCTCCACCCAGATTTGCGGCAGCGTTTCGTTTATCCCTGTAAAATGCTTCTTCACCGCGCCTGTGATCGCCGCTACATATTCGGATACCTGCAGCGGCGTATCACCTTCAACATAGCGGATACCGAAGCCGCCACCAAGGTTCACTACGCGGAACTGAATGCCCAGGTCTTCTTTCACTTTACGGGTGAAGTCGGCAATCCGCTCAACCGCCAGCTCAAAGCCTTCCGTTTCAAAAATCTGCGAGCCGATGTGCGAATGAACGCCCAGAAGGTGCAGATTGCTTTTGCCGGAAGCCAGACGCACTGCTTCTTGCGCGGAGCCGTTACCGATATCGAAGCCGAACTTCGAGTCGGTCTGGCCTGTTGAGGCATAGGCATGATGCGCATGTGCCTCCACCCCAGGCGTGACGCGGAGCAGAATATTCACAGTCACTTCCTTGCGCAGGGCAATCGCCTGCAGCATGCCAAGCTCAACCAGATTGTCGGCTACGAAGCAACCGATTCCGGCGTCAATCGCCATTTCGATCTCATCAGGTGTCTTATTGTTGCCGTGGAAGTGAATACGCTCAGCCGGAAATCCGGCTTGCAGTGCGGTATACAGCTCGCCATCAGATACAACGTCCAGTGACAACCCTTCTTCGTCAGCAACCCGGCACATCGCCATTACTGAAAAAGCCTTGCTTGCGTAAGCAACCTGAAACTCAAGTCCGGAAGCTGCAAAAGCGTCCATATACTCGCGGCAGCGGCGCCGGATCAATTGCTCGTCCACTATATACAGCGGGGTACCGTACTCCGCCTTCAAATCTGCAACATCGCATCCGCCGATCTCCAAATGCCCGCTATCATTAATTCGGCTCGTCCCGTGTAAAAACATTTTGCGCAGTCCTCCAATTTCTGTGGAAACTCTAATTCCACCCTGTCTAATGTATGTTTTGTGGTCCCGAAGTGTTCCTTTCAGTTTGTAATGAACTCTTACGGGGCTATTTAGTGTATTCAGTATAGCAGACAGAGGGAACGCCATAGAATGGACTAATTTGCAGTTGATTTGTATTTTCCTACGATTTGTTTTTATTCCCCGTGTTAGGCGGCATCCGTGTATTGTCTCTGGTTTTGTTGAAGGAAGGCCTTGTTACGGAAGTTAGCACCGGCCGGCGCAGGATGATCTCACCCATCGCCTTTGCATTAAACGGTATAAATGGCCACAAATATGATGAATTGTAGGAACGGTGTGTGGTCAGCAGAATAATCAGCAGCGTAGTGCCGATTATGAATCCCTGCACCTGAAACGCAGCCACGGCAAGCAGCAGCACAAGCCTGACGATCCGGTTCGCCAGCCCCAGCTCATAGCTGGGTGTTGCGAACATGCCTATGGAGGCGACCGCCATATAGAGCACCACTTCATTAACGAAGAGACCGGTCTTTACAGCGATGTCTCCGACCAGTATTGCGGCAATCAGGCCCATAGCTGAGCCAAGCGGAGTCGGTGTATGCACCGCAGCCATGCGCAAGAGATCAACCCCAAGCTCGACGATAAGGAACTGGGCCAGGATCGGAATTTTGGCCATTTTCTGCGGACCTATAAAATCCAGCGCCGCCGGTTTCAGCTCGGGATGGATAACGAGCAGCATCCAGAGCGGCAGCAGGAACATCGAAGCAAAGATCCCGATAAACCGCACCCAGCGCAGATAAGTCCCCATAAAGGGAGTCTGGCGGTTCTCCTCCGCATGCTGGCAGAGATCAAAGAACGTTGTCGGCAGAACCATAACGCTGGGCGAAGTGTCGACAAAAACCACTACCCGGCCTTCCAGCAAATGCGAAGCGACGACATCGGGGCGCTCCGAATAACGGACCATCGGATAAGGATTCCAGCCCCCGCCGACAATCGCCTCTTCAAGCTGCTTGTCCGCCAGCGGGATACCGTCAATATCCAGGCTTTTAATTTTATCGGTGACAGCCTGTACCTGGGTTTTGTCAACAATATCGTCAATATAGGCTACGCAGACATCGGTTCGCGTCCTGCGGCCAACCTGATGCAGCTCATATTTTAATCCGGGATCACGCACCCGTCTTCTGACCAGCGCGACATTGCTCAGCAAGGTCTCTGTGAATCCGTCGCGTGAACCGCGCACCACCCGTTCAATGGAGGGCTCATCAGGATTTCTTGCAGGATAGATACGCGTATCTATGATAATAACTTCTGTTTCGCCATCTATGAAGATGACGCTCATTCCCGCCAGATATTTGCCTATGCTCTCGCTCAGAATGTCGCCTTTTTCCACCTGAATGTGGGGGATGTAATCGTTCATGAAGCTGACCAGCAAATCGGCATTAATATTCTCTGGCTTCGCATAGGATAAGCGCTTCAGGATTTCAGCAATAATCGTATCCTTGGCGAATCCGCTGATGCATAGCAGTGCCGTCCTGCGCCCGCAGAAGGTCATTTCGCGGAATATCACATCAAAGGAGGAGCCCAGGCCCAGCACTTCAGTGAGTGTTTTTTTCGTTTCATCGAGACGGGGTGAGATTTTGTCATTGCCCTGCCAGTAAATAATCGACTGCTCCAGGGAATCGGACTGCTCAGCGTCCCGTTTCTTTTGCAGCGGATCTTTATTTTTGTTTTCTGCTGCCTTTGTCTGGCCGGTGTTCTTTTGACTCTGCTTGGGTTTGTCCGGCTGCTGCGCCTGGGCCTTAGCTCCGTTCCCCGCCTGCGCCTGTGGCTCTGTTGACCCGGAGTCTGAATCTGCATCAGATTCATCTTCTGTATCTTCGTCGTCTCCGAATAATCTGGCAAAAAAACCCTTTTTGCTGCTCCCTGGCTCCTCAGCTCCTAACTCCTCCGCAGCTTCCGTGTCTTGCTTGCCGGGGCTGGTGCCAGCATGCGCCTGCACACCTGCTGTTGTGTCAGCTCCAGCATTTGCACCATCGACTCCTGCTGTTGCGTCAGCTCCAGCGTTTGCACCTTCGGCTCCTGCTGTTGCGTCGGCTCCAGTGTTTGCACCTTCGGCTCCTGCCGTTGCATCGGCTCCAGTGTTTGCACCTTCGGCTCCTGCCGTTGCATCGGCTCCAGTGTTTGCACCTTCGGCTCCTGCCGTTGCATCGGCTCCAGTGTTTGCACCTTCACCAGTTCCAGCTTCTGGCGCAGCGTCGTCTTCTTCCTCCTCCTCATCGTCTCCGAACAGTCTGGCCAGGAAGCCTTTCTTGCCGCTCTGCGGCTTCTCTGTTCCCGGCTCGCTGGCCATTTCCGCATCCTGCGGCTGACTGCCTTCGGGTGCGGCAGCATTCCCTGCATCCTGCTCCCCGGGATTTGCACTTTTTTCCCCGGCGGTTCCGCTTGCTCCCGAAGACGAATAATCCGCAGCAGCCGGGTCTGCTCCAGCTCCCGTTAAGCCGCTGCCGGCTTGAAGGGCAACATCGACATCTGCCGCAGCCACTACCGAGGTGCTGTTCGCCGCTATAGCGGCTTCCATGCTGTCGTTGGCTTCCGCGCTGCCACTGGATTCCACGCTGTCATTGGCTGCCATGCTGCCATTGGATTCCGTGCTGCCACTGGCTTCTTCGCTACCACTGGCTCCTCCACTGCCACTAAACTCCGTGCTGCCATCAGATTCCACGCTATTATTAGCTTCCGCACTGTCATTTGCTGCCATACTGCCATCATATTGCACGCTGCCGCTAGCTTCTTCACTGCCACTGGCTTCCATACTGCCATCAGATTCAGCGCTGCCACTGGATTCCCTGCTGTCATTGGCCTCCATACTGCTATCGGCTGCCGCGCTGCCATCGGTTTCCACGCTGCTCTGCTGTGCGCCTGGTGCACCTGGCTTGGCTGCATCCTTCTTATTTTCAACATAGTCCCCGCTGTGAATATACCTAACCACTCCGTAACCCCCTTTTACTGTCGGTACACAAACCAGTCGAACAAAGAGCCCGCAACCTTGCCGCAGACCATCGCCATCAGCAGCCCGAACAGCAGATGGGTCATGTGCAGGCGTTTGGCTAATATCGGCAGCACATTCAGCACCTCCGTAAGCGCTGCGGCGAGCATGCCGATAAATATTCCGTCAAACATCCCTACTCCCAGTTCCACCAAAGGCCCGGCGGCAATCCGCCAATTCCAGAAATCACTCATGGTCCCGAGCAGCGAGCCACCTACCATCGCCCCTTCGTACCAATGCACTTTATCATAGGAGGAGGTGAGCTGAGCCAGCCGTGGAACCACATCCAGCACAATAAAAAGAGCAATCACCCCGCCGCCCACAGCGATCCCTCCGGCAATGCCCAGCAGCAGATTCAGCCCCATCGACAGTTGTGCGGTCATGCTTATTCCTCCATGCGCCCTTTTACTTTTTCTTCACGGCGTTTCATTTTGCTGTACTCTTCGTTGACTACATAATGGTCGATATTTTTCTGATAGAGAAACATCTCCACTTCCAGCGGAGTAGGCTCTTCATTCCATTTTTTTTTGAACAGATGGTTGAAAAAAATCACCATACCAAACCCGATGCCCAGGGAATAGGCGATCTGGAACATATAAGGATGCTCATCCCGGCGTCCGGTCAGCATTTCAACAATCCGGATTTGCACCTCCTGCATGCTGACATCGGCATGAAAATTCATAATCGTCAGCGCCGAGCCGAAGAACAGCAGCAGCCATACCAGCACAAATAGCGCTATAGAAGGCTTGCGGGCTTCGACCGGGCCTTCAATCTGCACGATAGTACGCCCCTCGCCAATCGGCTGAATATCCGCTCCGGGCAAAAGCTCATGAATCCGGGGAATGACCGTCAGCAGGTCTATCAGAATCAGATTGCCGTCGCTATGTCTCGGCTCCTGCAGCACAATTGAATACAGCGGCTCCTTCCACTCCGGCTCTGTTATTAAAAAGGCCACGTCACGCAGCAGCACACCTTTGCCTTTTGGCACAGTCACCCGGTTTTTGAGCTGTATGTAGATCGTTGGCGCCGTACGGGCATTCATCCGCGGATACCTCCTGACGGTTGTAATGTGAAGCAGCTTGAGTGCAAGAATAACGGTAGTATGGGAGAAAAGGCTTATTTTTACTCTTAGGCTGCTCAAATCGAATGTCTATACCATTTCCGTAGGACAAAACCTGTTGAACCGCTAGCCTTGTTAAGCTCGACTGGTCCACGAAGAATACGCAAACTCTGGCCAACATGAACGACTTGGTCTCGCGCTACGGCAAAAAGGTGCTGATTACCGAAGCCGGCATGGACGTTAGTGCTCTGTCAGCGGCGGCAAAGGACTCTGCGTGCAACGGCTGCGCTTAACGCATTTCTGAACTAAGGGGCATTTCAGCGCAACACGAAAAGACAGAACCGGATCACCCCGGTTCTGCCTTCTTTATTACGTCCGCTTAAGTTCGTACCGCGTCTATGCAGCATTTTGACTCAGCTGCCGCCTGCCGTCACCTTGTCATACCATTCGTTCACTTCACGGGTAATCCGCTCGCCTCCGCCCGACTTCCAATCAGCCACGAAGGAATCGAAATATTCCAGCGGCTGCTCGCCGTATATGATGGCACTGAGCGCTTCGCTCTCCAGATTGTTCAAGTAATCCAGCTTCGCTTTCATCGTTTCTGTAGCAGGTCCTGTGAACATGTTCTTGAAGGATTTCTCCTTCTGCTTCAGCAGCACTGTGGCCGCCGCAGGAGTAGCCTTGCCGTAGTTAACCGCCACATCCTTCTCCAGCCTGGAGGCCGGCTCCATACCGTCCGCCAGATGCAGCATCGCCTTCATTTGGGCATCGGGGATACGCGCTCCGTCACGCACCAGCAGGTAGCGGATACTGTTGACATAACCGCCGGAAATTTTATCGCTGGACAGCATCTTGCCGCTGGCGCTCAGCTCATAATCATACCCGGCAAAAAGACCGTTATCCAGCCCGCTGCCCGGCTGCGGGTCCGCAAAGTTATCGAACAGGTAGTTCTCATAGGTGAAGAACGCTTCCGGGTGCTTCATCTTCTTGCTGATCAGCGTAACACCATTCGCATACTGCGTGCCGTGGCGCATGACGATTCCATCCGGTCCAGCCGGGATTACTCCGGGTGCCCACACGGCATCCGGCACATTCTGCAGCGTATCCTTCAGCGGCCAGCCGCTCATCCAGTAGGGACCCGGAATAATTCCCGCTGTTCCTGCAACGGCTGGCTCTGCCGTTTTGTTCTCATCCCATAGGCCCGCTTCCTGCGGGATGTAGCCTTTGCCGAGCCATTCCTTCAGCTTCGCAAGGCCTTTCTTCATCCTTGCATCCACGGAGCCGTACTCCAGCCTGCCGTCCGCGCCTACGTTCCACTGCTGCGGAAGTGCGCCATAGGCGCCGAAAATCCAGGAAGGATCGCCCATCCAGGTGTTCATCGTAGTCTTGAAGCCGATGCTCAGCGGAGTAACCTGCTCAGGTGTCAATCCGTCAGGGTTGTGGTACTTGAAGGCTTCCATAACCTTTTCAAGTTCCGCAATTGTAACAGGAACCTGTAAATGCAGCTTATCCAGCCAGTCCTGGCGGAACCACAAAATATAGTCATGATTGTACGCATAGTCGAGGACAGGAAGGCCCATTTTTTTGCCGTCACGGATGTATGGGTTCCACACACTTGGGTCCTGAGCCATCGCAGCTTTCCAGGTGCTGGAGGCGTATTTATCGAATAGGCTTCCGACCTCCGCATACATGCCGGAATCGATCAAGTCCTGTGCAACCGCAGCGTCAGCCGTACCGATGGTCACGATATCAGGCAGCTCCTGGCCGGAGGACATCGACAAGCGAAGCTTCGTGCCGAACGCTCCGCCTGTATCCGTGATAGACCAGAGTGATTTGACGTTGATGCCGAACTTCTCCTTGGCCCACCGGGTAGCCACATTATCCTCGATGGATTCACCGTTCTTGAACTTAAGCTCCGGATCGACGCCCCACACGGTAGTAACCGTTACTTCAGGATCGTATTTATCCTTATAGCCATTGCCGGCAGTTACTGCGGGCTGGGCATTGACGCCGGAAGCTTCACCGTTAGAGTTAGAGGGTTCCCGCTTATCGTTGCCCTCGCAGCCTGCAAGACTGACGGCCAGCACGACGCTTAAGCCCAGGAGCCGCAGCCACATTTTTCTTGCCCTACCCATTGTCTTCCCCCTTGGATTCGCTCATAATCCGGCCTCTAGCCATCCCGAAATTCATTCGGCGTCATGCCATAGTGCTTTTTGAACATTTTGCTGAAGTATTGCGGATTCTGATAACCCAGCTCTGTGGTGATTTCATAGACCTTTTTGTTCGTATTCTTCAGCAGATAGAGCGCGCGTTCCATCCGCATGCGGATGATATAATCCCCCAGTCCTTCTCCCGTCTCGGCTTTGTAAATCTTGGACAAATACACCGGATGCAGATATACCTGCTCGGCAATCGTCTTCACCGACAGGTCATGACCGGAATCGCTCCCCACCAGCACATGCACCTGCTTGACAATGTAACTCTTCGTATTCTGGTCGCTCTCCGACAGCTCTGTCTTCAGCCGCTCCAGCAGCTCGAACGCCCACACCCGCAGCTTGTCGAACGAAGAGATGATATTCTGGGCAATCAGCGGATCAAACAAGTGCTGGTCAATCTGCAGAATGAATTGTCCGCTCTTATGAGCAATATACATGATGGCATTGGTGATGGACAGAAACACCTCATACAGATGCTCTCTGGAAAAGCGCACGCCCTCCATATCCCGGAACACGTCTTCAAGCTTCTGGCGGGCGGCCTCCCACTGCTTGGACTCCAGCAGGTGAATCAGCGTCGGCGGGCGATACAGACTGTCCAGCGGCCTTATGGCCTGCTGCTCCTGCAAATGGCTGTCCTTCAGGAACAATACATAGTCGGATTCATTATTCGCCGCCAAATAAATGGTACTGAGCACACTGCGGTATGCAGCGGTCATTTCATCGGGAAAAGCAAACCACTCCGAGACGACGAGCGAGATCTCGCCTTTCAGATAATCGCTGACATTCTCGCGGAAGCTGGCGATATTCGCCTTCAGCAGCTCATGCCGGATCTCTTCGTAGTTGTCCAGCAGCCCGATCTCGTTCAGCGTCTCTCTGCTCAGCTCCGCGAGCAGAATCAGGCAGTCATGCGGTGCTTTGCTGAACCAGACACGGAACCGGTTCTCGAACAGCTCTTCCGCAATATTGCAAATGGCATATTCCATCAGTGAGATGGAGCCCGGGTCCATTGCTGTGTAATGCTTGCCAAGCTGAATGAGCAGCATCACCGCTTCTGCTCCGGTATCGAACGGAATCTCGTATTCCTTAAGCTTCGAGGCAAGCGCCCGCTCAGTCATTCGCTTCCCAAGCAGCAAATCATGCATCAGTTTGCCGCGCAGCACGCTATAGTCGGCTTTGCGGTTATACAGCAGCAGATGGTAGCGATCATGCGCCTCCCACTCATCCTTAAGCGACTCAATTGCGCCGGAGACACTCCGTATGAACTCCTCGTCATTAACCGGCTTCAGAATATAATCGAACGCCTGAAGCTGAATCGCCTTCTTGGCATAATCAAAATCGGAGTATCCTGTAAGCAGAATGCAGCGGAGATCCGGCCAGCGTTCACTTGCTGTCTCAATCAGCTGAAGTCCGGTCATGCCGGGCATGGAGATGTCTGTAACGATAATGTCGATGTCATGCTGCTCCAGAATTTGCAGTGCCTCGGGGCCGGAAGCCGCCTGATACACCTGCTCCACTCCCAGTTCCCCCCAGGGAATTGTACGGGCCAGACTCTCCGTCACATAAGCTTCATCATCAACCAATAATAGCTCGATCATTGTTTTCCCTCCCGGGTGCTCTTTTCAGAATGGACGATGGGCAGCAGCCAATGAATGGTGGCCTGCAAGCCGCCGAGCTGCGAAGGAGCAAAGGTGATGCCGGATTCTTCGCCGTAACGAAGCCGCAGCCGCTGATGGACATTCCATAGTCCGCAGCCCATTTCTTCATCCATCGGCTGGTTCAGCATTTGCTCCAGCTTGGCAATGCTCTCCGGCTGCATCCCTATTCCATCATCCTCCACCGTGAGCGTCATCCTTCTGCCGCTGCAGGTGCCCGTTATCATCAGCCGTCCGGCATCCGCCGCCGGTTCTATACCGTGAAGCACCGCATTCTCCACCAAGGGCTGCAGCACAAGCGGAGGAATCTCGAGCCTGCGCATTTGCGGCGGAATACTCACGGAATACTGCAGGCGGGCCATTCTCATTTTTTGAATCTCCAGATAATGGGTCACGAATTCCACTTCTTCGGGCAACGGCACCAAATCGCGCTCCTGACGGGTGGTGTACCTGTAATACCTGGACAGGTTATGCGACATGCCAATCACTGCTTTGGTATTGTCCAGCTTCGCCATGCTCGTAATAAAGGAGAAGCAATTATAGAAGAAATGCGGGTTGATCTGCGACTGCAATTGCTTCAGCTTCGCTTCGCGCACATGAATTTTCTCCATCAGCACATTTTCAATCAGCTCCTGCATCTGCTCAACCATACTGTTGAAGCGGACGGAAAGGAAGCTGAACTCATTTCTGCCCTTAATGCCGACACGGACGGAATAATCACCCTGCTTGAGCTTCTGGAACCCGCCCACCAGTTGTCTGACAGGCACCTGCACCTGCACGTACAGCAAGTAAGCCACTAGACTGCTCATGAGCAGCAGAGCCCCGACTGAGACATAAAATAACCGGTTGGAGGTATGTATCGGCTGCAGGATCTCCGAGAGCGGCATGTAATCGATCAGATACCAGCCCATTTTGGCGGAGTATACGATGTTGACACTGTAGGATTGCTGGCCGATGTCCAGCGTCCGGTTTCCGCTGCCGGTAAGCGCCCCCTGCTCCAGCCGCTTCACCAGCTGCTCCGCCAGCACCCGGTCGCTGCTCCGGTTGAAGATCAGTCCCGTTCCCGGCTTATAGTAGAAAGGATCTCTTCTGCCGTCGCTCTTGAATTTATCAAGCATATCCTCAATGTTGCGGCTGTCGAACTCTACCTTCATAATCGTGGCTGCCTGCTGCGGAGAGAACTCGGACATATACGGTGTAAAAGAATACCAGGAGAACAGGAACCGCTCCTCTCCCTGATCCTTGATTTTCTCCACATGCCAGCCCGGTTTCACCTTGCGCTTCAAATCATCGTCACTATACAGCGTGGCATCGTTCTCCGTTACCATCCGTTGAATAGAGGGAGAGTACAGAAACAGCTTGCTGTTCCAGTTGGAGGAGCTTTCCTGGATGCTGATTTTGGTTTGTATCCGCTTTACCATTTGGATAGCGTCAAGATTCATTTTCCCTTGCGCAAGAGAAATGTCCTTCAGTCTAAGAATATCGGGATCATGAATCAGCAGAATCGGCCAGGAGGACAGCAGCTCCATATTGGTCTCCACCTGGCTCTGAAAAAAGCTGAGCTGGTTATTATTCGAAGTGTTCAGCTCGCTCCGCAGCACATCGGTAGTCGTCTTATTGGAGTAGAAATAGAGAATGGTAATCGGGATGAGCATAATGACCATGATACCTACGATTTTGCTGAACAAATTAGTTCTGTACATACTGCTTCACACCCCGCACTAGACATCCATGCCGCTCTTTATCGGCACTTCAGACGATGAAAATTCATAGAAGGCCCTCAATTTGGCTTCGCCAAATTCGAGGCTTCCATAACAATGTCCTCTGTTTAGACATCGTTATTTCAGGATAGAGTCACAGCTTTTATTGTACAAAGTTTCTTCCGGGACGCAAAGGTAATAGCTGGAATACTCCAAGCGGCAGCATCAGACAAAAAAGATGCCTCCTTAGCCGCAAATGGCTGCCGGAGACATCTTCTTCTTACTGGCAGCACCCTGGGGTCAGTCCCCTCAGGCGCTGATTTTATTCGTTTTGGACAGATCAAGGGCGGCTGGCTCGGCCTGCCGGCTCTGCTGGTTCGAGATGAAGAAGAGCGCAGTCCAGATCAGCGCAAAGCCGATAATCTGCGGCAAGGTTACAAGCTGGTTATATACAATCCAGTTGATCAGAATACCGGTCATCGGAAAGCTGAGCTCGGCCAGTGTTGCATATGAGGCCTTGGTGGTGTTAAGCCCTTTGTAATACAGCAGCATGCTGAGCAGTCCCGGCAGAAGAGCCTGAAGCAGCAGGTTGAGGCCAATCAATGCTGATGTGCCTAACCCCCCGTTGATTTGCCAAGGCGCCCCCTCCATGCTTGTAATGACGAACAGCAAAGGCAAAGCAAGAATGAAGCGCAGCGAAGTCACCGTCTCGTATTTCATCGAACCCAGCAAATAACGGCCCATCACCGTAGAAGCGCCCCATAATGCAGCAGCCCCCAGCGCGAGCAGACTGCTGACGCCGATAAAGCTGTTCACATGACCGAAAGGAATCGTCCAGCCGAAGGTTAACAGATAGGTTCCGGCAAGAGCGACAACGATCAATATTCCGAAATTTTTAGGCAAACGCTCTTTAAGAATTACAGCGGCAAGACCGATGGCGAACAGCGGCTGCAGCTTTTGCAGCAGAAGCACGGCATTCAGGTCACCGCTGGACAAGGCTTTGGTGAAGAGGATCGTCGCCACGGCAGAGCCGCCCCACGATACGATCAATAGTGCTGCGGCCTGACGCAAGCGGACAGCCTTCAGCTCGGCGCGGTGGCGCCACAGCACCGGTGCAGCAGCCAGAAATAGCACGACATGCTCCAGCAGCACAATCTGGGAAGAGGTCAGTGATTTGAGCAAAATGATGCGGAACAACGGATCGACGCCCCATAGCGCCGCTCCCAGCACAACCAGCCAGAATCCGCTGCGCAGCGGTGCTGTGCGTGCTCCTGAAGATGAAGCAGTAACTTGACTCATAACTCATTTCTCCTTGTCGATACAAACCCTCGATAAGAGACCAAAACCCCCGAATCACCTGAAACAAACAGGCATCATTCGGGGGTTATTCAGAGCAAAGACAGCAGAAATAACCCTGTCGCCTATGCCTTATGATCCTCTCCCATCCGGACTTTACCGTCGGCTCTGGAATGTCACCAGATCAGTTCCTTCCCCTGCGGACAGGGAAAAGAAGTCGCGGGCTTAGTTCGCTTGAACATCACCGCCGGTCAGGAATTTCACCTTACCCCGAGAATCTTGTATTCCGTTATTATTTTCACAACCTCAGAATACCTCTGTTCCTGCTTTTCGTCCAGTATTTTATGAAAATCTTCACATTTCTTTCATCATGCACAGCATTTTTGGTACAGGTCCATCTCATTATCTGGAAGATATTCTGGTAGAGTTCAGATATAATAGAAATGTGTTTTTTATCCATATTTTAGTTACAGGAAAGAGAGGCCGCTGTGAAAAGATCCTTTGGAACGAATCTGCTCTATTCGATTCTGGCGCTGATCGCCCTTGTTTTTTCGGGATTTATCGCGTATATTATCGTCTCATTAGCCGGTGGACTTGTCTTTTACGCGCCGCTTGTTGTGGTTATTGCCGCTGGGCTGGCCGTTTATGCCGTAATCGCGATTTTTCAGCTGCTCTCCCGGCGTGTCCGGCATATCGCCCTCGCAGTCTTCGCCGGTCTTTGCTTGCTGGCTACCGCCGGACATGAGCTGAATAAGCTGTACATCAACAGCCTGACTGTAGTGAATGACCGGGAAGTAGATCTGAACCAGTATACGCCGTTCGCTCCAGGCTCCAAAGCTGCTGTTCTGGATCATACGGCCTCGTACCACATTAAGGACAATCTCCCCCGGCTAGACGGGGCTACTGCGCTCTATCCGCTGTATGCTGCTTATGTGCAGGCCGTATACCCCGAAGGCAGTTATAATTTGAATGGAATGGATGAGGGAACGGTGCTCTGCACCACAACCCCCGAAGCCTACAAGCGGCTGATCGCCGGAGAGAGCGACATTATTTTTGCCGCCGCCCCCTCCCTTGCCCAGCAGAAACAGGCTAAGCGGGTCGGAAAGAAGCTTAAGCTTACTCCAATCGGGCGAGAGGCCTTTGTCTTTTTTGTTAACAAGCGTAACAAGGTTTCCGGGCTGACCACAGATCAGATCAAGGATATCTATGCCGGAAAGCTGACGAATTGGAAGGAGGTCGGCGGCAAACGTGAGAAGATTCGGGCTTTTCAGCGGGATGAAGGCAGCGGAAGCCAGACCATGCTGGAGAAAATCATGGAAGGCCGCACGCTTATGACACCGCCGCAGGATGACGTTATGGACGTTATGAGCGGAATCATCTCCCGGACAGCTGACTACCGCAATTTCAAGAACGCGCTGGGCTTCAGCTTTTTGTTCTATGCCTCCGAGATGAATGGCAATGCTGACATCAAGCTGCTGGAGATCAACGGAGTCAAGCCTGACAAAGAGGGTATCCGCAGCGGTAAATACCCTTTTGCCGCCGAGTTTTACGCAGTTACCGCAGGAAGCGTCAACCCTAACGTCCAGCCGTTCCTGGACTGGATGCAGTCGGCTGAGGGGCAGGAGCTGGTGGAGAAGACAGGCTATACGTCGTTGAAATGATCTTTTGGTGCAACCGGGGCAGCCCTATGACCGGCAGGCTGGGGAGTGCGGCGGTGACGGAATCCCCCCTGCTCAGCAGCCATAAGTGGAAAAAAGCAAACTAATTCTTTGATTTCTGCAGAATTTCAGTCTTTAGGTGGAAAAAGTAAAACTAATTCTTCGAGTTACTCCCAATTCCGCTTAATTCCTCTGATTTAAGTTTCCTTTTTCCACTTAACAACCTCTTGGGTGTGCATGCAGAGAAATGAAGTGGAGAAATTCCAACTAGCATGTTCGGCAAATTACGATAACGGGATAAGCAACGACTCCAGCAAGAGCTTCCTCTGCTTGGATCAGGAGTTCAGCGGAGTGTGAATCTACCAGAAAAGCCTCCCTGTTCGAGCATGAAAAAAAACCGCAGCGCTGCCAGTTTGTCCGGCAGCGCTGCGGTTTAGTATATTAGTTAGCTTCAGTTGCGCCTGCGGCTGGCGCAGGCCAGTTCGAAGCGGAAGAGAACAAGCGTGTGCGCTTCTCCTGATCAGGGTCCTGCACCACTCTTACTTCCTGGTCAAAAATCAGCGTGGCACGGTCTGCCAGCGTATACTGCGCCCAAGCCAGGCCGGCTGAAGACGGATCGCCCCGGTGGGCAAACGCCGTCCAAGTCATCTGCATCGCTTCCGACAGACGCTCCATCTCTGGAGTAACTGTAAGGCCGTAATGCTTCAACTGATGCAGGTTGCCGAACACGTACAGGATCTCCGCACCGTGAACGGCCTTTTCCAGCAGCGGATGACCGGGAACGGTCCAGTCGAACCGGTACATCCAGACCGGAGCTAACCCTAGCTGGCTCTCCGCCAATGCAATCGAGCTGCCCCAGAAAAAAAGGTCCGTCAGAAACTCGGCCTGGCCCTCCCATGACTTCGGATAACCCTTGGCAAGCTCAGCCAGATCATCTATACCCATCAGCAGCTCCAGCGATTTCAGCGATTGCTCGAAGCTCTCGCCTGGCCGCTCTTCCCGGAAGAACAGATTTCCTTCATGAAGATTGGTCCCGATCAGCAGTGGAATCCCGCTTGCCGCGCCACTGGCTATAGCCTCAGCGGGTTCCACCGGCAAGGTGAAAGGCTCCACTACAGGCTGGAAAAACATACTGAGCGCTTCACCGGACAGCTTGTACGTCATACGAGCGCCCGCTTCCAGAATCCGTTCTGCCGGAAGAGTGTCCAGCAGCGTGAGGTCGCCGCCGGGGGTAAGCCCCAGCTCAGCAAGAAGCGCTGCGGCAATCTCTTCCCCCTGCTGCGGCTGCAGACTCTGCGCCGCGCCGCTCTCCATGATCGCTGCCGCGAACAGCCCTTTCGCGGCAGGCATTGCCAGTAGTGCTGCGATGCTCATGCTGCCCGCCGACTCGCCGAAGACTGTAACGCGCTGCGGATCGCCGCCGAAGGCGGCAATGTTCCCCTGCACCCATTCCAGCGCGGCAATCTGGTCCAGGAGGCCGGCGTTAGAGGCAAGGCCTCCGCCGAGCTGGGACAGGTGCAGGAAGCCGAACGGTCCCAGCCGGTAATTTACTGTAACCAGGACCACCTTGCCGTTACGGGCTATATTGGCACCGTCGAACATCGGCTGACTGCCCGCACCGGTGACAAAGGTTCCGCCATGAATCCAGACCATCACGGGCAGCGATTCACCCTCTGCGGCAGGAGACCAGACGTTCAGATAGAGACAGTCTTCCGAATACACCGGAGACGTGCCGCCAAACCGGGTGCTGCTGGTACTCACTGGCTGGTGGCTGACCGGCCCGAACTCCAGCGCAGCTCTAACGGAGCTCCAAGGCTGCGGCGGCTGCGGCGCACGAAAGCGCAGCTTGCCGACAGGCGGCGCTGCAAAAGGAATCCCGCGCCACACCTTTACGCCATCCTCTTCGGCGCCCTGCAGCTTCCCATATAATGTGGTTACCAGTGGTGCTGTCATGTCAATCATCCTCTTCCTGTTATTCCTTGTTCTCTACAGTTTGCTGATATAATCCGGAGCGGAGGCGGAACCACTGGAACACATGGGTAACAACCACTTTAAGCACGGCGTAACCCGGTACTGCCAGAATGATGCCGAGCACCCCGAACATTTTACCTGCAAAAATAATGACAAAAATGATCGTAATCGGATGAACCTTCAGCGACTTGCCCATGATCTGCGGAGAGATGAACTTCCCTTCAATAAGCTGGACGGCAGTCCATACAAACACCATCTTCAGCAGCATGAACGGAGAGGTCACCACTGCAACGATCAACGCTGGAGTGATGGCAATCGCCGGACCCAAATAAGGAACAACAGCCGTACAAGCCGCGACAATTGCCAGCACCAGTGAATACTCCAGCCCGATAATCAGATAGCCGATATAGAGCAGAACGCCGATGCAGCAGCTAACAATAATTTGCCCGCGGATATAGGAGGCCACCTGGCTGTTCATTTCCGACATCACTTCCCGGGTCTGCGGCCGCAGAGCGGTAGGAATGAACTTCAACAAATAATCAGGCAGCTTTCTTCCGTCCCGCAATAGATAGAACAATATAAACGGCGTGGTAGCCACAGCCAAAATAATCTCCGTCAGCGCGCCAACGAAGTTGCCTACACCGCTAACGGCATTGTTCAGAAAAGTGGTCCCCCATGTGGTCACTTTACTGGTGATATCCTTGAAATCCGTGCCGACATTTTCCTGAATCTGCCCAAACAGCTCACTGCCGGTCAGTTTGACGAATTGATCTTGAATCTCAGAGCTGTATTTGGGGAAATTGTCAATTAGGCCAACCAACTGAGAACGGATGATCGGGATCACCGTAAGCAGAATCAGCGTGACAATCCCGGCAATCAGCAGATATAAAATGACAATGCCATATGCCCGTCTGATCTTGAATCTCCGCTCCAGCCGGTCAACCAGCGGATTCAGCAGATAGTAGGAGATCCCTGACAGCAGCAGCGGTGCAGCCACCGTATTCAGAAGCACCGATATCGGCTTAAAGACGAACGGAACCTTCGAGAATACCAGCACATTTACCCCGATCAGCAGCACAATAAGCAGAGATACCACAAATCTGTTATTCAGAATAAATTTCTTGAACTTCTCAGGCCATACCTGCAGCCTATCCATCGTTCCCCCACCCCTTACCACATTTGCCTCATTCATATGTAAGATTATTTGTACTATGTAATAGCATAGTCAACGCCGGGGCCGCAAGTCAAATTTGGCGGGTGATGGAGCTGATGAATTTTTGGATGTTGTGGCGGCTGTCGAGGATAATCACCTGCTTCTCCTCCCGGCACGCTTCAAGCTTCGCAACTACCTTGCTTCTGCTGCGCTTACGGTAATTCCAGATCCAAACGATAAACGGCCAATCCAGCCGCTCCGGGCACCCCTCATTCAAATCCGGCCGGGTCCGTCCATGATACTGAATCCGCCGTTTAATAACACGGTAAAGGCACAGCAGCCTGGGCATATCCAGAAAAATCACCGTATCCGCCCGCTCCAGCCGTATATCCAGGGTTGCTGAATAATTCCCGTCAAGTACCCAGGTGTCTTTTTCCACATGGGCCTTGACGACCTGCTCCCAATCCTCGCGTTCCGTGGCTACCCAGCCAGGTTGCCAATAAAAGGCGTCCAGATGGATTACGGGAAGATCCAGTGCTTCGCCAATCCTTCGGCTCAAGGTCGATTTGCCCGCACCTGCTGAACCGATTATTAATATTCTTTGCATACAACCTCCTATGTGGCGCACTCAGTCAAATTTGATGTCGGCAATTTGTCCGGCGTGCCGAAAGCCAATCGACTGATAGACCTTATTCGAATCGGGGTTTTTGCCATCCGCATAGAGCACTGGGGTCAGACCTTCGGCAAGAAGCAACGCACTCAGCTCCGCAACCAGCCTACTAGCGTATCCGTGCTTGCGGTGGTTACGCGGTGTAAATACATCATTAATGCGTCCATGCCGGGCTGAGCGGTTAGTGATTTTGGCCATCGAAACAGGCGTGCCCTCCACGGTCCATAGATAGAGATTCCCGGAGCGGACATCCTCTTCAGCCATCTTCAAAAAATGCTCCGCCTGCCCCTTCTCGCCAAAGGCGTCCTCCATGAAACGGAGCATGAACTCCGCAATCACCGGAATCAATTCCGCCTTCGCCTGTATCCGCTCTCCCTTGACCTGCGCAGGCCGCCGCACCTCAGGGCATTGATAGGCCTCCAGTATCATATTGGTATGATAGAGTTTACCTTTGGCTCCGCAAAAAACCTCCGCAAACGTCTTCGCCGTCTCCTGCTGTGCAGAGATCCCGGGGAAATCATAATCGCTTACCCACTCTGCCAGCTCCTGCACCAGCCTGGTCTGCTGCTGAGCTTCAAGCTCATCCGACACCCACAGCCACGGATTATGCCCCCCGGCTTGAGCGAGAATCAAATTGCGCTCCGCTGTAGTAAGAAGGACCGCATCGGGATATTCGATAATCCGGCGGATGATATTATACCGAACCTCCTCCCGGACGAACTGCCCACTCTCCAGCACCCGATCATCCGCTTCAAATCTCTCAAACATTACCTCTCCCCCTTAATCTCCCTTTCTTTCAATCATAATCCTCCCTCCTGCAAAAATAAATGCCCCGCTGCCAACAATTTCCGGCAACAGAGCATCTACACGACATAATATTCGCTTGAATCAATCCAGCGGAAGAATTACGCTTCGGCCATTGCGGGCCGTAATGCTGATCTTCTGTTCACTAATCCGGACGCCCAGAAGCTGCAGCGGATCGCCTGCTTGTTGAGTATGTCGTGCAGCAATCTCCGCGCTCATTGTGCTCATGTCAACCGGCTCTCCATAGATCGCCGAGACGAGCCAGTGTGTTCCGGGAGTTAGACTGGCGAGCAGTGTCGGAATAACGGTCCGGGGCATCAGCACGTTAGTGTTGGTATTCGGACGGATCATCACAGCTTCTCTGTGGCCGGCAAAACTAAGGACTCCGCTGACGCCGTGGCTGCTGATTGCCGTGATTCCTTTGCGGTCAGCAGAGACGATTTCCTGGTGCGCAGGCTCTAGGCTGGCAGCAAAACCGCCTTCAGCGGCATCCAGCGCTCTTTCGGTCTGCAGGCGGTGGATACGGATATGCCAGGGAAGACCAGCCACAACCCAGGTTTGAACCTCAACGTCCGGCCACGGCTTCCAGCGGGAGTACAGGATATTGTCTTCGATCCGCGACTCCTCGTTCTGTCTTCTTACGCGGTACAGATTGTCGCCAGCCTCGCTGAGGGCCAGCATGGAATCGAACGCACCCTGGCCAATTCCCCATTCCGAGCGGGGCACACTGAAGCCAAAAGCCGTGGAATAAGCGAACTTCTCATATTTGGCCGAAGTGTGCGTATGATCATTGGTCGAGAGATGCCCGCTGTTGAAGGCGACGACATGGCCGGTTTCCGGCTGGCGGCAAATGGCCAAATGCGCAGGCTGCTGCACAGCCAGCGTCTCAAGCTCAGGAAGCGGCAGCTCTTCGGCAATCCAGAAGGGATGCTCGTCCGGCAGCGCCAGCGGCATGAAGTATTTCAGGGACCAATAAGGCGAGCCCGGAGAATTGTAATTCTCCGCCATCACCAGATTCGGGTAAGCATAACCAATGGTCAACACGCCTGCTTCATTGAGAATATCCTGCTTGAACCACCACCGCAGATTGCGCAGGATTAATCCCTTGATTACACCATAAGGCAGCGCCTCGACTTCGGCATAGGCCAGCGCCCCCCAGAATGCAGACTGCGCGAAGCGGTATGCAAGGCTTCTTCCATACGGAAGGGCCGAACCATCCTCGGCAAACCAATGGATAAATTCACCTGCGAACTTCGCGGCGCGCTCCTTGAATACACGTGAACGCTCAGGGTCCTCGTCATTCATCAGCTTGGCATACAGCAGACCATAGAAATGCAGTGCAAACGGAACATAATAATCGCTGTGCCCGCCGATTCCGTCGCTGTACCACCCGTCCGATAAGTAGAAATCATCTATGCGCCGCAGGTTGGCTTCCATCTGCTGCGCGTCATAAGGAAGTCCCGCCTTGCGGAAGCCCAGATTGACCAGCACATTGAAGAAAAGCCAGTTGCAATCATAGCAGGGATGCGAATTCATCTGATTCAGCCAGGCATACAGATTCGAGCGCTCCCGCTCGTTCAGCGGCCCCCAGATCCGCTCTGGAATCAGTGACAGTGCGTAGCCGAATGCCGCCATCTCTACAAGCCGCTGATCATAATCGCCGACCAGACCCCAATATTCCTGATGCCCGGGATCTGTACCGTTCCTGATGCCGTCCAGAAGGTTGTCCCACAGCGCATCTTCTCCGCCTCCGGCAAGAAAAGGCACGAACCCCCACAGCACCCTCGAGAAGCCTTCCATCTCCGCAATATCCGGGCCATAATGGACTCCGGTTACTCCCAGCTTCAGGCGGGCATGCCCCTCGCTGTAATGCGGCTTCAGCGGATAGACCAGCTGCCGGAAGGCTTCCTTCATATCTTCTTTGGTAACCAGCGGATTCGCTTTTATCTGCTCCAAATGCTTACTCATCCTTACCACTCCCATAGTGAGCTTATTTATTCCCAATAAAATGGGCCAATGTTCTTCAGACGCGCCAGACCTTCGACATAGAAGTAATCCCCGTAAATCAATGGAACGTCAATGTTCGTACCTGCCGGATAGTGGCTCGTGCCATGAAGAATCAGCCCCTCCTCGGCATCATTGCCCCAGGTGCCGTAATTGCGGTACAGCGACTCCAGCATCTTAATCGCAGGCTCCCGGTATACCGGTGCCTCGATCTCCCCGACCTTCCCGGCAAGAAGCAGAAGTCCGCTCGCAGCACACGCACCGGCCGATGAATCGCGGAATTTCCGCGCTTCTTCCGGTGCGCGGAAATCCCAATGCGGCACATGATCCTCCGGCAGGCGTGCCAGGAAGAAGTGGGCCACCTTCTGGGCTGTATGGAGATACGTAGTTTTGCCGGTGTGATGATAGGCCAGCGTCAGCCCGTAGATTGCCCAGGCCGCTCCTCTGGACCAGGCAGACTCTGCCGAGTAGCCTTGGCCGCCCAAGCCTTCGATGAATTCCCCGCTTTCCGGGTCGAAGCGGACAATATGATACACTGAGCCGTCCGGGCGGATGAAATGCTTCACGACCGTATCCATATGCGCCTCAGCAATATGACGGTAACGCGGATCTCCGGTGACCTCCGCAGCCCAGAAGAGCAGCGGCATGTTCATGCAGCAGTCGATAATGGCATAACCCCTGTTGTCCTCACCTTCGTACCAGGGATTCCAGGCCCGGATGAAGCTGCCCTTCAGATTAAAGCGTGCAGCCAGGAAATTCGCCGCCTTCAGCGCTCTTACCTTCGAGACCTCGCTCCCCAGCAGCTTATAAGAAGCCACGCTGGTCAAGGTCCACATGAACCCCAGATCATGGTCCAGACGCACATAATCATTCAGCACCTGGTCCAGCTGCTCCTCGCACTGCTCGGCCAGCGCCCGCAAAGATTCATCCTTGCTGCCGTTATACAGCAGCCACAACTGGCCCGGCCAGAAGCCCGCCGTCCACCAGTGCGGCTGCTCCAGCACATAGGTTCCGCCTTGACTGGCATGGGGGAATCCCGCGCCTATCCGCAGACTATTCCGCTGTGTTTTCTCCAGTGCCTTGCTCCATGCCTCTTCTACCCAATTCAGCTTTGTTTCCGTCATCTTGAGCCACCGCCATTCATGGATTTGATATTATTTATAAGTTCATGAACTGAAACTTGAATTCATATCTTGCCTGCTTGTCGGGCTCCCCTAAGGCATGATAATCGAGACCATACCAGGTCTTAACAGCTCCAAAATGGTCCTTATAGGTATGTACAGAAATTTCCGCCCTAAGTGCGCCGCCCTCATTGAAGATGCGCAGCCCCCGCCCGCCATGGCCTCTCAGCAGAATACTGCCGTCCTCCAGCACTGGCTGGCAAAAGGTCACGAACCGCTCAGTCAACGCCTCCGGCGCTTCCCTAAACCGAAATTCGTCGATCAGCTCCAGCGCCGGCAGCTTCCCTTCCTTGTGCCACCTGAAGGAACGCGTCAACTGCTCCAGCCGCACATTGCTGTAGGCCCGGGTTAAGTCGAGCTTCAGCACATCCGTGCCTCCGCCCGCAGCAGCCTCTAGAACCTCCGCATATGCATCCGCTCCGGCACGCTGATACTGCCCGTCAATAATCGGAACACTATGGCCCTGCGAGCCGTTGCAGTCATAAGAGTACCGTGCTGCACCGAAATAATCGGCGGTGTACTCCCCGCATCCAAGGTCAGAGAGGTAGACCGTTCCTTCTCCGAGCAGAATGAACTGGCCGAGATCGTTGTGGTTGTGAGGCTCATCGTTGTTCCCGCCCTTCGCGGCCAAGCCGAACGCACCCTCCGGCCCGATTCTGCGGGACAACAGCCACTCTGCATCCGGCAAATAGCTGCTGGCGCTGTCCCATTCACTGCTGCCCGCCTCCGGGCTGCGCCAGAGCAGGTTGCGCAGCGCCGGAGCCCAGCGGCTGCAGTGGTCGTCCGTGTACGCGGCCCGAAGAGACGCGGGAGGCGGCTCCACTTCGGGATAGGCCGCAGCAAGATAATGGCTTAGGCCCAGGAACACGCTGCCGGTCTGCTGAGAATCGGAGAAATTCGCCACCAAGCCCCCGCCTAGAAAGCATTTCTGCTGGAACGCGGCAATGCTGCCCACCTTGTCCCGCCGGAACCAATCCAGCGCTCCCTTGCTTCTACGGCGGAGCAGATCGGCATAATAGACGAAATAACCAAAGCCGTAATTCCAATAGCCCAGCCCCTCAAGACAGGCACCGTCCTCCCCGAAGCCTTGAAGGTAATATTCCATCGTACCCTGCACCTTGATGAGAATATCTGCAAGGACCTCAGGGTCTTTTATCAGCAGCAGGGCTGCCGAACCAATCGATCCGGAGCAGACAGCGGCCCAGTTATGCGTTGCCGTCTCCCAGTGGTATGGACCCGAGGTCAGGTAGGGCACGAACAGGCGCTTATGTACTTCTTCCTTAATCCGGGCCTGCAGCAGGGCTGGAAGCCGGTCCCCAAGCAAGCAGCCGATTTCACTAAGCGCAAAGCCGGTCTCGGCCGAGAACAGATCAATCGTCTCTGAAATTCCGCTCTCCCCCACGTGCGCGGGCAGACACCAGGTATTTTCGCCGCAGATACTCCACAGAATCTCGCATACAGCGCTTACATGCGCTTCCTGCTCCGGCTCCAGCAGCATGAGCAGCACAGCCGTATTCAATATTCTTCTCCGCTCGAAATAGACCCGCTCATATTCCAGCCTGGAGCCGGTACGGCTATAGATGGAGAACAGCTCATAAGTAAGCCCTGGAATCGACGTCCCCCTCAGCCTTGCCCCTTCTCCGCGAATTTCTGCTACTTCCTCCGCGTACAGCGGTGAATCCCTTACCGTCGACCAAAAGCCCGCCGGATTTCCATCCGGGTAATACAGCCTGAGATCGGCTTCCTCCATATTTCTGACTGCCGCAAGCAGTTCGGATCGTTCCATCACGCGCCGCCTTTCCCGCCATGCAAGCTAGCCCCGGTATTCCGCCGGTGTTACCCCCGCATGAATCTTAAATGTCTTTATAAAATAGCTCTGGTTGTCATAGCCAAGCTGTTCGCAGATTTCCCCCACGGTGGAATGGGTCCCATCCAGCAGCTCCTTAGCTCTTTCCATTTTCAGCCTCGTAACATATTCGATAAAAGTAATGCCTGTCTCCTTCTTAAAGAGCCTGCTGAAATAGCTGGCATTCAAATGCAAGTGATCCGCCACCTCATCGAGACTGATCCTTGCACCCAGACGCAGAGAAACATACTGGCAGGCTTCCGTCACTTCAGCCCTTTTGCTGCCTCCGGCTCCCGCCCCTTTCGCGGCAACAATGGATTCAAGATGACTGTCCAGCCATTCCCGCAGCGCCAGCAGAGAATCAATATCCACAATCTCCTTGTGCAGCGTATCTGCCGAATAAGCGGGCCGGATATACTGCAAGGAATGCAGCTTCAGTTTCAGGTCCAGCAACAGCTTCAGCGTCCAGTCCTTTACCATTTCCGGCGGGTACTTCTCATTACGGATCAGAGATATCCATTTCTCTGTCACGGCTCGCGCCTGCTCCGCCTGCCGCCCAAGCAGCACCTCCCTCAGCTCCGCCGTTGCCTGATCATAATGGGCGAAGAGATTGCCCGGGATGGACGGTAAAAGAACAGTCTTTCTTTTCGCAATCTCCTCCGGCACCAGGTAGAAACGCTGCTCTTCGGCATTCAGCAATACAGATAGCTGCTGCTTGAGCTCCTTCGGCGTACCCGCGCCCTCCCCGGTAATGAATGACATGCGGACCTTCAGCACTCTGGACAAGGTTGACTGGATGACCTTCAGCCCGGCAGCGGCTTCAGCATAAATATTTCCATGAAGTCCTGGCCTGTAGGAGAAAAGCAGGAATGAGGCTCTCACATTATAGCCAATATAAAGTCCGCGCGGCTTCATCCCGTCCAGCACTTCATTCATGACATTGCTCACGGCAAAATGCAGCGTCTGATCCGAGGAAAAACGGTATTTCACGTGCCTGTAATCCTCCAGGTACGCTATGACGGGCAGGCAGAATTCCTCATGCTGAAGCAGTCCGTACTCGGCAACCTCATCCATCCATTTCTCGGGAGACAGCAGCGGCTGGTGAATGAAGTTCTTGATGCTTCGCTCCTTGCGCAGCTCTCTGGTCTCTCTGAACAGATGCTTGATTCTGGAATTCTCCCAGCCTGCACGATTTTCCTCTTCGAGAGACTCCTTGAATCTCCGCAGCAGCCCTACAAGATCCTCAGGGTCGAGCGCATCCTTCAGCAAATAATCCTGTACATTAAGGCGCATCGCCTGCTGGGCGTACTGAAATTCATTATGACAGGACAAAATCGCGATCTGGACCCCCGGCTTCAGCTCCTTGACACGGGCGGACAATTCCAGTCCGTTCATCCGTGGCATACCGATGTCCGTAATCAGAATATCCGGCATTTCCTGCTGCGCATGCTCCCACGCGCTCTCACCATTCTCATGAGTGCCCATCAGGTCAAAGCCCAGCTCCTCCCAGCGGATGCTCTCGGATAACAGCTCTATCACCGGATAATCATCATCCACGAGCATGACCTTATACATCCCCTATCTCCTCCCTGTGTGGAATATGCATCTCAATCAGCGTGCCTGTGCCTTCTGTGCTGGACACATCAATGGCAAAATCCCCGCCAAACAGCATGCGCATCCGTTCCGCCACATTAGACATGCCCAAGCCGGAGAAAGAGCCTTTAGGCTCCTCGGAGGCAGGAATGCTCCCGGTCTCCTCCTCCAACCGGCTCTTAATGGATGCGAGCACATCTGCATTCATCCCCCGCCCGTTGTCAGCAACCGTGAGGACAATCCCCTTCTCCTCTACTGCCGCCCGGATGCTGATGATCCCCGGCTGCTGGCTGAGCCCGTGAATCAGCGCGTTCTCGACCAGCGGCTGAAGGAAGAAGCGCGGCACCTTAATCAGAAAAGCCTTCGGATCTATATCCAGCTGCAGCTCCGCTTTCTCCTTCTGGCGCAAATTCATCAGGCCGACATAATGCGAGACCAGATCCATCTCCTCATGCAGAAAAATCTCGTCCTCCTCCCGGCTGATGGTCATCCGCAGCAGCATGGACAGCGAGCCGATCATTTTGGCGCTCTCCGGATCTCCGCGTTTCATCACCTTCATGCGGATCGAGTTCAGCACGTTGAACAGAAAATGAGGGTTGATCTGGGCCTGGAGCATTTTCAGCTCTGCCTTTCTTTTGCGTGCCTGGGTGTCCGATACCTCAAAGATCATCTCTTTCACCCGGTCGAGCATCTGGTCGAACAGCAGGCCGAGCCGTCCAATCTCGTCATTGCCCCGGACCCCGGAACGCACTTCCAGATTGCCCCGCTGTACCGCGCTTGTCACCTTGCCGAGCCTTACCAGCGGCTTCGTGAAGGCGCGCACAAGTGTAATCAGCAGAAGAAGAAATAAGAAGAAAGAGAGCAGTTGAATGATAAACACACGGTTAAAGATCGAGCTGATATCGACGATGCTCTCCTTATAGGGCTGCATCAGCACCAGGCGCCAGCCGTTGAAGGAAAGCTGCTGCTGGACCACCAGATATCTGTCCCCGGCAATCGTCACCACCCCGGAGCCATCCAGCCCGTCTACAGCAGCCGCATAAGGAAAAGGCTGGCCAAGCCGTTCCGAATCCGCCTCCGACACAATGTTGCCATCCCCGTCCAGCAGCACCACCTTCTGTCCCGCCGACAGATTGCCAAAGATATTATGCAGTTGATCCTCCATAATCGTCACCACCGCATAGCCATAGATCTCCGTGCTGTCCAGACGCAGAGTCCGGGCCACCGTGATCTGATAAGGATGATCAAATTTATCGTAGGAGAACCCGGTCGGCTCCACGCCCGCCCAGTAGGACTCCAATCCCTTCAGCTCCGTCATCTTGCGGAACCAGCTCTTCTTCTTGATATCCAGCGGATTGTAATCGCTAACAGAATAGTTCATGAAATAGGTATTATTCGTCAATAGAATTGTAACGTAGCTGTTCTGTCCAACGACTGTAAGGGTATCCAATTGTTCCAGCACCCGGTTCGAGTCCATAAACCGCTGATACTCATTGCCGCTGACATTATCGGTCGCCGCCAGCTTGAAATAGGCTTTCAGCCCCGGATTGGTCTGGACATAATTGGCGATGGTCAGCATCCCTTTCAGGCTGTTCGTCACCGAGCCGTTCACCAGTTGCAGGGAATCCTCCGCATTGGCGATCGCCTGCCGCTTGACGGCCTCCTGGGTCAAGGAATTGTAAATGAGCAGCGTGAGGGCAGCCGGAACCAGAATACAGGCTATAGAAGCTATGATCAGCTTGTGCCGGATTGATTTCGGGGTGAGCTCCCTGAGTCTGCTAAGCATGGCCGTGTCCCCCTAAACAAGTAGAAACGGCTTTGCTCTCCAGTTAAGGAAGGCAGGCCGCCCCATGCTCACTTGAATTTGTTAACATTATATCAAATTATTTTTTGTTGGCCGCAATTATTTTATTAACACGGTCCTGGGAGTTTTGAATCGTCGTATCCACATCCTGGTTGCCCAGAATCATCTTCTCATATTCCTCGTTAATCGCTTTGTATGCCTCAGCCTGATAGGTGGCCGGTGGAATGATTGCCGATGCTTTGGAAGCTACGAGTGTGTCTACCAGTGATTTCTTGTCAACCTTCTCCGGATTCTTCGTGCCGGCAAGGATCGTGTCAATAATGCCTTCGACTTGATCACTTGTCACCTTGCTCCAGGCCGGAATGTTTTTGCCTTGGACAAGCTGGCCTTCCGTAGTGTACCAGCGGACAAATTTATAGGCGGCTTCCTTGTTTTTGGATTTGGCAGCAACGGCCACATAATCTGTAGTCACTGGAGTCAGACCATTCTCATCCGCAGCGTTGTTCTTGGGAAATGGAGCTACCGCGAGATTAAAGTTCAAAGGCACCTTTTCCGTTCCGCCGATTTCCGTGTTCATCCAGCTGCCGATCAGAATCATGCTGGCGGACTGGTTGAAGAATTGTGTGCGGTAAGCCAGCTTTTGAGAGATCATGTCAGTGTAGGGCACCGAGGATTTATCCTCTTTTTCCATTCTCAGTCTGAGCTCAAGCGTTGCCTTAAAATTCGGGTCATCCAGATTGGAGGTGCCGTCTGCCTTCAGAAATTCAGAGTTCTGCGGCTGGTTCTCCATCTTCAGCTTCAGGAACTCCATCCAGCCCCCTGCTTGCGGACCGTGAAAATACGCGCCGTAACGCTTCTCAGCACCTTCCCCCTTGGTCAGCTTCTTGGCATAATCGGCAAAATCATCCCAGGTCCAATCGGTTGGAACCGCAAGCCCCGCCTCATCCAGATTATCCTTGTTCAGCAGCACATACCACGGATTGAATTTGCCTGGCAGCGCATAGACCTTGCCATCCAGATGGGTATCCACTTTATAGTCTTCTTCTACCTTGTAGCCATCCTTGGCAATATAGTCATCCAAAGGCTCAGCCATGCCGAGCGCCACACGCTGCGCATAACCGGCTGCATCACTGAACATGAGAATATCCATCTGTGCAGAGGATGCCGCCTCCAGATCCAGCTTCTTGAAAGCCTCCTGTGTATCGCCTTTCTCACTCAACTGCACCAGTTCAATCGTGACATCCGGATTGGCTGCTTCATAAGCCTCCAGCGTGTGCTTCCAGTTGTAGGCTTCCTCCGTACCATAGGTATAGAGCCGCAGGTTTGTTTTCTCTGTACTGCCGGCTGCTGCTCCATTCGTTGCCTTGCCCGCCTCTTCATTACTATTTGCAGCATTATTGCCGCCGCAGCCAGCCAGCAGGCTTAACATCAGAACCCCCGCAATTGCCGCCGGCCATACTTTTCTTGTGACCATCATTGAACCCTCCCTTGAATATTTAGGTGACTCATAAATGAATTATAGAATACGCTTTCATTTGGCACATGAAACAATATTTACTTTTATTGAATTATTTTTACTTCTATATAAACTGAACTTGATATTTAAAAATTGGGGGCTTGGTCGTGACTGCGGGGAATGTTTGGACTTCCGGCCGCTGTTATGTTTGGATTTCCTGATTTAAACCGCTGTTCGCGGTAGAAATCCAAACATAAAGGCGGACGCTCCGCTCCTCCAGTTCCAAACTTCCCCTCCATCACTCCGCCCTTTTTTTTGATTTTTTCAAGTTCATCTTATACACCAGTTTTTGCGGTTGTAGCAGCCAGTCCACCTGTGATTTTACCCCTTCACACCACCGAGCGCGATTCCCTCAATAACATTCTTTTGACCCAGAATAAAAATAATAATCAGAGGGAGGATTGCCGATACCGCCGCAGCCATAATCAGAGAATAGAATTCTCCGCTCATGGAAGTGAACTTCTGGATCGCAATCGGGAGGGTCAGCAATTTGTCGCTGCGGATGAAGATCAGCGGGTTCTGATAATCGTTCCAGGTCCAGATGAAACGGAGAATCGCGTAGGTGGCCACCGCAGGCTTCACCAGCGGCAGGGCAATCGACCAGAAAATACGCGGATGTCCTGCACCGTCGATTTTGGCCGATTCAATGAACTCTTGATGCAGGCCCATAAAAAACTGCCGCAGCATAAACGTTCCGAGCACACTAAAAGTCCCTAGCAGAATGAGGCCCAGTTGGCTGTCGAACAGCCCGATGTTGCGGTAAATAATAAACTGCGGAATCAGAATGGCCTGTCCTGGAATCATATAAGTAACAAGCACGATCATAAACAGGATATTGCTGGCGCGGAATTTGATTTTGGAGAAGCCGTAAGCAGCCATTGCCGAGATCAGGCAGGACGCCGCAGTTGTAATCACCGCCACCTTGATCGAGTTCCAGTAATACAGCGTGAACGGGTAATCCCCGAACCAGACCTCCTTGTAATTCTCAATCGCATTCCATTGCTTAGGCAGCCACTGGATCGGATAAGCAAATACCTCCGACTCCACCTTGAACGAGGTGACCAGCATCCATATAAAAGGCAGCAGGAACAATATACTTCCCGCAAACATCACAACCGTAACGATAATTTTGCGCCAATCGAGGCCTGAGCGCATTTCCATATGCTTCTTCCCCTCACTTCTCTGTCTAATAATTGACCCATTTCTTCTCGGCCAGCCATTGTCCGAACGTAATCAGCATGACGAATATGAACAGCACTACAGCAATGGCGGAAGCATAACCAACCTTGAGATTAACAAAGGCTGTATCATACAGGTACCAGACCATCATCGTTGTTGAGCCAATCGGCCCGCCTTGTGTCAGAACTGCAATAATATCAAACACCTTGAACGTAGCAATGATACCGGTTACAAGCAGGAAAAAGGTTGTCGGCGACAGCAACGGGAAAGTGATCCGTCTGAATTTCGTCCAGCTGTTTGCCCCGTCGATATCGGCAGCCTCATATAAATCCTTCGGAATGGACTGCAGGCCGGCGATGTAGATAATCATATTGAAGCCGATAGAGATCCAGATGGAGATCATCATAATCGAGATCAGGGCAAAATTCGGATCGGCAATCCATTTTGGCGGATCGGCAATTCCGAAGGCCTTCAGCATTTCGTTAATCGGCCCGTAGGAGGGCTGGAACAGCACCTGCCACACAATCGCCACTGCGACAGTCATGGATACATAAGGGACAAAATAAGCGATTTTGAAATAGCCCTTCATATACACATAGCGGTCAATCAATATCGCCAGCACCATCGACACCAGCAAATACACCGGCACCGTCAGCAGAAAAATAAAGTTGTTGCGCACCGAGCGGATGAACATATCATCCTGCAGCAGATTGCTGAAATTCTGCAGCCCCACCCAGCGGATACCATCAAAGCCCTGCACAAAGTTCCAGTCGGCAAAGCCGAGCACCATCGTAGCAATGATCGGGATCAGCACCAGAACCGTAACCCCGATCAGCATCGGGCTTACAAACAGCAGTCCGGACAGCGTTTCGCCCTTTTGCAGCGACCAGGACTTGCGCTCCCGCGCAGCCCGCGGCTTTTGCGTTATAGTCTCCATATTTTGCCCCATGTCTTAAGCACCTCAATTGTTTCGTTATAGGTCATGCCTTAACTCTGCTTACATTATAAAAAAAATACCGTCAGCGCTTTGACGGTATTTTGATCTTATTGGATGTAATTTTTACTTCTTCCTTTTACCCTTGGCACCCTCTTCAGTCGCGGCCCGCAGCCCTCCGTCATAGGTGTATAGAATGTGATCTTTCAGCTGTTCCCCCTGCAGAACCTTCCGCACCAGCTTTTTGCCGGCTTTGGGGGTCATCTCCTTGTACCATACCCCTTCAGGATAAGAGATCACGATACAGGCATCCGAGCATCTTCCGTTGCACTCGGTCACAGTGGTATGTATCCTGCTTGCCGCGTCCTGCTTCTCAATCTCATTCTCTATGGCTTCGGCTACCTCTTCACCTTTATGTTTCCGGCAGCTGCTGCCGCCGCAGATCAGCAAATGGTGGACCGTCCCTTGCAAATTCCAGGTCGTCATGACACGCCTCGCCTCCTTCCTGAAGTAAATAACCTTATGACTCCAGCCTTCAATCAATCTACCGATTTGTTCATAGTCTGTCAATTAGAAAAAATGACTAGAGACCGGCGAAGAAGGGAATAGTAACGTTAATTCATCCATAAAGGAGACGATCCCCGTGAAAATCCTCTTGATTTACCTGGTGCTTGCCATGCTGGACTTAACTATCGTGATATCCCTTGATTGGCTGACCGGAACCCCATTCTCCAAGTCGTTCAGCTTCTTAGGCTCTGTCTTTGCCACTACAACCTTTCAGGAGCTGGTGCTCCTCATCGCGTTTCTCTGTTTCCCGGTTATCCTCGCAGCATGGGAGGCGCTTAAGAAGAACAAGAAATCCCACTCCTAAGCTAATCGTACCAGCCAAACCGTTTACGTATGTGGTGGACAACAAATAGAAACATTGGAATATATGCACACAGGACAGGTAAAATATATTTCAGGAATTCCTTTCCCTCGTTCAGATGATTGGAATAATTCTCCGCACTGACAAAAGAACTGAACAGAACAACCACCCCGACAGGCACAACCACTTTCCGGTAATCCTTAACCTTAAATAAATCCGCAGTGATTGCCGTTGCCGCATAACAATAGATCGACATTTTAAAAAACACGCCAATAATCAAGGTTAAAATGACAAGTGCATCCAGCCGCTGGATAAAATTAGCCACATTCACCAATGTTATCGTCGTATATATCGGAAAGGCCGCTCTTCTGTACATGTCCTCGCCAAGCACCGACATTTCAACCATATGAGTAATCGTGAGCAGCAGCCCGCTTAATATCACTGCTGTTACGCCTACTCTCTTCGCCTTGTTAACTTTGCTGAAAAATGGAAGTATCGTTGTAACGCAGACCAATTCTCCAAACGGGAAAATCCAGATGCTGGGGTATGCTGAACCTAATGCGTCCCATAGATCCTTGGCGTGAAGCGGAAACAGGTGCTTGAAATCAACCAGTCCGGCAGCAATCACTACAAAATTGCAGATGACCCCCATGATCATCATAATCCAAAAGTATATTTCGGCGGTTCTGGCAAATACTTCGATGCCTTTGTTCAGAATGAACATTACAGCAATGACCATAATCGCAGTGATGATCAGGATCGGTGTACGGTCATAGGAAGCCGAGATTAAGAGGTCGCCCGCCTCCCGCAAATTTCTGGAGCCATTGAACAGCAGCACCGGAATGTACAGCAGGCTCAGCGGCCAGCCGATAGCCTTGCCAAGTATTTTTTGTGTATAGCCGCTGATGATCAGACCCGGAAACTGCCGGTACAAATCATTGTAGATCAGGTACAGCACCACTCCTCCAGGCAAGGCCATCAGTATGGACAGCCATACTGCACGACCGCTTTCCAGGCCAATAGGAACAACCAGCGCCGTTCCAAATTCAAAAAGCACGATCATAGAGAATAACTGACTTGGTCCGACGGCTTCTTTTCTCATCACTTAGCTCACCCTATCTATTCATTAGAAACCAAGCGCTCCTCCCTCAAGGGGCCGTGAACGGCGCCAGCCTCATTCCAGTACCGCGAATATAGGCTTTAATCTTGAGATCAAGCGTTCCTTTGGCAAATAATTGTTCCCAATCCTTCTCTACAGTTGCCCATACAGCCGGACTTACGCGTTTTAATTCATTTCCAAAGTTCAAATAATCGCATTTCATTTTTTGCGCCGCCTGCACAGCCTGCTGGATTTCGTCCCTCGTCTGCTTTTCCAAGGCCGCTTCCAGCTTCTTGATTTCCGCTTTTTTGCTTAAATCCACGAAGGTCTTCGTTTCATAAATATTTCCTTCCTCAGTGACTAGGAGATGGAAAACCGGCAATCCTTTCACGATCTCTACCTTGACCTTTGTTTTGGAAAACAGCACGTTAACGGCAACGGCATCCTTCATATCACTAGTGTCAACATTCAAATTGGTTTCCAGAAGCTTGTTAACAATCCATCCTGCACCTCTCGCTTCTGGACCTTCGATCCAGCCTATAAGCTTTCCTTTCTTGAATACGGCTTGACCGCTCATCAGTACGGCTGCCTGTACCTCGGATTGATCCAGATTCGTTTTCTTCTTGCCATCTTCCACGCTGCCGGTAATCCGCACCCCGCTGATGGTCATGCCGCCATTTCCTGTGATATCATTAATCGCCTCAAAAACATTGATCTTCTGGTTCTCTCCCCACACCTTTGCAGTGTTGTCCGACTTTTTGACCAGCCCAATAGAAGGAACGCTTTCCTGCGCCAATAATACCTTTAGGACCGAAGCTGCATCCGTATCCCTTGCTACCAGTATAGCCGTGTTGAGCCTGAGCTCATGCGATCTTTCAAAGATATCGAATATTTCGTTGATACCGCTTTTGGCCACAGATTCTCCCAGTACCAGTAGTTGTGTATGAGCAAAAAACAGCTTCCGGGTTGCCCGCTTCGAGGTTCTGCGAAGCGCTCCGTAGATGGTGCTGTCGGTTGAGGAATAAATGGTAATCGACGCTTGGCCGCTGCCTGCCCCTTGACTGGAGTTCGAAGCTGATGGGACCACCACCTGAAATGCAACCCGATATTTATCCGAGCCGGGCACCTTATCAATCCCGATCCCGCTCACAATCGCCAGGTCGTTCAATTCCCTGCTGTTCCAGCAGCCGGTCAGGATCACGGAGATACCCAAATATACAACCATGCAAACGATTATTTTAGCTCTCATTGCTGTTTCCCCGGCCGCTGCCTTTACCCGCCTTCTTGCGTACAATATTGGACTTGTCTGCCAGGCGCGGCCTGATCTTCGTGAAATGGATAGGGGAGCGGATAAAAATATCCTTCTGATCCTGCGGGGCAAAAGGAGCCATAGGCGACATATATGGAACTCCAAGTGAACGCAGACTGCATAAATGGGCTACCAGCATCATGCTGAATATGGCTATACCATATAGCCCCATAAACGCGGCAATAAACACAATAACAAAACGCAGCATTCGTACAGAGAGCGCCATATTAAATGCAGGGGTGGTAAAGCTTGAGATCCCCGTTAATGAAACTACGATAACCATGGCTGGAGAGACAATCCCCGCCTGAACTGCCGCCTGTCCAAGAACCAAACCTCCAATAATGGATACGGTCTGTCCAATCGGTGAGGGCAGACGAATTCCTGCCTCGCGGATAATTTCAAACGTAACCTCCATGATCAAGGCTTCGACAAAAGCAGGAAATGGCACCCCTTCCCGTTGTGAAGCCAAATTAATCAGCAGCGGAGTAGGTATCATTTCCTGGTGAAAGTTAAGCGCTGCAACAAAGATAGCAGGGCCGAACATAGAAATGAGCAGACAGAGGAACCGTAATAAACGGATCAATGTCGAAATATCAAACCGCTGATAGTAATCCTCTACGGTATGGAAAAACATAAAAAATGTTGTAGGAGCAATGAGTACAAAAGGCGTTCCATCCACAAAAACAGCAATTCTTCCATCCAGCAGATTACCGGCAACGCTGTCGGGCCGTTCCGTGTTGAATAGTGTAGGAAACGGTGAATACCCGCTTTCTTCAATTAATTGCTCAATATAGCCCGATTCCAAAATAGAATCTACCCGGATTTCCTGCAGCTTCTGCTTCAATTCCCCGAGAATCTCCTCGTTCACAATTCCGTGCATATACATAATCGCCACATCCGTCTGAGTCACCGCACCCAGCTTCATCGACTCCACCCATAGATTAGGGTTCTTAATTTTCCGGCGCACAAGCGATATATTGGTCGAAATCGTTTCCGTAAAGCTTTCCTTCGAGCCGCGGATCGACACCTGGGTTCCCGCTTCGGAGACGCTGCGCACCTCGCCTCCGCTTGTGTTGCTGCTGAGCGCTTCATCCTGGCCATCAATCAGAACGATGGTGTTCCCGGACAATAGGGCAGCAAACAGCTCGCTAAGATTTTTGACAGGCTGTTGTTTACCGACATTCAGCGCTTTTTCCTTCATGTAATTTAGAACATCCATGCCCGTTAATACCTTGGGCTCCTCTTCACCGCGATAGGCTTGAAAGGACATGGCATGTGAAATGAAATCATCAACGATTTCCTTATCGGTGATGCCTACCATGTAGACTGCAGCAACCTGGGGAGCCCATTCAATCGGTTCAAAATGGCGTATCGTCAGGTCCAGACTGTCTCCCAGACCTTTTCTGATCTGCTGCAAATTATCCTCAAGGCTGTGGGAGAGCGGGGAGTTTTGGCTGCTGTCATCAGCTTTTCCGGTTGTTTTCGGTTCTTTTCTTCGAATAGCCATTATCAGCACCTCCTGAACATACTATTCGCCCGCTACCCTCTTTTTATGCAGCTTATGGAATACGCTCAAGCACAGAGCAACAAGAGACCGCCTGCATGTAGAATTCTCTACACACGGGCGGCCTCTTAGAGCGCTGCAATTCCGTTAATAGTATGCCTGCTAGTGATCGTCGCTTACGCCGAGCGCTTTGTTTTTCTCCTTGAACCGGTCATTATGCGAAGAGACATAGGCTACCTTGGGAGCCTCAGGATCTATATACAGCTTCGCACTGTTCAGAGCCAGTACCGCATCGGTGAAGGTTCCGGCAATCAGCCGGACCTTGCTGCTGTAGTCTACAAAATCCCCTGCGGCAAATACACCCGGAAGGTTCGTCTCAAGCCTTCCGCTGACGCTCACGCACCATTCGCCCATATCCAGTCCCCATTCTCTCAGCGGTCCAAAATCACTTTTCAGGCCGTGGTTCACAATTACTGCGTCAACCTCAAGCTGCTCGCTTGCGCCGGATTCAACATGGCTGATCGTAACCTTGTCAATTTCCTCCCCACTACTGCTGTGCAACTGGCTTACCGCATGGAGAACACGCACATCAACAGAGGATGCCTTCATACGCGCAATGTTCTTCTCATGGCCGCCGAACTGATCGCGCCGGTGCACAATTGTCACGCTGGCAGCAATGGACTCCAGCTCATTGGCCCAATCCACCGCCGAATCCCCGCCGCCGGAGATCAGTACCCGCTTGCCGCGGAACGGCTCCAGCTCCTGCACAGTATAATGGAGATTCGTCACCTCATAACGGTCCGCTCCCTCAATCTCCAGCTTCGCCATCTGCAAGATACCATAGCCGATCGTCAGAATAATCGTACGTGTCCAGTGCTGCTCGCCGGTAGCCGAGGTCAGAATGTATGTGCCGTCCTCCTGCCGCTCCTGGGCAATAATCTGCTGCCCCAAAATTATGGTTGGATCAAAGGTCCGGGCCTGCTCTGCCAGCTGGTCAATCAGCTTCCGGCAAAGAATCGGGGTGACGCCTCCCACATCCCAGATCATCTTCTCCGGATAGATGAGCATTCTTCCGCCCAGCTCTTCCTTCGCTTCAATCAGTTTTGTCTTCAAATCTCTCATACCGCTATAGAAGGCTGTATACATCCCGGCGGGACCTCCGCCAATAATGGTCACATCGTATAATTCCAGTTGACTCTTCATGATTTCCCCTCCGCAGGTATAAAGTAATTTTCAGTTGTACAAATCTCAGCTTCTAAATAAGTTGAACTTTAGATTTACATATTAAGGTCTGGTCGTAACTGCGGGGGAATGTTTGGACTTCCGGCCGCTGTTATGTTTGGATTTCCTGATTTGAACCGCTGTCTACGGTAGAAATCCAAACATAAAGGCGGACGCTACCGCTCCTACAGTTCCAAACTTCCCCTCCGCCACTTCTGCCTTTTGGTAGTTCTTTAGTTCAACTTATACAGTTATGCCTTGGTACGGGCCAGCAAATAGAGAAAATAAGGTGCGCCGATAACGGCTACGACAATCCCGGTCGGAATTTCGGACGGCTGCAGAATCCAGCGGCCAATCGTATCCGCCGTAATGACCAGCAGCGATCCAAGCAGCGCCGAAGCCGGAAGCATCAACTGGTGCTTCAGACCGACCAGCCTCCGGGCGAGATGCGGTCCGATCAAACCAACGAACCCGATTCCGCCGCTAACAGCGACACTTGCGGCCGCGAGGCCTACCGCCGCCGCAAGCAGGCGGAATTGCTCCCTGTTTACTGCCGCACCAAGTCCGATGGCGGTCTGTTCGCCCAGGTTCAGAACATTCATTACCCTGGCTTTATAAAAAACAAAGGGTAACAGAATCACAATCCAGGGAAGCAGGGAAAGCACGAATTTCCAGTTGGTTCCCCAAATACTTCCAGCCAGCCAAGTAGCGACAAACTGATATTTGTCCGGGTCCAGCCGTAAGGTCAGCACAATCATCGCTGCACTCATGCCTGCTGCAACAGCCACCCCCGTAAGGAGCAGCCGGATCGGGGAGATGCCCTGATGCCGTTTGTAAGCAAGAACATAAATCAAGGCCGCCGTAAGGGCTGCTCCGGCAAATGCCACCAGCGGCAGCAAATATACAGGCGCGGCGGATGTTGTAGGATAAAAGGATACAAGCAGCATTACCATGAGGCCCGCTCCGGCATTAATCCCCAGAATCCCGGGATCGGCAAGATCATTGCGGAATACCCCCTGCATCACCGCGCCCGAAACTGCAAGCCCCGCCCCAATCAGAACGGAGATTACGATTCGCGGCAGCCGGAAGTCAAACAAGATCAGCTCCTGTTTGTCCGTTCCCTTGCCGAGCATCGTGTCCAGCAATTCGAGCGGAGTCAAGCGTATGTATCCTGTATTCATGCTGATAATAAACACAATCACAATGAGTGCCGATACAATAGTCAGCACTTGCAGTCCGCGTCTGCGTCTAACCGCATCGAAGGACATCGTTCTTGTTGTTCTTTGCACCATTACAGCTCCCTTCTTTCTTTGCGGGCCAGATACAGAAAGAAAGGAACGCCGATAAGCGCAATAATCGCGCCCAGCGGGGTTTCATGCTGCGGAATGATCATTCTGGAACCCAGGTCGGCCAATACCACCAGCAGACTGCCAAGGATAGCGGAGCAAGGAATAATCCACCTGTAATCCACGCCTACCAAATACCGCGTCAAATGGGGAACAATCAGTCCTATGAAGCCAACAGCTCCCACGACAGCTACCGACGAACCCGCAAGAATCAGAACAAGCACAGCGCCCGCCAGCTTAATCAGGCCGGTGCGCTGCCCCAGACCCTTGGCAATGTCCTCACCCAAACTGAGCATTGTAATGGAACGGGATAATACGATTGCCCCAAGGATTGCCGCTAAGACCCAGGGGAACATAATTTTCAGCTGGAACCATGTCGTTCCTGCTACACCGCCCGCATACCAGAAGGCCAAGTCCTGTCCGATTCGGAAATACAGTGCTATACCTTCGCTAAGTGCCGAGAGCAGTGCACTGAAGGCCGCACCTGCCAACACCAGCCTTGCAGGTGTAAGTCCGCCTTTGGCGAACGCCCCGATACCGTAGACAATTCCTGCACCAGCCCCTGCACCCGCAAAAGCATATAGAATCAAATACATAAAAGACAGATTCGGATAAAAAGCAAAACAAAGCGCCAGCGCAAAGCCTGCGCCTGAATTAATGCCCAGCAGCCCTGAATCCGCCAGCGGATTGCGGGTCATTCCCTGCATAATCGCTCCCGCTACTGCAAAGCTGGCGCCGATCATAGCGCCGCCAAGCACGCGCGGCAGCCGAAGCTCCCGAATGATCTGATGATCCGTGATATCCGGGTTGAACTGAAAAATAGCGCTCCATACCACGGACAGCTTGATATCCGCAGCCCCGAACGAGACCGATACTGCAATGCCCAGCACAAGGGCAATCAGGCCACCGATCAGGATCAGCGTCGCTGCCCAAGAGCGTGAACGAAGCTTCACCTCATTCTGTCGCTGGCCGGCCTTTGTACCAGCCGCTGCCTGCAGACTCATGTCTTCCACCTTTTCCCTATGAAATTGATAATCATTATCATTATAGTATTGTAAAGGAAAGAGCCGTATTTTGGCAATGGGTAAATGCAAACTCTGAGACACATCTACCTGTGAGCACAGCAAAAAACCCCGGCAAGCATCCTATGATTAGCCCATTTCGCCCGGGGTTTTGGTTTTGAAGTTTTAGGGGTATTGCTTTCAATTTATCTGGTGTAATCCTCATACGAATCGCGCTGGTTCACTTTGTGGTACATGTATTCGTCATTTTTCAGCTTGTAGAGCTGGCCCATCCCGGCAAAGATGAAGAACAGGACCAGGATTAAGGAGTATGCATACATAAACTTGTTAAAATAGAAGCACAGCACAATAGCCACAAACGTCAGCAGCAGCAGCCCGACCGCGATTCTGCCCAGTATCTTTTTCATAGCAGGTCCCTCCAGAGGAAGTTTTACATCATAATACCACTTTTTTCTGGCATATAATGTCGAAACATGTCATTAGTCATGATTAATTCCCCTTGGCTCCACTCCGCCAAAAGAAAGAATATGCACACTTAATCCCAGCCCTAGCTCACCAAGTGCCCTAACTGTTTCCGGGGGGAGATCCATACCCATCTGTCCGTATTCGGACCTCAGATAAGCGTTAAGATGTACTCTCTCATATTTTTGCTGCAGCTTGCTGATCTCCTCCCGGTACGGAAGCAGCTTATCCAGTAAACGGGTAAGCGCGGCTTCCGGTGCCGTATCCTCAAAAAACTTCTCTTTTAAGTGCCAACTGTCGAACGGAACTTTCCTTTGGCTTGCTTGCGCTACGATCTGTCCCTTTTTAATGATACGGCTTGGAGCCGAACTCAGCATTGTACTAATCTCCTCAAAATCCAAGCTGTCAGCGTATATACTGAAGGAAAACTCACCTTCCATACTTATACCTCATTTCAATTCTCATAAGAGTTCTTCTATTCTCCTTCTATTCATACCATAATCCCTTCCGGTTGTCCTGAGCAGATGCGCAAAAAGGGAGTCCCTTTGCCAACGCTGTGGCTGCTGGAGCTCCCAATTTATAATCTCCTTTATAAACCCGCCTTGAACTGCTTACAGCAGCTTCGAAATGACCGTTCCCGATAACAGCTGGCCCAGCGTCTGGTCAAGCGGCAGCGGCTTGTTGCCGAGGCAGGTTCGCACGGCGGTCAGCAGCACACGCACATCGAATTTGCTCGGGTGCACGGGGATCACTTCTTTTTCCAGCGCCAGTAGGCTATATACGGCCATCATTGCTGATCTCACCGAATATTCCACGGTAAACACACAGTCGTCCGGTACTTCGGCGAATTGGCCGAGGAATGCCAGGTTCGTGCTGCCCTGCGGTACAACCTGCGGACGGTCGCCGGCAACGCGCGGCATGAACTGTGAGGTGATGTAAGGCATCATGCAAGGGATAACGTTGGTGGTATGAGCCAGAATTTCCGGGATGCGGTCCTTCAGCCCCATGTGGTAGCACAGCTCCTCCAGCAGCTCGCGTCCGGTGCAATCGCTCATTTTCTTTTTGATATAGTTGCCTTCGGCATCCGGGAAGAGGCCATACGCCCACAGCACCTTCACATTGTCCGGCTGGTTGATGAAATGCGGCTGCTTCGGTGCAGTCCACGACATCATCCAGTTGGAATCCTTAATCGTGACTACGCCGCCCATCCCCGGCAGATCGCCGGTCAGCTCTAGCAAGTAAGGGAACACGATCTCATCATCGGTAAAAGTCATCGTAAAAGACAGCCATTTGCTCTTGTCAATGTCCCCGCAGAACACTTCCGGATGGCCGAAATCAGGAGATTTGGCGGCAAGCTTTTCCCATAGACTCCAGCAGCCGCGCTCTGTGACTGAACGGTTGAGGACCGCCGGATGCTCCAGGTCGCCAAGGGTAGAATTCTCTGTCATGGAGCCGTTCGTTACCATCACCAGATCACTGCGCGAGGTTGAAATCGTCTTCGGAGCTCCGTTCACCAGGACATGAATCGCCGTAACGGTCTTCTCGCCGCCGCTGAAATCCACATCCAGATCGGCAACCTGATACCCTTTGTCAAAATGAACGCCCTTGCTCTCCAGCCATTTCATCAGCGGAAGAATCAGCGAGTCGAACTGGTTGTATTCCGTATGCAAAATACCCTTCAGTTGATTCATTCCCGAGATCAGGTGCATGAACCGTTCCATGTAGCGCTTGACCTCAACCACGCTGTGCCAATTCTCAAACGCGAACATTGAGCGCCAGAAATACCAGAAGTTCGTTTCCAGAAAGCTCGGGTCAAAAAACTGCTCAATCGTCACCGCGCCCAGCTTCTCTTCGGTCACCATTGCCAGCTTGCCCAGCTGCAGCGCATGCGCCGTAGACAGTCCAAGCGAGGAGAAATCTGCCTTCTGCCCCGCATTTTCCACCAGACGGCAGTGAGATTCGATCGGCTCGGCAAGGTTCAGCTCACGGAATTCGTCCAGCACCGTCCGGTCGGGATTGGTCAACGACGGAATGAAGCCGAACAGCTCCATGAAGCATTCAAAATGCTCCTCTATCTCGCGTCCGCCCCGGGCGCTATAGCCGTCCTTGGCATTACCTGCTCCGTCCATCGAACCGCCGTATACGGCCGATTGCTCCAGAATGTGAATATTCCGGCCGGGCATATGCCCGTCACGGATCAGAAAAGCCGCTGCCGACAGTGAACCGATGCCTCCTCCGATCAGATAAGCTTTTCTCGATGCGATGCCTTCCTGTACCAGCGGGTGAATTCTTTGATAAGTGCCCATTTGTCTCCGTCCCTTCCTCAATCACCAGGATAAGTGCCTTTGAATGACTTCACTATACCCAGCGGGAGAAAAGAATTCTATGGACAGCTATTCGCATCTGTACAGCGTTTACACATATGGCGGGGATTGTGTCATTTTATCGCAGCCGTTTGGTATTTCGCCAGACTCCGGGAGATGCTGCCGTCCATAATCCGGGCAACCTTGCCCACGATCTGGGCCGGATCAGAGTTCGCTCCTGCTTTTAGCCAATGGATCACCTGCTCCAGAATAGCCAGCGTATAGAAATCGGCGATTTCCTGCTTGGCCTGGACGCTTGCCCGCAGCTCCTCCAGCGCATCCAGCTCATCCACAACCTTGATCATGACGCCATAAATCACACCGTACAGAAACTTCTCCAGATGCTCGCGCCCCAGGGAATGGAAGGTATTCAGGCAAATGGTTTTGTTGCTCTGGGTATAGTACAGCACGCTCAAAAATCCTTGCTTCCAGCCGGCGGCATTGCGGTACTGCTCAAGTCCTTCAATAATTTCGGTCTGATAGACCCAGCCCAGCAGCTCATAGATATCTTGAAAATGATTGTAAAAGGTATGCCGGGTCACGCCGCAATCGGCGGTAAGCTGCTGAATGGTGATTTTGTGGAGCGGCTTTGTGAGCATCAGCTTTTTGAGTGAGCGGGCCAATGCATTTTTGGTGACTTGTGAATAGGTCATGCCTGCTTTCTGCCCCCTTTTTTGAAAATTACGGCTAATGAGTGCTCTTTCTGCCATCACTAATTATCATTCTATGTAAAAGCTTACTTCTCCTTCCATCTCAAATGCAATAGGAGCAAAGTATTAAGCTAAAATCTGGATTTTACCGATAGGAGAGGGAGAAGCTTCTTTTACAAGGATGGGAGGGGGTAAGTGAAATGTCGTTTCCTTTTGATTGCATCACAAATTTTATGTTCTTCGAGACGCAAATGGAGCCGGCGGATGTTATCTTGATTCCGGGCAGCAGTCAACCTCAGTTAATGGCGAAGGCAGCAGAATTATACCATCAGGGATTGGCGCCTTTTGTACTTCCTTCAGGAGGTGCAACCCCTAATGTGGAGACAACGGAATGGGCATTTTTACGGGATGAAGGCGTCCGGTTAGGGATACCCAAGGATGCAATACTACAAGAGGATCAAGCGGCAAATACCTTTCAGAATTCAAGTCTGTCCCTAGAGGTCTTAACACAAGCCGGGATCTATCCTAAATAAATAATCCTGGTGTGTAAGAACTACCATGCCCGCAGAGCCTTATTGACCTACCAAATCGACTTTCCCAGGGAAACGGCTTTTCTGGTTAGCTCATCAAAAAATCCAGCACATTCAATCCGGTAGACGTGTTGGCCTTATACAGCTCGGTGTAGCCGCACTCCTGGCAGCTGATCGTAATGAATTTCTTATTCTGGACATCAAAAAGCTTCGCAAAGTTGCCGCCGGTCGCCTGGAATTGATCCACAGCGTAATCTTTACAGCCGCATTTACTGCAAATAAAATGTTTTCTAGCCATGGTACTCTCCTCCAAAAGGTTTCTCTGTTTAGTTTCTGTTTCGTCCAATAGTTATTACATCGGCTTAATCAGTTTAGAATATAATCTCATTTCCTTACAATGATTCCAAAGGCGCAAAGCTGTATTTTTTTTCACTTGATGATTAGGCCGTATTTCATTGGCAGCTGGCGAATTTATAATCCAATCATACCACCCAAAATTTTTCCAATCCAGTTAATTGGTAAAAACAATTAAAGACCCCCTTATAACAAGGAGATCCCTCAAGCACACTTTTCCAAAATCCTTCGTCAGTTGCAGCGATTAAAATGTTCTCCCTGCCAGTCGCCCGGCTAAGCTGTCCCACCGCCACGGCACGTCATATCCCTGCAAATGCAGGCCTCCATACCACTCGTCAATCCCTTGCACCGCAACGCGGTCTGCCGCTCCGTCCAATATTCGTTCCCCCAGCTCAGTCAGATCTAGATGGCGGTTCAAAAAGTTCGGGATTTCTCTGAAATCTGCCACTGCTGCCACGCCGTCAATACTAATTAAAGGATGGCTGCCCACCGCCAAAGCGCGGAGAAATTTCCAATATTCAAGATCCCCCATGCCGAGAACATGCAGCGTGTCCGTAACCTGACGGAATAACTCCAGCGGTGTATTGACTCCAGCCCGAACGGCCTCAAGTGTTGTCTGTTCCACGATCCCAAGACCGGAGCGCACCGAAGGCAACCGCGATAAATGAGCTCTGAAGGCTTCGTAGGCAAAAGGTAGGGCGGATGCCTCCAAGTCCGCTCTCCTCTTTTCCAGCAAATCAGCCATTCGAACGGGGTCTGGAGACGCGTATGCCTGCCACAGCTCGCTTCCAAGCTCCATTTCTTGCCGGCCAATCGTCCGCCAGGTCCCGGATAAGGTCTTGAGCTGGGCCGGAGACAGCTGGCCAAGACCGTGGAACCGCTCAATTCCCGGAAACTCTCCGATACAGAGCAGACTCAGCTTCGTGCGGCCAATCTTATGCCTTGTGAACCAATGCAGCAGGTAAGAAAGCATGCTCTGATCGAACAGGTCATGCTCGAACCATAATATGACTTCGTCATACCGGGTTAAGCCATGAAGCTTCTTCTCTTGTTCCTCACAACCCGCTATGTATTCAGCGGACGGGATGCCGAGTCTTTGCTCCAAGTATTGGGCACGTTGTTCACGTTCTTTTACCCCGGAAAGTTCTTCAAATATGGGACCGGAAGAGTAAATTTCTCTCCATACCAGTACATCGCCCTGCACGATCCCCTTCTTCAGCATGTCGCCTACAACATCACCGTTGACAATATGCAGCATGTGCCTGCCTCCTTCATACAAATGATTGAATACAGAAGCCAGGTCGGCTACAGGCAGCGCACCTCTTAGCTTTTGCCGGGCATCATATAGCCGCTTCTTGAGTGTCGGGACCGGAATGCCCAGATAATCGGAAATTTCCTGAAGGGAGTATCCATAGAAATAAAATAGCTGTACCGGCACACGCAGCTTGGACGACAACGCCGCCACTGTGCGCTGAAGTACCTGCTCCTCCGCCTTTCGTTCCGCGATTTCCGCTACCCCCTGAGAATCCTGGGAGCAAAACATAGCTTCCTCCAAAGGAAGCATGGCATGGCTTTTGCGCCGCAAAGTCCGCTGACACTGCCTTACAACAATAGTCTTGAACCAGCCCGGAAACGCAGACGGCTCGCTCAATTTGCCCAGATTCACTAAGGCTTCCACGGACGCTTCCTGTACAGCATCCTCCGCCAGATGGACATCCTTCAGCAGATCATAAGCCACCGCATAAGCCATCCCGCGAAAATGCAGCATCAGCTGTCCGAACGCCTCTGCGTCCCCCTTCCTCGCATCCTCTACCCACTGCCGCATGTTTCCCGCACCTCTTTTCTTCTGTATTCATAATCTAAGTGCCACGTTCGCGGGGAAAGGTTACATTTCATTATAAAGTCAACAATCCCCGAATGACCAAAATCCATCCAATTTCCAAATTTATACGCTATACTTCAGGGTAGGAGTGATACATATGAAACGAATTCTAGTGATTGAGGATGAACCGGATATACAGGAAATGCTCATCGCCTATTTGAGGGACTCAGGCTACCAGACGGGAGCTGCGGACGACGGAATTATGGCCCTGGATCTATTCCATAACGAAAAGTGGGACCTGATTCTGCTGGATGTCATGCTGCCCAAAATTGACGGTTACGGGGTCTGCGAGCTGATTCGCCGTGAATCAGGCATTCCCATCATTATGCTTACCGCTCTGGATGCGGAAGAAAACCAGCTCAGAGGTTTCGATTTAAACATTGACGATTATGTAACCAAACCCTTCTCCATGCCGGTTCTATTGAGGAAAATCGCCGCAGTTCTGCGCCGGATGGGCAGCGATGAAGCGGATAACCACCTGCTGGTCTACAAGGATCTCGTATTAGACCTGGACGCCTATCAGCTCACTGTGGACGATCTTCCGCTGGATTTGACCAGCCGGGAATTCGAATTGCTGAGGGAGCTGCTGCAAAATCAGGGGCGGGTATTAACCCGTACGGTTTTACTCGGCCGCTTGTGGAATTACGATTTTTTTGGCGATGAGCGGATTGTGGACAGCCACATTAAGAATCTGAGAAAAAAGCTGGACAGGGACTATATTGAAACGGTCCGGGGGGTTGGATATCGTGTTGCAAAAACAAATTAAGGCGCTGCGGAGCAGCTTGACAGCACGCGTATTTATAATTACGGCGCTGATTCTGGCGGCGGCCTGCGGCATAACCTATGCTTTTATCGTTTGGACCACTCCGATTACCTTTACTTCCATCGTCAAGAACGATCTGGAGAACCGCTCTGTTAGGCTGTTGAATGATTTGCAGCAAACTGCACTTAAGGACAGCGGGCCAATTATAGACCGTTTCATGATTGAGACAGGGGCCGAAGTCACGCTTCTGAATGCCGAGGGCCGCAAAATGGACCTGCCGGTTTCCGAAGAAATTAGCGGAGTCCGCAGCGATAACTCGAATGTTTCTGTGACAACTTCCATCACGCATAGCCCGGGAGACAAGCTTGATACAGCCACCACACAGGCAAACAGCGTAGAGGTCATGAGTCCAGAAAGCAATAGCGCCATTTCTATAACACGTGACTCCTCTTCGTATACATTCACCTTTCGGGATTCCGCTAAACCCTACACTCTGACGGTTTTTTCCGGATTGACAGTCGTAAACCGTACAAAACAGGCGCTGACGCAGGTCTGGCCCTATTTGGCGCTGGTCGTGCTGGCAACCTCACTGCTTGGCGCGATGTTGTATTCCCGGTACATTACAAAACCCATTGTCCGGCTCAGCGCGATTTCGCAAAAAATGGCCGATTTAAACTTTACATGGAGATGCCAGGAAAAACGTACGGATGAAATCGGGGTGCTGGGCCGAAATTTGGACGAGCTGTCAAACCGACTGTCCTCCGCTCTTGCCGAATTGCAGACGGCCAACGCCGCCCTGCACCAGGAGCTGGACAGGAAGATGAGGCTGGAGAGGCAGCGGATGACGTTTTTTTCCGCAGCTTCCCACGAATTAAAAACACCGATCACCATCCTGAAGGGACAAATATCCGGGATGCTTGCAGGTGTGGACATATACCGGAACCGTGACAAATATCTGCTCCGTTCTCTTGCTGTGACCAACCGCATGGAGGGATTGGTTGGCGAAATGCTGGAGATATCCAGATTGGAGAATGCCGGCTTCACCCTGAAGCGGGAAGCCGTCGATTTGTCCTCCCTCGTCCTAACTCAAGCTGAACAGGCCGCAGAATTAGCTGAGCAGAAGGAGCAGACGCTGGAAGTGCAAGCTGCTCCGGGATTGACAGTGTGCGGCGATACGGCGCTGCTGGGCCGGTCAGTGGCCAATCTAATCACCAACGCCATTTTTTACTCCCCCAAGGGTGCTTCCATATCTGTGTCCCTGTCTGCAGAAGACAGCATTCCCGTTCTGATCATCAAAAACAGCGGTGCCTCTATCCCGGAGAACGACTTGCCGCATATATTCGAAGCCTTTTATCGGGTCGAGTCTTCACGCAATCGCGAGAGCGGCGGCAACGGCCTGGGGCTGCACATTACCAAAATCATTCTGGACCGCCACGGCGCGAGGTGCCAGATCATAAATTCTGACAATAGTGTAGTGGTGACAGTAACCTTCAAGTGAACTACACGCCACCTAAGAGGTAGGTGCTTCTTGGTCAATAGAGCTACTGCTCCAAGTTTACCCAAGCTTAGGGGATAGTTCCTATCCCGCCACTTTAGAAATGGGGGAATTCTAACAACTGATGGTTAAAGCCATTCTAGCCTCTAACGGCGGCACACATTCGTGCCGCTGTTTTTTTAGTTTGTTTCTCCATACAATCTACAAATTAAATCCAACTCTGATTCAAAATAAGAAACTATTATTGTCAACAACAGGGTGCAGGCCTCCTGCACTCTATGAAACTCTCAACAGAAAGGATCATTAACAACATGCAAATAACCGTTGACCACTTGAGCATGACCTATCCTGCCGGCAAACAAGCCTTGCGGGATGTAAGCCTGAAGCTCGAGACACCCAATCTGATTGGCCTGCTTGGCCCAAACGGAGCCGGCAAATCCACACTTATGAAGCTGCTGGTGGCAGGCCTTCTGCCTACAGAAGGCTCCATTATGATTGACGGCAAACCCCTGTCAGCCTGTGAAAAGGCACTAAAATCCAAATTGGGGTATTTGCCGCAAACCTTTGGCCTGTTCGACGAGCTTACCGTGTGGCAGTTTCTGGACTACATGGCTGCACTCAAAGGCATCCCTAACAGCAAGGAGGCAATCAACAAGGCTATTGCCGACACCGGCCTGGAAGATAAGCGCAAAGCCCGTATCCGCACACTCTCCGGCGGACAGCGGCAACGCGTAGGCATCGCGCAGGCGATGCTTGGGGAGCCGGAATTTCTTATTTTTGATGAGCCAACTGTAGGACTTGACCCTGAGGAGCGCATCCGCTTCCGGAATTTCTTCTCCCGGATGGCCCAGAACAAAATCGTATTGCTCTCCACCCACATTATTGAAGATGTGCAGTCCGTGTGCAATCTGCTTATCGTCATTAACGACGGAAAAGTCCTGTTCACTGGACGCCCGGACGAGCTTATACGGCTGGCACAAGGGCATGTGGGCGTCTTTATGGAAAACGAAGCCAATGACGATGGCCAAACGATTCTCATTACTTCCCGGATCAACACCGCGCGGGGCGTGTCCTGCCGGGGCGTGGCAGACAGCTTGCCCAGCTATGCCCAGCCGGTAGAGCCAACGCTGGAGGATGCCTATCTGTTTCTTGTTGAAAAAGGAGGCGCCCTGCAATGACTTTTTATTCCCTGCTGCGAGTGGAAACCCGGCGGCTTTTTCGGGACAGGCTTACCTGGCTGCTTACGGCAGTCACCGCCCTGGCACCGGCTCTGGGGGTGTGGGTCTATCGACCATTACCCTCCTACTCGAGTAGTAGTTACCTCACCTCTGTCAACGGAACCTATCTGGGTAATCCCGCAATGGTGGGGGCACTGGCAGGAGCAGTTTTGTTTGCCCTGCTGACAGCCCTTGAACTCAACCGGGTGCATCGAACGCGCACGGACGTGCTGACAGATGCTATTGTTTCGCCCTTCAGTGCGGCGGTAGTCCGAACATTGGCATTAATTCTGGTTGCCGCTGCTGCTCAAGTATTGACTCTGCTGGCCTGGTTTCCTTTTACACACGCGCAAATCGGTGCTGTGTTCCGTTTAGACCTTTATGTAACGGTATATCTGGCCGTTATGCTGCCAGCCATGATCTTTGCCGTTTTGTTCACCGCAGCGGCTTATCACATCACCCGGCGGCTGGATCTGACTCTGGCTCTTTTTGCCGCATTTGTACTGCTGAGCTTAATTGTCTGGGGTGAGCATTGGCTGCTCCGCTGGATCAATCCGTCAATAAGCTATTTGTCCGATGTGTTTGGAACCTCCCGGCTGCTGAGGTCGGTTTGGTGGAACCGCCTGTTCTGGCTGCTGCTTCTCAGCGCCGCCTGGATCGCCTCCTTTCTCGGTGTGCGGCGATATAACAAAGGTCTGTTTGGTTCATTGGCCTTGAACATCCGCAAGCTCTATGTGCCGCTGCTGGCGGCAGTACTTGCGGTTGGCGGATGCCTGACCTACACCTCACAGCCCTTTTTGGACCATAGCAAGAAGGAGATCAATTTCGCTGCGAATGACAACATCCAATTCAATGAACAAGTAACCATCTCGTCAATTCATGTAACAGCGAACCCCGATCTTGCCGCCGGACGCCAGCGGGGCGAAGCCGTATTCAAACTGCTGAACGCCAGCGGCAAGACTCAGACCATTTCTTTTTCGGTCATTCCGGGTTACACCTTCACTTCGGCTACCGCCAACGGCAAGGCCACTTCCTTCCGGGATTTGGCTAATGACGAGCTGAACGCAAAAACGATGGAGGTGGATATTCCCGCCGAAGAGAAGATCGAGCTTTTCCTTGAATACGGAGGATTTCCGCAGGAATGGAATATTCTTGAGCTTACTCAAGGAGGAACTGAGCAAATCAGCAGAGATTATGTTTATTTGGCCAATCAAAGCTTTGCTCCCCTTCCTTTGAACTTTGACTGGCAACCGGATGGCGTTCCTGACTATACCATCGACCTGTCGCTGCCCTCCGGTATGACGCCGGTTTTCTTCGGCACCGAAACCGCAGTGCAAACCGGTGAACATTTGGACGGCACTGTGCAATGGAGAGTTAAAACGAGCAGAACAAGCGCTATCCTATACGCGGGTGACTACGCTTCGCACAACATCAAAGCCGCTGGCATTGACGTGGATTTTTGGTACAGCGCCAAGCATGCGGCCATTATGAAGCAATTTAATGTGGATGACGTTATCAGACAAGTATTTGAGTACTGCACTACACATTACGGGCCGCTGCAATTTTATAAGGACGGCAAGATGAGAATTGTTGAAATCGGATCATCGGGCGGAGGTTATGCCGGCAACGGGGCCAGTGTTATGGGAGAGGACAGCTTTAGCGAGCGGGGCCTTAAGGACTCCCGTAAAGGTGCTGGCGGCAATGAAGTGCTGGCGCACGAAATTATCCATCAGTGGTGGGGCCTCGGCAATATGTTCTCCCAGGAAGACCCCGAAGCCACCTGGAGTTCAGAAGGGCTCACCGTCTACACCACCTATCGCCTGATGAAGGAGTTGTACGGGGAAGCGTACGCCAAACAAAACTATGTGGACCACTGGCGGGCTGAGGTGAACGACTACTACCAAAATTTCTACATCCGCAATCCGGAGTATCTGGAGAAACTGCCGAAATCCTATCGGACGGATCTGACCAACAGCTTGTCTCAGATGAGACAATACTCCGAAATGCCACTGAAAATTTTGAAAGCAGAGCAGCTTGTTGGCGGAGAGAAAAAGATGGATGCCATTTTGAGCGGACTTTTTAATCGGGAAATCGACCCTAACTCTCCGTATTTGACCTATCAGCAATTTTTGGACGCCTGCGGCTTAACGAAGGAGGAACTGAAGCTTGAATAAGATCTTTTTTTATGAACTTCGCATTATTGTATGCAGCAAATTTTATTGGGGCTTTGTCGCCATCTCGCTCTGTTTTGGCTGGCAGATTCTCAGCACCAGAACGGTCCAAGGCGTAGCGCATACCGCACCCTTCTCTCCCTGGAGCTTTGGCAGTTATCTGGCGGAAATGCTGCCTCTATTGTCCATCGCGCTATTCTTCTTTTTGTGGAGCTTTTTCTCCGGCAAGGCCCGCCGCGTGGAGACACTGACAGCCGCAACGCCAACTCCACCCGCCCGGCATCTCGCGATTAAATGCGCTGCAGCAGCTACCGCATGGCTTGCGCTCGCTTTTTGCACCGTCTTGCTGGGCATCGTTTTTTTACTTGTTCTATTTGGAGCATCTGTACCTGTATCCGCGCTGCTTGCCCCAACCTTGATGGTTCTGCTGCCGGTGCTCATATTTCTGCTGGGACTCGGCCTGCTGGTAGGCTCCACCCGCCCGTCATTGCTGTTATTTGTGCTGATCCCTCTGTTCCTCCTGCTCTCTCTCCTGCCGCTTCCGGCAGCGGTTGACTTGCTCGGCGCAGATTTCTTTACTGCCTATCCGCTATCGCTTGGCACCCTTGACCCCGGCTTTTCTGTTCCGGGTTCCGTTGTTATGGGCAAGCTTTCTTATACGCTGCTGGGCGGAGTTTTACTGCTGTATACCGTTCTAAATAAAAAGGACAGACGGATGTAATCAGAATGATGAGGTAGAAGAGATTGTGAAACAAATTGGGCTATTCCAGATGGATACAAGAAAGACCTTGAGGTGTTTTTGCCTCAAGGTCGGGGTTAATTGTTTTTCCGCGGCTGGTCGCTGAGCGTCAACACGATGGTAGTTTCCAGTTCTTCTATGACTCTAAGCTAAAGACTACGAGTGCTCGACCGCCGAATGAGGTGTTCCAACACTTCCCGTTGTTTATCGCGAAGCGAGGATCTTTTCTCTCTTTGGTCCTCTTACCATGGGAATCACCTTCTTAATCAATTTTTTTGGGAGTTAGTTGCTCTTCTTTTAGTTTCCACCAATTAGTTTGCTCATAGTATATTGTTTTTGCCCAAAAATCAGGAGATTCATGAAAAATCATATCATCTTCTGATGTGAAGTCATTGCCCTTCCAAAAAGAATTGATTCTAAGAAAAGCCTCTTCCTCTGAAATACCGAATAAGTCCATTAGTTGTTGCACAATAACCAAACAGTAAATTTCTGAACATAAACAAGTTGGAATAAGAATTTGGTTCTTTAACATTATTTTTTCGCTCCATAATTATTTGATGTAATATCTCGAACCAATATGCCCCTTAACTATTTTATTAGCTAAGCTTCGGTTATGAATACAGATTTGTCAACACTGTACATGTACGAACAGGCATACTAGAGAAATATCATACGAGGGTGATGAAGGTTAATTCCCTTCAGGACGTGCCACCCGATTCAATAGGCACTGAGTGGCTTAAAAAGAAAGCCTTGAAGGTTTCATCCCTCAAGGCTAAACATGTATTACATCCTCATTTATTTACTATACAACTCAAGTCTATCTGACGTAAGAAATCGTAACGAAGATTCATCCACAGCACCTAACTTAATAAACTTATCACGAGCTTGAGCAAGAGTCATATGGTTAGGTGAACTATAATAATTTGGATCTCTGTTTCCATCATCTTCCCAAAAACATACTGGGCAAATATAGTATTCACCTTTTGTAGGAAGTGTCTTAAATTCACAACACGGACAACTATAAAGTTCTTCCTGTAAACCCTCAACCTCCTGATTGGAGTGTAAGATTACTGATATTCTCTTCGATAAATACTCATTTCTGACCCCAAGATACTTTTTTCTTAATGCTACAAATAACAACGCATTATATACTTCATCCATTACATCTCTCTGAGGTTCATCAAATTGGAGCATCTCTGATTGTAATATTTCAGGCAACTTATCAAATTCGGGATCGTCTTGGTCTATCCCCCACCAATCAATTAGGATTTCTTCCCTTTCTTCCTTAGACAAATCTTCAATCGCTGATTTTAAGATAACAGCTATTGCTTCTTCTCGATTCATTTTTTCACCTCACTTTTTTGCTTTATAAAACGCCTTTACTAACTCTTCTCTCGCCCAGCTTGCATTGCCGACACTGTTCTTATAGGCACTGGTTCCCATTAACAAACCATATAATTAGTTGTACCGGTTGGTACCCATAAAGGATGCAAAGCCGTATCGTTCCCATATTTTATTATGATATGCCTGATATAGTTTACTTCCTTTATTGAGGTTTTTGGCAATAGCATCATTCAGTAAGAGTCTTAGATCCTATACCTCGTAAGGTTCCCATGACAGGTTTCCACTCGGATCCGTTCCACATTACGTATTTCAAATTCAACGTCTGTGGATCATTAATATCCCCTTCATAAGTATCCTCATGTATAAACCGTCCAATGCTGGAGTCAAAATCCCGCGCCAGTTCTGTTCGAATTTCTCTGGGTTCTCGGCGACGCCGAATTCATCGTAGTGATACCAGGCGGAAATGTGGGCAGCAACTTGAAAAGCTGATTTTCATATGGAGTCCATACAATAATCAGCTATTTATCAAAATTCACCATTCGTTAATATTGTTTATTTATATATTGATTACTTGTCCTACATTTCCATTAATACCCTCCTCAAAATACTTATTAGGAACTGGAATCAGATCATTACCTTTCAGTGTGGATTTTATCATTCTTTGGTTATCCAAGTCATAAACAGTCACAAGAACACCGTTGAGGACAACTGCAGCTCTCAGGGCATCATTACTCCAGTGAATTTCAACTTCATAATCTTGTTGGTGATCGCCTGAATAATTGAATAAAACATCACTATACCGCTGTACCAAAGTGATCTCATTCTCAACTGAAGACAATACAGCCATCAATTCGGAACTAGTGTCTTCTATCTCAATAGCCCATTTCTCACCAGGAGACATTTCCATCTTGAGAATTCGTCCAGGTAAAATTGCTGAGTTCAAATCCACATTCTTATTTGACATCATGATGTTCATCAAAATTTCCATGGCGTTTATTGCTCTGTCGTTCACAAATACCTCATTGTTCTCTATCCTAATCCTCATCGACTGGGATACTCGTACCTCTCCACTTAAAATATAACATTTTGGTCCAAAGACTTTTTGAATTAAATACACGAGCCATTCCACAATATTTACCGTTTGTTCTCTATAGGTCCACATGATTTGTTTTCGATCTTCGGTTGGTGTCCAATGCAACCAGAGATCCGGTTGGCAGCTAGGCGGAGCATTATAATCAACAATGGATGGATCTACGCTCTGTCCAGACTCTGAAAAATCTAATGGATTGTAATAAAATTCGCCATCAATCCCCATATCTTTACCTGGAACCATAGTAGATAGTATCTTAACATTTCTTTTCATTCTTCTTGTTTTTGCAAGACCATCTACTAAATAATAGGTCTCCTCATCTAAACATCGGTCAATGTTTATCACTAATTGAAGCATAGTCCCCACTCCTCTAGTACTAAGGAATAACTGCGCTCCTTCTAACCTAGCTTTAGTATTAATATCGCCAGACCAAGTCTTAGTTTCAAGGAAATTTCTTATAGTGTTTTTACCGGGGGAGATGAGATGTGCAAATCGACGAATATTTACTGATACAAATAATTCAGAAAACCGAAGGTAAGATGGGCCACTTCCATTTGAGAATGCCGCCCGATTCATTTGGCACTGGGTAGGCCATAAAAAAAGACCTTGAAGAACATTGCCCTCAAGGCCATCAAAAATTAAAGATAATTCAGGTTAAAAAACTCAATGTCCTGTGTATGATAGATTTCCGACGACTGGCTGCTTAAACTTGGTAGGTGTTTTAATCTCTGTCTCACAAACAGGGGGTAGTTCCGTTTCCCCTCCTATGGTCTTTTATTGATAAAGGCCATCATTAAAAACTGAAGTAATCCTCATATATAATTCTGTAATAGTGCTGATATCCTCATCATTATTGTAAGATATTTGGCTAGTAACAGTTGTATACAGATAAAATAATTCATATACCAGTTTTTTAGATATATCCTCTCTTCCTTTAGTGAATATTTTTAAATGATCCAAATAATCAATCAACATTGATATTTCTCCATTTGGTATAATTCTGTCTTTCCTAATCAAAATAAGAATTTTATGAACAATCGATGATATTTCCTTCCTTAATTCAGCTTCATTTGTCATGGAATCCACCCCACTATCACACTTATTGGAATGTATTTATATACTGATACTTCACTATCATTCTCTGCCATTTCAGCCGCATATCCGGCACCATATGGTTCATAGACTCCCAAAAAATTCATAACGCTGGAATCAAAATCCCGCACCTGTGCATGGGAGTAGCCGCTGTAGTAATCATAGCCCAGGCTGGTGTAGCCGAACAAGTTGTCCGGGTTTTCGGCGATTTCGATGAATAAAAGAAAACCACAGACGAGGGTTAGTCGCTTGTGGTTCAATCACATCGCTTTCGCTTTTTGTTGCAAGCTAGTACTTCAAATTTTCAAATGGTAATTCAAATAAATCCAAATCATTTTCAACAATTTTCATTATACTAGAAACAACTAAATAACGATTACCATTAGACAACAAAACAACTATGTCATTAGTTTTAGTTTCTTTTTGTAGCTTTTCACTCACATATTTAACATCCTCATCGCTCGCTTCTTCAATTCTCAAATCAGGTAAGAATCTAGGTAATTCCACATATTTAACATCAAAAAACATTATATCAATATTTTCAAGGTACTTATCATTCTTCGGACTTCTAATAAGTAATTCTCCATGACTCACTTTATAGTGCCAGAATTGAAATTTTCTTTTTTCTAAATTACTTAAAATAATAATCATCTTCTTTCTTTTTATTGGAATGGATTTGGAACTTCAATACCATCAATAAACCATTTAATTTTATCCCACCATTGTGAATTATTTTTAATTTGCAGTAGTTCCCAATCTGTGGGACCACCCGCACCTCTTGCTGCTCTTGTAACACCAGACCAAACATTTACATCAGTTAAATTAAAAACAATTTGCACATTGGGATTACTAAGATTATTCAATACTGTAGATTGCCAACTTTCCGCATTCGGATAGTTCTTCCAAGTTTTTGCTCCGTGAACGGATGCAAACTCGTCTAAATAATCAGTTAAACCTAATGCGAATCTTTCTGTCTTGCTTCCAACTATTATGCTCGCGGCCGTATCTTCTACAATTACTGCTGCTCTGGGAGCAACCTTGACCAATTGTACTTCAGGATTGTAATAATTCTTTTAACTTATTACGAGAAATAAAAAGTTGTGATTTGTTAGGCTTATCCATTCGTCACTGGGTAGCCCCACCTAAAAAAGAAACCTTGAAAGGCATTAGGCCAATCAAGGTATTGCTTGGTTACTTATTTTTTTGCAAGTCTTTTTGAGCCAAGTCAAGTGCTACCGCTAATTTTATTTGGTTATTTTTGCTTAGCCCTAATTTATATTGTGCTAATGGTATTAGTTTAACGCCCCGTGTTATAGTTTGATTTATTCTATTTAGTTCAATATCAGCAACTACAGAGTCATTTATTAAAATCTTATAGAAATCCTCTTCTTGTTCAGGTATCCAATGGAGAATATATGCCGTTTCCATACTAGGGACATTTTGACGAATGACTTTCAGCAATATTTGCCTTTCCTCATCCTCAAACAATGACTTATTAGATACCATTAATTGCTCTCTTATTTCTTGTTCAGTTCTACTTCCAATAAGTTTCAGCTTGTATCCCTCCTCTAACTTATTTTATTATTCCTGGCGATGCTGTAATTAAGTTTCCATGACTATCAGTCAAAATAGTCATCGTTGAGGTCGGCTTAAAACCATTAAACTTATCAGTACCAATCTGTCTGTTTAGTGTAACCTCTCTAACATAGCGAATTCCATCCTTACTTTCCAGAGCTCTAGTAACAGGAGTACTTACTACTTTCTTACTTGAAAGAATGGAACGAAGTTCATCTTGAGAAACAGTGAATTGAGACTTGTTCTTAGTTGAAAAGTGTTCTTCAACAACATGCTTAAACCCATCATTTGAGATGTTAATTCGGGATTGAACAATAGGGGGCATTCCAGGAACTTTCCCCGTCCCCTTCGGAACAACCGCCTCACTATCCGTCACCGTAGGGCTTTTTATCTTAACGGTACTTACATGAGTGGACCCTTCCATTGCCATAGATGCAATATACGATGCCAGATTTGCATCGAAAAATGCTGAAATTAGCTCTTCTCTCGCCCAATCTGCATTGCCGGCACTGTTCTTGTAGGCACTGGTTCCCGTTAAGAATCCATACAAGTAGTTGTACCGGTTGGTGTCCATAAAGGATGCAAAGCCGTATCGGTCCCGTATTTTATTATAATATGCCTGATAAAGTTTACTTCCTTTATTGAGATCTTTCGAAATAGCCTCATTCAGTAAGTACCTTAGTTCGTTTACATCATAAGGTTCCCATGCCTTGTTTCCACTCGGATCCGTATATCTTAGCGGATTATTCTGCACATACGTATACAAATTCAACGTCTGCGGATTATTAATATCTCCTTCGTACGTATCCTCACTGATAAAACGTCCAATGCTGGAGTCAAAATCCCGCGCCTGCGCATGGGAGTAGCCGCTGTAGTAATCATAGCCCAGGCTGGTGTAGCCGAACAAGTTGTCCGGGCCGGACCAGTTCAGGTCGAATTTCTCCGGGTTCTCGGCGACGCCGAATTCGTCATAGCGGTACCGTGCCGAGATGCTGCCGTCCTGGCCTTCCAGCCCAATGACACTGCCTTGAGCATCACTGAGATAAAAGAGGGTCTTAGGCGCACCTGCCGCCGCACCCGCTCCGCTGGCTCCGGCAGTCTTCTCCCAATCGTTGCTCTCGTCTCCGCTGACCAAATAACTCATGCTGATACGCTCTTCACCGGCTCCGTAGACATAGGATTGTTTCCAGTTCTGTCCGTCTGCTCCGGTTGCGGTCAATGGCTGTGGAATGCTCATGGTGATGTCATTGGTGAAATAAATGTCCAGTTGCCGCTTCTTGTTCTGCGGCTCCCAGCCGTCCCGGTTGCCCGCAGGATTACCGGAAGGGTACGCATCCTGAATCGTTCCATCTCCGATGGTGGTCCGCATGCTGACACGGTTGCCGTCACCGTCATACTTGTAGGTGGTAATGTCGCCGGATGCGTTGGTGTTGCCGATCAGACGATTCGATGCATCCCAGCGGTTGCTTTCCAGTACCTGCGGGCCTGCGGCCAGCGCAGCCTTCAGCAGCTCTTCGGGATTCAGCACTTCGTCTGCCCCGTAGACCTCTTCTGTTACCCCTGCTTTCAGCTTCGCATCCGGCAGACCTGCATCTGCACTGGTGTCTGCTGCATCCTTGCCCGATTTCAGTCCGCTTGCACCTGAATCCGTATATACGTTAGCCGGTACCGTCATCTTTTTCGCGCCTACCTGAGCCTTGACTACACTCAGAGCCGCTTCGCTATCGACACCGGTCACTTCCAGCAGATTGCCGCGCTTGTCGTAGGTATAATCCTTGTAGTCGCTGCCTTTTTCAAAATGGGTCAGCTTGTTCGCTGCATCATAAGTGTACTGCTCTGCAGCGGTAACTCCGGCTTCTGTTGTTTCTTTACTCAGGCGGTTGCCCACGGTGTCGTAGGAGTAGACGACTTTGGAGCCGTTCTGCTTTTGCACCTGAACCAGTTGGTTCAGCGCATCGTAGGCATAATCCGAGATGTCTGCCGGACGCTGCGCGCCGGTCGGATTATCCTCATCGCTGCCCCCTTCCTGGCGTTCAATATGTGTTTTGTTCCCTACGGGATCGTAGACATAGGTTAATTGCTCCAAAAGTGCTCCGCCCGGCGCCTCATGCTTCAACTCCAGCAATTGTCCCAAGCCGTCATAGCTGTACGTGCTCCGGCCACTGTTCGGAAGCAGCTTCTCGGTCAGACGGCCGGCGGCATCATATTGATAGCTGGTGATTCCGTTCTGTGCATCTGTCACCTGCTTGATCCGGTCAAGCTTGTCGTAGTCATAGCTGACCACGGTGTTATCCGGGTAAATGATCCGGCTGCGCTTTCCGGTTGCGGTCCATTCATACCGTACGTTGCTGCCGCGAGGATCAATAACCGATGTTGGCCGGTTTAGCGCGTCATACGTATACCGCGTATCCCCGGTGCTGTCAGTCATTTTGGAGCGGCGTCCCGCTAGGTCATATTCATATTTTACTGTAAGATCGTTACCGTGCTTAACCTGCTCCAGTTGATTGCCTGCATTATAGGCATACACGGTTGTATTGTTGTCCGGTTCAGTGACCTTCAGCAGGTTGCCGTTCTCATCATAGGCCAGTGAAGTCTTTTCCAGCAGCGGGTTCACCGATTCAATTACACGGTTCAAAGCATCGTAACGGTAGGAAGTCACCGCTCCAAGTGCATTGGTCTTGTCCAGCAAATTGCCGGAGGCGTCATAGGAGTAATGGGTGGTGTTGCCCTCTGCATTCTTCACATCTGTTAACCGGCCAAGCGGATCATACGTAAAAGCAGTTTCGTGATGATTCGCATCAACAATCTTCTCTACGTTGCCTTGAGCATCGTAGATATAGGAAGTTTCATACCCCAGAGCATTGCGCACCAGCGTATTCCGTCCCAGCGCATCATATTCGTAGGCGGTCTTCTGGCCTGCCGCATCTGTGAATTCGGTCATCAGCCCCCGCGCATTGCGGGCAACTTTCGTTTCCTCATTCAAAGGATTAATCGTTCCCGCATCCAGGCCCCGGCTGTCATATTTTGTTGTCCAGATGGAATGGTTAGGGTCAATGACAGCGGTCTGGTTGCCGTTCTTATCATATTGATATTCAGTCACGGCACCCAGCGCATCGGTTACTTTTACCAGTTGTCCCAGCGCATCGTAGTCGTAGTAAGTGCTGTTGCCCAGAGCATCTGTTTCTTTGATCTTGTTGCCTGCTGTATCATAGCGATACCGGATCTTGGCCCCAAGCGGATCAGTTACACTTAGAAGCTCATTGCGCTTGCTGTAAGTGTAGGTGGTGGTATTGCCTTTCCCGTCCTTCTTGGTGAGCATATTTCCGTTGTCATCGTAGGTAAAAGTGTTGGTCTGGCCTTCAGCATCGGTAACCTCTTTCAGTTGACCAACACTGTCGTAGCTGTAGGCTGTTGCGGCTCCAGCCTCATCCCGTTCTTCTGTGACCCGGCCAAGCGCGTCATAAGTTTTACTGGTGCTGTTCTGAAGCGCATCCTCCGTTCCGTTTAAGCGGTACACCTGATAGGAGCTTATCGTCTTGGCCCCAGCTTCATCTGTGCGTTCCTCCGGGTTGCCGTTGGCATCGTAGACTACACTGCTCTTCTGGTCAAGTGCGTTGGTGACAGCAACTGCACGGTCTTTTTTATCATATTCAACACTTTGCAGCTTGCCTTCATCATCGGCTATTCCTATCGTACGGTGCAGGCTGTCACGCTCAATTGTTGTGCTGTATCCACTCGGGTCCTTGATTTCCTTTGCAAAACCGTCAGCATCGTTGGTATACGCCGTTGTATGCCCTTCGGCATCTGTTACGGAGACAGGTACTCCTTTGCTGTCTCTGGCAATAGTTACTGCGTTGCCGAGCGCATCTGTGGTTTTGACAAGGTTGCCTGCTGCATCGTATTCATAGGCGGAACGTTTCCCGAGAGCATCTATCTCTTCAACCGGGCGGTTCAAAGCGTTATAACGTGTGAGGGTTGAATAACCATTCTCGTCCGTTGTCTGCGTCATATTACCACGCTCGTCATACGCTAATTTCTTTTTGTTACCGCTCGCATCGGTTATCCCGGTTACACGGTCGCTGGTATCATAGCTGTATTTGACAATGGCTCCATTTGCCGCTTGACGCTGGGCAACCTGAAAGTTGTTGTTCCATACATACGTTGTATCCTGCTGGAGCGCATTGGACCATGTGGTCTTGTTGACAGTAGTGGCGATGGATGTAGCTAGTCCGGCGGCACTGGCCGATTTTGCATTCCCGGAATTTCCGCCGCTTGTACCGCTCTCCGAATAGGTCAGAATGGTTTTACCCGAGCCTATGCCCGTATGAACGATAGGTGTCTGGTTCGGGGTCATATCTCCGCCGATGGCGAACAGACCGCCTGTCTGCACATTCAGATTATTGTTGACACTGACGTTATCGCGAACGAACAAATCTCCGCCTGTCACAGTCAGATTCGCTGTCTGGTTATTGGAGACAATGCCACCAACCACCATTTCCTGGGCAATGTTCATCTCTACACGGGTGTTAATCGACAAATCTCCAGCGATCAAAACCCGCTGTGCATCAATGGTGAGTCCGCCGCTGTTGTAGGTCAGACTGCCAGTTTGTAGCGTATCCGCTACAGTAACGGAGGAATCATTGTTGAGATGAATCGTTCCGCCGGACCACAGATTGCCGTATAAGCCCTGCACCTTCTGCACGTCCAACGCCAGCTTGGTATTAGCATTCAGACCTTGCTTCAAAATCAATGTCCCGTATACACGTACGGTAATATCGCGGTTCGTATTCATCCCGTCCACGATCAGGACAACCGGCTTGCTTGGCGATCCGAAGGTCACACTCTCTTCCACATTCAAATGACCTGCACTAATGACAGCCGGAGAAGATTTGCTGGCTGCAATTGCTTGCTGAATAGCCGGGATATCTCCACTTCCTACGGAAACCGCAGAGGCTACCCAAGCATCCCGCTTGCCTTCAATGGTTCCAATGTTGCCAGCAAGATAGTCGGCAATCAGCGGCTTCAGTCCATCTACCTTCCGGTAAGCTGGAGCGTGAGCCAAATTGTTCATCGTACCTGACAAAATCACTTCAGCCGCTTCCGGAATGTCCCGGCCGCTCGCAGGATCTATCTTCGTCTCTCCGTCCTCAGGCTCCTCCTCCCGGACAACAGGAGCAACGCGGCCTTGATAGCTGGACGAACTCGTCTCCCCATAAAAATCGGTAAAACCGGTCACACGCTGATGCTCATCATAGGTGACACTCATCTTTGCGGTCCCTTTGGCATCGGTTACGCTAAGCACATGATGGCTATCATCGTAAGTAAGCGAAATTGTAGCCCCATTCACATCAGTGTAAGAGGTCATGTCTCCGGTCGCCGGGTCGTAATGGAACGACATTGTGCGGCTTGCTGGATCACTTACAGAGGTCAGCTTCCCTGCTCCATCATAGCTTAAGCTTAGTGAAGCGCCGGCAGTACTAACCGACTTCAGTTTGGTTCCCTCATACGAAAAAGCAATCGAATTCCCGTTCAGATCCGCGATGGATTGCAGCAGCCCCTCCGCATTGAACTTGTACAAGTCTCCTTGCGGTGACGAAAGGTTATACACACCAGCAGATGGCGCATTCAGTGTCCAGTCTGTTCCTCGAGGCGTCAGATAACGCCCTCCAGACAAAGGCACATATTCAAAACGTGAGCCGTTCGGGCTCATCACCTCTACCTTGCCGTCAGCTACCGGAGTCAGCTTCCATTCATAGCTGTGATGCCAGCCCAGTCCATTCGCTCCCTTATAGGGATCACGGCTTAAATAGTTCAGCCCGAATTGCAGCGGCATCAAAGCCTGTAGGGTAATCGAATCGGTAGCGTAGACAAAGTCCCCCCGGGCCGGATCAACCTGCGACTGTCCAGACGGATTCACAATCCGCAGGCGGTCCTTCAGTGCAGACTCCGTGAACTGTGCCAGATCCCCGCTGGCGATATTCGCACTGGTCTGGGGATTACTGACCAGAATGGAGGTCAAGCCGCTAACTGTTCCCGATGAAGTCGCCGACTGATTCAGTACCGCGAGCTCCTGAGCTTTTTCCTTCATGGCCTGCACAGAATCCAGCTTATAATAATAGGCTGCCAAATCTCCCCAGGTCACGGAAAAAGCAGGCATAGGTGCACGAAGCACCGCCAGCGGCTCCGAATACCCGGACAGCCGGCCGTCTATCGCCGCTCTCGCTGTGATGTGCGTGGTCTCACTGAGCGGAATGCCGATCTGCGTACTCCATTGTCCAGCGCTGTTGACTGCAATATTCTTGTACAGCTTCTCTTCGCCGCTGGATGGATCATAAAGCTCTACTTCCAGTGTTGCTCCCGGTTTTGCTGTTCCGCTGATCACAGATTGTCCCGAAGCTGCCGGGCGGATCTGCAATGCTGCCGGAGGAGGCGTCTCAGCGCCGCCCAGAATTTCAAAGCTGGCAATTTGGCCGTAATACACGCCTACCCCGTTATACTCAGCAGGGGAAATGCAAATGTTATACCGCCCTTCATCCAGCGGTACGCCCCCGATTTTACCGTCCCATTCGTATTGATGCACAATATAGCTGCCGTTTGCTTTTGTTGGATATACACCGCTCGTGATCAGCTCCTTGAGTAGCGGGGCAGATCCGTCTTTTTGCGGAATACATAAGTTGATCTTCGTATCATGGTTCTCCTGGCCGTCATCCGCCGCGTTGAAGCTGAACGAAATTTTGACCTTGTCACCCGATTCCGGGTTCAGCTCACTCGGCTCAATCCGCATGTTCGTAGCCGCATAAGCTGAAGATGTGAACCTATCCAGACTTGGAATAACGGGAATATAAGAAATCACCAGCAGCAGGACAAGTGCGAGATTGACTTGCCACTTCATACTGCCACGGCGCCATTTTCTTAAGGAAGCTCGAAATTTCATCGTTTCATCTCCTGTCTCTTATCAATTAGAGGAATTTCAATTCAGCGAGCAGCTTGTACATGACCATTGCTGCTTCGGCTCTTGTCGATGAATCTTTAGGTTTCAAAAGCTGCCCGTTACCCTGCACCAGCTTCCGCTCAATAGCCGCAGCGACGGATTCCCGTGCCCAACTGCTGACGCTGCCGCCATCCTTGAATGCAGAGAGTCCGGCTGCAAGCTTAACATTATTCGCAGAATCCGGGTTACCCGCAGTGCTTTGGATCGCCCGCATCAGCATTACCATCATCTGCTCACGGGTCAACGGATCATTCCCCCGGAAAAGACCAGCTTCCCCGGTAACAATTCCGGCCGCCGCCGCTGCTTCCACATAAGCGTAGGACCAGTTCGCAGCCGTGACATCACGGAAGGTAGGCGTTTCTGGCTGAATCGGCTTCAATTGAAGAGCTGCCGCCAGCAGCTTGGTGAATTCGGCCCGGGTCAGGATGCCTTTTGGCGCATAAGTAGTTCCATTCATCCCGTCCACAATTCCTCTTGCCGCCAATACCTCTACTGCCTGCTGTGCCCAGTGGCCTGACATGTCTTTAAAATCGGCCTGGCGCAGCATGATTGCATACAGCCCGGAGGCTGTAATCTTGGCCTGAACATAGCCGTCTTCCGCCGCAGTCACTCCGCCAATGTAGGTCCATACGGATTTTGCCGGATCGTAGGAGTAGATTCCAAGCTTTTCACGCCCCGACGTCCAGGGCTCGTCCTTCGGGTATCTGACCGCCAGCTTCGCGGGGATCTGGAAAGGCGCACTTGCTTGAACCTGCCAGGCGGAGCCTGCTTTCTGCAGCTTTTTGCCGCTCTGGTCCAGCAGTACAGCCGTTTCCAGCTCAGCTTGGGCCAGGCTCACTTTGGTATTTTCCGGGAATGTCCCCGCCGAAATCTCGAGTCGTGCCCATCCGTCCATTACAGACAAGGTTCCGCCCGCGCTTCCAATGCTCTGACTGTCTTTGGCTCCAGTTACTACTGGAACCGACACTTCAGAAGTTGAACCTGGATTCGGGACTGTGCCTGGACTTGGAGTTGGAGTGGTGTCTTTTTTCAAGTCTAACGATTCTATGTATTCATCCTTCTTGCTGTATAGCAGCTTATCCCCGCTAATTCCGATCAGCTTCGCTCCTGTCTCTATCGCCGGAAGCGATTGTACTGTATATGTAGAAAGGTTTACTTGCTGCAGCGTTGTTTTACCGTCCACTTCGTCCTGAAACACCGCGTGCCCCTTAGCTATGGACATAAAGGCATATTGTGTTCCTCCGGCCTTCATTTCGGTGAGGTCCACAGGCTGAGCTGTCAGGTCTTTGATGTTCAGAAGCACATATTTGCTTTCGGAAGCACTGTTTTTTTGCTTGAACAGCACATGGCTGCCATTAAAAACAAACCAGTCCACAAAATTGGCTCCGCCCAGACTAACAAGTGCGCGCGTAACCCCGCTGCTCAAATTCAGCAGACTAAGCCCTCCGTCACGGGCATTTTTGTATACCACATTTCCATCCGCCAGCACCGGAAACCGTCCTTCACCGAGATCCGCCTCAACGCCGGAGGCCAGGTCGTGGTAGATCATGCTGCCGTAATTTTTGCGCTCATACCAGACTACGCCTACACCGTCAGTCGTCGGATTACCATATTGGCCGGATTGCTTATTGAGCTTAGTCTTCTTGCCTGTCACAAGGTCGGCACTATAAATGTCCCAATTGAGTGAAGACTCCGATTCGCTTCCTTTGTCCGCCCATACGGCAACGGTACCCTCCACATAAGGCGCATCCTTGGCAGAAGAACCCGACGTCAGAACCGTACTTGCACCACTGGTCTGATTCAGCGCGTGCACTTGCTTCACTCCGCCGCTATCCGCTTCGAGCCATACCAGCCGTTCTCCCGACACGCTGTAGTCCGTCCGGCCCGGATCTGCTGCGGCGGCTGAGGCCTGCATCGTGCCACCCGCACTAGGCAGCAGCCCTCCAAGCATGCTCACCACCGCAACTACGGCCATAACCGTCTGCGACAACTTTCTTTTCCTTCCGAACCTCATTCATTTCTCTCCCCCAGCGCTATTTTTAGGCACGCCAAAAAACCAAGTGCCCTGAGCGGCCCGGCTACCCTAACATCCCTCCTGGATGAAGTAGGCCCGTGGCTTTGCGTCTCCGACTTTCGTACGGATTTGCCTTTGTTCCAAACTCGGTTTTTCTGTCCCTTTATGCTTATGTAAGTATGACTTTTGAAGTGCAGGACTTCCTCTATTATCGGAATTTATTCCTGTGAAATTAAGAAGTTCTATTTTTTCCTTTTTTAGGGGGATGAAATTGGGGATCGGATTGATGGTCAAAAAGGATTGACTTTGACGTTGGGTCAATCGGTATAATCGCAGTAAGAGAACAAGTACGGAGGGCTGTTATGAAGTTAATGAAAATTACCGAAGTTACCGAAAAATTTGGCATATCTTCAAGGACACTTCGTTATTACGAGCAAGTAGGCTTGCTGCGGAGTGAACGTCCACCACTTGAAAAGTATCGTTTTTATGACAACATAAATATTAACCGGCTACAGCAGATTTTGGTGCTTCGGAAAATGCAGATTCCGATAAAGGATATTTTGCGAATTTATGAAAATCAAGATATGGAAACGTTGGTACAAAGCTTTGTCAAGCGAATTGAGGAAATTGACGACGAAATCAGCACGCTCTCCCAACTGAAATCTTATGTTACAGACTTCTTAGATGCTATGAACACTCACGGTATCACGCAGATATCCGCACTACCCTTGCTTTATGAAAAGGTAGAAGATGAACTGTTCTCCCGACCAAAACATGATTTATCCATGGAAACGCTGAACACGATCTCAGACAAGCTAGCAAAGCCGCTGGATATGGATATTGTGGCATTGTCTCCGATGCTTGCGATTACATCCATAAAAACTGACAACAAACAGTCCGAGATTGATTTGTTTTGGGAGTGGATTTCCGCAAATCAAATCCCATTTGGCAAGCCCGGCAGCCGAACGCTGTTCGAATATCAGTATGGAGGGGACATTGTTTTCATGCAACAGCTTACTGCCCGAACAGAGGACTGTCCGTTTGTGTGCAAGGAATTTGAGGGGGGCTTGTTTGCTGTTTCGTCCGCTTATGCAGATGAGGATTTAGGAGCTTTACAGTATCGAATGCTGCAAGGCTTTGACGATAATCCAGGCTTTGAGGTAGATTTTTTACATCATGGGAGTTTGCGTCATGAGACGCTGATAGAGTCTGTATTTTCTCCAGAGAGCAATCGTGAAAGGGTCAATATTTATCTTCCTGTACGACAGAGAAAGCCTAATGTTGTGGATTATCCCGAGTTTGAAATATCCGACAATGTATTTCCAGAGGAAATTGAAAAAGCAAACCCTCTCTTGCGTAAATATAAGGTTGATTTCCACAAAGTTACGCCGATTTACTATCCTCATTATCAGATTTTAGAGAATGGCGAAGCAGAATTTATCGCATGGATTTCTGAAAGAAAGCTAGATACCAATATTGCGGTAAAGCTCCCGTTTCGAGTTGATATTGAATTTTTGTCGGAAGAAAGCAGCGAGGAATACCTTTGGGGAACAACTGAAGGCAGTATTTGGTTTTCCCACGGAAGCTGTACCTATACGATGAACGCTGAAAATTTTGCAGACAAAGCGCTAAAGAAACACGCTGTTACTTTTCAACAGCCTGTGCTGGGAAACACATTTTTCTATCCGCAAATCGGGTATATTCCTCATGATCAGTATAACAAGCTGACGTGGATTGTAGGCGAAAAACACTTTGCGGTCATTCTAAACGGCGAAGTCCGCTTTTGCGGTGTGAAATTTCCTTATATGGAAATGAACTTGCATCTGCAAGAGCCACAGACGATTATTATCGGAACAAATGGTCAAGGTAAAAAACGGTTCCGTTCCATTAACATTTCACAGCTAAAATGCTCGCCAAAAACACATAGTAGACAAGGAGCAATGAAAATAAATGTCACGCCAAGCAACAACATATTGCCGAATGTAAGACAAATCGTTCATCCCGAATATGGTCAAAATTATTGGTTCAACGGCTGCGCGGGATATGTGATGGAATGTTTGGGTGAAGAGGATTTTGACTATTGGTTTTTTGCTGGTCTGACGGGTGAGAATTTTACGCAAATTTATTCCAAAAGTGATTTCAGGGGAAACGGAGGGGTGGATTATCGCCTTAGTGAACAAGGTAACCACCATTTTATCGAGGAAATTTTTCAACAATGTGGCTATACAAGCACTTTTGTTCCATTGAAGCAAATTTTATCCGACCGGAACATGTATGTGCAAATGCTGATGGACTATATTGATAAAGGCTTGCCTGTGATCATCAATGATTACGGTAACAATCCGCACCACCGTTTTAGCTGGGGAGTGCTTGTGGGCTATGCGGATTACGGCAAGACTCTACTCTATATGGGTGGTAATGGAACAGAACCGGATTCCATATCTGTAGAGGACTTATTACCAAAAGGATATGTAGAGCAAGGTCAGCACTGCCATGGTTGGCTATTTATTGGCGAAAAGCAGGAAAGCAAGGCTTTAGCTGGAATTTATCGGGAGCGAATTTTATCATTGCCACAAATGCTTGATTATGACAACAACAACTATTGTTTTGGGGTAAAGGCGTTCCGCACATGGGCAAACAATATTGAAAACGGCTTGTTTGAGCAAATTGAGCCGAAGGAATTTGATAACTGGAATATGTATACGGTTTATGTATGTTGCCTTGCCACCAATAGCGGCGGCTGTAAAGGCTTTTTGGAAAAGTCGCTTGAATTGAATCCGGATATGACTTTTATCAGCACGATTATTGAATTGTATAAACAAACAGGTCACTATTGGAATGATTACAACGGCTCAGATTTGGAAGCTATAGGTGGCGGATTTAACGTTACGCTACAAACTTTGCAGGATAAGAACAAGCGTAAAAAGATTGCCGATAAACTGAGAGATTTTGCGGATTGCATAGATGAGGTGGTAGCTGTCATTGAAGGGTTTAACACAAAATAAAAATGACACAATGAATCGGGATCAACGATGATATTGGGAGGGAGATTATGAATTTCAGAATCATTTCTTTGCCGTCATTTAAGGCAGTAATATCAGGCGTGGACAAGGCTGGCGATTTTGCAGATAACGGGATTTTGAGAAGCTTTGACAAATTTTTTTCAAGCATAACGCCAAAACCTCATGAAAGCTTTATGCCGAGGGATTTTCTATATTATGATGAAGAGAAGCAGGGTATGGTCTGGATTTGGGCATTGACAGAGAGTGGAGAAACCGGTGGCTTTGAAACGATAGATTTCGAGGGTGGGCTATATATCACTTTCTCCTACCGAGACGGTGATAGCGAGACTCACGATAAGTTGCACCAAGAAACATTTGGTTACATCAATGACTCTCCAGTTCTAGAGCTTGATATCCGTCCGAATCACTATTGCATGGGCCATATCATCACGCCAAAATCCGTTATAGACGTACAGGGTTGGGCGCAGATGGAGGTATTTATTCCTGTAAGGTTGAAAAGCTAAGATAACGGAGGGAATTCATATGCTAACAACAATTCCATCACAAACTACTCTGCAAGAACATTTAGGAAGCAGTGCCATGATAGCATGGGATGCGATTGCTGATTACATTGATCAAAATTATGAGATGGATTCACTCTGGAGTAATGGTGGGAAATATGGAAAATATGTGTTGCGATTTAAGAAATCAGGTAAAACATTATGTACCCTATATGTCAGGGACAATCAGTTTGGTTGCTGGGTGATATTCGGAAAGGCTGAGCGAGAAAAATTTGAAAAGGATCGTGTGCTTTTTTCTGATGAAATTCAGCGTATTTATGATGGTGCGCACGTTTATCACGATGGTAAGTGGGTTATGTTGGATATTTATGACGACCGTTTCATTGAAGATATAAAACAAATGATACGGCTCAAAAAGAAACCAAACAAAAAATAAAAATATGACAGCGAGATATATTTCTTTGATTGCCTCCTTTACCTCCTTTACCTTCTTTGACCTCGCACGCCAAAAAGCCGCCCCTCCCGAGGCGGCCTCCTGACCAACTTTCACCCGTCACATTCATTACTCATCCCTTACACTTAACTCTTATTCCCTCTTGCTCCCTGACCGTTGCCCTGCTTTCTGACTTGCCCTACTCTAACAACTCCCCTACTGCGCGATCTGCTCGCGGATGCTCGCGAGGATTTTCTTTTCCAGCCTCGACACCTGGACTTGTGAGATGCCGAGGCGGCTGGCGACTTCGGATTGGGTCTGGTCGCGGTAGTAGCGCAGGTAGACGATCAGGCGCTCGCGTTCGGTTAAGGCCCCGATGGCCTCGTTCAGCGCGAGCTTGTCGAACCAGCGCTCCTGCGACTCGTCGGCGATCTGGTCGATCAAGGTGATCGGATCGCCGTCGTTCTCGAAGACGGTCTCGTGGATCGACGTCGGCGGCTTGTTGGCCTCCTGGGCGAAAACGATTTCTTCGGGCGTCACGCCCAACGCCTCCGCGACTTCCCCGATGGTCGGCAGGCGGTCCAGCGTTTTGGACATTTCATCCTTCATCTTGCGGACCTTGTTGGCCATTTCCTTGAGCGAGCGGCTGACCTTAAGTGTGCCGTCATCGCGCAGGAAACGCTGGATCTCGCCGATAATCATTGGGACCGCATAGGTGGAGAATTTGACCTCATAGCTGAGGTCGAATTTATCTACGGACTTCAGCAGTCCGATACAGCCGATCTGGAACAAATCGTCAGGCTCATACCCGCGGTTCATAAACCGCTGCACCACCGACCAGACGAGGCGGATATTGCAGTTGACCAGCGTGTCGCGGGCCAGAGTATCTCCGGCTTGACTGAGCGCAATCAGACGTTTGACCTCCGCATCGTCCAAATAGGTCGGCGGAGCTTTTTTTGACTCTGCATCCATGGCTCCAACCCCTAATTGTATAAAGCTTTTTTCGAGACGATGGTTTTCTTCATTGAAATGGAGGTACCGCGCCCCGGTTCACTTGTGACTTCGAATTCATCCATGAAATTTTCCATAATCGTAAAACCCATACCCGACCGCTCAAGCTCCGGCTTGGAGGTATAGAGCGGCTGCTGGGCCAGCTCCAGGTCCTCAATGCCCTTGCCTTTATCCTCAATAACGAGATGCACGGTTTCATCCTCGATGGAGGCGGAGATGCTGACAATTCCTTCGGGATCACTGTCATACCCGTGGATAATGCAGTTGGTGACCGCCTCGGATACAACCGTCTTCAGGTCATTCAGCTCATCCATTGTAGGATCGAGCCGGGAGACAAAAGCCGCCACCACCACGCGCGCGAACGATTCGTTCTCCGACAGTGCGGCAAACTGGACGCTCATGAAGTTACCCGCTTCGCTTTTTGTCATAACGCAACCTCCAAATCCGAGAGTGCAGCGCTCTCGTCGTCATATAGGGGCATGATTTTGAACAAGCCCGACATTTCCAGCAGCCTTTTCACAGGTGCGTTGGCATCGCAGACGACCATTTTGCCGCCTTTGCTGCGGATCAGCTTGTACCTGCCAAGAATCACGCCAAGCCCGGAGCTGTCCATAAACTGGAGGTCCTTCAGGCTGAGAATCAGATGCTCTACCTGGCCCCGCATAATCGCTTCATCCATATCCATACGTACATATTCGGCTGCATGATGATCCAGCTCTCCAGACAGCCGGACAATCAGCACACCCCGGTGATGCTCCATCTCCACATGAGAATTCATGCTTGCCACTCTCCTCTTCGTTGCTTTCAAAAACCGCCTGTACATCAGTTCTTTCCCCTACAAGGACAAGGTTTTCTACGCAGCAATTCAGGAATCCTGCCTCACGACAAAACTAGAAGAAAACCCCTACGAATCTACAGAAGGCAAGGGATCAATCTACAAAAAACAAGAAATTAATCAAACTTGAACAGGGAGCCCGTTGACCGTTTGAACAGCTTCCACCAGCCCGCCTTGGCGACATTTGCGTCCGCCTTCAGTTCATATTCTTTAAGCACATTAGTGCCCTGATAGACTACCAGCTTGCCCACCGTCTGGCCTGCGGTCACCGGAGCTTTGATGCTTTTTGGCAGCACCACCTCGTGACGAATGCCTTCCTGGGTGATTCCTTTGCGCAAGAGCACACTGTATGTTTCTTTGGCGGTCAGGGGCAGTTCGGTCTTCACACCCTTTTCAATCTTCAGCTTGCCGATGGTATCCCCTGCCTTGTGGATGGTATGCACCTTATATTGGGAAAAGAGATAATCGAACATCCCCGATACTTCGCTGTTGCGCGTCTTGGTGTTAGGTTCGCCCAGCACGACAGCGACGGCACGCAGTCCATCTCTGGCCGCAGTTGCGGAGAGACAGAACTTCGCCTCAGATGTATACCCCGTCTTCAGACCGTCGGCCCCCGTATAAAAGCGCACCAATTTGTTCGTATTCACCAGCCAGAACGGCTTCGCCGAATCCTTGCGCAGATAATCCTGGTAGGCGCCTGTATACTTAATAATCCGCTCATGCTTCAGCAGCTCCCGGCTGATGATGGCAATGTCGTGGGCGGAGGAATAGTGATTCTCTGCCGGCAGCCCGTTGCAGTTGGCAAAATGCGTGTCCTTCAGGCCAAGCTCCTCGGCCTTCTTGTTCATCTGATCGACAAAAGCGCTCTCCGAGCCGGCCAGCTTCTCCGCCATCGCCACAGAAGCGTCGTTGCCCGAGGCCATCGCAATGCCCTTGAGCATTTCGTCCACAGTCATCTCTTCGCCAGGCTCCAGAAAAATCTGCGACCCGCCCATCGAAGCGGCATATTCACTTGTCCGCACCTTGTCGGTCAACTGCAGCCTGCCTTCGTCCAGCGCTTCGACGGTCAGCAGCATCGTCATAATCTTCGTAATGCTTGCCGGCGGCAGCTTGTCGTGGCTGTTCTTCTCATAGATGATGGTACCGGTGTTCGCATCCATTAGAATGGCGGAACGTGCTCCCGGAGCAAGATCTACAGCAGCGGCAGCATTGCCGGTGCCTTTAGGCTTGGCTTTTTCCTCTGCGTACGCGCCGGATGCCGTTCCCAGAACCGAGGCAGCAACACAGAGCGCAAGCAGTGCATAACGCATTTTTCTCACAATGGTCCCCTCCTGAACATTAACCTTTCATTTCACAGGTACTGTGTTCCAGTCTGGTCAGAAAAGGTGAAAATTATTCCATTTGTGTGCCATAGTTGTATTTTATACAACTTAAAACTAATATTTTGGCGCATTTCGAGTTTTAATTGTACTCCGTGCAGCTAAAAAGTCAGTATTCCAGCAAAAGCGGACTATCTGCGATTTTTAAATGTACTCAATACAGTTACTCCTAGAAAAAGCTGATTTATCATTGTTTTAATTGTACAAAATACAACTACCAGGACAAACAAAATATTCGCTGCATCACCGGAATAGCCAATGACTCCACATCCACCAATAATGCTGAAGCCCTCACAAAAAAACACCTAAAAAAAAGGTCAACCAGAAATAACTGGCTGACCTAATAATAGGAAAGGCCACCCGATCCCGGGTGGCCTCAATACTCTTCCTTAATATAAATGGCAGGAAACCTGGTGCCCCGAGTCCAGCTCGCGCAGCACCGGCTCGTCCTTACGGCATTTGTCCATCGCAAACGGACAACGCGGATGGAAGGCACAGCCGGATGGCGGCGTCTCCGGGTTCGGGACATCTCCGGTCAGCACGATTCGTGACTTTTTCAGTCCCGGATTCGGTACCGGCACTGCAGACATGAGCGCCTGGGTGTACGGATGCAGCGGCTTCGCGAACAGTTCCTTGGTGGGAGCAAGCTCAACGATCCGCCCCAGATACATGACTGCTACCCGGTCGCTGATAAATTTCACGACAGACAGGTCATGGGAGATGAACATATAGGTCAGACCGTACTGCTCCTGCAAATCCTGCATCAGATTAAGCACCTGTGCCTGAATGGAAACGTCCAGGGCAGAGACCGGCTCGTCACAGACGATGAACTTCGGGTTCAGCGCGAGCGCCCGGGCAATGCCGATGCGCTGCCGCTGGCCGCCCGAGAATTCATGCGGGAAGCGGTGCGCCTGGTAAGGCGAGAGGCCGACGACCTCCATCAGTTGCTCGACCCGGCTCTTCAGCTCGCTGTTCTTCGCCGCTTCATGCGTCCGCAGCGGCTCCTCCAGAATGCGCTGGACGGTCCAGCGCGGGTCCAGCGAAGCATACGGGTCCTGGAACACCATCTGCATATCGGTGCGGAAACGCCGCAGCTGCTCGGTGTTCAGGCTGCGCACATCCGTGCCGTCAAAGAGGATTTCGCCGTCCGTCGGCTCAATCAGGCGCAGGATGGCCCGGCCGGTGGTAGACTTGCCGCAGCCGGATTCACCTACAACGGCAAGGGTTTCCCCCTTCTCTACAGACAGAGTGATGCCGTCCACCGCTTTAACAGCCCCGACTTGCTTGGCGAAGAAGCCTTTGCGGATCGGATAATGCTTCTTCAGGTTGCGTACTTCAAGAATCGCGCTCATGATACTTCCTCCTCCTGCAGCAGACAACGGCAGCTATGTCCTGGCTGGACTTCAAGCAGCTCCGGGCGCTCCGCCCAGCAGCGCTCAATTGCTACCGGGCAGCGCGGAGCGAACCGGCAGCCGGACGGCAGATTGGCCGGATTCGGCACCTGGCCCGGTATCGAGGGCAGTCTGTCATTATCCCCGGCAAGCTGGGGCAGTGAAGCCAGCAGCCCCCGGGTATAGGGATGCAGCGGTTTGCCAAACAGAGTGGCGACATCCGCCTCCTCCACTATCTGGCCAGCGTACATGATGACGACCCGATCGCACATTTCTGCAACGACCCCGAGATCATGGGTGATCATCAGGATGGACATGCCCTCTGTCTGCTGCAGCTCGCGCATCAGATCCAGAATCTGCGCCTGGATCGTCACGTCCAGGGCTGTCGTCGGCTCATCTGCAATCAATAATTGCGGATTGCAGACCATCGCCATTGCAATCATCACGCGCTGGCGCATCCCGCCGGATAATTGATGGGCATACTGCTGGGCGATTTTTTCCGGACGGGGAATCCCGACCTTGCGCAGCATCTCGACCGCCCGTTCGTCAGCTTCCTTCTTACCCAGCTTGAGATGAAAACGCGCGGATTCCGAAATCTGCCGGCCGATTTTGAATACCGGATTCAGCGAGGTCATCGGCTCCTGAAAGATCATCGCAATCCGGTTGCCCCGGATATTCCGCACTTCCTTTGCCGGCATCCGCAGCATATCCTTGCCCTCGAAGCGGATTTGACCGGCGGCAATACGGCTGATCCGCTTCGGCAGGAGCTGCATGATGGACAGCGAGGTAATGCTTTTGCCGCAGCCCGACTCGCCGACAATGCCCAGCGTCTCCCCCTTGCGCACGGACAGGCTGATTCCGTCAACCGCACGGATCGTACCCGCAGCCGTTACGAATTCGGTTGCCAGCCCGGATACTTCAAGCAGTTCTGTCATCTTTATCCCTCCCCGCGGTAGATGTATGTTGTCTTTTACCAAATCGGCATTGATCGTGACTGCAGAGAATGTTTGGACTTCCGGCCGCTGTTATGTTTGGATTTCCTGATTTAATACCGTTGTTCATGGTAGAAATCCAAACATAGCCTATGCTTACGATGCTAGCTTTCCTACGGAAAGCTCTCAGGCGGACGCTAACGCTCCTCCAGTTCCAAACTTCTCCTCCATCACTTTTGCCTTTTGGCAGTTTTTTAGTTCAACTATTTATAGAAAGTCCATTCTTCTGCTGTAGAAAATGCAATAGTTTGCGTCTCAACCAATCGTAACATCAATATTACTCATCGGTTTAACGTAAAATTTGTCAGTGATCCTTACTCTCTGCTCTCTTCCACACCAAGGTACTTCAGCGCAGTCAGCGCATAGACTTTGGCGCACTGGATAATCTGCCAGACCGGCGCTTTTTCATTAAAATTGTGGATTGTGGACAGCTCGGCTGGGCCGTATTGCAGCACCGGAATTTGATGGGTGCGGAAATGGCGCGCATCGCTGGAGGCCCACTGCAGCACACCGTAGGCTTCCTCGCCGCTCACCTCGCAGATGCTCTCCACGAGATCGCTGACAATCGGCTCTTCCGTAGAGGTCCAGTTGGCATTGCCCTGGAAGCCGAAGCCTTTGACCTCGGACTCAATCCCTGCTTCAAGCAGCAGCGAACGCGCCCGGTCCAGCACATCCCGGTAATCGACGCCAAAAGGGACCCGGGAATCCACCTGCACTGTACAGCGGTCGGCCACCACGTTCACCTTGGTTCCGCCCTGGATTGTTCCAATGTTGACCGTCACGTGATCGAACACCTGATAGGCGATGGAGCCGTCCTGTTCACGCTCCTTCACATAATCCTGGGAGATCCGGATGATCTCCTTGACCTCCTCGGGAATATCCGGCTTGATGTCCCATAACCGCTGCAGCGCTTCAATCCCCTTGGCTGCCTTTACAATCGCACTCTCTCCGACCACAGGCGCAAGACTGCCGTGTCCCGGCGTGCCTTCCACCGTGAACTCAAACCAGCAGCTTCCCTTCTGCCCAATCGTCGGATTCAGCGGACCGGACGGCTCGGCAATGACCGCAGCCGTTCCTGTAACTAAGTTACGCTCAAGCACCCACGGCACACCAAGATGGCCGCCAGTCTCTTCATCCGGCACGACCAGCAGCGCCAGATCGCCGCGCAGCGGAACACCAAGTCTCGACAGCAGCCCCATGGCGAAGATCAGTCCGGCAAGTCCGGCCTTCATATCGGAAGCGCCTCTTCCCAGCAGGTAGCCGTCCACGATATCGCCGCAGAACGGATCGAAATCCCAACGGGACAGATCCCCGGCAGGCACCACGTCCGTGTGTCCGCAGAAGATCAATTTTTTATCGGAAGGCGCTTTGGCCTCAGTTTTCAATGTGGAGACGAGGTTCAGCATCGTTTCAGTCGCTGGGTGCACCTCTGTATCAATTCCAGCCTGCTTCAAATAATCCATAATAAAAGCACTTATATCACGCGAGTCGCCCGGAGGGTTCTCGGAAGGAAAACGGATCAGCTGCGAGCACAGCTCCAGCAATTGCTCCTGCTCTTCATCTATCGCGCTCAGCACCTTGCTCTTCCAATCTGTCACCATGTCCTGTCTCCTTTTCATACGCTGTAATTTGGAAAAAGAGGGACCGCAGCCGCGTTGGCCCGTCCGCTCTTTGTTCAAAATAATCTTCTATTCCTGTACCGACAGCGGGTAGAAGCGGATGACCTCATCCGGGTAGAACGCATAACCGCTGATTTTGTTGCTCATGCCGACAATCCGGTTGTATTCATACAGATACGCCCAAGGTGCTTCGGTTGTAATGATTTCCTGTGCCTTCTTGTACAGCTCTGCGCGTTTGGCTGCATCCGTCTCTGTGTTGGCCTGCTCCCACAGCTTGTCTACTTCCGCATTCTGATAGTTGTGATAGTTGGAGGAGCCTTTGCCGTACATCAGGAAGCCAAGATGATAGCCGGGATCGTTGACAAAGGAAGTCCATTTGGAGATATAAGATGTCAGCTTTTTGGTTTTCTGCTGCTCCAGGAACTGGGCGCGGGCCAGTTTGTTGATGTTCATCGTTACGCCGATTTTGGCCAGCTCTGCCTGGATCAGCACCGCATCATCTTCCCAGTCGTCAAAGCCGGAGCCAAGCGTGAAGTCAAAAGTGAATCCCTTCTCATAGCCTGCTTCCTTCAGCAATGCCTTCGCTTTGTCCAGATTATGCTCATAGACGTAGCCTGCATCGGTGAAGCCCGGGGTATTGCTGGCAACCGAGCTCTTCATCTGCTTGGCCTGTCCGTACATTACTCCAGTCAGCAGCTCATCATAAGGAATCGCATAATTGATGGCCTGACGGACCTTTTCATTGTCAAAAGGCTTCACTTTGTTGTTCATGGCAAAATAGAGAATCCGGTTGCTCGCATTCGAGGCTACGGTCAGGTTGCTGTTGCTTTTCAGGGAATCAACATCCTTCGGCGGAATTTCAATCGCCATGTCCACATCGCCTTTATTCAGCAGCAGTACGCGGTTAGAGGCTTCCTTGGTGAACTTCAGGGTTACCTTGCCGAGCTTCGGCGCACCTTGCCAGTAGTCTTCGTTCGGGGTAAAGACGGCTTCGGTGGCGGGGTCCCATTTCTCAAGCTTGAAGGGGCCGGAGCCTGCAGCATTCGTATTGAGGTAGTCAGCGCCTTGCGCTTCAACCGCCTTCTTGTCCACGATGGAGAAGGTGTACATCGCCATAATTTGCAGGAAATTATGATTGGCATTCGTCAGGGCGATTTCCACGGTGGAATCATCCTTGGCCGTAACCGACTTGATCGCAGCCATGCCGTAGAGGAAGCTGCCGGAGCTGGATTTCGCAACACGGTCAAAGGAATACACGACCGACGCCGCATCCACCGGATTGCCGCTCTGGAACTTCACGCCGGACTTCAGCTTAAAGGTGTACACCGTATTGTCGCCGGACACCTCCCAGCTCTCGGCAAGCATCGGCTTGATATCCTCAGTGTTCGCGATATTTGCCCCATTCTCCGTCTTGATGCCATAGGTTACGAGCTGGTCATACGCCGCAAGCACCAGGGTATCCGAGGTCAAATCATTGGCCTCCGCCGGATCGAGCGTAGTGCCGCCTTCAGAATAAGCGACAGTCAGGAAAGGCTTGGCTGCAGCAGTCGGCGCTGCGGTTCCTTCAGCCGCCGAAGTGGCTGCAGGCGTCTGCGGATTGGCGCTGCTTGCGCAGCCGGCCAGCAGGATTGAAAAAGCGACGAGCGTGGACAGCAGTTTTACTCTTTTCATCAATAATTCCTCCCTTTTCTACTGGCTCCTAACATAGTGCTGCTGATTTATATTTACCGGGAAATATTTTAGAGCCGAGGGGATTAGTCCGTCTCTGCTCTTATCTATTTGCCCGACCGCAACCGTGGATCAAGTACATCCCGGAAACCGTCCCCGAGCAGGTTAAATCCGAGAATGGCTGTGGCTATCCCAAGGCCCGGGAAGGTTACCAGCCACCACTGCCCGGAGATGATATACTCTCTGCCTTCGGAGATCATCGCCCCCCACTCGGCAATCGGAGGTTTAACTCCAAGACCGAGGAAGCTGAGGCTGGAAGCCGTCAGAATGGCGAAGCCCATGCCCAGCGTGGCCTGAACCATCAGTGGAGCAAGCGCGTTCGGAAGAATATGCCGGTAGAGAATAACCGAATCTTTTACGCCGATGGCCCGGCTGGCTTCCACGTACTCTTTTTCACGGAGCGAGACCGTCTGACCAAACATCAGCCGCGCAAATTCCGGAATACCGACGATGCCGACAGCGATCATTGCTGTGGTCAGGCCCGCTCCGATGGAAGCGGCGATCGCCATTGACAGCACCAGCGACGGGAAGGACAGCAGAACGTCCATCAGCCGCATAATTATGCTCCCTGTCCGTCCGCCGTAGTAGGCGGCAATGCCGCCAAGCGGCACACCGATCAGGAATGAAATGGCGACGGCGATTAGGCCGGTCCAAATACTGATTCTCGCCCCGTACAGCACACGGCTGAAGATATCCCGGCCAAAGTTGTCCGTGCCGAACCAGTGGCTACCCGACGGCGCCTGGAGCTTATTCGCCATATCCGTAAGGTACGGATCATGCGGTGCAATCCACGGTGCAATCAGGGCGGTCACGGTCCAGATCAGAATACAGACAAGACCGATTGCGGCAAGCCGGTTATGCAGGAGCAGGGTGAGTAAGGTTTTGGGTTTATGTGCAGCAGCGGGTTTCGAAGGGTTGCCCTGCGCTGACTGTGCTGCCGTGCTCAATGGTAATCTCCTCCTTTTCCGAAATATACGTAAATTCTTATTCATAACGGATACGCGGATCAATCAGACCGTAGATCAGATCGACTGCCAGGTTGATCCCGCAGTAGAGGATGGCGCTGACCAGTGTAAAAGCTTGAATCGGCGCGTAATCCGCAGCCAGAATCGAATCCGTAACATAACCGCCGATTCCCGGCCAGGTGAAGATCGTCTCCGTAATGACCGCGCCGCCCATCAGATAGCCGAACTGCAATCCGAGTACAGTAAGCGTAGGAATCAGTGCGTTCACAAGCGCATGCTTGTAGACCACGGCCGATTCACGCAGCCCCTTGGCCCGGGCCGTTCTGACGAAATCCTGATCAACCACCTCCAGCATGCTGGAGCGGGTCATGCGGGCCACGATGGCCATCGTCCCTGTGCTGAGGCAAATCGCCGGGAGCACCAGGTGGGCGATACTGCTTTTCAAAGCAAGGATATCTCCGGATAAAATGCTGTCCAGCACATACATCCCGGTGATGTGAACCGGAGGATTCAGGTCGCCGCTGATCCGTCCCATCGGAGCGGGCGCCCAGCCAAGAATTGAATAAAAGACATAAATGAAAATCAGACCCAGCCAGAAGATCGGTACACATGCGCCAATCAGCGAGAAGACACGCGAGATGTGGTCGAGGATCGACTCCTTGCGGGTTGCGGCAATAATCCCTACGGGAATCGCCACCAGAATCGCAATCAGGATGCTGGCAATCGTCAGCTCCAGAGTGGCCGGAAAACGCGTCGCCAGATCGCTCGCTACCGAATGTCCCGTATGATAGGCATAGCCGATATTCCCCCGGAACAACTGCCCGAAATAACTGAAGAATTGAATGTACAGCGGCTTGTCCAGCCCCATGTCCTGACGGATTTTGTTAACCGTCTCCTCCGGGGCCTGTTCCCCGGCCAGCATGATCGCGGGGTCACCCGGCAGTACTCTGGAGAGAATGAACGTGATCACGATAATGCCGAGCAAGGCCGGAATCATCTGCGCCAGTCTTTTTAATGTGTAAGCAAACAATGAATCAACCCCCTTACGCTTCTGATGCCAGCGGTACACCCAGCCTGCAACCGAAGGTTCCATGTCAGGTACCCTGCGGTTTCTTGGTCCTCTTTAGTAGTTGTGCTAATTCTACATAGATTTCAAGCTCCACTCTACGTCCCGTTCAGCTAAAAAAAAGCACAACCGTTTGTCGATTGTGCACTATTACCGCGTATTAATGTTACTTTTTCTAACACACAACTCCGTAAAATTTCCATTTCGCTTATTTTCCCTGCAAATAGTAGTAGATCAGGCACAAATGGCACACGAACTGCTCGCGCGGATCATTCAGATCAAAGCCTGTGATGTCACGAATGCGCTCCAGCCGGTATTTGACGGAATTGCGGTGGATGTACAGGCTGTTCGCCGTCTCGATCAGGCTCCCCCGGCACTCCAGATAATGATAGAACGTCAGCAGCATGTTGCTGTCATGCTCCTGGTCATATTGCCGCAGCTTGCCCAGCTTGCGCTCGAACAGGGCGGCGAAGCCTTCTCCGCTAAGTCCCTCCAGCAGATGGTATACCTCTATCTCTTCGTAGCGGGTCACTCCGCCCGCCCCTTGACCTAGACGCCTTGCCACAGAGAGCGCCTTGCGAGCTTCATTGTAGCTGGTCTGAATATCCCAGAGGTACTCCTGAGTCCCTACCCCCGTGCGGTAGCCTCCCAGCCCTTCGGTCTTGTCCTGAAGCCAGCCTTCAAGCGTCACAGCCCATGTCTCCTCTCCATCACCGGCAGTGAACTTGCGGCCTTCGGGGGTCGGCAGGAACAGTACTGCGCGGTTCGAGCGGAATTCCGCATGGGGGGTTACCCCGCGTTTCCGGGCTTCCCGGTCCAGCAGCCGATTCACCGTCTCTTCATTCGGCGCAGTCTCCCCTTCAATTACGGCAACCTCCCACTTGTGTTCAGGGTTCATCCCAAGCTGGCGGGCCCGCCGCTCCACCTCATGCCTGGATGGCAAGGGAGGCGTCAGCAGCTCATCAATAAAATTGCCCCGCAGCCGGAACTCTGTATCCTCGGCCACCTTTTCCCGCATCAGCTCCAGGGCAAACACCAGACGCGCCTGCTCAATCCCGACCTCCTCCATATCATCCAGCTTCTTCTTGTCCACCAGCAGCCTGGCAACCGTCCGCCGGTCCACATGGATATTCCAGCTTAGCGGCTCCTCAGGAATCGACCAGTCAAACTGGGACGGTGAAGAGACAATAATATTCCGCTCCGTATCGACCAGGGCGACAGGCGCTTTTAAGAATTCAGCCACGTTGTCGCTCACGGCCTGAATCCCGCTGTTCTCCAGCACCATCATCGTCAAGGTCCGGTATACCTCCTCCGCACGGCGCAGCAGCATCGCCTGACGGCCGAGCAGCAGCTCCATCACCGGCTGCGTAATATCCGTATAGGGAATTTCCGGCGGAATCTCCACAATCGGCAGACCGCAGATATTGCTGGCCTCGATGGCCCCCTGGGGAATCTCTTTGAGGAAGCGGGCCGGCTTGATTGCCAGCGCGGCTGCACCCAGTTGATCCAGGGTGTAGACCAGCTCGGTCAGCAGCGAAGGATCGTGGCGGATCGAATAGGCTGTGGTCAGCAGCATCACGCCTTCGCTGATCCAGCCCTTCAGATCAGGGACCTCCATAATATCCACAAAGCGTACCACCCGGTCCAGCCCCTGAACGCCGCTGATGACGGTCGCTTTGGACAGAACCTTGAGCTGCATCAGCTCTCTTAATGTAATGCCCCTAGTATTCAACAATCCTTCCCCCTTCTACTGTCTACAGTATTTCTTGTTTTTTCCTGAACTATGCCAATCTTGATTTCTCGATAGTTTATCAGAATTTGTCGAATAACCAAAAGGAAAAGTTTACAAAATTCATGTAACTGCTGCTTTCCGACATACAAAACGTCCTCATAAAAAGAAACGGGCACCGCCCTTTGGATAAGGCGTCACCCGTTTCTGGAGATTCTATAAGTAGATACGGCAACGCCGTCTATAAAAAGGACGGTATCCGTTTCAGCAATTAATCATTTATTTACGCCGGACCTGTCCGGCGACGAGGCTGCCGCCGCCACTGCGGCTCCCAGCGACAAAATCGGGTCCAGCGCGCGGACACCGAGCTTCTCCTCCAGCTCAGCAGCCAGCCCGATGGTCGCAAAGCCCGTACATGCGAGCACAATGGCTTCCGCTCCGCGCTCCACCAGCCTGGCCGCTGCGGCCAATGCCCCGGCGCGTCCCTCCGGCGTGTTCAGATCAAGGGTCGTCGTGACTCCGTCCGGACGGTCCATGCCCACATACGCCGCTCCAAGAATGCTGCGTATAAACGGCGGGACCTCCGTGAGAATCGTCAGGACGCCCACCCGGCTGGAATACGCCATCGCCAAATGCGCAGCACAGGAGCCTGCACCAAGAACAGGCACCCGTACAGCAGCTCTGGCTTCCAGCAGGGCGGGATCAGCCGCGCAACTGATTCCGATGGCGGTGCAGCCGCTGTTCTCCAGCTCGCGGGCCAACGCAATGATCTTGGGAACGGATTCCGCTTCCGTTGCGTCATTGAATACGCCCTGTGGCTGGTCCTGAATACACCGGCTCATGACAGGCAGGCCGAAGCGGCGTTCAATCAGCTTCCCATGCAGATGAATGGAAGCCTCCTCCTCCAGTGTGATGACACGTATGATTCCCAGCAACTGTATCCCTCCTGTCGGTCAGCCTTCGCAAGACCTCAATATAATCTATAGCAGCTCTCCTGCGCGCATAATGAGCTTGTCATCCAAATAAACGTCCGGCTTCATCACTACGGCATCAATGTGAACGCCTGCCGCCACGACTCCGCCAAAGGTATTGTTGCTGCCGAAGGCCACATGAATTGTGCCATAGACTTTTTCGTCCTCCAGCACCACACCGGTAATTCTCGCCTTGTTATTGGTCCCGATGCCGAATTCGCCCAGAAGTCGGCCATCACCTGTACCGAGCATCTCCAGCAGCTTGTCGCCGCCTTCACCTTCGGCAGCGGTCAGCCGCCCTTGCTCTACTGTAAGGATCATCGGGCTGCTCAGCGCGCCGATTCCGGCAACGGAGCCGTCCACTTTAATCTTTCCTGTGGCAGTACCCTCCAGCGGTGCAATGTAGGCTTCGCCTGAAGGCAGATTACCCGACTCACCCGGATTCAGATACAGCCCCGTGCTAAGAATGCCCTCCCGCCCTTGGGTCGAAAAGGACAAGCTTAATCCTTCCTTCTCGATCCGGACGCTGCTGCTGCCGGACAGCAGCGAGGCAACCTGCTCGGTCATTGCCTTCACCTGTCCGTAATCCGCTGTAATAGCCCCTTGGCTGAACATATCGTCTGTCATGCCAGGCATGGTGGCTACGCGGGTTCCCGCCGCAGCAGCCTGCTTGCGGGCCGCAGTATGCGTCATGGAATGGGTTGTAATGCACACTGCCACATCCGACTTAGCCATCGCCTCGGCAATGGCGGCAGGCGGTTCTTCACCGGACCGGGTCCGGTTGCTCATAATCAGCAGCACAGTCTCGGCGCCGAGCCGTTTGCCGGCCTCATAGACCGATTCGGCAAGCTCCCGCTTGTCATCGTCTGCCACTACGGCCAATTGCTCAAGGCTGCCAAGTCCCAGGCAGTCCTTCAGGACATTCATACTGATATTAATCCGTTCTTCACTCATCTTTGTTTCCTCCTGATTACACCATTTCAGCGATCAGCTTCCCCATCAGCGCACTCGACAGCACGACGGGGATTCCAACTGAAGACGCCCATGCTCTATGCTGCTCCACATAGCCCATACAGTCAAGTACAATCAGATCGGCGCGGCCTTTCAGCTTCTCCGCAGCAGCCCGGAATTCGGCTTCGCTTCCGGTATAAGGCGAGACGGCGGCAAAGGGCAACCCGGAACCGGAACCAGAAACTGAACCACAACCGTCAGCAGCCCCTGCAAACTTCTCATTCACATGCTTCTCCTGCTCAGGCAAAGGGCCAATCAGCCCCAGGCGGCGCTTTCCGGCCAGCGCCAGGACTACCGGAGGTATAATCCGGTCCGGCTCGATCAAGTGGGCGCGTGCTGTGCGCAGGCCGGGAAATTCACCGGTGCACAGCAGCAGAATCGTAGTGATTCCAGCGGCTTCCATGGCATCAATTTTCCCCTGCAGCACCGACTTTATCCGCTCTCTGGAGACTACAGCAGCAGATCCGTCCGCCATCCGGGAAGTCAGCACATATTCTCCTTCTTCCGGTCCATAGTTCGCACTGACCTGCGCTTGCGTGAAGCCATCCAGCACCCCGGACTGCAGCAGTGATGCACGGCCCTTCAGGTACTTCTCAAGAATCGGAGCCACATCGTTCCTTGGGGCTTGTCCAATGGTGATCAGCCCTATAGTCTTCAACCTGTTCCCTCCTCTACATCTATACCGCAGCTAACCCGCGTTATCTCTGGCAACCGCTCAGGCCGTAGGGACCACCGGTTTGCCCGGAGTCTGCAGCACCTTCATGGAGCCATACAGCTCCGTAATGCGTGCGAATTCGGCTTGGTTGTAGAACGAGCACTGACCTTGGCTGAATTCCTTTGCCACCTCAATAGCAAACCGTACCGCTGAAGCAATATCGACCTCGTGGCTTGCGCCGGTTCCGCAGCCTGGCACCATGGATTGGGCGGTAATCGCCAGACCGACAACCGGAGCATCCGTCGCTACTGCCGGCTGCAGAATCGAATTAATATGGTAAAGGTCGTTGCCGTATGGAGTGATGTCCTGAGTCGTAACCGGAAACGTAACCGGAAGCTGGCCTGTCGTCATTTCCAGAATCCGCAAAAGATCCTCGCTCACCCGCAGGATGTAGCCCTCCTTGACGGTAGGGGAGATCGCGATGCCTTTGTGATTAATTACCCGGTTGCCTTTAGTGGTATCTATGGATAGAATCGCCTCCATCTCAGGAAGCACCTCATGCTCATTCATTTGCAGAATATCGACAGGAGAATCCATGAAATCAACCGGCTCATGCGGCAGCGTCGGCGCATCCGGGCAAATATGCGTGGTGATCAGCACGTCGCCTTTGAGCACATCTCCCTTAGACTGCATGTCTGCCAGCTTCAGTGCTGAAGCAACGGCTGCTACCGCACCGTCGGCATCGGAGACAATCCCGATCCGCCCGGGACGGGCGCCGATGCCGCCCAGTCTGCCCACAATGCCGAACGTAGGCGCAGAACCGCCCCCGGCTTTGCCGTTGCTGCCCGGAATGGTGATTTTTACAAATTCAGTGCTCCCTTTATCGCCTTGCACCTTTTCAACCTCGACCTTAATCCCCGGATAAGCCGCGAACAACTGCCTGACCTGCTCACCGTTAGCATAAGCACTGTCCAAAGTATTCAAAACCGTTATTGTCTGATGAAGTGCCATTATAATTCCTCCCCGGATGTACTGTCTCTAATTTAAGAGTTTCTAATGTTAGAGTTATACTATCTCAAATTCCAAATGGTCCACAATGTACCGCCCTGCCAAAACTGAACTGCTTTTCTTGTCCTTAGCAGATAAACCTTACGTGCAGCGTACACTCTGCATTTCGCGATTCCCGGGTGGAGCCTGTTGCTCCATAAACGGTACATACATGAAGTCTGCCTACCTTTTCAGGTGGGCCCATGATATCGTAGGTTTGAAAAATCAGATGACCTGATGATATATAAGTGAACTTTAGATCTTCATATTAGGTTCTGGTCGTAACTGCGGGGAATGTTTGGACTTCCGGCCGCTGTTAGGTTTGGATTTCTTGATTTTATTCCGCTGTCTGCGGTAGAAATCCAAACCTAAAGGCGGACGCTACCGCTCCTCCAGTTCCAAACTTCCCCTCCGCACTCCTACCTTTTTTATGATTTTTTAGTTCATCTTATATAGATTGACCTATACGAGGAGGACACATCATGCAGCATGAACAGTTGAGCAGCAGAATTGATGCAGAGGCGGAAAGAGCGGGCTTTTCAGGAGCCCTACTGGTTAAAAAAAACGCCAATACTATAGCCTCCGGCGCATACGGGTACGCCAATAAAGCGGAACAATGGCCGAATCGTCCGGATACGCGTTTTGGCAATGCTTCCGGCTCTAAGCTGTTTACAGCGATAGCCGTCTGCCAATTGGTGGAGCAGGGCAAGCTTGCGCTGGACAGCAAAATCATGGATATTCTGGAGCAGGCGGAGTTCCCCCACTACAGCCCTGACATCACCGTTCATCATCTGCTGACCCATAGCTCGGGAATTTCGGATTATTTTGATGAAGAGACGATGACGATGGAGGATTTCGCCGGACTCTGGACAACCCGCCCGATGTATCTGCTTAGGCAGCTTGAGGATTTCCTGCCGATGTTCCGCGAATTGCCAATGAAGTTTGCCCCGGGAGCCAGATTCCATTACAATAATGCCGGTTATATCCTGCTCGGTCTGCTCGTCGAGAAGCTTAGCGGGGTAGCATTTACGAATTATGTGGAGCGGCATATTTTTACGCCTTGCGGGATGGCAAACTCAGGGTATTTCTCGCTGGATACTCTCCCGGGCAATACCGCCCTTGGATACATAGTGCAGGACGACGGAGCCTGGACAACCAATATCTACTCTATTCCCGTAAAAGGGGGCGCGGACGGCAGCGCCTTCGTCACTGCTCCCGATATGCTGCTGCTGTGGGAGGGCCTGCTCCAGCATAAGCTGCTGACTCCAGAATTGACGGACCTGATGCTTACTGCACATATTCATGAGGAAAAAGATGAGTATTATGGATACGGGGTGTGGATCACCAAGCGGAATGGCGGGGTGTACAAATACCATGTAATGGGCTACGATCCCGGGGTATCGTTCCACTCCGCCTACTATCCCGCCAGTGGAGCAACAGCAGCCGTGCTCTGCAACGAGAGCCGGGGAGCCTACCAGATGCTCAGGACTGTCGAGGAATGTTTGGGTTAGCACAGGGCAATCGCCTACGAATTAAAATAAAAATAGGAGAACCGTGAGTTTGGATGGGCGATCTGAAATAACGGCAGAATTGCCGTTGTTCAAGCGGTCTCGGAGGATTCGATCTGAAGTAACGGAATTGCCGTTGTTCAAGCAGTCTCGGGGAATTCGCTCTGAATTAACGGCAAAATTGCCGTTGTTGAAGCAGTCTCGGGGGATTCGATCTGAAGTAACGGCAGATTTGCCGTTGTTCAAGCGGTCTCGAGGGATTCACCCTGAAATAACGGCAGATTTGCCGTTGTTGAAGCGGTCTCGAGGGATTCGATCTGAAGTAACGGCAGAATTGCCGTTGTTCAAGCGGTCTCGGAGGATTCGATCTGAAATAACGGCAGATTTGCCGTTGTTCAAGCGGTCTCGGGGGATTCACTCTGAATTAACGGCAGAATTGCCGTTGTTGAAGCGGGAGTATTTATTTATGAATCTCTAACTCACTGATCCAAAAAAAATCCGCAAGCGATTGTCCTTAAGTAATAGCCAGCGAAAGATTGCTACGACAAAAAGCCGTACAGAACAAAAATCGCTCTGTACGGCTTTTATATGTTGGGCCTTGCAGCCCCGCCAATTCTAGTACCGCGTTACCCCATCCTTGGTAACCAGTGCGAACACAAGCGGCTGCGGCGGAACGGGTTCGGAGGAGATCAGGTAAGCTTCCAGCACCTTGGCTTCCGCTTCCTGCACCTTGTTCGCTCCGGCGTCGTTCACATGCAGCACGGCAAGCGTTTCGCCTGCGGCTACCGCATCGCCGACCTTCTTGGATAGCTGGATGCCGACTGCCAGATCAATCTCCGATTCCTTCGTTTCGCGTCCTGCTCCAAGCAGCATGGCAGCGATGCCGATCTCCTCGGCCTGGATGCTCTCCACACATCCTGCGGTCACTGCCTTCACTTCGATGAAGGTCCGTGCAGACGGCAGTGTCTCAGGGGATTCGACCTGTGTAACATCTCCGCCCTGCGCTGCAACGATTTGCTTGAACTTGGCGAACGCGCTGCCGTCCTCGATATGCGACTTCAGAATCGAACGCGCTTCCGTCTCGTCCTTGGCTTTGCCGCCGAGCACCAGCATTTGGCTGCCGAGAATCAGGCAGACCTCCTCCAGATCCTTCGGCCCGTGGCCCTTCAAGGTTTCGATGCCTTCCTTGATTTCCAGGGCGTTGCCGATGCCGTATCCGAGCGGCTGGTCCATGTCGCTGATGACCGCAACCGTGTTGCGGCCAAGATGCGTGCCGATATCGACCATGGCCTGGGCCAGGGCGATGGAATCGTCCAGCGTCTTCATGAACGCACCGCTGCCGGTTTTGACATCGAGCACGATGGCATCTGCGCCGGCGGCGATCTTCTTGCTCATGACGGAGCTGGCGATCAGCGGAATGGATTCCACGGTTGCGGTCACATCACGCAGCGCATACAGCTTCTTGTCCGCTGGCGTGATATTGCCGGACTGTCCAATAACCGCCGCGCCGATCTCGCCAACCTGAGTGAAGAAGCGTTCGCGGTCCATCTCCACAGAGAACCCGCTGATGGATTCCAGCTTGTCGAGTGTGCCCCCGGTATGTCCCAGCCCGCGGCCGGACATTTTGGCGACCGGCACTCCGGCGGATGCGACCAGCGGTGCAAGCACAACCGTTGTTTTATCGCCCACACCGCCGGTGGAATGCTTGTCCACCTTGATGCCAGCAATCGGACTAAGATCAACCTGATCGCCGGACATGGCCATTTCCAGGGTCAGATCGCCCGTTTCGCGCGCGTTCATCCCTTGGAAATACACCGCCATCGCCCAGGCCGAAATCTGGTAATCGGGAATTTCACCTTTGCTGTAGCCTTGGATCAGGTAGGCGATTTCCTCGCGGCTCAGCTCGCCGCCGTCTTTCTTCTTCTGAATCAGGTCAACAGCCCGCATTATGCCTGCACCTCACGGACAAAAGCGCGCACCAGGCCGATAAATTTCGGCTTCGTCAGGTTCGCCACCTTCACCACCTGCTCATGCGTCAGCGGCTCAAGCTCATCGCCAATCGCCATATCGGTGATACAGGTAATGCCGAGTACGCGTAGTCTGCTGTGGCTGGCAACAATCACTTCAGGCACAGTGGACATGCCGACGGCATCTCCGCCGAGGTAGGCGAGCATTTTCAACTCCGCAGGGGTTTCGTAGGTTGGACCGCTGATTCCGGCATAGACGCCTTCCTGCAGCACAAGCGTTTCGCCGTCCACACCTTTCACCTCACCTGCGAGCTTTTTAGCCAAAGCAATATATTCAGGATCGTACGCACGGGACATATCCGGGAAACGCACACCCAGCTCCGGATCATTCGGTCCGATCAGCGGGTTGTCGCCGGTCATGTTCAGATGGTCCGTAATCAGCATGAGATCACCGGCTTTGAACGCACGGTTCATGCCGCCGCCAGCATTGGTAATCACCAGTGTGCCAACGCCCAGCTTCGCCAGCACATATACCGGCAGCACAACCTTGCGCATAGCGTAGCCCTCATAATAGTGGAAACGGCCCTGCATAATAATAACGTCCTTGCCTTCCAGCTTCCCAATCACGAACCGTCCGGCATGGCCTTCAACCGTCGAGCGAGGAAAATGAGGAATTTCTTCGTACGGCAAGTACACTGCATCCTCAATTTGGTCGCCCAGATCGCCCAGACCCGAACCCAGAATAAGCCCGATGGTTGGGGAGTAGGCTCCCAATTTGGATTTGATATATTCAGCCGCTTCTTTGACCTGCACACCATAAGGGGCGTTAGCTTGTTGTGTCATATGTTGATCCTCCCGGATATTAATTGTGAAATGTTAAAAGATAACCAGCGCGCGTCCAGGCCTACATCTTCGGAATAAACGCCAGAACCAGCTTCAAAAAGTGCTCGCGCACCCGTTCTGCCGTCTCCATAACCTCCGCATGGTTCAGCGGCTGATCCAGAATACCGGCTGCCATGTTGGTGATGCAGGAAATGCCCAGCACCTCAATACCGGCATGGCGGGCAACAATCGTCTCCGAAACCGTGGACATGCCCACTGCATCTGCACCCTGGCGGCGCAGCATCACGATTTCGGCAGGTGTCTCATAGCAAGGTCCGAGAAGTCCGGCATACACGCCCTCCTTGAATTCAAAGCCCTGTGCAGCCGCAGCCTCCTTAGCCGCTGCAATCAGGCGCGGGCTGTAAGGGGTGGACATATCCGGGAAACGCACGCCCAGCGCATTGTCGTTGGGTCCGATCAGCGGATTGCGTCCGGTCAGGTTCAGATGATCGGTAATCAGCATTAGATCGCCGGGTGTGAAATCCGTGTTGACGCCGCCGGCAGCATTGGTCACCAGCAGGCTCGTTACACCAAGCTCCTTCATTACGCGTACCGGAAAAGCCGTCGTCTCCGGGCCATAGCCCTCATACATGTGAAAGCGGCCTTTCATCATGACCACACGGCGGCCTTCGATCATGCCGATCAGCAGCTCACCCTCATGTCCTTCCACCGTGGACACCGGGAAATGTGGAATTTCGTTATACGGAATCACTACCTCATCCGTGATCAGATCCGCCAGAACGCCAAGGCCGGAGCCGAGAATAAGGCCGATTTCCGGGGCAACCGTACATTTATCCTTAATATAAACTGCTGCTTCTTGAATGTTGCTCTGGGTCACTATGCTCATGGTCATTGCCTCCTGAAAGTTTTGTCTTACTTCAATTCTGCCAAAAAGCTTGTCCCATACTTCGGCGCCTTCGCCCCGAAGTTGTCGGCAATCGTTGCCGCCACATCCGAGAAGGTCTGGCGGATGCCCAGGCTGGCCGGAGCCGTGAATCTTGGGCTGTAGATTAGCAGCGGCACATACTCACGCGTATGATCCGTTCCGCTGTGGATCGGGTCATTCCCGTGGTCTGCCGAGATGATCAGCAGATCATCTTCGGTTAAAGTGGACAGCAGCTCAGGAAGCGCCCGATCAAATACCTCCAGCGCACGTCCATATCCTTCAGGATCACGGCGGTGGCCGAACAGGGAGTCGAAGTCTACCAGGTTGGTGAACAGGAAGCCGTCAAACGGCTTGCGCAGCTCCGCAATAGTAAGCTCAATCCCATGCTCGTTGCTTTTTGTCGGATAGGCTGCCGTAACCCCTTCACCGGTGAAAATATCATTTATCTTGCCGACGGCAATCACGTCCTTGCCGATATCCTTCAGCGCGTTCATTACCGTTGCCTCCGGCGGCTTCACCGCATAGTCATGACGGTTAGGTGTGCGCACGAAATGCCCCGGCTCGCCAACATATGGGCGGGCGATAACGCGGCCTACAGAGAATTCAGGAGCCATTGTCAGCTCGCGGGCGATTTTGCAGGCGTTATACAGCTCGTCCAGCGGAATAATATCTTCATGTGCGGCAAGCTGGAACACGCTGTCTGCGGACGTATACACGATCCATGCGCCGGTCTTCATTTGCTCTTCGCCGTACTCCACCAGAATCTCCGTACCGGAGGCTGGTTTGTTGCCGATCACCTTGCGGCCGGTCGCAGCTTCGAATTTCTCGATCAGCTCGGCCGGGAAGCCGTCCGGGTAGGTGTTGAACGGGATCTCAATCTTCAGTCCCATCAGCTCCCAGTGGCCGGTCATCGTATCCTTGCCTACCGAAACCTCCTGCATTTTACCGTAGTATCCGGTTGGGGCAGCTACGGGCTCAAGTGGCGGCAATGGCGCAATATTCGCAAGTCCAAGCTGCTGCAGATTAGGAAGCTTCAGCCCCGGAACCCGCTCCAGAATATGTCCCAGCGTGTGGGACCCTTTATCTCCAAAACCTTCGGCATCCGGCGCTTCACCGATACCTACGCTATCCAGCACAATAAATCCGACTCTTTTAAATGAGGACATGCTGTCTCACTCCTTCGTTGTATGCATCACTCAATATATTTCCATCATAACGGTCTTACTCACAAAAAGCATCTTTTAGAGCCCGGTGCCGGGCATCTTTCACTACGCTATGGTGCGCATCCAGAATACTTTGGGTCATCACGCCCGTGGATGATGGCTCTCATAGACTTCCTTCATATTCTTGCGGGCAATGCCGCTGTAAATCTGGGTGGTCGAGATGTCGGCATGGCCAAGCATCTGCTGCACTGAACGCAGGTCGGCTCCACCCTCCAGCAGATGCGCGGCAAAGGAATGCCTTAACGTATGCGGTGTAATATCCTGCTCTATGCCCGCTTCCCGGGCGTATTTCTTTATGATTTTCCAGAAGCCCTGCCGGGTCAGCCGTCCGCCCAGACTGTTCAGGAACAGGGCCGGCTCCTCCGCATTGCCCCGCAGCAGCTTGTCCCGCAGCCCGGCGGCGTACGCCGCAACGCACTCCGCAGCGATAGTGCCAATCGGAACAATCCGCTCCTTGCCGGAAGCTCCGGTGCAGCGGACATACTTCATTTCGGTGTGCACATCGTCCACGTTCAGCGAGATCAGCTCCGACACACGGATGCCGGTTGCATAGAGCAGCTCCAGCATCGCTTTATCGCGCATACCCTGGGGAGTGTCCCCGCCCGGAGCACCCAGCAGCCGCTCGATCTCCCCGACACTCAGCACCATTGGCGGCTTGTTGCTTGGTTTTATTTTGTCCATATCCATCGTCGGGTCTTGCATGGTCAGACGTTCCTTCAGCAAATAATGAAAAAAGGCACGGAGTGACACCGTATTCCGGTTCACCGTTGCGGCTGCCCGCCCTGCCCCTCGTTGTGCCGCAAGATACAGCATGATATGCGACCTTCTGATCTCTTCCGGCGACGCCAGCCCCCGCTCCTCGGCAAAATCCAGAAACTGCGAAATATCCCGCCCGTAGGATTCCAAGGTGCTTGGCGACAAGCCCTTATCTTCGGACAGATACTGCATAAACGGCTGCAAATGTGACTTCATCAATCCACGCTCCTGTCTTACTCAGGCTGCACTTCACGGGTCTGCAACATTTAGGCATGGGGTCCGGCGGCAGGCTCCGTATGATTAAGCCAGGCCTGGCCCCGCCTTAGCTTCATTCGACAGACTTTTAGCTTTTTCCTGCTTGTGGAGGAGTATTCACTCCCCATACCAGTAATAGAACCGCAGTCTCTCGCCTGTGTTCAGTCCCTCACCGCTGCGCGGAGCCTCCTGAAAGGCCTTGACGGCAGATCCTTCCGGTATTTCGTAATTCTCAATCGGGCTAATCCAGCCGCTGATCCAGTTCATGGCATAATAGGCAGAACAACTGAGCGCAACCAGCAGTGTCATAAAATACAGCCGGCGCACCGTTTTTGGCACAGAGACGATCATATGAATGCCTCCTTTTTCGGCAGTAGGCCTGCCTGAAATAGCGTTCGCAAGACTCGTCCTTCAATGTATGCGCCGGGGACTGAAGTTATGTATGAAGCCTTTGTACATCACTTAAAAAGCCCCCTCCGGTACGTTGCACCGGTGAGAGCTTATGTGGTAGATCATCATCTATAAGCTTATTCGGAAGTATTGCCGTCCGTATTATTCTTATCCTTGCAGCGGTGGCAAATTCCGTGGAAATCAAGTCTATGATCAAGAACCGTAAAATTAAATTCCTGCTCCAGCCGCTCTTCCAGCGGGCCCAGCCAATCCTCACGAATCTCATCCATTGAGCCGCATTGCACACAGATGAGATGATGGTGATGATGCTTCGCCGTATCTGTCCGCAGATCATAACGGGCAACGCCGTCTCCGAAATTAATCTTCTCTACGACATGAAGCTCGCTCAGCAGTTCCAGGGTACGGTAGACGGTGGCAAGACCGATCTCCGGAGCTTTTTCCTTCACCAGCATGAATACGTCTTCTGCACTCAGATGATCTTCTTCATTCTCGAGCAGAACTCTTACCGTCGCTTCCCGTTGGGGCGTAAGCTTGTATCCTTGGGATTGTAGCTGTTGTTTAATCTTATCTATCCGTGCTTCCATTGTCTGCCTCCCCCTTGGAAAATTACCGCACCGGCATGAAATCACTTCTTCCATTATAGAGGGAGTCGCTTTGAGAAGTCAAACGCTTTTAGAACCTTACATTTCTGTTGTAAAAAAAGTTGCACTCGGGCTATTTTCCGATAATTTTACTCACAGCATATAGTCGCTTTACCCCTTCAGTACCTGCCCATCCGCCTGCACTTGCCAAAATAATGTTATGGAAAAGCTTCATAGCTATAGAATAAGCCATTGAACTAATGATGATCTCAATCACAAAAAACCTCAGGACATCCCCCTTGGTTACAACGTAGACTTGGAATTCTTGATTATGAAGATTTGGTCTCATTATCCACCTCTATAGTGTTTATGTAACCAATATGCTTCATTATGTTTGTCTAATTCCGTTTTCAGGCATTATTAACAAGCATTGGCGTAACCCAGCGCATCATCGACGGCGTAACCCAGGCCTCAAAACTGGAGACCCCCAGCACAAGCACCACCATCCCGAGAGATAACATCGTATACATCGCAAATGGACGGGTGACTAGAGAACGCCGCTGGCCCAGCACCCGGCTGCGGATCATCTGCAGAGAAAAGCCAATCGCCGCCGCACTGCATACGAGCAGCACCGGAATCAGCACGAGATTATGCGGCGCAACTGAGACCAGCGCGAACAGCATGCCGTGCCACGAATACTCGCTGACGAGAGTACCGACTGTAAAGCCGATCAGCACTCCTTTAAGAAAATCAAGGATCAGTATTCCCGGCAGCCCGATCACAGACAATCCGAGAATCCAGATCAGCCCGATCCACTTCAAATTTAGAACGGCAATCTCCCAGTAGGAATCCGGTGCAGCCGGCAGTCCCTGCTGATCGACAGTAACGAAGAAATTGCCTAAGTAATCTCCAAGCTCCTGCTGCTGATCCAGAGTCAACGCACTGACAATCAGCGCCCCGAAAACAACCCCAACCAAAAACAATACCGCAACAAAAATATAAAGAGGCGTCTGCTCCTTCATCATCAGCCGCAAGCTGCGCATCGGGACGTTCTCCTTTCCGGTCATATGTTACACCATATGAAGAAACCTCCCGCTCTATGACTTGTCCCCGGCAAGAAGGGGCTTGCCGATGCTGGCGCTCGCCCGGGCTTTCATGCTCGCAGTAACGGCAGAAATGCCGTTGTTGGGGCGTTCGCGGGCTTTCACGCTTGTAGTAACGGCAATTATGCCGTTGTTGGAGCTCTCGGGGGCTTTCACGCTCGTAGTAACGGCAGAAATGCCGTTGTTGGGGCGCTCGGGGGCCTTCACGCTTGCAGTAACGGCAATTATGCCGTTGTTGGAACTCCCGGGGACTTTCACGCTCGCAGTAACGGCAATTATGCCGTTGTTGGAACTCCCGGGGGCTTTCATGCTCGCAGTAACGGCAATTATGCCGTTATTGGAGCGCTCGCTGGCCTTCATGCTCGCAGTAACGGCAATTATGCCGTTGTTAGAACTCCCGGGGACTTTCACGCTCGCAGTAACGGCAATTATGCCCTTATTGGAGCGCTCGCGGGCCTTCACGCTTGCAGTAACGGCAATTATGCCGTTGTTGGAACTCCTGGGGACTTTCACGCTCGCAGTAACGGCAATTATGCCGTTACTCTTGCTCCCACTCGCCTCCACCCCCGCCCCCAAAACCAAAAATCGCCCCACCCGCAGTAACCCTGCTGATGGGACGATCCTTTATTGCTCATTGCAGCTTGTAGCTACTCTTTGGGTTTCAGCACCTTGCCGTAGGTTCCGCCGCCGCCTGAGGATAGCTCAAGCGTGCCGGAACGGGCCAGGACGATCTGTCCGGCAAGCTCGGCTCCGATAACGGCGGCAAGCTCGGCTTCGCTAGCCGTGTGCAGAATCTTCATCTCCGTGCCAAAAGCCTGCAGCAGCGCCTCCAGCTTACGTTTCCCAAGACCCGGAATGAACTCAAGCGGCACCTGGTAATGGTAGGCTGGCCGGTGAGCGGGAATCGACGGCTGATCCCGGTCCGCGATAGCCAGAATCCGGTCAAATACGCCCTGCACCAGCTTCTGTCCGCCGCAATACGGGCAGCGCTCCGACGTGGCATAAGCCTCGTCGATAATGCTGCCGCAGCCTGCACAATACGTGCGGTGGTATTTGCCAAGCCGGGGATTCAGCCCGAAATTGGCGCTGACCCGCCGTCCTTCCCGGCGCTCCAGTGCCAGCCGCAGCTCACTGAACGAAGGCTTGGCCATCTCGATAACGTTGTATTCACGGCCGATTTTACCCAGAGAATGGGCATCGGAATTGGTAAGAAACGTATAGCGGTCAAGCTCGGAAATATATCCGGCCATTTCGGAATCGGCGCTTAGCCCCAGCTCGACCGCAGCGATGCGCTCCAGGTCAAACAGCTCCGCCATCCGCTCCGCAGCACAGCCGTACAGCCCTTTATGCGGCGTAAAAATATGAGCCGGAATCAAAATACCGCCCCGCCCGTAAATCTCATCCTGCAATTCCCGGGCAGGAGCATACAAGCGCTGGGAGCTGAGATTAACATTCCGCATATGCTTGGCCATCCAGCCGCTGAAATTCTCCATGGCCGCAAGATCCGGCATAAAGGCGAGGACATGGCATTCTTTTCGCCCAGGCTCACGGATTTCGATTTCCGCCCCCAGCAGGATCGTCGTCCCCCGGTAAGCAATTCCGCCGCCCTCCGCTTCGGTCATCTCACCGGAATCAAGAAGCGCGCGGATATCCCGCAGCACACCCGGAGAGTGGCTGTCGATAATGCCGATCAGCTCTATCCCCTTGCGCTCCGCCGCTTCTTTGGCAATGCCTGCGAAGGTGAGGTCGCGGCTGCCGCTGATTTTGACCGCTTGCCCTTCCGAGGTACGTCCAATGTGCACATGCAGGTCGCAGTAGTAGCTGGACAGCTTAGCTTCTAGTGCCATTGGCCTGTCAGCGTGTACAAATGCCAGGCGTACACTGCCATCATCGTCTTGGCGTCGGCAATACGCCCGTCTGCAATATATTGATACGCTTCTTCAAGCGAAAGCTCGGATACCTCCAGAAATTCATCCTCATCCAGCGCCATTTCCCCCGGCTGGGCATTATCCGTCACATACAAATGGATAATCTCATCGGCGAATCCGGGTGAGGTGTAGAACGATTTCAGCAGCTTCAGGTCGCCGCTGTGGAACCCTGTCTCCTCCTGAAGCTCGCGTCCTGCCGCTACCAGCGGGTCTTCGCCCTTATCCAGCTTGCCTGCGGGAATTTCCACCTCAGTGCGGTGCATCGGCTGGCGGTACTGCTCCACAACCAGCATTTTCCCCTGGTTCAGCGCGAGCACTGCCACGGCCCCCGGATGCTTCACGACTTCACGAGTTGCGGTATTGCCGTCAGGCAGCTTGACCGTATCCACCTGCAGCGTAATGATTTTGCCCTCGAAAATCGGCTGTGTGGACAGCGTTTCCTCATCGAGTAAAGGGTTGCGGTTGATTTCAGCTTTTTTCATAGATTCATGGTCTCCTTTGGCTTCGATCTGCATAGGGTGTATTATAGCAAACTTAAGAGGAAAGAAGGAATGCAGGATGAACGACCTCCTTGTCCGTACAAGCTCCTCCGGCGTTACAATGATCGGCAGACCGGAAGAAATCAAGGCCAAATTGGCCGGGTGGATCAAGCAATATGGGCGTGATATGCCGCTGGCCTACATCCTGCTGCTGCACTCTGAATCCCGGAGCAACCCTTACAAGGCCGGATAATCTTCCGCTTGCGGTACAGGTCTCAGCAAATTCAGCAGGCGTGCAAACATAAGGAGCTGTTCCCGGGGATAACCCACGGAGACAGCTCCTTCATGCTCTCCAGAGCCGCGAACGCTGCCGGAATTAGCCCTTTACGCTTTCTTTTACAATCGCTACAACAAGCTCAGCCACTTTGACAATATCTTCGGCCTTGATCCGCTCCTTGGTGGTGTGAATATGCTCATAGCCGATGGCCAAATTCACCGTTGGAACCTTATGGCCGTTGAACACATTGGCATCGCTGCCGCCGCCGGAATGGAACAGGCGTGTAGTCAGGCCAAGAGAGGTGATCGCTCGGTCGGCCAGTTGTACGACAGGATCATGCTCAGTGAAGTTGAACGCCGGATAAATAATCTCACTGCTAAATTCGCTTTGCGCACCGTATTCACGGGCCGTAGTCTCCAGCGCTTCACGCATGGAAGCGACCTGCAGCTCCACCTTCTCCTGCACAATGCTGCGCGCTTCCGCATCAAGCTGCACATAGTCGCAGACAACATTAGTCGGACCGCCGCCTGCAAATTTCCCGATATTGGCCGTGGTTTCACTGTCAATGCGGCCAAGCTTCATCGCTGAGATCGCCTTGCTGGCAACCTGAATGGCACTGATGCCATCTTCGGGATTTACGCCCGCATGAGCCGATTTGCCGAAAATCTGCATCTTCACTTTCGCCTGGGCCGGTGCGGCAACAGCAATCGCCCCCACCTCGCCGTTGGAGTCCAGGGCAAAGCCGAAATCCGCATCAAGCAGCTCCGGGTTCATGGACCGGGCACCCAGCAGTCCCGATTCTTCACCTGCGGTGATCACAAATTGAAGCTGACCATGAGGCAGCTTTTGCTCCTGAATGACGCGGATAGCTTCGAACAACGCAGCAAGCCCGGCCTTGTCGTCCGAGCCAAGAATCGTGCTGCCGTCGCTGGTAATCCAGCCGTCTTCCCCAAGGGAAGGCTGAATATTTTGCCCGGGAACCACAGTATCCATGTGGCAGGTGAACAAAAGCTTCGGTGCGGCGGCTCCGTCCACCGCAGGCCAGGTAACGAGCAGATTGCCTGCTCCATGACCCGTGCGTTCCTGTGAATCATCTTCAGCAGCGGTAAGGCCGAGGGCGCTGAATTTCTCCTTTAGAACATCGGCGATTTGCCGTTCGTTTCCTGTCTCACTATCAATACGGACAAGCTCCATGAATTCCTGAATCAAACGTTCTTGTGATATCATCGGACTTTCCTCTCTTTCCCGGATACGTTACAATAGTAATAATGTTTGAATTGATCTGTACGCTTTATCTTAAACTAATTTCAAAGGAGTCACACATGCAACATAAAAAATGGTTCCGTGTCTTTATCTACGTTATGCTGATCGCCATGATCGCCTCTACTGTGCTGGTTGTCCTAGAACCTTTCCTGGCCGGTTAATGACCGGGCTGCCCGTTAATAATAGCGTCCGGAAGCTCCGGACGCTATTTGACTTGTCATACATGTATAGTGTTCCGCTATTCCGTTCGCAGCAGCTCTCTATATGGAAAATGCTTCAGGAAATAAGGGACCAGCTCTCCCGCAACCTTCTCAAGGTCAAAAGATCGGCCAGCGCATTCCTCAAGCGACGTCACTCCGTACTCCGCTATGCCGCAAGGGATAATCCCCTGAAATCCCCGCTTTCCGATCCCTGCCGAGATGTTGAACGCAAAGCCGTGGCTGGTGATAAAACCTCTGCGGAGCTTGCTTTTGTTGAACTTGACCCCGATGGCGCAAATCTTCTCATCGCCGACCCATACACCGGTGTATTCCGGCTTGCGGCTCCCCACAATTCCATAGGCGGACAAAAAGTCAATAATAACGGACTCCAGTCGCCGCAGGTAGCCGTGAAGATCCACCTTGCCGTTCTCGCCAAGCCTCAGCAGCGGATAGCCGACAAGCTGGCCGGGGCCGTGATATGTAATATCTCCCCCCCGGTCGATCTCAAACAGCGTAATGCCTTGTTCCTTAAGCTGTTCAGCGCTGAGGAGCAGATGTTCAGGATGATGCTGTGAACCGATGGTATAGGTAGGCGGGTGCTGCAAAAGAATCAGCCGCTCGCTGGCCGCTCCGGCATCAATGGCCTGAACAGCTTCCTTTTGCAGCTCCCAGGCCGCACCGTATTCCATCAGGGGCAGATATGAAACTTCCAGTAGGCGTATGTCCGGGCTGCTCATGCTTTTCAAATCCCCTTTGTATTCCAGTCTCCTGTTGCTGGGCCAAACCTTATATTAATACAACTGGCTATCCGGTGTGTAGGCTTCCACATTATCCTTGACACGCTGCAGGAAGCGGCCGCAAATGACTCCGTCCAGAATCCGGTGGTCCAGGGACAGGCAAATGTTGGCCATAGAGCGTATGGCAAGCATATCGTTGATCACAACAGGCTTCTTCACAATGGATTCAAAGGTCAGAATGGCTGCCTGCGGATAGTTGATAATCGGGTAAGACAGGATGGAACCGAAAGATCCGGTGTTGTTGACGGTAAAGGTGCCTCCCTGCATATCCTCCAGCCGCAGCTTGCCTTCACGGGTCTTAAAGGCCAGCTCCTCGATTTCGCGGGCAAGCCCGGCGACATTTTTCTGATCCGCTTTTTTGATGACCGGCGTCATGACAGAATCCTCCGTGCCGACGGCAAGCGAGATGTTGATATCGCGTTTGACGATAATTTTATCAACGGCCCAGACCGAATTCATAATCGGGTAGTCCTTGAGGGCACTGACGACAGCCTTCATCAGAAAAGCAAGATAAGTCAGGTTGATGCCTTCCTTGCGCTTGAATTCATCCTTCAGCTTGTTGCGCAGCACGACAAGATTGGTCACATCGACTTCGATCATCGTCCAGGCATGCGGAATCTCCGAGACACTCTGGCGCATCTTGGTAGCGATGGAGTTGCGGATCGGGGTTACATCAATCAGATACTCCGAGCTGCTGCCCCGCCCGCCTTCCACTTCGATTGTGGGAATCCGCGGCGTTTCGCTGAGATGCAGGCCGGAATGGCGGACTGGCGCAAGCACCTCCTGCACATCTCCCTGAATAGGCTGCTGTATAGCCGTAGGCGCTTGCTGTACGGCAGAAGCTGCCGGTGCAGCAGCAGAACCTGCGGCAGATACGCCGCCGTTCTCCAGGAACGTCAGCACATCCTTACGCGTGATGCGTCCGCCGAGACCGGTTCCCGGCACAGCCGCAAGGTTAATGCCGTGCTCTGCGGCAAGGGTCTGTACCGCCGGGGAATAACGCGAGCGCATCGGTGCGCTGGCATCAAAACCGGCGGCAGGCACAGCGGGTCTGCCCGCTGCCGGAGCGGGGCTTGGTGCAGCCGGGCGGGACGCTGCCCCACCCTGAGGCGCAGCGCTCACCGCAGGCGCTTCAGCAGCGGGTGCTGCCGGTGCGCTTGGCGCGGCAGAACCGGCTACGGCGATGCGGGCGATAACCTCGCCCACGCTGACCGTCTGGCCTTCTTCGGCCAGCAGCTCCACTAAAGTACCGTCCACAGTGGCAGGAAGCTCTGCATTCACCTTATCCGTAATGAGATCACACAGCGGTTCATACTGCTCTATAGCATCGCCCGGCTTCTTCAGCCATTTGCCAATCGTTGCCGACACCAGCGACTCCGCGAGCTGCGGCATAATCACATCGGTCAGCTTGCTATTGTCAGACATGTTGTCACTCCTTAAAATTTGGTAAACATTTGCCTATATGGACACCCATGCCGCTCTTTCGCGGCACTTCAGATGATTGTCCGGACATCATTATTTCAGGATGGCTCAGTACTGCGCCAGACGCAGCATTTCGGCCTTGACCTTATCCTTGCTCAGCATGAAGAACTTCTCCATCGGCGGGCTGATCGGCATCGCCGGCACGTCAGGTCCGCAGAGGCGGAAGATCGGCGCGTCCAGCTCGAACAGGCAGTGCTCGGCGATAATCGCCGCCACTTCGCCGCCGATGCCTCCGGTCTTGTTGTCCTCATGGACAATCAGGACCTTGCCGGTCTGCCGGGCGGCGGCAATGATTGCGTCACGGTCCAGCGGCTGCAGGGTGCGCAGATCGAGGATGTGCGCGGTAATGCCTTCCTCGCGCTCCAGCTCCTCCGCCGCCTGCATCGCAAAATGCAGCGGCAGGCTGTATCCGATCACCGTAATATCGCTGCCTTCACGCAGCAGATTCGCTTCGCCAATTGGAACGGTGTAGTCGCCTTCCGGCACATCTTCCTTGATCAGCTTGTAGCATTTCTTGTTCTCGAAGAAGATTACCGGATCGGGATCACGCACAGCGGCCTTGAGCAGCCCTTTGGCATCGTAAGCCGAATAAGGGGCTACAATCTTCAGTCCCGGCGTGCCGAAGAAGATCGACTCCGGACATTGGGAATGATACAGCCCTCCAAAAATCCCCCCGCCGATAGGCGCACGAATAACCACCGGACAGTTCCAATCGTTATTGGAGCGGTAACGGATTTTGGCCGCTTCGCTGATAATCTGATTGGTTGCCGGCAGCATGAAATCGGAATACTGCATTTCGGCAATCGGCTTCATGCCGTACATCGCCGCACCGATCGCTACACCGGCAATCGCGGATTCCGCCAGCGGCGTATCCATCACGCGCTCCGCTCCGAACTGCTCCTGCAGCCCTTTGGTGGTGGTGAACACGCCGCCCTTGACGCCGACATCCTCCCCTAGCACGAATACCGATTCATCGCGCTCCATCTCTTCCTTCATTGCCAGCCGGATGGCATCAATATATTCCATCATCGCCATGAGTTACGCTCCTCCTTTGAGGTCAGATTCGCTGTACACATGCAGCAGCGTATCTTCCGGTTTCGGAAACGGCGCATTTTCAGCGTATTCAATAGCTGCTTTCAGCTCCAGATTGAATTCGGCAACAAGATCGCGTTCCTTCTCGTCGTTCCATAATCCAAGGCCGGTCAGATAGTTGCGTAAGGCAGCGATGCCGTCCTTCTTCCAGTTGGCATCCACTTCCTCCTTGGTCCGGTAAGCCAGATCGTTGTCCGAAGTGGAATGCGGAGACAGGCGGTACATCATCGCTTCAATCAGCGTCGGGCCTTCTCCCGCAAGGGCGCGCTCACGCGCTTCCTTCACCACGCGGTACACCTCCAGCGGATCATTGCCATCCACCCGGATGCCAGGGAAGCCATAGCCCAGCGCACGGTCACTGACCTTGCCGCCAAGCTGCTTATGAACCGGAACAGAGATCGCATACTGATTGTTCTGGCAAAAGATTATTACCGGCAGCTTATTCACCCCGGCGAAATTGCACGCTTCATGGAAATCCCCCTGGTTGCTGGAGCCCTCCCCGAAGGTGACGAAGGAAACAAACTTCTTCTTCTGCATTTTGGCAGCCAGTGCGAAGCCTACGGCATGCGGCACCTGGGTTGTCACCGGACTTGAACCGGTCACAATCCGCAGACGTTTGCTTCCGAAGTGGCCCGGCATCTGCCGCCCGCCGCTGTTAGGGTCCTCTGCCTTGGCAAATACGGACAGCATCAGCTCCCGCGTGGTCATTCCCACGGACAGAACAAAGGCATAATCACGGTAGTAAGGTAAAAAATAATCGTTCTCCCGGTCCAGCGCAAAAGCCGCCGCTACCTGCGCCGCCTCCTGGCCGATGCCCGAGACATGGAAGTTGATCTTTCCGGCGCGCTGCAGCAGCAGACTGCGCTCATCGTATTTCCGCCCCATCTGCATATATCTGTACATATCGATGACCTGGCCGTCACTGAGTCCAAGCTGCTTATGTCTGTTAACGGTTTCTACAGTACCTTGGGATTCCATATGAGGTACCTCCTAAAAATTTTGTACTTTGTGCAAAACCGACTGGCAAGCAACACTACAACGAAGTATATGCCCTGATCTTAAAACCAGGTACTAAATCTCGCTCCAGTACATTATAATCCCTTTCCAGTCAAAAAGAAAAGCCAAGAAAAGCCGGTATGGAGCTATTTAGACGCATAACGCGCCTTAAGCTCCCTCCGGCATTCGCTTCTTGGGCCTTGATCGTTTGCTAGAATCCGATTGCTCTTCCATCCACGGCCAGCATCGCTTCGCCGATAACCTCGGAGAGCGTCGGATGGGCATGAATCGCCTCGCCAACCTCCCAAGGTGTGGCATCCAGCAGCTGCGCCAGCGCTGCCTCGCCGATCAGATCGGTGACATGCGGGCCGATCATCTGTACGCCGAGAATATCGCCACTGGCACGGTCGGCAACCACCTTGACGAAGCCGTCCTTCATGCCGTAGACAATGGCTTTGCCGATGGCCGAGAACGGGAACTTGCCCGTAACCACATCAGCCCCAAGCGCCTTGGCCTCTTTCTCCGTGTATCCGACGCTTGCTACCTCAGGCCGTGTATACACACAGCGTGGTACCAAATGCGGATGATACGGATGGAGCGTCTCGCCCGCCAGATGCTCTACCGCACGGATGCCCTCGTGGCTGGCCGCATGGGCCAGCTGCAGTCCGCCGATGCAATCACCGATGGCATAGATATGCGGCTCTGCCGTCTGCATGTTGTCGTTAACTTCAATGACGCCTTTGTCAAAATGAATATCCGTATTCTCAAGTCCGATGTTCTCCACATTCGCGACTCTGCCGACAGACACCAGCAGCTTCTCCGCAGACAAGCTCTGGCTCTGCTCCCCTTTGCGGGCCTCAATGGTGATCCCGGATTCCGTAATTGTGCAGGTCTCAGCATCCACCGTTGTTCCGGTCAGCACCTTGACGCCGCGTTTCTTCAGCAGACGTTGCAGCTCACGGGCAACCTCTTCATCTTCAAGCGGCAAAAGCTGCCCGGCGGCTTCCACCACCGTGACCTGCACCCCGAAATCTGCCAGCATCGAGGCCCACTCCACACCAATGACTCCGCCGCCCACAATGATAATCGAAGACGGCAGTTCCTCCAGCGTCAGCGCTTCTTCACTGCTCAGAATCACCTTACCGTCCGGCTTCAGCCCCGGCAGCACGCGCGGACGGGAGCCTGTAGCGACAATGAGATTGGTTGAGACCACCGTCTCCATCTCGCCATCCTCCAGCTCCACAGCCACCGCGCCGCTGCGCGGAGAGAAAATCGAAGGCCCGATAATGCGCCCCTTGCCCTTAACCACCTGGATTTTATTTTTACGCATTAGAAACTGTACGCCTTGATGCAGCTGCTCCACCACAGCCTCCTTGCGGAGCTGCACCTTCGGGAACACCAACTGCACTCCGGTTGTTTCTATGCCGTAGCTCTCACTTTCTTGTATCTCAGCGTATACCTCGGCACTGCGCAGCAGCGATTTGCTGGGAATGCAGCCGCGGTGCAGACAGGTTCCGCCCAGTTTGTCCATTTCGATGACCACGACGGATTTCCCGAGCTGTGCTGCACGGATTGCCGCCACATATCCTCCGGTCCCTCCGCCAAGTATGGCCACGTCACATGAAATAGTCATGATATGTATCCTCCAGTTCTTACTCACAAGTCTAAACAGCCTATACCATTGTACTCTCTTTTACATCCATAACAAAACTTACAAACGTCATATATACATGGACTTTTATTTATTAAAGCGTTATCATATGGGTGAATTCAGAGGCATCAAAAGATGAGGGGGACGCTAATGAAACTGCTCATTTCACGCTTTATTGCTATTCTGATTCTGGTTGTTCCCGGCCTGCTCGCAATGAAGGGCTTCCTGATGATGAAGGATGATATCTTCAATTACATCTCCATGCACGGCGACGACAGCGCCACGCCGGTGTTTGCCTGGCTGCATTTCGGCGGCGGACTGCTGCTGTTCCTGGCCGGAATGAGCTTCCTCGGCGGCTGGATTCTGACCCGTGACCGCAAGCGCAACTATGTGGGCCCCCGGTTCAAGGAGAAGCAAAAAGCCCAGCAGCCCCCTTCACCGGATGCAACAGCTTGACCCGCTCTACTTTCCTCTCACATTTGTCTATTCGTAGAGCGCATCCCGCAGTCGTGTAGACATGGATGTGGACTGCCCTTTCAAAATGGCCCGGCGCAGCGCCTTGTTGCTGCGGTTCATTTCCGCCAGCTCATCCAGCATCTCCGTCACAAGGCTTAACGCATCCGCAGTCAGCTCCCCATTTTCCTGCAACTCCGCTATTCTTTCTTTATAACTGTCCAAGTTCTCTGTCAACTGTAAGCCCTCTTTCTGTGAACGTTCTCTGTCCAAATTCATAACCAGCGTTTATTATAGCACTCTCTGCCCATTCCCCGAAATGTTTTCACTGGCTACTTTTAGGGCGAGTATGATACTCTATTAAGGTCGCATTTTTCGGATGATGATGCATCAGGCTGATTAACGAAAGGATAGATGGACGTGGCACAGTTGTTTTTCAAATATGGGGCAATGAACAGCGGCAAATCCATTGAGATACTCAAGGTTGCGCATAATTACGAGGAGCAGGGCAAATCGGTGCTCATTTTTACTCCATCCATTGACGACCGGGACGAAGTCGGGTACATCTCCTCCCGCATCGGGCTGCGTAAGCAGGCCATCCCTATCGACGAGAATACGGATATTTATAATATTGTCAGCAGGAACCTGCCCAAACCCCACTGTGTATTGATAGATGAATGTCAATTTTTGACCAAAGACTGCATTCTTCAACTGGTACGGATTGTGGATGAGCTGAACATTCCAGTGATGGCCTTTGGGCTGAAAAATGATTTCCAGAACAATCTGTTCGAAGGCAGCAAGTACATGCTGATCTACGCCGACAAAATTGAAGAAATGAAGACGATCTGCTGGTTCTGCGAACGCAAGGCAACGATGGCGCTGCGCGTCGAGAATGGCAAACCCGTCTACAGCGGCAAGCAAATCCAGATTGGCGGAAACGAAGCCTATTACCCGGTATGCCGCAAATGCCACAAGAACCCGCCGCTCTAAAATAGTGCAACGCAAAAAGCATTCCTGCGCCCTCTTTGGGCTGGAATGCTTTTTTTGGGTTGTATACGGGGCTTTACTGCAAATAACGCTCCTTAAGCACAGTCATATGATGCAGCTCATGCCCGATGATGACACAGGCAATCGCTCTGACGGAAATAGGAGCGTTGCTGGCTGTGCCCATCCGGGTCCAGGCTTCTTCAGGCAGGCTCTCCAGCAAAGCAAGTGTGGACTGCCGTACCAGCTTGTAATGCTGTACCATTTCTTGCAGCGTGAACCGGTCAAACTCCCCTGCCGCCGCATAGCTATTTTCCTCATAGCCAGGAAGCGGTGCTTGCTCACCTCTAGCAATAGCAAGTAGACGATAAGACATAATGCGGTCATTGTCCGTCAGGTGGCCGATCAGTTGCTTAATGCTCCATTTGTCCGGCGCATACCGGTAGCTTCCCTGCTCCTCGGTCAGTCCACCCAAAAGCTCAAAAATCAGATTGGACTGCACCCTAAGAATGGTTGCTAGATCCCCTTCGGAAGGCACCAAAGAAACGTAACGGGCCGTATAATCACTGTATTCGCTTCGTTCTGGACGCTGAATCATAGAATTACCCCCTCTATTAAAATTTTAAATGAAATTCCTGCCGAAAAAGCAAGAAATGCTGTTGTTGTATTTTATTTCATTATGTATAATATTTGCAAGATTAAATAATAGTTACTCTGATCTTTGGGAGTGTACGCATGCTGGAATTTGTGCTATTTATGGTGTTTTCGGTATTGGAAAGCTCCGCTTTGTTTTATCTCGGATTCAAAATTTTTAAGATCGACCTTTACCCGAAGGAAATCATCTTTGCAGGTTTGATTATGGGATTCTTTTCGCATTTCATTCGAGTAACTAACGGATTACCAGAGTTAGACGTCTTAATCCAATATACACTTGTTTTTTGCTTTTTGTGGTTATTATTTCGAATACATATTTTTTATGCGGCAATTATGACTGGTATGTCATATCTCTTATACATGCTTATTCAATCCACCCTTTATTTATTAATGAATACTACTAATATTTTTACTATTCGACTGTTTGGAGCTTCTGTAGGAATGTACTTTTTACAGGTCATTTCTGCCCTGTTAGCATTCGTTGTTGGTTTTTATATTAATAAAAAAAGAAAAGGTTTTGACTTTATTCCTGACAAGCCTGATGAGAAAATTCTTGTCGGCAAGCATGAAAAAATATTATTTGCATTAAGTTTCCCCTCTATACTGCTTGTAATTCTCATGATCTATTTCTTTGAAATCTATTCAAAATTTTTTGTTTTGGTGCCTCTGTTTTACGTTTTACTACTATTTGGATACCTTAATTATTCAATAAAAAAGAACCGCGGTGAGGAATTTTGAACAGCCTGGCTATTAAGTTATCTGTCGCCATTAAGCGAGCAAACCCCGAAGAAACATGTTCCATTGAAATTATGCAATATGCGTTAAATATCATTCTTAACACACTTTTAACCTTTCTAGCATCCCTTACTATAGGCTGGTTGTTTAACAATTTGTTTGAAACTTTTATTTTCTTTTTAAGTTTTTCTATTTTGCGTATCTGCTCTGGCGGAATTCACTTAAAGACGGCTGCCGCCTGCAATATTGTTACAACTTTACTATGTTCCCTTACTCCATTGTTGAGTGTTACAGGAAAACCCCTTTTAATAATCAATGCTTTCAGTTTAGTAGTGATGCTTATTTTCGCGCCAAATCCTGATAAAAACGCCCAAATTCCAATCCGCTGGTTTCCAGCCTTAAAGATAATTTCAGTAGGGCTTGTTAGTTTGAACTTTCTGATTAATTCGTCTGTAATTGGATTGGCCTTTATAATCCAATCCTTAACAGTAATCTCTTGGAAAAGGAGGTTTTGACATGAAAGCATCAGTGGCCAAACATGCTTCTTTAGCGCTTCAAGCTTCCGCCCGTGTATTTGCATCTATTATGAAAATTGGATTGCACAGTCCAGAAGCCCCTAAAGAACTGCGGAAGTAATCATACAAGGATGGGGAGAACATGCGGGTCTTGCTAAACGACGGAGCCTCCCGGGATATCCGGGAAGAAGATATATTGTATTTCTCCAGCTATAAGAATGCAATATTCGTCCATACGAAAGAAGGCGAGTTTGTTCTCCCTACTACACTTTCAGATCTTTTGAATGCTTATAAGGGCAATGGCTTTGAACGTCTTGACCGAAGCAATGTCGTAAGTCTCAACCAAATTGACTGTTATGACTCCGAACGAAAGATTGTTACGTTTCAACAGGGAGAACAATTTGCTACAGTATCGGAACCTAATGAACCACGGCTCAAACGATTTTTAGCTTCTCGAAAAAAAGATTCATCCGAATCATCAAAATGATGCCTTTAAAACAACAAGTCCGATACCGCTTAGGTGTCGGACTTGTTGTTTTGACCAGGAACGTACTTTTATACATATAAAAGTTAAAATAAACCAAATATTATCCCATAACATCCATGAATTGTAAAGAAATATTCGCAGGGCGAATGCCAGGGGACGGATTGTCTTCCAAATGGTACCATTTAGGATAGGTCGCAGTATTTTTACAATCTACTAAAATAACCGATGGAGGAATCTAATGGATTATTACTTTCATCCTTCTCCGCGCCCCTCATCCCTGGAGCTATTGTCTGACGAACAATTGTTGAACATCTACGAATTAGCGGTGGAGGCTAACGCTTCACCTGATTTTATTGAGATTATCCAAACCGTTCTCACCGGAAGAAAATTGAACGGTACCGATCACTTGGATGCTTAATCGTTATTATTTCAGCACTCCCACATATACACCTTTCCAAGCGTAAAACAGCCAGCCTGCACTTTATTGTGTAGACTGGCTGTTTTTTTGTTATTTTACAGGAACGGATGTAATGGATACCTGAGTTTTGGAAGAGGAGAATGTCGCAAAAAAAGCCTTTTGCGCTGCAGCATCATACCCTATGAAGTGAGCCGTACTGTTTGAGGCAACCGCTGGTGCAGGCTGATTTGACAGTACGCTACGACCAGTCAGATCATACAGTGACCAGGTGTTGGTCAGCAAATTTTTGACATACATCTGCGAGCCGAAGAGTTCACTCTCCCAGCCGGAAACTGCATCAGATTTCTCTTCAAACGTACCTTTCAGCATCACAGTTGAGGCTGCGGTCTGCAGATCAATCAAGCTTAGCAGCGGCTGCTCCTTACCAGAATCGGGGTGCTCAACGTTAGCAGGGAACGGGTCTTGATACCACCAGTTCGTAGTCACCTCAAGCTTGCTGCCCGTGATCTGGAGATTCAGAAAGGGGTTCTGATCAATCTCAAGTGTACGCTGCGACTTATCTTTCATATTCACAATAGTTAGATACCGCTGGCTGCCCATAATCACTGCACCGTCATATTCCAGTACAAGATAAGGCGAAGAAGAAGCTCTCCAGTCTATCGCATTGGAATATTCATAAGCGGTATCCTTGTAGGTAGAGTCAAATGACGCTTCAGCCTTGCGCCAAGGTGCCTTATAGACGGAGAACAGCTTATCCCTTTGCACCCACACCTGTTCAGGCGTATTTGCTGCTGAGGAAGTCCACTGGGCTCTTCCCTGCTCACCAAGCGGAATGTTGATGAAGCTCTTCTGCAGCAGTCTTCCGTCTGTGGAGAAGCTATATTTCAGAATCTTCCGTTCCTTCGAACGGGTCAGGACAATTAATTTATCCGGATGGCTTAAGGTTTTCACATCGAGGATCGGCTCGTCAGCGCCTATGCTTAGATTAAGCGTTTGTTGTGTTCTAGTATTCAGTAGAGTACCATTCAGTATTACATTTCCCCCGCCCGCAGCTACAATACTGGTTCCGTCAGTAGTCAAGACCTTATGGGAAAGCTTGAGAACGGTGGCACCTGAAGCCGAGACCGGGGAAGCAAGGAGCACAGCAGAGATAAAAATAATAAAAGCCGTGAGTTTACGCATGCAACTTCTCCTTTTGTACCCTGAAACAAGACAATGAAGAACTACTCGATGAACTCCGTTTTGAAGACATTTTCCAGCTTACCGCCCAATCTTTTTTTCAGCGGAACCTTAACGTCACGGCTCAATTCCTTGAAAAAGGTGTCCGCGTCGCAATTCACATTCCGCGCCATCGCAATGATGATTCCGTCACTCACGATATTCTGGTTCACTTCAAGCGGCACATCCACTTCAATGTCATACTTCTTGGTTAATGTTCTGATGTATCTTGCGAAAATCTCCAGCAGCTCTTCGTTGTTAAAATTCTCTATCGCCGCTTTGCCTTTACTGGTAAATTTCATGTTAATTCTCATTATGAATATCCCCTTTTAACCATTTTTATTGTTTGAGCGTGGATCAAGATGAATAGATGGCTACAAGAAAGGGCAACATTATTCATTTTCAAAAGCTGACAGTCACTTCACTTCTAATCATAACACAACAGAACAATTCATGTTTCATAATAACAGTTATTCCCTTAATCAATTTGGAATAGTTGCCGATATAGCTTGTACATGGTAATAAATTCTTTAAATTGGGAGGAAATCCTTGTGACATCAATCTCATCCATATCCAAAAACTCTACCCCTGTCCCCTCCACTAACTCTCAAGCCATTCCAAAATCAAGAGACAAGGAAATTCAAAGTCTGATCGAGCGAAAATCCCAGCTAAATGAACAAATTGAAGTGGTCAGATCCAATGAAACGATGGATAAAAAGCTGAAGCAGGAACGTATTCAAGCCTTGAAAACATCCATACAGGAAACTGATGCCCAGATCGCCCAGATCAAAGCCGAGGAAATGCAGGAAAAAATCGAAAAAGCCCAGCCTAAAAAAGAGGAAACCAAAAAGCCGGAAGCAACCGCTGAAGCAAGTCCTGAAACAAGTGCCGTTGCCCAGTCGATGGATGTTATCCTAAAGAGCCACACCACTTATGACCGTCTGGGCAAGCTCGTTGGGCTCAGCAAGCAGATGGAAAGCTCGATTAAGCCGATACAAGGTGAAATTAAGCTGGAAGAGGATCGCCTGTCCAATAATCCAACAAATGATATTGGCAGACCCCTAATGCTGGAGAATGCGGAACGAACTGTTCTTCAATCCAAAAGGGAGCATATCCAGGAAATCAACTCAAGCATAAACGGCATCAACAACAAAATCGGAGAGTTAGTATCCGACCTGAAGGACAACAACAACGAAGCCTCCGCAATAAAAAATGGCCCAGCCTCACCCCACCCCACCGAGGATAAGGACGACAAAGACGTTAAAAACAAATCCTCCAAAAGCAAAGACAAAGACGGTACTGATAAGGCTCAAGCCTCCAGCACAAAAACAGAGCCAGCAGATCCCGCTTCGCCGTCGATTGATATCCGGGTGTAGGTGCAAAGTCTAAGAACATGAAAATCACTACATTATTAATGAGCAACAAATAAAAATGAGTATTTTAAATTCTATGAAAGGCCAATAAATTAAAATTTTCCCTTCATTTCAACAATATATGATAATATATTACTAGGTGAAATTACCTATATTATGTTTGCTGGGGGAGAATAAAATGTCCGGTTCAAATCTAGGAGCAACAAAACCGAATCTTTCGGATCAAACAAAGTTTTGTAAACACTGTGGGGAGAGAATACACCTCAAGGCGGTCATTTGTAATAAGTGCGGACTGCAAGTTGAAGAGTTGAACGGGGGCAATTCTCAGCCTCAAATCGTGATTAACAACTCAAATATGAACACTAATATTAATAACAACGGAGGCCCCGGTAGAAAAAAAGACAAATGGATTGCCGTTTTACTCTGCTTCTTCTTGGGAATATTCGGTGTACATAGATTTTATGAAGGGAAAATCGGTACAGGTATCCTGTACTTTTTTACCGGAGGATTAATGGGAATCGGCACTTTAGTCGACTTCATCATTCTTTTATTCAAACCAAATCCATATTACGTCTAGTCCAAATCAACAAATACCCCGGCTCGTATAAAGCCGGGGTATTTGTTAGGGTACATATACAAAATGATCCAACAGAACCAAAAGTACTGCCCACATCAGGTAAGAAAGCGTTATAGTTGGCATTATGGTATAGAAGTTCCCCTTACGTATCCTGATCCTTACCCTTTCAAGACACCTTATGCTCGATCCGCAGCTTGTCTGCAACCATGGCAATAAACTCCGAGTTAGTTGGCTTGGATTTGGAGATGTTAATGGTGTAGCCGAACAGATGGCTGATGCTGTCGATGTTGCCGCGGGTCCAGGCGACTTCGATGGCGTGGCGGATGGCACGCTCGACGCGTGACGGTGTGGTTTTGAATTTTTCGGCGATGGCCGGGTACAGGGTCTTGGTGATGGCACCAAGGATCTCAATATTGTTGTACACCATTGTAATGGCTTCGCGTAAGTATTGGTAGCCTTTGATATGCGCAGGAACGCCGATTTCATGGATGATCGAGGTAATGTTCGCATCCAGATTTTTTCCCTTGGAGAGCGGCACTACATTACTTGCTCTGGAGCCGGAATAGCTGGTCACGCCGGATGATGTGCTCATGCTGCCCTGTGTGCCGACAAGCTGACGCACGCGGTTGGCCAGAACCTCCATATCGAACGGTTTCAAAATATAATAAGATGCTCCAAGCTGCACAGCACGCTGAGTGATGTTCTCTTGACCGAAGGCGGTCAGCATGATGATCTTCGGCTCCGGCTTCAAATCCATATCGCGCAAGCGCTCCAGAACACCTAATCCGTCCAGGTGCGGCATGATGATATCAAGGATAAGGACATCGGGGATTTTGCGGGCTTCGCTCAGCATTTGAAGCACTTCTTCCCCATTATAGGCGATGCCTGTTACAGTCATATCTTCTTGTTCCGTAATGTACTCGGCAAGCAAATTCGTAAACTCCCTGTTATCATCTGCCAACAACACTTCAATATTCTGCACTGGCTGCTTCCTCCTTAATTATCTCTGCTATTCGAAAATAACATTTATCTTCGCTCCTTTACTGTTTCGACATGCCATTTGAATATCCTTCTGTCGAAAATTATTTTTCTTTATTTTTTTTCGGCATTAGATTATAATTAAATATTTTGTTTCATTGTTCGATCTTTCTCGTTGCCCTTCGACAAAAAATCTTAAGGCTAAACCGCCTTAAGATTATAGGGAAGATTATATCCTTGCTGGGCAACGCCGGAATCCTTAAGCATCCATTCGATGAAGCAGCCATAACCCGATTTGGGATCATTGACGAAGACATGGGTCACTGCACCAACCAGACGGCCATTCTGCACAATTGGGCTGCCGCTCATGCCTTGAACTATACCGCCGGTCTTATCAATCAGCCGGGGATCGGTAATGCGCAGCACCATGCCTTTGGTGGCAGGTGTGTCTTGACGGGCGACATGGATGATTTCCACGCTGAAGCGTTCAACCTGCTGTCCGTCTACAACCGTAAGAATTTGTGCCGGCCCTTCTTTGACCTCATTGCTCATGGCGACCGGAATAGGCTCCTGGTACAGACTATGATCCGGGTTGCGTGTCATTTTACCGAAAATCCCGAAATCAGTGTTGCTCTCCACATTTCCTAGAACCTGGCTCTCCTTCAGAAATTGGGCCCGCTTCTCCCCGGGATCTCCGTCCTGGCTTTTGGAAATGGAGGTGACGCTGGATTGAACAATGTGTCCGCTGCCGACAACAATCGGTGTTCCGGTATTCATGTCCGTAATGACATGTCCCAGCGCGCCATACACTCCCTGTTCTGGAGCATAAAAGGTTAAGGTGCCGACACCTGCTGCAGAATCGCGGATATACAGACCGAGCCGCCACACTTTGTCATTGCGGTCATAAGCCGGCTTCAGCTTTGCTGTATGCTCTTTCCCGGCACGCTTGAATACAATGGTGAGCGGTTCATTTGCTTTGCCTGCACGCTCCACCAGCTTGGCTACCTTGGATACCTCGTCCAGCTTCACACCGTCAATGGAGATCATAAGATCTCCGGGCAGCAGACCGCTGTTCTCGCCGGGTGACAGCTTGGATTCATGCGATACTTCAATCAGATGATGGCCTACAACCAAAACGCCTGCGGACTTTACTTTCACACCAATGGTCTGGCCTCCCGGGATGACCTTAAGGTTCCGGGCCTCCCCCTGAACGGCTCGGTCAGGCGGGATATCCAGCGGTGCGGCATAGCTTTGAAGAGGTCCCGTTATGCCCGATAAGCTGAGAAAGAAGGCTAATAAAAGGCCGGGTATTAACTTCCTGAGGTTCGGGTTCAATGGCTGTCACGCTCCCTTTTGCTTCTTTCGCTTGACGAAAAAGGTGGTCGCCAATTGCGTACCTATAAGATAACCTTGCCCCCAGGCTTTTATTACTGTCAATCATTGTCCCGCTTACCCTGCAGCCGCTTTGCTGGCCTCGGCCAGACCGAGCATTTCCTGTGCGTGATGCAAGGTTTTTTCGGTAATTTCCACACCGCCCAGCATCCGGGCCAGCTCCATCACACGTCCTTCATCCGATAGCGACTCGACTTCGGTCATCGTGCGTCCGTCCTCGACTTTTTTGCGGATCAGATACTGATGGTCGGCCATGCAGGCCACCTGCGGCAGATGGGTAATGGAGAACACCTGACAGGTGGACGAGAGCTTGTACAGCTTATCGGCAATCGACTGGGCCGCACGTCCGCTGACCCCGGTATCCACTTCGTCAAAAATCAGAACAGGAATGGCATCATGCCGGGCAAAAATACTCTTCATCGCCAGCATAATCCGCGACAGCTCCCCGCCGGAGGCAATCTTGCCCAGAGGTCTCAGCGGTTCGCCGGGATTCGGGGAGATCATGAACTCTGCACTGTCGATCCCCTGCCGGGTCAGCCGGTAACGGCGGTCCTGGTATTCAACGCCCCGCGGGTCCTCCAGCGTATCCATTTTGACCTGCAGCGAGGTCCGCTCCATCTGCAGATCCTTCAGCTCACCCTCAACCTGGGCCGCCAGATCAGTTGCGCATTGCCGCCGGGCCCCGCTTAATGCTTCGGCCGCCTCCATTAGCGTATTCAGAAGTCCATCCCGCTTCACCGTCAGCTTCTCGATATATTCATCCTTGTTCTCCAGCAGATCGGTCTCCCGGCTAATTTGTTCATAATAGGCCAGAATCTGCTCCACGCTGTCCCCATATTTGCGCCGCAGACCGGAGATCAGATCCAGACGGTTCTCGATATCCTCCAGACGCGCCGGATTGAACTCAATATCCTCCCGGTAATCGCGAAGCTGAAAAGCGACATCCTCCAGCTGGTAATATGAGGACTGAAGCTGATCGAAAACAGCCCGCAGACCTTTTTCATCATAACGTACTGCATCCTCCAGCTTGGAAATCACATTGCCAATCAACTCCAGACCCTGCCGGTCATACAGCAGCTCGTATGCGCCAGAGACGGAATCCATCATTTTCTCGCTGTGGGATAGTTTGACCCTTTCTTCGGCAAGTAATTCATCCTCACCCGGTTTTAGTCTGGCGGAAGAAATTTCCTCCAGCTGAAAACGGTATAAATCAAGCATCTGGTAAGCCTTTTGGCTTGATTCCTGCAGCTCGCGGAGCTCTTTTTCCACCTTGGCAAAAGCGGTATATTTCTCTTGATAGTCCGCTTTAAGCGGTCCGATTACAGCCTCACCGTATGTATCCAGCAGACCCAGATGGCGCTCCGCCTTCAGCAGATTCTGGTGCTCATGCTGCCCGTGAATATTCACAAGCTGCTCACCAATCTCCCGCAGCATGCTGAGATTCACCATTTGCCCGTTGACGCGCGAGGTGCTTTTGCCAAGAGAGGTGATCTCACGGCGGATAACCAAGTGCTCCTCAGGCTGCGCCGTGATGCCCAGACGCTCCAGCGTTTCCCATACGGGATGGCTGACGGGCAGACTGAACAGCGCCTCCATCTCGGCCTTCTCCGTCCCGTAGCGGATGGAATCCGCAGAGCCCCGGCCACCGACCACGAGCCCCAGCGCATCAATGATTATGGATTTACCTGCTCCGGTCTCCCCTGTAAGCACATGAAAACCGGGATAAAAATGCACATCCACCGCTTCAACAACGGCGAGATTGCGGATCGACAACGTTTCTAACACGAATACAGCACCTCCGAAAAGATGTATGCAGAATGATTAGGATATATATCCCATGATTTGTGAAATGACGTTTTTGCTGTCCTCCGGCTGGCGGCAAATAATCAGGATGGTATCATCGCCGGAAATGGTGCCCATAATCTGCGGCCAATCAATATTGTCAATCAGCGCTGCAACAGAGTTAGCCGTTCCCGGAAGGCATTTCATCACCACAAGGTTGGCGGAATAATCAATATGCACAAAATTGTCCACCAGCACGCGCTTCAGCTTCTGCGTCGGGTTATAACGCTGGTCTGTAGGCAAGGAATATTTGTAGCGGCCGTCGTCCATTGGGACTTTGATCAGCAGCAGCTCCTTAATATCCCTCGACACTGTAGCCTGGGTTACCTGGAAGCCGGCCTCGCGCAGCGCCTCAACCAGATCATCCTGTGTCTCAATTTCCTGTTGCGTAATGATTTCACGTATTTTAATGTGCCTGTGTCCCTTCATTGTTGCCTCCCATATTTTAAAAGTTTGAGCCTTAATTGGATTCTCCATCATCTTTGCCGAGCTTGATCTCATGGATCACGGAGGTGGCGGTGTTGACATACAGCACTCCGCTGCATTCAGGGTAGATCAGCAGATAGGGCAACAGGGCGTCTCGAAGTCCGCTGCCGGTAAGCTCCAGTGCTTTGCGCGGGCGGGACAGTATCACCAAATAGAAACTGTCTTCTTCCTTGCTGGCCACGTAATCAATGAACAGCCTGCTGTACATGGAAGCCCCATCCACCTTGAAGGACAAGGGGATTTTCAATTTGCCGCCAATCACCTCATAACCTGCCGCTTCCAGCAAATCGATGGATGGTGAGGGCAGAATATCCTTGTTGAGCGGCACACGGTCCTTCATAAAAGAACGCGGAGAGCCTTGCAGCCATATGTAAATCCGGTAAATGACAAATATTGCGACCACCAGTCCAATTAACACCATCACGGCCTGATCCGAGCCCGCCAATTTCATCACCTCGGTGACTAATTCGCTTGAGGGCTGGTGAAATCCTGCTTATTACAGCTTAGTTTGCCCAGAATTCGCAGATGGGGGGACAAGGGTCTAGTAGTACTGCGGGGAATGTTTGGATTTCCGGCCGCTGTTGTCTGCAGATTTCTTCAATTGTACCGCTGTTCGCGGTTGAAATCCGCAGACAGCCTAATCATACGGCCAGCTTTCCTACGGAAAGCTCTCAGGCGGTAGCTATCGCTCCGTAAGTATCCAAACTTCCCCTCCGCACTCCTACCTTTTTTATGTTTTTTTCAGTTCACCTTATATAGCCAAGATTAAGCAAAAGAAACTCATCGTTTCTTCGATGAGTTTCCAGAGTTACTGACTTTGAAGGTGTTCGTGGCTTCCCCAATCACTGTATCGGCGAGCGCTGCGAAATCCTCCGGCTTACGGCCCCCGGCTGCATCATGCTCCCCTGCTGCAGTCTCCACAGTATCGGGAAGCAGCTTCCAGTGTGCCAAAAACTCTATATTCCCTTCCCCGCCGGTGATCGGAGAAAAGGTTAAGCCTTCCAGACGGTAGCCCAGCTCTGCGGCCATGCCCAGCACATTCATCAGCACTTCCTTGTGGACAGCCGGTTCACGGACTACGCCGGATTTGCCTACCTTTTCCCGTCCAGCCTCGAATTGCGGCTTGATCAGCGCAGCAATATCTGCCGGACGATTAAGCAGCGCCTTAAGCGGCGGTAGAATAATCTTCAGAGATATGAATGAGACATCTATACTGGCAAAGTCGGGAACCGGCCCCTGCAGATCAGGAGGTGTCATGTAACGGAAATTCGTCTGCTCCATCACAGTTACCCGCTCATCATTGCGCAAGCTCCAGTCCAGTTGGTTATAGCCGACATCAATAGCGTATACATGGCTCACTCCATTCTGGAGGGCACAATCGGTGAAGCCGCCTGTAGAAGAGCCGATATCCAGCATGGTACGCCCGTTCAGATCAATGCCAAACTGCCGCAGCGCCTTCTCCAGCTTCAGTCCGCCCCGGCTGACATAAGGGTGCACTGCACCTTTAACCCTCAAGGTAGCGCTGCGCGGCACCTTCATGCCGGCCTTCTCAATCCGCTCTTCATCCGCAAGCACAAGACCAGCCATAATTGCAGCCTTGGCCTTCTCACGGCTCTCGTAAAAGCCTTGTTCCACTAACAATACATCTATCCGTTCTTTTGGGTGTTCCATGGTCATCTCCTGATTGTTCTTCATGTTACCGCTTCGACGTTCCTGTTCAGGAGGTTGAAGTTGTCTTGTAGGAATACGCGCTTAATGCCTTCATAGCCTTAATCCGGCCCATCACGGCTTCAACGGTAAGTCCGGTCTCCTGGCGCTGTTCCTTGACGGAGCCATGTTCGACAAAAACATCCGGTACGCCCATCAAATGAACCCGCGCATCATAAATTTCATGCTCCGCATAAAATTCAAGCACTGCGCTGCCCAGGCTTCCCGCCTGGCTGGCTTCTTCCAGCACAATCATTCCGGTTCCGGCTTGGGCCAGATCCAGCAGCATGGAGCTGTCAAGCGGCTTCAGGAACCGTGCATTGACAACGCCCACCTGAATGCCCTCACGCTTAAGCTGCTCCGCTGCTTCCTCGGCCACCTGAACCATCGGGCCGCAGGCCAGCACAGCATAATCATCGCCCGGTCGCAGGCGCTCCCAGGAGCCAATCGGCAGAACCTTCAGCTCGGCATCCAGCGCGACCCCTGTTCCGTTAATGCGCGGATAACGGTAGGCAATCGGCCCGTCGTTATACTCCAGCGCCGTCTTCATCATATGACGCAGCTCATTTTCATCCTTCGGCATCATCATTACCATGTTGGGGATGTGGCGCATAAAGGCGATATCGTATACGCCCTGGTGCGTCTCGCCGTCGGCACCCACAAAGCCCGCACGGTCAATGGCGAACATAACATTAGCGTTATGACGGCAGATATCATGCACAATCTGATCGTAAGCCCGCTGCATAAAGGTCGAGTAGACGGCGTATACCGGCTTCAGCCCTTCCATCGCCAGCGCCGCACAGAGCGTAGCCGCATGCTGCTCGGCAATGCCGACATCAATCATCCGGTCCGGAAACTCCTTGGCGAACGGGAACAGACCGGAGCCGCCCGGCATCGCCGGAGTCACAGCAATGAGCCTCTTGTCTTCGCGTCCCAGCTCAATCAGCGTCTCACCGAACACTTCGGTGTACATCGGAGTGCCTACCGCCTTCAGGGACTGGCCGGATTCAATCTTGTAAGGGGAGATCGCATGCGATTTATAGAAATCGGTTTCAGCAGGTTTGTAGCCTTTGCCTTTCGTGGTCAGAACATGCACCAGGACAGGCCCGGATACATTATCCGCCTGATGGAAGGCATCAATCAGCTTCTCCACGTCATGGCCGTCAACCGGTCCAAGATATGTAAAGCCAAGCTCCTCGAACAGTACGCCTGGAACCATCATATATTTAAGACTGTCCTTCACACTCTGAGCGGTCTTGGCAAGCCTTCCGCCGATGGCGGGAATTTTCTTGAGCAAGCCTTCTACTTCATCCTTGGCCCGCAGATAATGGCGGTCCGAACGGATTTTGCTCAAATAATTGTGCATCGCCCCTACGTTCGGAGCAATGGACATCTCGTTGTCATTCAGAATAACCATCAGCTTGCGCTGTTCATGGCCGATATGGTTCAGCGCTTCAAACGCCATCCCTCCGGTCAGCGCCCCGTCCCCGATCACAGCGATCACCTTGTTGTCCTCGCCCTTCAGGTCACGGGCCATCGCCATCCCTATTGCTGCGGACAGGGAGGTGCTGCTGTGTCCGGCTTCCCATACATCATGCTCGCTCTCTGAGCGTTTCACGAAGCCGCATAATCCGTCCTTTTTGCGCAGCGTGTCAAAACGGTCCTGGCGTCCGGTCAGAATCTTATGCACATAAGCCTGATGGCCAACGTCATAGATCATTTTGTCCCGAGGGCTGTTATAACAGTAATGCAGGGCCAGCGTGAGCTCCACTACCCCGAGATTCGATCCGAGGTGTCCGCCAGTTACCGTAAGCTTCTCGATCAGAAACCGGCGGATCTCCTCCGCAAGGGTAGCCAGCTCCTCGACTGACAAAGATTTAAGTTGCTGCGGATCATTTATTTGTGGAAGCAGCACGAGTATTCCCCGCTTTCCTAGATGTTGTAAATTATATAAAACCCATTATAACACAAATGAAACGGCCGTCGAAACACAGCCGCTCCAAAATTTGATATTAATGATCGCGCGCCATAAGGTATTCCGCAATATCCAGCAGACGCGTATTGTCATGAAAACCGCCTTCCAGCACTGCATTTCGTGCGGCTTCCGTCAGCCGCTTCACCTCTTCGCGGGAGGCTTCCAGCCCGATGAAATAAGGGTAAGTGACCTTGTGCTGCTTGATGTCGCTGCCTGTTTTTTTGCCGAGCTTACCTTCGTCGCCAACGAGATCAAGAATATCATCCTGAATCTGAAAGGCCAGTCCAATGTGGGTCCCAAAGTCACGCAGTGCCTCGAGCTGTCTGCTGTCCGCACCTGCGATCCGCCCGCCGGCCATCAGGGAGAAAATGATCAGATCCCCCGTCTTGTGACGGTGGATATACTGCAGCTGCTGCAGATCGGTAAGCCCCTGCTCGCCTTCCATATCGGCGATCTGGCCTCCGACCATGCCGCGCGGCCCGGACATTTCAGCCAGGTCCTCAACGATGGAAAGCACACTGTCTGCAGAAGCGCCATGTCTCCGGGAAGCTTGGACCACGCTATAAAAAGCATGGGTAAGCAGCGCATCCCCAGCCAGAATAGCGGTGGCCTCTCCGAATACTTTATGGTTGGTCAGCTTCCCGCGCCGGTAATCGTCATTATCCATAGCCGGCAGATCATCATGGATCAGCGAGTAGGTATGTACCATTTCAATTGCCGCAGCTACCGGCAACGCCGCCTCGCGGCGGCCTCCGAGCGCTTCGCAGGCGGCAATGACAAGCAGCGGGCGCAGGCGTTTGCCGCCTGCCTGCAGGGAGTAATTCATCGCATCCTTCAGCTTGCCTGGAACCTGCCACTGCAAAGGGAAGGTGCTATCCAGCTCATTCATGACCAGCGCGCTGATCTCGGAGATATATTCCCCGAGCGGCTGACGCTTTTCAGCACTCTCCGCTCCCGGCATCTGCTCAAAGCGGCTCATCGCTGTCACCTTCCAGCCGGGCACCGAACGGTTTCTTGCGCAGCTCCCCGTCCATCTCGGTGATCATTTCGATCTTCCGCTCCACCTGCTCCAGCTTGCTCCCGCAAAGCTGCGACAGCTTCATGCCCTGCTGGAACAAATCAATTGCCTTCTCCAGGGGAACGTCGCCATGCTCAAGCTCACGCACGATTTCTTCCAGCCGTTCCATCGCGCCCTCAAAATCCAGTTCAGCTTCATTCGCCATTCGTTATGCCATCCTCCTTCATTCCCCATACCTGACAGCTTAGCTGTCCGTCGTTCAGCTTTATGTTGACCACATCGCCAAGCTCTACTTCCTTCAGCGATTTGATTAAATGCTCTTCCTTCTCGTCGTAGACGAGGCTGTAGCCCCGCGACATCACCTTAAGCGGGCTGAGCGCATCAAGCTGGCGCAGCTCGGCGGCGAAGCGCGAGCGCTTCTCCTGCAGGCGCGCCTGCATCGCACCCGCAAGCTCGCGGGTGATGCTCTCCGTGCGCTGCCGGGCCGCATTGACACTGCCCAGCGGGTGGAACCGCTGCAGGCTGTGATGCAGCACGGCCTGGCGCTCCCGCGCGCGGCCGTGCCGGGTCTCTGCTGCGCGGCGCAAGGCCGCGCGCAGCATGTCCAGCCGCTGCGCGTGCTGGGCCAGCTGGCGGCGCGGGCCGACCAGCGCCAGCGAGCGCTGCAGCGAGGCCAGGCGCTCGCCGCCGCGCTGCGAGCGGCGCAGCAGCCCTTGCCGCAGGCGCTGCTGCGCTGTGCGAAGCTGCGCCGCCAGCTCGGCGGCGTGCGGCACAGCCAGCTCGGCCGCCGCCGTAGGGGTCGCAGCCCGAAGATCGGCGGCGAAGTCGGCGATTGTGAAGTCGGTCTCATGGCCGACGGCCGAGATGACCGGAATGCCGGAGGCCGCAATCGCCCGGGCCACGGCCTCCTCGTTGAAGGCCCACAGCTCCTCCAGGGAGCCGCCGCCGCGGCCGACGATGAGCACATCGGCCTCGCCCATGGCGTTCAGGTTCTGAATAGCCTTCACAATGGAAGGCCCCGCACCTTTGCCTTGCACCAGTACTGGGTAAAGCACAATTGCCACCTGCGGAAACCGCCGCTGCAGGGTGATGATGATATCCCGCACAGCCGCGCCCGTTGGGGAGGTTACTACCCCGATACAGCGCGGAAACCGCGGCAGCGGCCGCTTGCGCGCCGCTGCGAACAGTCCTTCCAGCTCCAGCTTGTTCTTAAGCTGCTCATAGGCCAGGTACAGGCTGCCGATTCCGTCGGGCTGCATATGCGTTGCATAAAACTGGTACTGCCCGTCCCGCTCATATACAGTCACATTGCCTCGGGCAATGACCTTGGCGCCTTCCTTTGGCACAAACGGCAGCCGCTGGTTATGGGATGCGAACATAATGGACTTGATCCGGCTGCTCTCATCCTTAAGCGTGAAATACATATGCCCGCTGCCGTGGTGCGTGAAATTGGAGATTTCTCCGCGAACCCACACATCGGAGAGAACCACATCCGAATCCAGCTTCATGCGGATATAACGGTTAAGCTCTTTTATTGAATAGACCTGCCGCTCTGCCGCCATAAACCCGGACCTATTCCTTATCCAGGCCGCGGCGGCGTTTCGCTGCAATCAGCGTGTTGTTCATTAGCATCGTAATCGTCATCGGTCCAACTCCGCCCGGCACAGGTGTAATGTATCCCGCAACTTCCTTGGCGCTCTCATAATCGACATCTCCGGCCAGCTTGCCATTGTCCAGACGGTTCATCCCGACATCAATGACAATCGCTCCAGGCTTCACAAAAGAACCGTCGATGAAGTTCGCGCGGCCGATAGCCACGACCAAAATATCCGCTTGGCGGCTAAGCTCGGCGATGTTCGCGGTACGCGAGTGGCACATCGTTACCGTAGCATTCTCGCGCTGCAGCAGCAGGGAGACCGGTTTGCCAACGATGTTGCTGCGGCCGATAACGACCGCATGCTTGCCGGACATTCCGGTGCCGGTCCGCTTAATCAGCTCAATCACGCCGGCAGGGGTGCAAGGAAGCAGGCTGTCGTCCCCGATGACCAGATTGCCCACGTTGATCGGATGGAAGCCGTCAACATCCTTTTCTACCGCGATAGCATTAATTACTGCCTTCTCGTCAATATGCTTAGGAAGCGGAAGCTGAACCAGGATTCCGTCAATTTCATCACGGCTGTTCAACTCTTCGACGAGTGCCAGCAGCTCTTCCTGGCTAGTGGAAGCATCCAGTCTGTGCACTTCGGAATGGAAGCCCAGCCCTGTGCTCGATTTCTCTTTATTACGAACATAGACCTGAGAAGCCGGATCTTCACCGACCAGCACGACAGCAAGACCGGGCTTTACGCCCCGCTGAGCAAGGAAGGCAACTTCCCGGGCAATGTCAATACGAATTTCTTCAGATACCTGTTTACCGCTGATGATTGCTGCTGTCATGTAATTTTCTCCCCTTTGATCTGCTTTTGAGATTTCGCCTATACAAGCTGAACTATAGCTTTCATATTGGGGTCTGGTCGTAACTGCGGGGAATGTTTGGACTTCCGGCCGCTGTTGTCTGCGGATTTGTACCGCTCTTCGCGGTGGAAATCCGCATACAGCCTATGCTTACGATGCCAGCTTTCCTACGGAAAGCTCTCAGGCGGTCGCTACCGCTCCTCCAGTTCCAAACTTCCCCTCCGTCACTTCTGCCCTTTCATATTTTCTTTAGTTCAACTTATATTGCTTATAATATTCTATCGTAAGTCCGCCCTGTGAGCAGGCGAACGATCAAAACCTACAGTTCTGTCTTCAGTGTATCAAGCTCCTGAATCATCTTGCCCAGCACGCCGTTCACGAATTTTCCGGAATCCTCGGTGCCGAAATGTTTGGCCAAATCAATCGCCTCATTGACGGCAACCTTAGCCGGAACATCACTTGCAAAAACCATTTCAAAAGTAGCCAAACGCAAAATCTGGCGGTCCACCCGTGAGAGACGGCTCATCTGCCAGCCCTTCAGGTAATGCTCCAGCATGTCGTCAATGGCCATCTTATGCTCCCACACGCCATTCACATGCTCCACCACATAAGCCTTTAGTTCGATTTCATCTGTAATGACACGCTCGGTCTCATTCTCCTCCGAAGCTTCCGCAATCAGCATTTCTACCGCATCCGCACTTTCCACATCATTCATTTCCATCTGATACAGGCTTTGGATAATAATTTCTCTCGCTAAACGTCTCTTCATCTGATCCTCCTACAATCTTCTTTCGCAAACTTATATTTATAAAAATCAATTTCACACGTTCAGGCTGCCTAATTCGTATGCTCAGCATCTATAATTGTATTTCCTGCAACTATTTTCGGCTTAATGGAGCAGATTCTATCCCTAATTGCATTTCGTACAATTAAAAATCAGAAAAAATCCATTTCTTACGCTAATGGCCGAATTTAATTGTACGAAATACAGCTAAAACAGAAATGAGGCATAATTACGGAGTTTTAATTGCACAAACTGCAACTACAACTCAGAGGTACTATCTCGTCTTCAAAAACTCCCAGAAAAACCCTTCTCCCTCAGTAAGCGGCATTCACAGAACACCATTTTCCTAGCAAATCCTAACTAAAAAAACCGCGCAGCCCTTCTTCCGGAAGATCAGGCAACTCAGACGAACGGGTTCCAGGCTCCGGGAGAAAAAGCTATCGCGGTTCACTTGAAGGGACGCCAGCGTCCGGACAGCCGCTCCACCAGCTCCTGCCACTGAAACAGAGGAGGCTGCGCGGTATCCTTTCTTTTGCCAAGCGTATATCCGATGAACACTACCAGTGCAAAGAACAGCATATCCCAAAAACCGCTAATCAAATAAATCAATCCGAGAACGACGCCGAAGGTGACCCCGGCAATCCTACCCCCGTGACTTTCCCATAGTGCTTTCCAAAACATAAGGGAAACTCACCTCTATTCCACTCGACTTTTGAAGCTTGGAGACTGCGTGAGGTTAGCAATGTACACCGAGACATCAGCCACTGGAATCCCGGTCGTTTCCTGCACAAAATCATGCACCTGACGCTGTACCTCTGTAGTCAGCAGCGGCAGAGAGTTCTCTCCGTCCACCACCGCGCGGATCATGATCTCAAGACCGGCCTGGGAGACGCGGATGCGCGACTTCAGATCTCTGATTCCTTTGACTTTGCCGGCTGCCTTCAGGCTCAGATTCTCAATCGTTTCCATGGAGATTTGAATATCCCCGTATTCTGTACGCTGGTCAACCGAAGGCAGGGAAGCACGGTCACGGCGCAAGGAAATGTAGAAGAAACGGAGGCTGAGCAGGAACAGAATGACTGCAATGGCGATGGCGGTAATATAGGCGGCAGGCCCATCCTGTATCTCAAGGGAGTCAGGAATGGCACCGCTTAAGAGGAGGATGGCAATTACAGATAATATTCCGATGCTTAAGCTGTAGAGGAACAGCAGAAGCCTGTCCAAAATTTTTGCCACGAGTCTCATAACCTCCTTAAATTAGAGTAAACCCTCGACGGTGCTGTCGGGGGTTTATGGAAGACGCTGGTCTTATTTCACGCGGAGAACCGCTTCCGTTTCTTCGTTCTTGTCAGAAGCGTTGCTGGTCTTGAACTGCACGTCATGGATATGCACATTCACTTCAACAACGGTCAGACCTGTCATGGTCTCGATGGAGCGCTTCACATTGCGCTGAATTTCTCCAGCTACTTCCGGCAGACGGTTGCCGTACTCAATGATAACGGACACATCCACGGCAGCCTCACGCTGTCCAACCTCAACCTTTACGCCCTTGGACATGTTCTTGCGGCCGAGAAGCTCTACGATGCCTCCGGCAAAACCGCCGCTCATGCCTGCCACGCCTTTAACCTCTACGGTTGCCAAACCTGCGATAACCTCGATTACCTCAGGAGCAATCTGGATCTCGCCAATTTCCGTACGTTCAAATTCTGTCGGCAATGTACTCATTATGGACTTCACACCTTTCGAAGAAAAAGTTGTTCAATATTTCAAGCGCAAAGCACGTCTCTTATTAAACATACTATATCATTTGACGAACTTTATGACAAACAATCCTAAGCCGTCCTAAATTTCATATTCCTCCAGGAATTTAATATCAAAATTCCCTGACAGAAACACCGGATGCTCAAGCAATTTCTGGTGGAATGAGATTGTGGTGTGTATGCCATCCACAGCAAATTCCGAAAGTGCCCGCTTCATCTTCGCGACAGCTTCCTCGCGGGTCGGAGCCCAGACAATCAGCTTGGCGATCATCGAGTCATAAAAAGGAGAGATCGTATATCCAGGATATGCAGCGCTGTCCACCCGTACACCTAAGCCCCCAGGCGGCAGGTAAAAATTGATCTTGCCTGGTGACGGCATGAAATTCTTCTCCGGATCTTCCGCATTGATGCGGCATTCAATGGACCAGCCATTGATAACGATATCTTCCTGGGTAAATGACAAAGGATTGCCTTCCGCCACGGAAATCATTTCTTTGATCAGGTCAACGCCCGTGACCATCTCGGTCACCGGATGCTCCACTTGAATCCGGGTGTTCATTTCCATGAAATAGAACTGCCCGTCCGGTCCAAGCAGGAACTCCAGCGTGCCCGCGCCCGAGTAATTTACGGCCTGTGCGGCGCGCACAGCCGCCTGGCCCATGGCTTCGCGGATTTCCGGAGTCAGAACGGAGCATGGAGCTTCTTCAATGAGCTTCTGGCGGCGGCGCTGCACGGAGCAGTCGCGCTCTCCCAGATGAACGACATTGCCATGTTTATCGGCAATAATCTGAATCTCCACATGCTTCATGCCTGTGAGGAATTTCTCCAGGTACACTCCGGCATTGCCGAAGGCCTTCTGGGCTTCCTGCTGGGCAGCGGTAATCTGCTTCACCAGCGATTCCTCATCCTCGGCAATGCGGATACCCTTGCCTCCGCCGCCTGCGGTTGCCTTTACGATGATTGGATAGCCGATATCCCGGCCCAGCATTACGGCCTCTTCAACATCGCCTACAAGACCGTCAGAGCCCGGAATAATAGGGACTCCGGCCAGCTTCATGGTTTCCTTGGCGACCGCCTTGTCCCCCATACGGGTAATAGCATCTGGCGAAGGACCGATAAAGGTAATGTTGCAGGATTCACAAATCTCTGCGAAATCCGCATTTTCGGCCAAAAATCCGTAACCCGGATGAACGGCATCGCATTCCGTCAGCGTGGCCACGCTCATAATATTGGTAAAGTTCAGATAGCTGTCCTTGGACGGCATCGGACCGATACAGTACGCTTCATCTGCCAGCCGGACATGCAGCGAATCCCGGTCAGGCTCCGAATAGACAGCGACGGTGGAAATGCCCAGTTCACGGCAGGCCCGGATAATGCGGACCGCGATTTCTCCGCGATTGGCAATCAACACTTTTTGAATGTTCATTCGTTTCCTCCCAAAGTTTAACGAAGCTTGCAAGCTCCTCTTGATTCTCTCGGCAGTTATTCCGGTCTCACCAGGAACAGCGGCTGGCCGTATTCCACAAGCTGGCCGTTCTCCGCAAGTACAGACACGATTTCGCCTCTTACTTCTGCTTCCAGCTCATTCATCAGCTTCATAGCTTCAATAATGCAGACCGTTGATTTCTCGCTGACCCGGTCGCCTACGCTCACGAAGTTCGAAGCTTCCGGGGAAGCCGCACTGTAGAAGGTCCCCACCATTGGAGAGACGATTTTATGTAATGCGCCTTCAGCGGAAGAAGCCGGGGCTTGCTGTACTGCCGGAATCTCGGTGACAACCGGAGGTGCTGCATGCAACGGACTTTGCGGCTGCGGGGCTGGCGTAAAGGGCTGGGCATAAGGAATCGCCTGAATTGCCGTTCCATCAGCTTCAGGGCGATCCGGTTTGCGGATAGCCAGCTTCATTCCTTCGCTTTCGATCTCCAGTTCGTGTACGGAGGAGGTCTGGTCCAGTAATTTAATCAATTCCTTAATCTCGCTTAACTTGAACATTTAATAGTTCACTCCTTCAGCTTTCTCTCGAAGCTTGCGATTTCACTTGAATCGCTTTCAGATATCCGCTTCTTACAACACTTATTCTTCTTACATTCCCAGATAACTTTATGTATTATATCACAAACGCTAGAAATGGAAAGAGCCCGGGATAACCCGAGCCCTTTCGGCAAATTCTTCTATTTTCTCCAGCAGTACATCGCATTATTATTTCTCGGATACATATTGGACCCTGATCTTATCCTGAGTGATGCTAAGCTCCTTCATTACAAGATCAACGATTCCGACCGCCTGCTTCACATCAAGCTTATTGCTTTGGACCACAACGGTATACGTATTGCCTGATTCCTCCTTAACAATCGCTTCACCGTATTTTTGCTGCAGCTTCTCTTCGATCCCAGTGATTTTGGATTCTTTTTCCTCCAGCTTGCTGAGCTGTTCCTTGGCAACCGCATTTTCAGCCGGGGTCTTATCCATGTCGTTAATCACGGCAAGCAAATCATTGTAGTCCTTCTGATTCTTTTGCTCGCGTTCATAGAGATAGTTGTTGAACATGCTGCTGGCCGAAACGCTTTGGGAGGCCACTTCGTCCAAAATTGCAGCATCGTCCTTTGCTTGGGTCTTCTCAGTATTGGCTGCGGCGGTATCTTTAGCTTCTTTTGAGCTATCTTCGGCGGTTTTTTTATCATCTTTGGATGTGTTAGCGGCATCCGCCGTTTTGCCTGCATCCTCTGTAACGGTATTAGCAGCGGTTTTTCCGGCATCTGCAGTGGAGCTGTCTTTATCAGCCGCAGCAGCCTTGTCATCAGCGGAAGCCGTCTGCTTACTGTCATCTGTACCGGCCCCGGTACTGCCTGCATCATCACTGACCCCTTGTGTAGTCACTTCGTTAACAACCAATCCGCTGTCAAGAGCGGGGGACTGCGCCCCATCCTCGCCCTTCAACGTGTCAACTTGAACGCTGCCCGCTGTTTCTTTTGGAATGGAGGCTCCTGTGTCTTCCGTGAATAAGTAGTAGGCGGAGAGCACCACCATCAAGCTGAGCATAGAAACCAACCAAATTGTTTGTCTTTTGCCCTTCATTTTTTATTCCTCCTAAAGTTTTGTTAGCATACACTTCGTGAATCCGCTTCGCAAAACTGGCTTCGGAAGCATATGCTTAAGTTTTGTTAGCATCTGCTTCTGTGAACCTACTTCGCAAAACTAGCTTCGGAAGCATACGCTTGTGTTTCGAACTGCACCTGCTTATCTGCTGCCTGTTTATGCGGGCTTGCTACTCCTGCTTGCGCGGAACTACGGAAATGCGGTAGCCCGGCACGTTCAGGCCTTTTTCGATTGCCTGTTCTATGAGTCCACGGACGACTTTGTTCTCCGCCCCCTTGGCGACAACCAGCACGCCGCGCACCTGGGGTTTGATCCGTTTGGTAACGATCGGGGTTTCGTTGCCTGACTGGCTGTAAGTGACGATTTCACCATCCCTTGTATACTGGGTGGTATGCCGCTTGCCGCCGCTGGCATCGGTCTCTTCGCTCTGCTGCTGCGAGTCGTTCATGTTCCGCTGCACAACGACCTCCTCTGTGGAATCCACTGTGACCATGATGTCCACTGTGCCGACACCGACGATTTTCTCGAGGATTTCCTTTGTGCGGTCCTCCATCGCCTGTTCTATGCTGTCAAAGGAATCTGAGGCTGTGCCGCCGCCCTGCTGCAGGGCCGACTGCGAGCTTTCAACCGGCGGCGGCTCACGCCCCGTATTCTCGCTGTCCAGCTTCTTCACATTCACGAAGGAGTTGAACAGCATGATCGCTACACCGAGCAGCCCGAGAATGATTAGCCAACGGAATGTATTACTCCGCTTCGAACTGCCGGAAGCGCCGCCTCCTGCCCATTGCTCCAATTTTTTCAGCCATTTGCCCATCTCTTATCCCTCCTGCGGTAACGCTGTAGGTAATTCTTATAATTTCGCTGCACCGGTTCGGCTGCTCTTCACCTCAATCACTCCCCGGTCCAGATTCCAATTCTGCTCCAGCAGCTTGATGATCGACTCGGTTTGGCCTGTGTCCGTACCGGCCCCCGCAGTGCTGCTGCCGTTATCCGGCGAACCTGCGGAAGCTTCCCGGGATGCATCATCCGCTTCCTTGTCAGCGCCAACGTTAACCTGTACCGGTGCCACTGGCGCAATTACAATCGGCTCTGAAGCCGCTGATCCGGTAGCAGTGCCCGAAGCTCCCCCGTTGCCGCTGCCTGCTCCGGCAGCCGGAACCGCTGCCGGCAGGGCAACTGTCACCGAGGCAATCACGGGAACCATTTCTCCGCTGAGGCCGTTTTGGGATTTCCCCATGCCCAGCGTCACCGTAACCTTGGCTCCCTGCACGCCGGTGCTGGAAGCGATCTGATCCCGCATCTGTCCTGCCACCTCTTCGGCAGCAAGCTTCAGGCTTTGCTCTTGCGCACCCGCTGCCAGCAGCCTGCCGTCCGCCAGAATTTTCTCCAGGGAGCCAGCATCTTTTCCCGCTCCTGACAGCAATCCGCCATCCTTCTCCTGCTGCTTCATGGCCAGACTCAGCTCGCCTGTGGCGTCCCCCTTCAGCATGGACACGATTGGGCTCAGTATGGTCAGCAGCACCAGCAGGCTGAGCACCAGCCTGGCGTAACGCTCCATGGATTTGCTCGGCAGCAGCATTTCCACGAAAGCGGCCATCAGCACCACCAGAATAAGCTCCCGCAGCCATCCGCCCAACCAGGTCATCGTATACCTCCTTCAAGTGTTTTGAGCGATACGCCCTCGACTCAGCTTTGAAAATCCTCCTCACCTCATCATGACGGTGACATTGCCCGCAGTCAGCATTATCGTGACGGCCAGAAAGAACATCAGCGATACGGCGGCCAGCGCCGCAAAGACGTAGATCATGCTTTTGCCGATGGTCTGAAGGCAGGACACAATCGGCGTCTCTCCCAAGGGCTGCATCACGGCGGCCGCCACGTTGTAGATCAAGGCGAGCACCAGTATTTTAATGGCCGGAAAAGCGCACAGGAACAAAATGATAATGACGCCGGACAGCCCGATGGCATTCTTCACCAGGAGCGACGCCGAAATGACGGTATCGGTAGCGTCCGCGAACATTTTGCCGATGACCGGCACGAAATTTCCTGATATATATTTGGCGGCGCGGATGGTTACTCCGTCCGTCACCGAGCTGGTAATCCCTCTAACGGAGATCACGCCGAGGAACACGGTCAGCAGCACCCCCAGCAGTCCGGCTCCGACATTGCGCAGCAGATTGGCGAGCTGGGTCAGCTTGTATTTGTCCGACATCGCACTCACCAGATGCAGCACCGCCGAGAAGAACAGCAACGGAAAAACTATGGTATGAATGAGCGAGCCTACGGTGTGGATCATGAAGACAATCAGCGGATGGGTGACGGATACTGTGACGATATTTCCCATGGAAGCCAGCAAGGCGAACAGCAGCGGAATCATCGCCATCATAAAGTCGATCATCCGGTCGATGGCATCCTTGGCATAGCCGATAGCGATATTGAAGCTGTTGACGGCAATGACCAGCACCACCATGTAGCAGAGCATGTAGGCGATTTTGCTGACGGATTTACGTTCAAAAGCGGTCTGCAGCGTCTCCAGAATCATACTGAGCACACTGATCATTACAATCGTGACCAGCAGCTTGCCGTTGTAGAGCACCTCATGCCACATGAAGGAGGTGAGCCCGGACAGGATACTTTTGAAGCTCAGGCCGTCTTCGCCCGGCAGCAGCATATCCATGAGCGAAGGCGTTTTGCCATCCGGAAAAAATCCCCCGTAGTCCTTCATCAGTTGATCCCAGTACGACTCCACCTCACCTGTAGGCAGGTTCTGCACCTGGCCTTTTACCCACTGGTCAACCGGAGAGGTGCCTCCCTGGCTTGAAGGCTGCGGAGTCGGAGACGGGGCTGCTCCGGCAGCAAACGCAGTTCCTGAGCACCACAGCAGCAGCAGAAAAGGCAGAAGCAGCAGGATCGTTTTAAGTTTTGGAGGCCGAAAAACCAAACGCGCCTGCATACCTTTTCCTCCCGCCTCCGAATTTGATTATCTTCTTATGTCTCACGGGTCAAGCGGGCAGAAGCTTCATCACCGTTTCGATAATAATGCTGATGATCGGTACGGCCAGCACCATGATCAGCACTTTGCCTGCCAGCTCAATCTTGGAGGCAATTGACTCCTGCCCGGCATCGCGCACAATCTGCGCCCCGAACTCTGCGATATAGGAAATCCCGATGATTTTGAACACGGTTTTGATATAAATCATTTCCATCCCGGAAGACTCCGCCACCCGCTCCAGCGTCCCCAGAACCGTTCCGATTTTGCCGATCAGGAAGAGGAAGATCAGAATGCCGGCGGCGGTGGTCAGCAGGAAGGCGAACATCGGCTTTTGTTCCTTCAGCACAAGGATCAGGACGGTCGACAAGAGCCCAATTCCCACCACTTGAATAATTTCCATAGCCTTGGCCTATTGAAAAAGAAAAATGGATTTGATTTCATGCAGCAGGCCGTCCAGCATGCGGATGACCATAAAAAGCACGATGATAAAGCCGACAATCGTTACCCAGTGGGCGATTTCCTCTTTTCCCATCTGCTTAAGCACCGTGTGAATCATGGCAATGATGATGCCGATGCCGGCAATCTGAAAGATCGCGTTGACTTCAATATTCATTCCTGGCACCTCGCTAAAAGATCAATATGACGATCAATGCTCCAAGCAGCAGACCCAGGCTTTTGCTCATTTTTTCATATTTGCCCTGATCTTCTCTGGCTACTGTCTCCTCCTGCTTCAACTGCTGCAAAGCCAGCTTAATATGAGTGCTCTGATTCGACCTGTCGCTGGTGCCCAGCGTACAGCTAAGCTGCCGGAGAATTTCCTTCTCCGTTCCTTTCAGGGAGGCCGCCTTCCAATGGGCATCCATCGCCTTGCGAATCGCTTCTTCGGCGCTGCGGTCCAGCGGCGGACTCATCTCAGCGGCCGCTGTGAGGAAAAAGGCCTGCAGCGGCTCCTTCGACTGCTGCCCGATCCGGCGGAGTGCCTCCGGCAGCGGGGTGAAGCCGTACTGGATTTCGGTCTCCAGCCGCTGCAGGGCAGCGATCAGGCCTCTGATGTGCCTGGGCCTGTCTGCGTATTGCGCAGCCCTTTTGAACCCTGCCAGCGTGGCGGCCAGCACAATTAACACGGCTCCGAACAGCTTAAGCATGGCGGTCACCGCCCAGCCGTTCCTCGGGCGAGACCAGCAGCAGCCCGCGCTTCTGCCCGTCCAGAATGCGGAAGGACAGCCCCTTCTCCGTGCGGTGGAGAATGACATAACGCTCGAACATCCGGTGCTCCAGCAGTCCCCCCAGGGCGGGGCGCCGGGCCAGCTCGGACACTTCCTTGCCGTGGGCCGAAGCGACAACCGAGATACCGGCATGCAGCGCTTCGGTCACAGCTTCGGCATCCTCAGGGCGGCCGATTTCATCCGCGATGAGCACATCGGGTGAGAGCGAGCGGATCATCATCATCATGCCTTCGGCTTTGGGACAGCCGTCGAGAATGTCCGTCCGCGGGCCGACATCAAAGGCGGGTATTCCGCGGCGGCTGCCCGCAATTTCCGAGCGCTCATCGACGATGCCGACCTTAAGTCCCGGCCGGACGCCCTCGCGCCCGCTTCCTCCTGCCGAGATCTGCCGGGCGAGATCGCGCAGCAGCGTCGTTTTGCCGTGCTGCGGCGGCGAGAGGACCAGCGTATGCAGCATCCGCTGCCGCCCCCTGTCGAACAGGTAGGGCAGCACACCGTCGGCAATACCGGGCATTTCGCGGGCAATCCGGACATTGAAGCCGGTGATGTCACGCAGATGCTCCACGCCTCCGCCGCTGAGCACGGTTCGGCCGGAGAGGCCGATCCGGTGTCCGCCGGGGATCGTGATGAACCCTTTGCGCAGCTCTTCTTCCATCGTATAGAGCGAATGATTGCTGATCAGGTCAAGGAGCCGGTGTGTATCCTCCCGGTCCGGCTTGTACGCTTCTTCGGGTCTTAGAGTCAGGCCTTTGTCCGTGCTGAGAAAATGGTATTTTCCGCCGGAATAATTAATCTCCAGGGGGCGCCCTTCGCGGACGCGGATTTCCTCCACCTTGTCCAGCAGCGAAGCCGGGAGGCCGCTCAGCAGTGCTCTTACTTTTTCGGGAAACAACAGCAGCCAGTCATTTGCCATACAGAGTCCCCCCAAGTTGTCCTCATCTTAAAAAGCTTTATTCCATACTTATGCTTGTACGTGATCTTTATGACTATCATCTATCATTTTTTTAGAATTCCGATTAAGAGAAAAGCTACCCCGCAGCCAATCCAGCCCAGCTTGCCCCACGACAGCTCCTGCGTCATCCCCGTCAGCCCTACCGCTGTAGTCAGAATCAGAATAGTAGGTCCAACCAGAGCCAGCCCGGAATTGACCGCCAGCGCCTTATCCACCTGGTTCAGCTTCAGCATGAGCAGCGCCGCTATGATTTCCACACTGCCCGAGAGCAGCCGCAGCCCCGCCATCCAGCTCACATACTTGTCCAATCCGCTTCACTCCTTTTTCACAAATCTATCGGCTGTAATCCATGAATATGCAGGACAGGACCACTTTAGACAAGAAGAAATGGGCGATTATACCAAGTTGTGAAAGAAATCATAGTGATTCCCTCTATAAAAAAATATCATCGGTATGATAAAATAAATTTTGCACTTATTATGAAAGTGGATCTGGAAAATATAAGGGCCGTCTGTTGGACAAACTAAGCGCACCTGATATTTTCAAGCAGCATCCAAAACGTAGATAAAGACATCGGAAGAAGAGGGGATTTTTGTCATGCAGGTTCGTAATTTCGTAGTGCCGCTCGTTTCAGGGACGGTAGCCAAGCAGGTTAAGGAAGTCGCCATCATTATTATCTCGGCTTTTCTGCTTGCGAGCGGGCTTCGCCTGTTCCTCATTCCGCATCAGCTTCTCAGCGGCGGGGTGGCGGGAACAGCATCGGTCATTGGTTACTTAACAAATCCAAAGTACATTTCGCTGTATTATTTCGGCATCAACCTGCCGATCCTGATTTGGGGCTTTGTTGCCGTAGGGAAAAAATACATCTTCTATAGTCTGCTATCCGTCGTGTCCACCACCTGGTTTCTGAACATCATTCCTTTGGTCAAGCTGACCAAGGACCCGATTCTGGCAAGCATCTTCGGGGGCGTCATCATCGCCGGGGGCGTCGGCTTCTCGCTTCGCGCGGGAGGGTCTTCCGGGGGATTTGACATTCTGGGCTCCATCATTACCCGCAAGCGGGATATTCCGATGGGGACAGTGCTGTTCGTACTGGATGGCCTGGTCATCCTGAGCCTGGGCTTCTTCAAAAGCTGGGACTCCGCCCTGTACGCCATGCTCTGTATCTTCGTCAAAAGCCGTGTGGTCGATATGATCCATATCCGCCACATCAAGCTGACCTGCTTCATCGTGACGAAGGAGCGGGACAAGATGCTTAGCCGTCTGAACTGCCTGCCGCACGGGGTCACCGTTGTCAACGCCGAGGGCGGATACAGCCATGAAGGCAACACCATGCTTATGACGGTAACCACCCGCTACGAGCTGGCCGAGCTTAGAAAAACAATTCTGGAAACCGATCCGAAATCATTCGTCAACGTGCTGGAAACGGTAGAGATTCTGGGGCGGTTCAAGCGGCTGGGCTAGAGTTCACTTTCCAAAAGAAAAAGTCCCATTTTCCACACATGCGTGGAGAATGGGACTTTACTGTTTTTATTGTACCTAGCGGCGGTCCTTAGGACCTCCGACAAAAGCCTGCTCTTCCGTATCCAGATTGTACGCGGTGTGAAGCGACTGGATGATCTGCTGCAGGTTTCCGGAATCAATCACACAGGATACCTTGATTTCCGAGGTGCTAACCATCTTGATGCTCACGCCCTCTTTGGAAATCACCTCGAACATTTGCGCGGCTACGCCGGGATGGCTTACCATGCCCGCTCCGACAATGGATACCTTGACCAGGTTATCCTCAGAGGTCACTTCACGGTAAGGCAGCACGCTGTGCAGCCCTTCGATAACCTCCTTGGCATGAGCCAGCTCGCTCAGCGCCACTGTGAAGGAGAAGTCTGCCTTATCGTTCTGTACGCCGCTCTGCACGATAATATCGACGTCCACACCTTCTTCGGCCAGCTTGCCGAATACCTGAGCGAGCACACCCGGCTCATCGGGTACTCCCAGAATACTGATCCGTGCCACATTCTTGTCATAAGCAATTCCGCTAACTACTACACCCTGCTCCATGCTTGCTTCCTCCTTCACAACAGTACCTTCATTATGATTAAAGCTTGATCTGACGACCAGCTTCACTTGATATCGTTTGGCATATTCTACGGCACGCGGATGAAGCACAGCCGCGCCGAGATTGGCCAGCTCCAGCATCTCATCATAAGAGATTTCCTTCAGCTTGCGCGCGGTCTTCACAATACGCGGATCTGTGGAATAAATGCCGTCCACGTCGGTATAGATTTCGCAGACATCCGCATTGATCGCTGCGGCCAGTGCTACCGCTGTAGTATCCGAGCCGCCACGGCCCAGAGTCGTGATCTCGCCATCCACGGTCATCCCTTGAAAACCGGCAACAATGACAATCTGCCCGCGCTCCAGCGAATCCAGAACACGTTGGGGGAGGATTTCATTAATCCGTGCCCGGCCATGCGTCTCATCCGTCCGGAACCCGGCCTGCCAGCCAGTATAGGACACAGCGTTACGCCCAATCCCGTGCAGGGCAATGGAGAGAAGTGCGACGGAGATTTGCTCTCCTGTAGTCATCAGCATATCCATTTCACGCGCTGGCGGCTGCTCGTTCAGCTCCTTGGCCTGATCAATCAAGTCATCCGTGGTATCTCCCATAGCGGATACAACCACAACGCAGCGGTGCCCCTCATCCTGCTTATCTGCGATGCGTTTGGCGACACGTTTCATTCGTTCAATGTCGCCGACGGAGCTGCCTCCGAATTTCATGACATAAAGTGACAAAGTCTCATTCACTCCCTATTTCGGTCTATGTAGTTGCTCTAATTTAGTTTCGTGCTTTAAATCAGTATAATACGAAAAACCTCTCATGCGTTAATGGTTTCACAAAAAAATCCGCCGATTTTCCAAACAGCCCGTCTTCCGGCAGCAAAAAAGAATACTTCACCGCAGGAAATCGCTGCAGTACCCGGTTTTGCGGTATCGCTGGAGCTTTGTTGTATCTGTCGCACTTAGTTGCGCTTAAATTAAATATCCCCTTCTTCTAACAAATCAATGTTTATTGCCCCATTATTTATCCAATTTATGAAATCCTTACTGACTAGGGAAGCAAATTCTGGATTCATAACTCCTGCATCTACTTGCAATATTTCAGTGGAGTCCTCATTTGCTGACATCAAGTAGAACTTGCCTCCGCCGTTACTCCCTACAGCTAAATAACCTTTAGCGTACTCTGAGACCTCGTATGTTTGATTTCTTTCAACAATAATATCAGTACCAAAAATTAAGACGCCTTCTTCTGTTTCAAAGCCGTTAGCCAATTTTAAAAGTTCCCTAAATACGTTAGGGAATTTCAAACTCATTTCTATCTCCACCTTGTTGATTTCATCCTCATCAACTGCAGGATAAAAATTGAAGCCGGACAAAGATTGTAGATTTAACATTTAAAGCCTCCAAGTCCATCAAAGATTCTTTATGTTTCCCCGATCACCCTTTTGGCACCTTAGGATCAACGCGGGCTAAAACGATAATAACAAAAAACAAGTCAATCATGGGGGTTTCTGACCATAATCGACCTGTTCAATGTAACGGAAAAGCGTTATGATAGTCCGAAATCTTAGTATTGAAAATTATTTAGCTCCTCTTCCCATAAACTCCCTTGAGTAAGGGAATCAGGATCTATCTCCTCAAGTCTGTTCGTGATCCATTGCAGCAAATCTCTAGTTGCTTTTCTTTCAATAAATGCTCTTCTACCATTTTCAGCTTTTATTTTTTTAATAAAATCTACATAGACTAATACGGATTCCGCAAACTGTGCTATTGAAGAATTTATAATTACTTCTTCATTATCCTTGTCATAGTCAATATATATGAACTCATCATTCTCCTCATTGATACATATGGGGTGACCACTACCAGTGAATCCAATATATATATATTTCGAATATAGAGGCTCAGCGTCATTATATTTCTCAGTTAATCTGCCCCCACCTCCTTTAGCCGAGGATTCAAAAGTTAGAAAAGGGGGTGCCGATTCCGGTAAACCCGCCTTAATCAAGAAATGCTTTGATTCTTGAGATAAGGAAAATGTGTCTATGACTAAATCATCATATTCAACTAGACCATAAGTTTCCTTATCCCAATTGTCTAAAAACTCTTGTGGTGTAATCATCCATACCTCCACTATTTTTTATTTTTTTGGTGATTGATCACCTTTTAAGTTTCTTGTGCCCAGCATTAATAGTATAATCTTGGAATTCTTCTTTGAGTTTTTCAATAGTTTTTTTGCACAGCGGCTCTTTATTCTGATGCATCTGCATCAAAACATGATACCGGGTGATACATTGAAGTTCTGTAAGCCTCTCATCCCAAGTGTAGTGTAGTATCTCCTCGGTAACACCTTTCAGCTAAATGCCAGATAATTCTGTTACATCACAATTACTCAAAGTATGCTTTGACATAATTTCAAACGCTTTTTCCGTGACAATTAAATAGTTCTTTGCTGAAATACAAAAATCATGTCCAGACCAATCGAAAAATCGTTCTTTTGTAATGGTTGCCTGAGTCTGCAAGCTGGTTCCCCCCTCTGTAAAAATCAGTCCTATAGAAGATGTAAATTCTATAGCGCTTTTTACAGCCGGGCGGAAACTTAATTAATCCATGTATATATTGAATTCATTACAAAATTATCAAACGACAAAAAACCTCCACCGCAAAATGCGGGGAGGCCGGTATAAATTTAAAAACTAAACACTCCCTACGCGCGGGAGATGTATTTGCCTTCGCGGGTGTCGATCAGCAGAACGTCGCCCTCGTTGATGAACAGCGGAACCTGAACCGTCAGACCTGTCTCAACGGTAGCCGCTTTGGTTGCGCCTTGAGCCGTGTTGCCTTTTACGCCTGGCTCAGTTTCCGTAACCTTCAGCTCAACGCTGGTAGGCAGGTTAATCCCGAGGATTTCACCTTGGTAGCTGACGATGTTCACTGTCATGTTTTCTTTCAGGAAGTTAAGCTCCCACTCCAATTGCTTGGCGGACAGCTCGAACTGGTCATAAGTTTCGTTGTCCATGAATACATGATCCGAACCGCTTGCATACAGGTATTGTACACCGCGGTTTTCGATGATTGCACGGCCAATTGTTTCACCGGCACGGAAAGTACGCTCAACGGTGTTGCCGTTGCGCAGGTTCTTAAGCTTGGAGCGCACGAATGCGGCACCTTTACCCGGCTTAACGTGCTGGAAATCGAGGACGGTAAAAATATCCCCCTCTACTTCTACTGTCAAGCCTGTTTTGAAATCGTTAACTGAAATCACTAAAAATCCCTCCTGGAATCAATAATTTACCTGATTAAAGCAGCCTTACAGTACCAAATAATCCTTCGAAGAATGAGTCAGCAGCATAATACCGCTTTCGGTAATCACGATATCATCTTCGATCCGCACACCGCCAAGACCTGACAAGTAAATGCCCGGCTCTACAGTCACGACCATGCCCGGCTCCATAATTTCATCCGCCAGCTTGGACAAACGCGGGTTTTCATGAACCTCCATACCTAGCCCATGTCCTGTGCTGTGGCCGAAATATTCACCGTAGCCGTAACGGGTGATGATATCACGGGCCAATGCATCACATTCCCGTCCGGTCATGCCCGGCTTGATATTCGCCAGCGTATGTAGCTGCGCTTCAAGCACAACATCGTAAATTTCCTTCAGCTTAGGGTCCGGAGTACCCAGAGCAATCGTACGCGTTACGTCCGAGCAGTAGCCGTCCAGCAGTGCGCCGAAATCGAAGGTTACGAATTCATTGTTCTGAATGACCTTGCTGCTTGCCACACCATGCGGCATCGCCGACCGTTCGCCGGAAGCGACGATCGTATCGAACGAAGATGAGGTTGCGCCGTGGGTGCGCATGTAGAATTCCATTTCCAGATCTACATCACGTTCGGTCATGCCGGGCTTGATCACTTTCACGATGTGATTGAAGGTGGCATCCGCCAGATCGGCAGCACGCTGCATTACTGCCAGTTCATCTTCATCCTTGAACATCCGCAGATTCTCCACAGCCTTGGAGACCGGAACCAGCACCGCCGGCTGCAGCGCAGCCGCATAAGCCGTATAGGCGCTGAAGGTCACATCATCCTGCTCGAAGCCAATGCGGACATTTGCGCCATTCAGCAGCTCGCGAACAGTATCAATGAACTTCGGACCATGCTGAATAACCTTCATGCCTGTTACCTGTTCCGCCGCCTGCGTCATATACCTGAAGTCAGTCAGCAAATAGCTGTCATCGCCGGTGATAAGAACATAGCCGGAAGACCCGGTAAAACCGCTCAAATAGCGGCGGTTAATGCCGCTGGTTATTAACATCGCATCCAATCCCTGTTCCTGCAAAACCTTGCGCAGCTTGGAGACACGTTTGTTGCCCATTTTCATTCTCCTCTCGAAATAGCCACATTGTATTTTAACATAGGGCCATGCCCTTGAGAAGTTTTTTCGGACCGCTCAGGCAAGGTTTGTCTGCTGCTCGCGTTTTCGTTCATCCGTGTACTCATTTGCCGCCGTATATCCGATGAACAATCCCCAGAGTAAAAAGAGGCAAAACTCACTGGTTACCGAATTCCACGGAAGCCTGAAGGGGCGCTGCTGCAGGAATAACCAAGAGCCTGCAAGAAACACCGCCGACCAACATAAGACTCCGTAGACCATGCCGGGCCAAGGCCCTTTCAGCTTGCGGAAGATCAGCACATAGAGCAGTGACGCAATCACCGAGAAGGCGATGAAAAATAAATATCCCAGGAGCTGTCCGGCCGCAGTCACCAGAAATTCATGCTTGAAAAAAGGCTCGGCCAAAAAGCCCGGTATAACTTTGGTAAAATGCAGCACATACATCAGCCAGCGTATCCCTCCCCAGATCAGTCCGGCGAAAAAGCCCAGCTCCATAGCGAAGAACCAAGGGTTTGTATGCTCCGATTTTTGCTTATTGGAATTGCTCATTTTGCTGCCTCGCTTTCAATAAATAGACTGTCAAGCCGCCTCCCTGCTCCCCTGTTCCTAGTATGTACAGCAAAAGGCAATCCAACTAGCAATGTCGTCATAAATTAGTTACAATGTAGTATATAAATCACATTAATACACGGGAAGGTGAATTGGTTGTCCCAGGAAACTCCCAGTTACGGCGGCCAAGCCGTCATTGAAGGCGTTATGTTCGGCGGCAAGCATATCAATGTAACAGCCGTAAGAAGGAAGAATCAGGAAATCACATTTTTGGAGGTGCCGAGAAGCGATAAGACCTGGGTCGTCAAACTGCGCAAGATTCCGCTTCTTCGCGGCCTTGTCAGTATTATAGATTCCAGCGCCAAAGGCTCCAAGCACCTGAATTATTCGGCGGAATCGTATGCCGAGGATGAGACGGGGCCGGAAGAATCGGCTGAGAAGCAGGAGAAAGCCAAGAAGAAAGAAGAGGGCTGGAGCCTGGGGATGATTTTGGGCGTAGCAGTCATGGGTATTTTATCCTTCCTCGTCGGTAAGCTGATCTTTACTCTTGTCCCTGTCTTTGTTGAAGATTTTCTGTTCAAGAATGCATTCAATAACTACATTCTGCACAACCTCGTAGAGGGCGGCATCAAGCTGGTTCTATTGCTCGTCTATTTGTGGGCAATCTCGCAGACCCCGGTGATCAAGCGGCTGTTCCAGTATCATGGAGCCGAGCACAAGGTCATCAGCGCCTTTGAAGCCGGAGAAGAGCTTACTGTAGCGAACGTACAGAAGTATAGCCGTCTGCATTACCGCTGCGGAAGCAGCTTTATGATGCTGACGATTATCCTCGGTGTCATTATTTATTCGGTGTTCCCTTGGGATAACCTGGTGGAACGCGTAGTGCAGCGGATTGTTCTGCTGCCGGTCGTGATCGGAATCTCGTTTGAGGTTCTGAAAGGAACCAATGCCGTAAGAGATATTCCCGGGCTCAAATACCTGGGCTATCCGGGGCTGTGGCTGCAGCTGCTCACAACCAAGGAACCGAAAGACGAAATGGTGGAGGTCTCCATCGCCTCTTTCAACCGGATGCGGGAGCTGGATGCCGCAATTGAAGCAGGAACATATACTGAAGCAAATGTGTCAGGCGGAATATTGGACCCTGCGAAAGGATGAGTGATCTATGATCAAGCATGCTTTGATTTTTTGGATAACCGTATCGCTGGCTGTACTGGGTTTGGTTACGAACTTTATGATGATCGGCTTCCGCGCGCTGACGCCGTTAATTATTCCGCTGCTGCTCCTTGGGATTGTGTTCTACGCATATAGGGCAAATTCCTTGGGCTCTGCACGGGGAGCCGGCAGATCGCGGGTGAAAGTGAAGCCTTCCCAAAAAACCATGTCCAAAGTCGCCGCCCTGCGCAAGCCTGAGGCCTCACCCGGCAAACGCAAAACCTATCCGTTCCAGGTGATCGAAGGCAGCAAGGGCAAAAATGACGAACACCTGCCGAAATATCATTAGCGGTGCTTGCCATCCGGCAAACGCTGCAAAGCAAAAGGCATCTCCGCATAGTTTGACGCGGGGATGCCTTTTTTAACGTGAACAGACTCAGACAATCTTAGGCTTCCGGAGCGGCCGCCAATTCTCAAAGAATTCCTTCCCCGCCTGATATCCCGCTGCATACAGCTTATCACTCTGCTCCGGCGAAATATGAAACTCAGTCATCGAGATCCCGAGGGTGGGAATCTTGACGGTGCGCACGAACTTCTCCTTCTCAATGTAACGCTCGTCATGGGCGTTCAGCATCGTGCTCACCATCGCCTGCAGCATGCTGAACGGTCCGGTAATCCGGTTCGGCTGCGGCTCCATTTTGCCGATTAGCTGATAGCCCACCGTAGGGGTGCTGAGCCCCGGACTTTTGAAGCCCCCCTCCTGCTCATCGAACAGCCACAGCGGGAAATTGCTGAGCATGCCTCCGTCCACCATATAGACAAATTGCTCGGAAAATGACTTTCCTTTGGCAGCCCGGCCGTTCAGCCGCAGCATCACCGGATCAAAAAAATACGGAATGCTGCAGCTCATCCGCACCGCCTTGGCAACTTCAAACGCTCCCGGGGAGATGCCGTACTGTTCCAGTCCATCCGGCAGCACAACAATCCGCCCGTTCGTAATATCGGAAGCGATAATCGACAGCTTGCCTTGCGGCAGATCACTGAATGTGACAATCCCTTTTTCCCGCAAAACCCCGCGTATCCACGACTCCAGCGCCTCTCCCGAGTACAGCCCTTTTTTGATCAATACACGCAGAGCTGGTCCGATATAGGCAGTATTATAAATGGCACCCCGTTTCAGAAAAGAGGTAAAAGAAGTCGTCTTAATGATCCGGCTCATTGCTTCACCGCCATACCCCGCTGCCAGCAGCGAGGCGATAATGGAACCTGAGGAGGTTCCGGCAACTTTTTTAAACGTCACTCCCGCCTGCTCCGTAGCATCCACCGCTCCAGCAAGCGATATCCCCTTCACACCCCCGCCTTCAAATACGGCATTGATCTCCATAGACAGCCATCCCCCGTTCCATAGATCCTATAGCTTATCTATGAGCACGGGGGATTTTTCATGACTTGAAATAAAAGGTCAATAAGCTGTTGAGCCCGAACGGGTCACGGTTTACAATATCATTCGCTCTGAACATGATGCTGCCGGCCACTGCGTCGTATTTTTCATTATATTTCAGCTGGTTGATAATCTGATCGCCGCTCTGCCACTCTGCGCTTTTGTCAGTTCCAACCTTATACGTTGCTTGCCCGATGTATAGCTTCACGCCGGTACCCGCAACCTCGTTCACCCACCAGTCAACCAGCTTGTCGTAACGGGCTGTATTAAATGAGAGGCTCCAGTAAATCTGCGGTGCGATATAGTCGATCCAGCCGCTGCGTATCCAGGTCCGCGTATCGGCATACATATCATCATAAGCAGAGACACCTGCTGTTGTATCCGAACCGGTGCTGTCGGCCTTCTTATTGCGCCACACGCCAAACGGGCTTACGCCAAAAGAAACATTAGACTTCACTCCATGAATGGTCTGACCCAGCTTGCTGATAAAATCATTGATGTTATCCCGTCGCCAATCCCCTATAGAACTGATCCCCTTGGGGTTGTAGGTTTTAAATGCTTCATCATCGGCAAAAGATACACCGGATGGATAAAAGTAGTCATCCAGATGCACACCGTCAATATTGTAGCCCTTCACCACTTCCATGACTACATCAATAATATGCTGGCGCGCCTCGGGAATGCCTGGATTGATGTATAGCTTATTGTCTGCTTTGACGATCCATTCCGGGTGGGCTTTCGCCACATGATTGCTCGCAAGGTTCGTCGTGCTGGCATCCGTAGTCGCGCGGAACGGGTTGAACCAGGCGTGGAACTGCATGCCGCGCGCATGGGCCGCGCTGACCATATATTCCAAAGGATCATACCCTGGGTTCTTGCCCTGCGTTCCGGTCAGCACCTTGGACCAGGGAACAAGCGTGGAAGGATACAGGCTGTCCCCTGAAGGTCTGACCTGCACGAATACAGCATTGAAGCCAGTGGCCTGCAGCTTGTCCAGCAGGTTGTCGAACTCCTTTTTCTGTTTATCCGCATTGCCGGATGTAGAAGTCGATGGCCAATCCAAATTGAACACAGTGGAGATCCAGGCACCCCTCATTTCCTTGGACGCCTTCACTCCCGGAACGGATGGCACAGTTGGTGCCGGTACGGTGGGTTTTGGCACACTAGGTGTGGGTACAGGTACTGTCGGCACGGTAGGCACTGACGGGGTCGCCGGACTTGCGGGTCCAGTAATCTCCGTATTAGAATATAGTGCAATATGCCGGGTAGCCTGATTCCACACCACCTGCAGCCCAAGCTGCTCGCTCACAAAGCGAATCGGCACCATCACCCGCCCCTGGGTGATCTGCACGGAGGTATCCAGCCCCACTGAATTCTCGTTGACAAGCGCTGTGTTCCGTCCGCTGGTCAGCTTAAGCACGTTGTCATCTTTGCTGATCGTCGCTGTCTTACTGCTCTGACTCCATTCGACCTTGGCACCCAGCCCCTTGCTGACCACCCCTACCGGCACCATGGTTACACCTGAAGATGTTATGTACGGCGGCACATCGCTGCTCAGACTTTCGCCATCCAGCTCAATCGTAATTTGTGCGGCCGCCGCCCGCACGCTGGGTGATACTACTGACAGGCATAACAGAAACACTAGCAATCCTAACATCCATTTTCGGTAATTCATAGTTCCTCCCCAGACATGATTTTTTTACAAAAAAAACAGCCCTCTCGTCCTTATTAAAGGGAGACGGCCGTTTCTCTTCTCAAACGGAGTCCTGAACATAAAAAGAACGCTATCCGTTTTGACGTAAAAAAACTGGAAAGGTTGCGGTAAAGCATACAAAAACAATTTCATTTATGAGTCGCTGAGCAGTTCAAGATGAATATCGTATAAGGTCTGTAGCCGGGCTTCGTCACGCCGAAAATACTCCACCAGCGTCTCAATACGCGTAATGGAGTCCCAGCTCAAATGATGTTCAATTCCTTCGACATCCTTATAAATATGCTCCTGCTGCACTCCGATCAGGCCGAGGAATTCCTCAAGCAACTGGTGGCGGTCAACGAGACGTTTTCCTACTTTTTTCCCTTTGCTTGTTAGGACAAGCCCACGATATTTCTCATAGATGAGATATTCGTCCTTATCCAGTTTTTGGATCATCTTGGTCACAGAGGAGGGGTGTACTTCCAGTCCCTCGGCAATATCCGAGACCCGCGCATAACCTTTCTCGTCAATGAGCTTGTATATGCGCTCCAAATAATCCTCCATGCTGGGTGTTGGCATTCAACTTTACCTCTTTTCTATAATGAGCGTGGCGCGGGGGCCGAGCCTTGCTCTAACAATGATACATGTTTCTGCCGCTCCTTGGCAAGTCTTTCGGTAACAGCAGTATTACAAATAATTTATTCCAGACATGTAGAAATGGCTTTGCCGTCCTCTGAAAGAGGCGGCATTCGTTTCAGCGAGAAATATAAGGATGATTGATGGCGTGAAACATATAAATCCTTATATTTGAACAGCAAAATGCCCTGCGGGAGTTCATCACAGAGCGGAGCTTCGGGCATTTGCGGCCCGAAATTCAATGCCATTTGTCAAAACTTCAGCCACTCCGGCGTAATCCCCTGCAGCCATATCGTAATGCGGAACATCTGATCCGTGAACAGCAGCAGGCCCATGAAGACCATCAGTCCGCCGCCCAGCTTCATCAGCAGATTGGAATATTTCAGAATACGTCTGGCTCCGCCAAGGAAAAAAGCCAAAGCGAAGAACGGTATAGCAAAACCCGCGCTGTAAGCCGTAATCATCGCAAACCAGGTGCCCGGATCACTTGCGGAAAGAGCAATAATGGCGGTCAAAATCGGCCCGATGCAAGGGGACCACCCTGCGGAAAAGCCAATCCCAAATACAAATGAGCCGACATAGCCCGCAGGCCTCCATTTGAGGTCAAGCTTGCGCTCGCGCAGCAGAAACTGCGGCTGAAAAATCCCGAGCAGAAACAGCCCCATCGCAATGATCAGAATCGCCGATAGCTGACGGATCAGGTCACGCTGCCCGTTAAAGAATTGCCCAAACAGACCGGCTCCAAAGCCAAGCGTATAGAAAACCGCAGAGAAACCCAGGATAAAAGCCAACGTATGCGTGAGCGTGCGGAACCGGACCTCTTTCCTGCCCCTGCCGCTCTTCAGCTCCTGGACGGACAAGCCGGTGATATACGATAAATAAGAAGGATACAGCGGCAGACAGCAAGGCGAAATAAAAGACGCCACTCCGGCGGCAAAAGCAATTCCTGCATTCAGATTGGACAAAGTGGCTTCTCTCCTTCCCGGTTCGGGGTCACTTCGCAAAACGGAACACATCGGCCTGAGGAACTTAAGCTGGCAGCCCTTTTTTGCCGATCAAGGTCAGAGCCAGCAGAGCGATCAGCAGCAGAACAATCGTCGCACCTGGGGCCAGATTCCAAACCCCAGCGATCACCAGGCCGCCAACAACTGCGATTTCAGCAATGATTACAGACAGCATCACCGAAGATTTGAAGCTGCGCGACAGCAGCAGGCTGATGGCTACCGGAATGGTCAGCAGCGCTGACACCAGCAGTGAGCCGACGATTTTGATAGCCGTGCTAATCACAAGCGCCGTAAGCACAGTAATCAGCATATTGAGCATTTTCACCGGCAAACCGCTTACGCTCGCAGCATCCTCCTCAAAGCTAAGCAGGAAAAATTCTTTGAAAAACAGCGTAATCACGATCACCACAGCAAGCGTCACTATGCCAACTACTACAAGATCGGTATTATCGAGCGTATAAATGCTCCCGAACAAGTAGCTCATCACATCTGCATTATAGCCCTTGCCCAGGGTGAAAAAAAGTGAAGCCAGCGCCACCCCGCCCGACATAATGATCGCGATGGACAACTCGGCATAGCTTTTGTAGGCCTTGCGCAGCTTCTCAATCGCGAAGGAGGCAACCACTGCAAAGACCAGCCCCACCCCGAGCGGATAAAAGCCAGTTAAGAAACCGAGCGCCACCCCGGCAATCGTAACATGCGCCAGCGTATCGCCGATCATGGACAAGCGGCGCAATACAAGAAAAACGCCGATCAGCGGCGCGGTAATACCAATCATCAGCCCGCCCGCAAGCGCCCGCTGAAAAAAATCACTGAATAGAATATCCAAGATTACTATCTCCTCTATTTTTCGATCCCTCCCAAACCCTCCCTTCCAAGGGAGGGCCCCAAGGGCTCTGCCCTCTGGACACCCGCTAAGGGCAATTAGCGTGGGAGTGAGGTTTGATGGTGTTTAATCACGCTATGAGTAGAGAGCGCTTTTCGTCCCTAGCGGGACACGCTTGACGATTACGGGATCTAGGTACGAATTAAGAATGATGAAAGACGTAAAGAAGTAACGCAAAAATAGCGTAAATACGCTATTTCATGAGACGTAAAAGCGTAAAGTAAAGGCAGGGTCGTCCTATGTTGTACTATGGACGACCAAAAACCTTAAAACTTAAAGACAAAGGCAAGGTCATCCCATGTTGTACCATGGACAACCAAAACCTAAAGGCAAAGACAACGGCAGGTCGTTCTATGTTGTACTATGGACAACCAAAACCTAAAGGCAAAGACAACGGCAGGCCGTCCTATGTTGTACCATGGACGACCAAAACCCTTAAACCTTTGAGGCAAGGGCAGGTCGTTCTATGGACGACCTCGCAACACCCTTGCGTAACTGTATTCCATACAGCTATTTTCCACTGTTCCGGCTGCATTTCGGTTTTAAATGTATTCCGTACAATTAAAATAAGTGAAAAACAGCAAGTTAGCCTATTTCCGCGAAAATAAGTGTACAAAGTGCAATTATACCAGCTGCAGCGCATAAAAGTTAGTTTTTAATTGCACAAAGTACAGCTAAGCTTCCTTTTGCGGCGCCTCCGAACAATTCCACCCAATCAGCTTACGACAGCGTATGCTGCAAATTATCTTCTACGCAATCCTGGGCGTCGTGGGAATGACGGCAGTAGAAGTTGATCTTGCCGTTCTTTTGCACCGGCTCCTCGCCCAGATAGTTCTTGATCATGTCGATATCATGCGAGACCATCAGAAATGTCATGTGATGGTGGGCATGCATATGCATAATCAGCTCGAAGAATCCGGCCTGCGTTTCGGTGTCAATGCCGACGGTAGGTTCGTCCAGAATCAGCAGATCGGGATGATTGATCAGGGCCCGGGCCAGGAACACACGCTGCTGCTGGCCGCCGGACAGCTGGCCGACTCTTTTCTCCGCGATATCCTGAATCCGCATAACCTCTAGCGCATCCTCGCACTTCTGCTGCTGCGCTTTGGACACTCTGCGGATCAGATTCTTATTGTTATACAGACCCGACATAACGACCTCGCGCACGGTAGCGGGAAACAGGGGGTTGAACGCATTTTTCTGCGGCACGTAGCCGATCCGCTCCCAATCCTTGAACCTCTTGACGGACTGTCCGAATAGCTTAATTTCGCCGCTGGTTGCGGGGAGCAGGCCGACAATCATTTTGAGCAGCGTTGTTTTTCCTGCGCCGTTGGAGCCAATAATCCCAAGGAAATCCCGTTCCTTCACGGTATAGTTAAGGTCCGTAATCACTTTCTGCTCACCGTATGAGAAGGAAAGGTCCTGTATTTCGATCATATGCTGATGGCAGTCCAGGGATACCGGTTGCATGTAAAGTACCGCCTTTCACTTAATCTTTCCTTTTTATTGTAAAGCCAGAATCAGATTTTGCAAATTTTTCTCCATCAGCGTGAAGTAGTTGTCCCCGTTCTTCTCCTGCGCCTCAGTAAGCCCTTCTACCGGATTCAGCACCATCGTCGATACCCCGGCTTCACCTGCCAGCGTCTTTGCCAGCTTGTCGGACACCAGCTCCTCGAAAAAGATATACCGGATGCCCTCCTTCTTCACCAGATCGGCAAGCTCCAGCAGGTCCTGGCTGCGCGGCTCCGCATCGGCCGATAATCCCATAATCGCATGCTGCTTCAGCCCGTAGTCCCGGGCCAGATAAGCAAAAGCCTGATGAGAAACAACAATTTCATGGTTTGGCAGCTTGGAAAGCTCTGCCGTAAATTTGCTATCCAGCGCCTCTAAACGCTCGGCAAGCTTGTTATAACGCTCCTCGTAACCGTCTTTATGGGCAGGGTCTACAGACTGTAGACTATCTTTTATATTTTTTGCCATAATTAGCGCCGACTTCGGGCTTACCCAAGTATGGGGGTCAGTATGCAGGCTGTCCGTGTGTTCATCTGCGTGTTCTGTATTTGCTTCTCCACCATGATCATGCCCATCTTCTTCATTCGTCATAATTAAATCCACACCCTTGCTGACCTCAACGGATTTGACTTTACTGTCACTGTCCAGGCTTTTCAGAAAATTCGGCACCCAGCCTTCAAGGCCCGCCCCGTTGTACAGGAACAACTGCGCTTTGGAGGTGCTGATAATATCCTGGCTGCGCGGCGTCCAATCATGCGGCTCCACACCGACCGGCAGCAGATTGATGGCATTGATATCCTCCCCGCCAATCTCACTGGCAAATTCATATATTGGATAAAAAGTAGTAACTACGTTTACCTTACCCTCTACGATACTCCCGCTGCTCTTCGGGCCACATGCCGCAAGCAGCAAAAATACCAGCAAAGTCAGCGTAAGCAGCACGCCCCTGTGCAGGCTCTTGGTTAACATCTTATGAATCGACTCCTTAAATCGTAAATTTTACTATTGGAATTATAATAGTAATCGTTACGATAAGTCAACACCACAATGCCATATTGCTAAGAAAAGGGGACAAATAATACAGCATCAATTCTAAATCTGTGGCTTAGGACGGTGATTTTGTGGTTCGGGAGAGAAGGATTCGTCGTATCCATCCTCCTGTTCCTTAACATTCCTGTATTCGCTAAGTTTTCGACTTAGACAAAAACAAGGGCGCCTCGTATGATGGGGGTGTAAGGGATCGGAGTCCTAAAAACCCATCAGGAGGCGCTTACTATGAAGTCTACCCGAAACGAGAC
>NZ_JBVYOK010000012.1:0-201440 GCF_056120445.1 Paenibacillus sp. sgz302115
GTTGGGTTGGGTTGGGTTGGGTTGGGTTGGGTTGGGTTGGGTTGGGTTGGGTTGGGTTGGGTTGGGTTGGGTTGGGTTGGGTTGGGTTGGGTTGGGTTGGGTTGGGTTGGGTTGGGTTAAGCAAGTGATGGGGCACCCTTCCTTTGGTTTGATTGCACTTTGTACAGCAGAATTCCTCGAAAAAAGGGACGCACCACCATTCTGTTGCAGTTCATACAATCAAGAGGAGTAAAACGCCCTCTAAACGGGAGAATATCTGAATTCTGTTGTACGAACTACAGCAGATCGTATTTTCCAGCTAAAACAAGGCGATTCCATTGCAGAAAGTGCAATAGAATCGCCTTGTTTCTTGCTCAGGCGCGGGGAAGCCTGAGCCTCTCTATTCATTGTTTCAATTGCAATATTCGGATTGCAACCGCTACTATTCAAGCTCAAATTCACATCATCTGAGCCGGCAAAATATTCGTCATTAGACCGTTTCCGTAGTCTGCAGCTGCAGAGCCTTCGTCCGCTCCGTATCGCGGAGCAGGATCGGCTTGAGATATTTGCCGGTGTAGGATTCTTCCACCTTAATCAGCTTCTCCGGTGTCCCGGTAGCGAGAACCGTACCTCCGCCGCTGCCGCCCTCAGGTCCCATATCAATGATATAGTCGGCGGTCTTGATCACATCGAGGTTATGCTCAATTACGAGCACGGATTCGCCGGAGTCCACCAGGCGGTGCAGCACCTCCAGCAGACGCCCGATATCATCCACATGCAGACCCGTTGTCGGCTCATCCAGAATGTACAGCGTCTTGCCGGTGCTGCGGCGGTACAGCTCGGAAGCCAGCTTCACGCGCTGGGCCTCCCCGCCCGACAGCGTTGTTCCCGGCTGGCCGATGTTAATATAGCCCAGGCCGACATCCAGCAGGGTCTGCATTTTGCGGTGAATTCTCGGGATATTTTTGAAGAATTCGGTAGCATCCTCTACAGTCATCTCCAGCACATCGGCGATGCTTTTGCCTTTATATTTCACTTCCAGCGTTTCCCGGTTGTAGCGTTTGCCTTTGCAGACTTCGCAGGGAACATAGACATCCGGCAGGAAGTGCATCTCGATCTTGATAATGCCGTCACCACGGCAGGCCTCACAGCGGCCGCCCTTGACATTGAAGCTGAAGCGGCCCTTCTGGAAGCCGCGCACCTTCGCTTCATTGGTCTTGGCGAAAAGATCACGGATATCATCGAATACGCCGGTATACGTAGCCGGATTGGAACGTGGTGTGCGTCCGATTGGCGACTGGTCAATTTCGATGACCTTATCCAGATTCTCTAGTCCGCGAATTTCCTTATGCTCACCCGGACGTACCTTGACGGCCCTATTTAACTGGCGGGCCAGACTTTTGTAGAGAATCTCATTGACCAGTGATGATTTGCCTGAACCGGATACACCCGTGACGGCCGTAAAGACTCCGAGCGGGATTTTGACATTCACGTTCTTCAGGTTGTTCTCTTTGGCCCCGCGGATTTCAATCCAGCGTTCATCCGTAGACCTCCGATTGCCGGTAACCGGGATGAACTTGCGTCCGCTCAGGTACTCCCCGGTCAAGGAATTCGGGTCATTCATAATTTCCTGCGGCGTGCCCTGCGCCATCACCTTACCGCCGTGAATGCCGGCTCCCGGTCCGATATCAATGATATAGTCAGCGGCCATCATTGTATCCTCGTCATGCTCGACCACGATCAGTGTATTACCCAAATCGCGCATATGCCCAAGCGTTGAGATCAAGCGGTCATTATCCCGTTGATGCAGGCCGATACTAGGCTCATCCAGAATGTACAGCACGCCCATCAGACTGGAACCAATCTGGGTTGCCAGCCTGATGCGCTGCGCTTCACCGCCGGAGAGCGAGCCTGCCGCACGGCTAAGGGTCAAATAATTCAAGCCCACGTTAACCAGGAAGCCCAGACGGCTGCTGATTTCCTTGAGGATCAGATGGGCAATGGCCGTTTCCTTCTCACTCAGGGCGAGGTTCTCGAAGAAGTTCATGCAATCCCCAATCGACAGGTCAGTAATATCCGCAACATTCCGGTCGTTGATCGTTACCGCGAGAATCTCCTTCTTCAATCTTTTGCCTTTACATGCATGGCAAGGCTTGGCGCTCATGAAGCCCTCAATAAATTCACGGATGCCATCGGAGGCTGTCTCACGGTAGCGCCGCTCCAGATTGGGAATAATCCCTTCAAAAGCAACCAGTGCATCCTTCCGCTGGCCGAAATCATTCTCATACTTGAAACGGATCTTCTCACTGCCCGTCCCATGCAGCAGCTTGTTCATATGCTCGGGGGACAGGCTGCTTACGGGAACATTCTGGGGGATATTGAAATGCTCGCATACCGATTTCAGAAATTGCGGGTAGTAATTCGACGTGCTTCCCGTCCAGGCCAGAAAAGCCCCTTCCTCAATCGACTTCTCCTGGTCGGGAATCAGCAGGTCTGGATCAACAACCATATTCATGCCCAGACCATCGCATTCCGGACAAGCGCCGAAGGGGCTGTTGAAGGAGAACATGCGCGGCGCCAGCTCTTCAATGCTGAACCCGCATACCGGGCAGGCAAAGCTTGAGCTGAACAGCAGCTCCTCCTGCCCCATCACATCGACCAGAATCTTCCCTCCGGACAGCTTCAGCGCAGTCTCAAGGGAATCCGTCAGCCGGGTCTCTACATCATCCTTAATGACGATACGATCTACCACGACCTCAATCGTATGCTTCTTGTTCTTCTCCAGCTCGATATCCTCAGTAACCTCGCGTAATTCACCGTCAACGCGCACACGCACAAAGCCCTGCTTGGAAATATCGCTGAACAGACCTTTGTGTTCACCCTTGCGGCCGGAAATTACCGGAGCTAGAATCTGCAGCCGGGTCTTCTCGGGATACTGCATAATCCGGTCCACCATCTGCTCAACAGTCTGTGAAGTAATCTCTATGCCATGATCCGGGCAATGCGGATGCCCTACACGGGCGAACAGCAGGCGCAGATAATCATAAATTTCCGTTACCGTTCCTACGGTGGAACGCGGATTGCGGCTCGTGGTCTTCTGGTCGATGGAGATCGCCGGGGATAACCCGTCGATGGAATCAACGTCCGGCTTCTCCATCTGTCCGAGGAACTGGCGTGCATAAGCCGACAGGGATTCAACATAACGCCGCTGACCTTCAGCGTAGATTGTATCGAACGCCAGCGACGATTTGCCGGAGCCGCTAAGTCCCGTCAGCACGACGAAGCGGTCACGCGGAATCGTCACGTCGATGTTCTTGAGATTGTGCGCTCTCGCGCCTTTGATTACAATATTTTCGTTCGCCAACGGTACCTCTCCTTTATACAAACCTATTTCAAAATATTTTCGATCCCTCCCAAACCCTCCCTTAGCCAAGGGAGGGCCCCAAGGGTTGCACCCTCTGGACACCTGCAAGGCTGCTGCCGAAGGAGTGAGGGGAGATGGACCTAGTAAATGTGGTGCTAGGAGCGCTTGTCCCTAACGGGACCGCTGTAATGCGGCGTTATGGCGGAAAACCGCTGTCCCTTCGGGATGCGCTAACCGCCACACTGCGGGCTGTCCCTTCGGGATACGCCAACTGCGCACTGCGGGCTGTCCCTTCGGGATACGCCAACTGCACACTGCGGGCTGTCCCTTCGGGATGCGCCAACCGCGCACTGTGGGCTGTCCCTTCGGGATGCGCTAACCGCCACACTGCGGGCTGTCCCTTCGGGATGCGCCAACCGCGCACTACGGGCTGTTCCTTCGGGATGCGCAAGATGCTTATTTAAAAAGAACGGCTGAGCAACGCCGCTCTGTATATTCTTCAAAAAAAAAGGGACTCGCAAAAGAAGGTTACTCGGCCCGCAGCTCCAAGAGTGCGTCGCGCAGCTCGGCGGCGCGCTCGAATTGCAGGTTCTTGGCGGCGTCCTTCATCTCGGCCTCCAGACGCTGCATCAGGCTGTTGCGGTCCTTCTTGCTCACCTTGCCGCCCGCGCCGGTAAGATAATCGGCCTTGGACTCGGCTACCTTCGTGGCCTCGATAATATCGCGCACTTTCTTGTTGATTGTTGTTGGCGTAATGCCATGCTGCTCATTGTAGGCAATCTGGATTTCCCGGCGGCGCTGGGTTTCGCTCATCGCCTTCTCCATGGATTCCGTGATATGATCGCCATACATAATAACGCGGCCGCCGGAGTTACGGGCGGCGCGGCCGATGGTCTGAATCAGCGAACGCTCTGAGCGGAGGAAACCTTCCTTGTCGGCATCGAGAATCGCAACCAGCGATACCTCAGGCAAATCCAGACCTTCTCTTAACAGGTTAATCCCGACGAGAACATGAAATGTCCCCAGCCGGAGGTCACGCAGGATCGCCATCCGCTCCAGCGTCTTGATGTCGGAGTGCATGTAACGTACTTTAATACCGATTTCCTTGAAGTAATCGGTCAGGTCCTCGGACATTTTCTTCGTTAGGGTTGTAACCAGCACACGCTCGTCGCGCTCCACCCGTTCACGGATTTCACTGATCAGATCGTCAATCTGCCCTTCAGTCGGGCGCACCTCGATAATCGGGTCCAAAAGACCGGTAGGACGGATAATCTGTTCAACCACAGTGTCGCAATGTTCCATCTCGTAAGGCCCCGGTGTTGCGGATACGTATACGATCTGTTTCACCTTGTCTTCGAATTCTTCGAACTGCAGCGGCCGGTTATCCAGCGCAGACGGCAGACGGAAGCCATGCTCCACAAGCACCGTCTTGCGCGCCCGGTCACCGTTGTACATCGCCCGGATCTGCGGCAGCGTCACATGGGATTCGTCAATTACAATCAGCATGTCATCCGGGAAATAATCCATCAGTGTATAGGGGGTTGCTCCAGGCTCACGGAAGGTGAGCGGACCTGAATAGTTCTCAATCCCGGAGCAGAAGCCAACTTCCTTCATCATCTCAATATCGTAGCGGGTCCGCTGCTCCAGCCGCTGGGCTTCCAGCAGCTTGCCTGCGTCCCGCAGTACAGTCAGCCGTTCTTCCAGCTCACGCTCAATATTGACCAGAGCCACGCGCATCGTTTCTTCCTTGGTCACAAAGTGCGATGCCGGAAAAATCGCCACATGATCGCGTTCCCCGATCAGCTCGCCGGTCAGCACATCAATCTCGGTAATCCGCTCGACCTCATCGCCGAAGAGCTCCACACGAATTGCATGCTCACCTTGTGAAGCCGGGAAAATCTCTACCACATCACCGCGCACCCGAAATGTGCCGCGCACAAAGTTAATGTCATTACGCTGATACTGGATATCCACAAGCCGGCTCAAAATCTGATTCCGCGGCTTCTCCATTCCCACGCGCAGCGACAGCAGCAGACTTCCATATTCCTGCGGCGAGCCGAGGCCGTAAATGCAGGACACGCTGGCTACAATGATCACGTCACGCCGTTCGAATAAGGAGCTGGTTGCAGAGTGGCGAAGCTTATCAATCTCTTCATTAATGCTGGAGTCTTTCTCGATGTAGGTATCGGAGGAGGGAATGTACGCCTCTGGCTGGTAATAATCGTAGTAACTGACGAAGTAATCTACCGAATTGCTTGGAAAAAACTCTTTGAATTCACTTGCAAGCTGTGCAGCCAGCGTCTTGTTGTGCGCAATAACCAGCGTGGGCCGGTTCAGCTTGGAAATCATCTGCGCGATGGTAAAGGTCTTGCCTGTACCCGTTGCTCCCAGCAGCGTCTGGTGCTTCTTGCCCTGCCGGATGCCGTTCACTAACTCTTCTATGGCATGAGGCTGATCGCCCTGGGGTGAATACTCGGACTCCAGTTCAAAAGTCTTCGTGCTGACGACAATATCACTCATTTGCCCGTCTCCCCTCTATCGTCTAAAATATATGAATACATATAATTGTGGCCCTGTTTATTCTCTCTCCATACCTTGCTCAAAAAAATGGAAGATAAGAATACTTGTTCCCGTTTATTATACAGTGTTGCCTAGATTGTTGCAAACCATAATATATAGAAACTTAAGGAGCCTGAACTCATGGATATCACTTCAATTATCGGCCTGCTGGCCGGACTCGCGGCACTGATCGGAGGCTTCTTTTGGGAAGGCGGCAGCATTACCGGACTGCTGCAGCTGAATGCCGCGCTGATTGTGTTCGGAGGCACGTTCGCCGCTGTGCTCATCAGCTTTCCAGCCTCCAAGCTGCGCCGGGTACCGGCTGCGCTGCGCGTGGCTTTTGGCAAAAAATCCGACAACCCAGAAGAAAAAGCCGAGGAGCTCATCTCCATGGCGGCCATTATGCGGCGCGGCGGCTTGCTGGCGCTGGAAAAAAGAGCGGAGGAGCATCCCGATCCCTATACCCGAGAGGGGCTGATGCTGATTGTCGATGGAACAGACCCTGTGCAGGTGCGGCAGATTTTGGAGCTGGAAATGGATGCCAAGGAGCTGAAGTACGAAGGCTATGCCAAAATTTTTGAAGCGGCAGGCGGCTATGCTCCTACTATGGGTATCATCGGCACAGTGATGGGACTGATCCGCGTGCTCAGCAGTCTTACCGATCCCTCCAACCTGGGAGCTTCCATTGCAGTTGCTTTTACAGCGACATTGTACGGTGTGGCCAGCGCCAATCTAATATTTTTACCCATTGCCTCCAAAATCAAATCCCGCTGCCAAAGCGAGCTGGCAACTATGGAAATGCTGCTGGTCGGCATTCTTGCCCTGCAGAACGGGGATCATCCGCAGCTTGTGCGCAGGAAGCTCAGCCCCTTTATTGATGATTCTGACGCAGGGCGCAGCACTGAAAGTGCAAGAGGCCCGCTATGAAGCAGAGAAACCGGAGGCGCCGGCATACGGGCGGGCCGGAAAGCCGCGACCGCTGGATGATCACCTATGCGGACCTCATTACACTATTGCTGATCTTTTTTGTGGTATTGTATGCCATGAGCAGTCTGGATGCCCAAAAATTCAGTATTGTTACCAGTTCGTTATCGGATACCTTCAAGAGCGGCAACCCTGTACTGGATGGCGGCGATGGCGTTCTGGATGGAGAACAAGGGACGAAGCCCGGAGGTTCGGGGAATGGCCAGAAAAATGCAACCAGCGGCAATACCAATAATGGGCCTGCTCAAGGGCAGGAAAATCCCGCTGCCAGCCCTTCAGCCAGCACACCCCCTTCAGCACCGGGAGATGACCGGGCGCCGTCAGAGCGTGAGCTGGCCTTCCGCGAGCAGGAAGCGAAGCTGGCCGACCTTATGGGCGTCATCACCCAATATGTCAAAGACAATAACCTGGGCGACCAGATTTTTGTTGCGGATAAGCCGCAGGGTATATTGATTACGCTCAGCAACCGTTTTCTGTTCGATGTCGGCAGAGCCGAGCTGAAGTCGCCCGCGCTTCCCGCGCTGCGGCAATTGTCCGGTCTCTTCCGCAACATTGGCGCCACCATCAGCATCGAAGGTCATACGGACAATACACCCGTATCGGCAGGCTCGCGGTATAATGATAACTGGGAGCTGTCCGGCGCCCGCGCCCTCTCCGTGCTGCGCTTCTTTCTCGACAGCGAGGGGCTGAATCCGGGCACTTTTCAATATGCCGGCTATGCGGACACACGCCCTACTGCCAGCAATGCTACCGCAGAGGGACGGCAAAAGAACCGCCGCGTTGAGATTACGGTGCTGCGGCAGCTTCAAGAGGGAGAATAGCTTAGCCGAGGGATTGTACAGCCTCCTGCAGCAGTGCCGATCTGCTATGGAAAGGCGTGAATCTTATGCCGGCAGGAGGCTCGATTGCCTGTCTTAGCTCGGGTATTGATCGATGCCCTGGATACAATCCCTATGGCGATATTCGCTATGATTGTCCTCACTTTTTTGCCGTTTTTATGGCATGTGGTCCCACGATTTTATTCCAAGATATTGGAATCCCCTTCCTGAATATAGTCAAAAAAATGCACAAAAAGACAGACCTCACACATTAGTAACATCCGATGTGATATGAGAGATCTGTCTTTTTTATAAGCCGAAAAACGGTACAGTCTACCGGATCTTTATTCTCCAACCAGCTCACGGTAAGCCGCCGCATTCAGCAGACCGGATGCCGCATCTGCGAACTCGCCGGTGATTTCCAGCTCAAAAATCCATCCGCCGCTGTACGGCTGGTCATTGATCAGCTCCGGGCTTCCTTCCAGCGCGTCGTTGATCTTGGTCACAGTCCCCGACACCGGGGAATATAGCTCGGACACCGTCTTGACAGATTCAATGCTGCCTACGCTGTCGCCTGCCGAAATTGCTGCGCCAACCTCAGGAAACTCCACAAATACGATATCGCCGAGCAGATGCTGGGCATGATCCGTAATCCCAACACGCACTACGCGCCCTTCACCCTGCTGCGCCCATTCATGCTCTTCGCTGTACAACAGGTTGTCTAGCACTTCACTCATTCCAAGCCGCCTCTTTTCCAAATTTGGAGTTGTAAATTTAGTTATAGACTAAGTTATCGCGCTGCTCAATGTCAATATAACTGACAGGAAAATAAATTTTGTCATCTTTTTGACGTTTTTTTGTTGACAGCAGAGTTGTATACCCGGTTTAATGGAGTCAGTAGAACACAATACGGTTTGCGAATGATGGCATAGGGAGAGACTGTCTCACAGGAGGACAGCGCCGAAGGAGTAAGCCCGGGAGGGTGAATCTCTCAGGCAAAAGGACCTTTGCCGGACGCATCTCTGGAGAGCTATCCGGACCTGTCTGGCAGTGTCACGGATCACCAACGGGGAAACCTGCGCACAAGTGCAGCAGGGTAACTCTCAGGTACAAAGGACAGAGCAGAAGGCTATTTATGCGGGTGCGCATATTTTGTCTTCCGTCTGTCCTTTTTTTTGCGTGTAATCAGACAAAGGAGTGAGCACATGGATGCTTTGAAAAGAACGCCTTTTTACGACCTCTACTCCGCCTACGCGGAATCCAGATGCATTGATTTCGGCGGCTGGGAGCTGCCGGTGCAGTTCACGGGAATCGTGAAGGAGCATGAGGCGGTCCGCCAGCAGGCCGGACTGTTCGATGTGTCGCATATGGGTGAATTCATGGTCAGCGGCAGCGGCTCGGAAGCTTTCCTGCAGCAGATGACCACGAACGATGTCAGCCGTCTTACGGATGGCGCTGCGCAGTACACGCTGATGCTCTACCCGAGCGGCGGGGTTGTCGATGATTTGCTGGTATATCGTCTTGGGGAGGAACGTTACATGCTCGTCGTGAATGCCTCCAATATCGACAAGGATTTCCAGTGGCTGCAGGAGCATCTCACCGCTGAATTCAGCGGTGTCACCCTAAGCAATGTCTCGGATGAGACGCTGCTGCTCGCGCTGCAGGGACCTCTCGCCGAAACGATCCTTGCTGAAGTGACCTCAGCTCCCCTGGCTGAGCTTAAGCCCTTCCACTTCATCGAGCGCGCCGAAGTGTGCGGAGTGGAGGTTCTGCTCTCCCGCACCGGCTATACCGGCGAGGATGGTTTTGAGCTGTACGCCCCGGTGGAAACGGCCGCTGTGCTGTGGAACGGCCTGCTGGCGGCAGGCGCTCCGCACGGCCTGACTCCCGCAGGGCTTGGCGCACGTGACACGCTTCGTTTCGAAGCGAAGCTGCCGCTGTACGGCCAGGAGCTGTCGGCGGACATTACGCCGCTGGAAGCCGGCGTCCAGTTCTTTGTGAAGCTGGACAAAGCCGATTTTATCGGCAAGGACGCGCTGCTGAAGCAGAAGGAAGCCGGGCTGCCCCGCCGCCTCGTCGGCCTGGAAATGCTCGACCGTGGTATCCCGCGCTCACATTATCCGGTCTACGCGGACGGAGCGAAGATCGGTGAAGTCACCACAGGCACACAGTCGCCAACGCTGAAACGTAATCTGGGCCTGGCCCTGCTGGATGCCGCCTACACAGAAATTGGAACGGAAGTGTACGTGGAGATTCGCGGCAAGCAGCTTAAAGCGGCCGTGGTCAAAGCGCCATTTTATAAAAAGAGCCAAGGAGTGAAGCCGCAATGAAGCACCGTTATCTGCCGATGACCGAACAGGACCGCAAGGAGATGATGGAGACTGTCGGGATTCAGTCCGTGGAGGAGCTGTTCGCCGATATCCCGAAGAGCGTCCGCTATGAAGGCACGCTGCCGATGTCAGAGGCGCTTGATGAATATGCACTGCTGCGCCATATGAAAGAGCTGTCCGATAAGAATGCCAGCTCCGACACCCACACCAGCTTCCTTGGCGCAGGGCTGTATGACCACCATATCCCCGTTGTTATTAATCATGTTATTTCCCGCTCTGAATTTTATACCGCCTATACGCCTTACCAGCCGGAGATCAGCCAGGGCGAGCTGCAGGCGATCTTCGAGTTCCAGTCCTATATCTGCGAATTAACCGGCATGAAGGTGGCAAATGCCAGCATGTACGATGGCGCCACCGCCTTCTCGGAAGCTGCAGTTCTGGCTGCCGGTGCGACCAAACGCAAAAAACTCGTCGTCTCCCGCACCGTTCACCCGGAAGCACGGCAGGTGCTGCGCACCTCTGCGGGAGCCTGGGGCCTTGATGTTGTAGAAGTTGACTACAAAGACGGTGTAACGGATCAGGCCAAGCTCGCCGCCGCGATTGATGGCGATACTGCCGCCGTCCTGGTGCAGTCACCGAACTTCTTCGGCGCGATTGAAGACCTCGGGGCGATTGAACCGCTGATCCATGCCGTTAAGGGCTTGTTCGTGGTCAGCGCAAATCCGCTGGCACTTGGCATTCTCGAAACACCGGGCAAGCTCGGCGCCGACATCGTAGTCGGTGACGCGCAGCCGCTGGGCATTCCAGCTTCGCTTGGCGGTCCAACCTGCGGCTTCTTCGCCGTAGCCGAGCACCTGATGCGCCGTATGCCCGGCCGGATCGTCGGCCAGACCGTTGACCGCAGCGGCAAACGCGGCTTCGTGCTGACATTGCAAGCCCGTGAACAGCATATCCGCCGCGAGAAGGCCACTTCGAACATTTGCTCCAACCAGGCGCTGCTTGCGCTGTGCGCTTCTGTCTATCTGTCCGTCATGGGCAAAGAAGGCATGCGCGAGGTTGGCGAACTGAATATACGTAAGAGCCATTATGCCGCAGGCAGGCTCGGGGAATTAACCGGTGCAGCCCCTGCCTTCACCGCACCGTTCTTCAATGAATTTGTCCTGAAGCTGCCGGAAGGCAGCAATGTCAGCGAGATCAACTCCAGGCTGCTCAAGGAAGGCTACCTTGGAGGTTATGATCTGAGCCGGGATTATCCCGAGCTGGCCGGACATATGCTGGTTGCCGTAACGGAGAAAAGAAGCAAAACGGAAATCGACCAATTCGCTAGCGTACTGGAGGGCTGTATATGAAACCGGAACAAAGTCTGATCTTTGAGCTTAGCCGCCCCGGCCGCTCGGCCTATTCCCTGCCGCAGTGCGATGTTCCTCAGGATGAGAGCATGGATTCACTGATTCCTGCCGGGCTGCTGCGCAGCGAGCCGGTAGTCTTGCCGGAGGTATCGGAAGTGGATGTGATCCGCCACTATACCGCGCTGTCCCGCCGCAACTTCGGCGTAGACAATGGCTTTTATCCGCTCGGCTCCTGTACGATGAAATACAATCCGAAGATTAACGAGGATGTTGCCCGCTTCCCCGGCCTGGCGAAGATTCACCCGTACCAGCCGGAAGAGAGCATTCAGGGAGCACTCGAACTGATGCATACGCTGCAAAAGGACCTGGCCGCCCTAACCGGCATGGATGCCGTATCCCTGCAGCCTGCTGCCGGCGCCCACGGCGAATGGACCGGTCTGATGATGATCCGCGCCTATCATGAGAGCCGCGGCGAAGCCCGCTCCAAGGTAATCGTGCCCGATTCCTCGCACGGCACGAACCCGGCCAGCGCCTCCGCAGCCGGACTGGAGACGGTAACCATCCCCTCGAACGATAAAGGGATGGTAGATCTTGAAGCCCTGAAGGCGGCTGTCGGCAGCGACACCGCCGCACTCATGCTGACGAACCCGAGCACGCTCGGCTTATTCGAGACACAAATCGTCGAGATCGCCGAGATCGTACATGAGGCAGGCGGCCTGCTCTATTATGACGGGGCGAACTCCAACGCGATTATGGGCATTACCCGCCCTGGCGACATGGGCTTTGACGTCGTGCATTTGAATCTGCACAAAACGATGAGCACCCCGCACGGCGGCGGCGGTCCGGGAGCCGGACCGGTAGGCGTAAAGGCGAAGCTGATTCCGTTCCTGCCACAGCCAACAGTGGTACAGAACGAGGACAGCAGCTTCTCGCTGAGCTATGGCGGACCGGAATCCATCGGCCGGGTCAAAGCCTTTTACGGCAACTTCGGTATCCTCGTCCGTGCCTATGCGTATATCCGCACCTATGGACCGGAAGGTCTGCGCGAGGTGTCCGAGAACGCTGTGCTGAACGCCAACTATATGATGCACCGGCTGGCGCCGTATTTTGAAATCCCGTATCCGGGGGTCTGCAAGCATGAATTCGTTATGTCCGGCAAAAACCTTAAGCAGTACGGTGTGCGTACGCTGGACGTAGCCAAACGGCTGCTCGACTTCGGCTACCACCCGCCAACCGTCTACTTCCCGCTCACGGTAGAGGAGTGTATGATGATCGAGCCGACCGAAACCGAAAGCAAGGAAACGCTCGACGGCTTCATCGAAACGATGATTCAAATTGTGAAGGAAGCACAGGAAACGCCGGAGATCGTTATCAATGCGCCGCATACTACGGAGATCAGCCGTCTCGATGAGACCCAGGCTGCCCGCAAGCCGGTGCTGAACTGCTCCTGCGGTTAAGCTTACTGTTCGAAGCGGCTAACCCGTAAGTCACTCTGACTTCGCGGATTAGCCGTTTTTTAATGCTTACATCAGCTTCTTGGCAAATTGTGAGCGGTCATTGACATTCATTTTAATATAAATACTCTTTACCACATTGCGCACCGAGCCCTCACTGATGCCGAGCGCACTCGAGATATGCAGCGCGCTTTTGCCCGACAGCCACAGCGAAGCCACTTCCTTCTCCCGCGCCGTCAGCTTGTATTCATCAAGCACCGCATCCCGTCTGAACTTCTGCAGGCCTTCGTTTTTGACCATTCGTTTGTATGCCACATTCTCGGCCAACTGCTGCACGAACGGAATCGCAAAATCAATGTGCTGATCTACATGGAAAGAAATATCCACATAACCCTGTGTGCCTCCATCCAGAACGAGGGGGGCGCATACACAATTCCAGCTCCGGAAAGCGGCATCGCTATGCTCCTCTCCGCGCACTACTCCTATACGGTTCATCTCCATCGCCAGCGAGACCGCATTTAGCCCCGAATACCGTTTCGACAGATTGATTCCCCTGCCCAGCCCGGCCTGATCCATCGTCTCCTGAAGCTTCCGGGAGGAACAGATCAGATCCAGAATCCACCCTTCCTCATCCGCCAGAAACACAACATAGGGAATCGGAATAAACTTACTGATCGCCACTATTTCTTCACGCGTGGACATAACCATAGCTTCACTATAGACCGCTTTGTTCTCTTGTACACAGGAGGTCTTTGAAGACCACAACGGCTTGCGTGTATCCGAAGAAATCATTTGGCGAAAAGATGCAGCTTGAGCTGCTGGAAGATCACCCGGCGAACACCACATTTTTGTCCTGGAACTGAAGGTTGTCAACACATTCGCCTCCTGAATTCGTTTCGTTAGTTCATTCAAAAAATATTGTGAATTAATTCACTAGTATCAATTCTAAAAACATAAGTAGTAAATCTATCTTAGGATATTTATAGATTAATTTACAGGGGATTATTTTACGAATGCTAGTTGAAAAATATTAGATTGTATAATGGCGGCTATCCCCTGGTCCAAAATTCAGCCTGCGCGTAGCTGATTTCGTCAAAATCCCTCATAGTTCAATAAAACTCTATATTCAGTTCGACCTAAAGCGATAGTTTTCGACATCAGCCTAGTGCTATATTTGTTTATACGTCTTTGAATACCAGCCATAAAGGAGGTCTATTCTTGAGTATTATTGAAGCCCGCGGGCTGTCAAAGTCTTTCATGCAGGCGGTGAAGGAGCCGGGTCTGGCGGGAGCAGTCAAGCATCTGTTCATCCCGAAAGCTATTGAGAAGGTTGCGGTGAAGCCGCTGAATCTGAGTGTGGAAGCCGGGGAGACGGTAGCCTACGTAGGTCCAAACGGTGCAGGCAAATCCACCACGATCAAAATGCTGACCGGCATCCTCATGCCGTCTGCGGGCAGTATTTCTGTAAACGGTATCAATCCATATAAGAAAAGAATGGAAAACGCCGCCCAGATTGGAGCGGTCTTCGGGCAGCGCACGCAGCTCTGGTGGGATATCCCGATTGTCGAATCCTTTTCGCTGCTGAAGGATATTTATCAAATCCCCGAGCCTGTCTACAAGGCTAATCTGGAGCAATTCACTGAGCTGCTCGGCATGAATGAATTCATTCACCTGTCTGCGCGCAAGCTCTCCCTGGGTCAACGCATGCGTGCGGACCTGGCTGCTGCCCTATTACATAATCCGCCGATCCTCTATCTGGATGAGCCTACGATTGGACTCGACGTCTCCGTGAAGCAAAAAATCCGCGAATTCATCAAAAAAATCAATCAGGAGCAGATGACCACCGTTATGCTGACCACCCATGATCTCGGCGACATTGAGGACCTGTGCAAGCGGCTGATTATTATCGACCACGGCTCGATCATCTACGACGGAAGTCTCAGCGAGGTTAAATCCCGTTTTGCCAGAGACCGTGTGATCTTCTTCCAGGCCGGAGCGCCGATGCCGGAGCTGATCTCGGAGCTGTCGCAGACTCCCGGGATGAAGCTGGAGCTGCAGAATGACCAGGAATTCTCCATCTCCTTCGACCGGTATGAATATACGGCCAGCGAGGTCGTCAGCCAGGTGATGAAGCACGGGGAAGTCATAGACTTCCGCATGGAAGACGCCAATATCGAACAGGTCATCAAAGCCGTATATGACGGAAACCTGGACCTGAACCAAGACGGGAAATGAGGAGGTGCAAAGGCAGCCATGCCTGCAATGAAGCTTAAGAAATACCGCAGTATTGCCAACCGTTCTTTGCAAAATGTTCTCTCCTACCGGATTTCATATGCTGTCACTTTTCTGTCGAATACGATCAATTTGCTGGCGATCTACTTTTTGTGGACGGGGATTTACAATGGCCGGGATGTGGTCGGCGGATATACCTGGGATGAGATGAAAACCTATCTGCTGGTTACCTTCCTCGCCAACTCTGTGCTGTCCTGGTATTCCGAAACGGCGATATCCGGTAAAATCCTTGACGGCAGCGTCGCTGTTGATTTGCTGAAGCCGATTGATTTTCAAACTGCCCGTTTCTCTGAAACGCTGGGCACAAGCCTGCTGGAAGGAGGAATGAGCCTGATTCTGCTCGTAAGCTTCTCATTCTTCGTTTCCGGTGTAACCCTTCCCCATTCACTGCTGGTCTACGTGCTGTTCGCCCTCAGTCTGCTCGGGGCCATCGTGGTGAAATTCGGTATTGTGTATCTGGCAGCTCTGCTGTGCTTCTGGTCTACCGGCTCGATGGGCATTGTCTGGACCCGGATTGCCGTAACCAACCTGCTATCCGGTGCTTTGGTTCCTTTGGCCTTTTTCCCGGATTGGCTTGAGCGGGTGGCTTTGCTGCTGCCGTTTCAGAGCATTATCCACACACCGACGATGATTTTTCTGGAGCAGGCAGGAACGATGGAGAGCCTGAAGCTGATCGGTATTCAATATTTCTGGGGAGCGGCGCTCTGGCTGGCTGGTAAAGGCATGTGGAAGTGGGCGGTCCGTCAGGTAACGATTCATGGCGGCTAGGCGGAAGGAGACGATACAATGAGCTTGTCACGGATGTTCTATTTATACAAAAGATTCTACGTCCAGCAGATGAAAGCAATTCTGGAATACAACAAGGACTTTTACATCTTAATGTGTTCTGCCGCTCTGACGCAGGTGCTGGGATTTGTGTTCCTCTGGGTGATCTATGACCGGATTCCCGATATTAACGGCTGGCAGTTCTGGGAGGTCACCTTCATGTATGCGATGATCTTCCTCACGGAAGGTATCGGGTCGCTTTTCTTCGAAGGAACCTGGCGGCTTGGAAGACTGGTCAATATGGGCGAGCTGGACCGTTATCTGCTGCGGCCGGTGCCGGTTGTGCTGCAGGTGTTCTGTACGGGAATCGGAATCAACGGCCTCGGCAATCTGCTAATCGGCGGAGTCATTGTGTGGCAATCGCTTGTGCACAGTCCTATTCACTGGACGCTGGGCAAAATCGCCATCCTTCTGCTGCTGTTCGTTACTGCGGTCATAATCCGTGTGTCAATCAATCTGGCCGGGAACTCAGCGGCTTTCTGGATTCGCAATGCCGGGAACGCCTTCCCGCTGATGTTTCATAATTTGGCTGACCTGGCAAAATATCCGATCACCCTGTTCCCGCAGGCAGTGCGGGTGCTGATCTCCACCGTTCTGCCGTATGCATTCATCAGCTTCTATCCGGCAACCTATATTTTCGGCAAAAGCGAGTGGTCCGGCTGGTGGATGCTGGCCCCTTTAGCTGCGGTACTCATTGCGGCTGCAGCCTACGGCATCTTCCGCTACGGGCTTTCGAAGTATGAAAGCACGGGGAATTAATAAATAACACGAGCAGAGACACTATGCATGGGGTGATAACATTGTCCTGGATATTATTGGACCCTTCAGGAAAACAATATTAAACTATATCCAAGGAGATGATCACAATGCGTAAAGGCTGGAACAATAACTTTGGTGTAAGGCTGTCCCTCGGCACAAGGACAAGCAGTAGCGAACCTCTTGAAGGTTTAGTGGTTCAGCCCTCTGATTTGTCTCAGCGCGACATTGGATCAATCATGAGAGCCGGGAAACAACGTATGATGGAAAGCCACGATGAACTGGTGATAAAACAAGCTTTATCTGATATCCAAGACCATATCGGATCGCAGCGATCGTAAAGGAGCCCGGTTATAAACCGGGCTTTTGTTTTATTCGTTAACACTTTACAATTTGACTTATCGCAAATTATCGATATAATGAGTACATGGATCCGATAGAAATATTCAAAGCACTGTCAAATGAGTCCAGATTCCAGATCTTACAATGGCTGAAAGAGCCGGAAAAACATTTTGCGCCCCATGAAGGGATTGATATGAGAGAAATCGGGGTTTGTGTGAGTCAAGTAACAAGTAAATTAGAAATGACCCAGTCTACTGCTTCACAGTATTTATCTATACTTCAACGCGCCGGCTTGATTCAAACGGAGCGTATAGGTAAGTATACGTATTACAAGAGAAACGAAGAAATGATCAGTGAATTTTCATCTTTTTTCAAAAACGAGCTTTAATTTATATGGCATACGCCGATAATGCTCGTTTTTTTTTGGCCTAACATTTCGACATATTCAAATATGTAGTTATATCGTTCAAGGAGTTGTGAATTCATTGTCCAGTACATGGAAGATATATATTTTAGCATTAGTCAGTTTTCTGGTAGGTACATCCGAATATGTGATTTCGGGCATTCTTGATCGAATTTCGGATAGCATGGGAATCTCCGTTACTTCGGCAGGACAGCTTGTCACAATTTTCTCTTTAGTATATGCGATCGCAACACCTATCCTTATGACTCTAACGGCAAAAGTGGAGAGACAGAAATTGCTTGTTTGGGCGCTGGCAATTTTTGTGCTAGGTAATGCCCTATCTTTTGCTTTGCCTGGGTTCAAATTATTCTTGCTGGCTCGCGTCATTATGGCTTTAGGTGCTGGTATGGTCGTTGTTACCGCCCTTGATATTGCAGCTAAGATTGCAGTGCCGGGCAAACAGACAAGCGCGATTGCCACCGTTGTGATGGGCTTTACTGCTTCCCTGATTATCGGTGTTCCGCTTGGGCGAATCGCTGCAGCAGCATTCGGATGGAAATCCATATTTGGATTGTTGGCTCTGGCAGGGGTATTGGCCATACTGGTATTGTCTTTTGCCGTACCTAAGGTTAAAGGGGATGCACCTGTTCCTTTATCCAGGCAGCTCACATTTCTGAAAAACGGAAAAGTCTCACTCGGTCTGGCGATCACCTTCTTTTGGTTAGGCGGATACTCCATTGCTTATACTTACATTTCTCCATATCTTCTTCAGGTTGCAGGTATTAAAGAGGGTTTGTTAAGCAGTGTATTGCTGGCATTTGGAGTAGCCAGCCTCATTGGGTCCAAATTCGGAGGTTTCAGCACTGACAAGTATGGGGTATTTCGAACATTAACAGGAGGATTATTTCTTCATATCGTTGCACTCATCTTGCTTGCGATCACGGTGACTCTGACCCATTCATGGGTGCCTATCGCCGTGTTGCTGATCTTGTGGTCATTTGCAGCATGGTCCACAGGACCGACCCAGCAGATGAACCTTGTTCGCATCGAGCCAAATTACTCTGGAATAATGCTGAGCCTCAACCAGTCGATGATGCAATTATCCATGGCAGCAGGTGCTGGTATTGGTGGGATTTTCGTCGAAAAGGTAGCCTTATCCTCGATTACATGGGTTGGGATGATCGGAGTCGTTGTGGCTCTTGTTCCTGCTTTCCTCTTGAGGGGGCGGATGGATTCTGGAAAAAAACCTGGCGAATATGCTAGGCGTACTTAGAGAAAGAGCAGTGCGAAAATTCGCACTGCTCTTTCTGTTTGCTCTTTACTTTACCCCTGTCCGGCTTTGCGGCCAGCTTATGCCGCAGCGGCAGCCTGCGCTTGCTTACGTTCCTTGGCAGATTTACGGAAGTACAGCAGCTCGTAGATCGCCGGTACAACCACCAGCGTCAGCAGCGTGGCCGCAATCAAGCCTCCGATAACTACAATGGCCAGACTCTGCGAGACGATGCTGCCCTGCTCGGAATGGCCGAACAGCAGCGGAAGCATGGCGCATACGGTGGCAATGGCTGTCATTAGAATTGGACGCATCCGTGTTCCGGCTGCTTCGATGATGGCTTCGCGCACGGTCATATGCTCTTCGTTCTGCTTGATGCGGTCGATCAGCACGATGGCATTAGTGACAACAATACCGATCAGCATCAGTGCGCCGAACAAAGCGGTGAAGTCAGGGGTCACACCTGAAATGATCAGTGCGACAACCGCTCCGATTGCCGCAAGCGGCAGGGAGAACATAATCGCCAGCGGCGCGCGCAGTGTCTTGAAGGTCAGGACCATAATCAGGTATACCAGACCAATGGAGACCAGTGCCGTCATGCCAAGGTCGCTAAAGTCCCCGGCCTGATCCGCCGAAGCTCCGCCTGCGAATAACGTTACCCCTTCAGGAAGCGTAATGCTGTCTGTCTGTTTTTTAATATCTGCCCCAATTTCCGATACTTTCTTCGGATCAACCTCAGCGGAAATACGTACATACGGTTTGCCGTCTTTATGATAGAGCATGGCCGGCTGATCTTTGACTTCAAGGGCAGCGAGCTTCGAGAGCGGCTGCGGACCTCCGGCAGTCATAATTGTTATTCCTTGCAAATCCTGCTGCGATTTCGGCTGCAGCACCGGCTCCAGCACCACTGCCGCCGTGGAACCGTCCAGCTCCATCTGGCCCAGAGGGAGCTTATTCAGCATAGCTGACAGTTGCATGCTGATTTCCTGCGCATTGGCTGTTTCAGGGTTCACCTTAAAGGCGAATACCGGCTTGGTATCCTCCATATTGCTGGTGACTTTTTGTACGCCGTCAACTGCCTTCACTTTAGCAGTTACCGCCTTGGCGACTGAATTGATCGAATTCAGGTCCTCTCCAACGATATCGACGTACTCACTGGTCGAGCTTCCACCCATCATGCTCGATTCACTCGCAGTCAGTGTTGCTCCTGCATAGACATCCTGCTGGCTACGGATATGGTCCAGGAACGCCTGCGCGTCGGCATTCTCTTTCATCATTACTGTATAATCCACTTGAGTCAGTGAAGTCACATTGCCCCACTGCGCCGAATCCGCACTATTGCCGGTCATCATGATTACCGTCTTCGCCTGCGGCTGCTTCATCATCTCTTCTTCGAGCTGCTTGCCCTTCTCCAGCACTTCCTTAACCGGGACGTCATTCGGATAGACCAATTGAACAGTCACCATGCTGGCATCCGAAGCGTCCAGCGCTCCTTTGGGCATGGTAATATAGGCGGCAACAGAACCGACCAGCAGCACCAGACCCAAAGTCAGGGAAACCCACTTATGACGCAGATTCCAGCCCAGGAAGCGGCTGAAACGCTTGGACGGTTCATGCTCCTTCAGGGAGGAGCTGCGCAGCAGCCATGAGCTTAACAGCGGAACTACGGTCAGCGCTACTACCAGCGAGGTCAGCAGGGAATAGGTGACGGTCAGCGCAAACGGCAGCAGGAAGGCTTGCAGCGCGCCATCGAGCAGACCCATAGGCAGGAACACGGCAACTGTAGCTATAGTAGAGGTAGTAATTGCTCTTGCCACCTCGCGGGTTGCGCTGATAAGCATGTCACGGGAGAACGGCTCCTTCTGCATCCGGCGGTGAATGTTCTCAATAACGACAATGCTGTCATCCACCAGCCGCCCGACGGCAACGGCTACACCACCCAGTGTTACAATGTTCAGAGTAATGCCGGAAATGTTCAGCAAGTACAAAGTAACCGCCAGCGACAGCGGAATGGATACCGCAGTGATCAGGGTAGCACGTACATTGCGCAGGAAGATCAGAATAACAATCGTTGCAAACAAAGCGCCGAGCAGCACTTCACGCATCATACTGTTGACCGAAGTAACGACCATATCCGAAGTGCTGAATATGACAGCGACCTCAGCGTTTTTAACCGTTTTGGTAAGGCTCTCCGCAGCAGCTTGCACCTTGTCGCCCACATCGACCGCATTGGCATTGGCCTCCTTGGTAATAACTGCGAACAATACGTCCTTGCCGTTCGAGCGGCTGACACTCTCCTGATCTGTCTCCGCTTGGACAGAAGCTATATCCTTAAGTGTTACACCGGGCATTACCGACAGCTTCTTCAGGGTATCAAGGCTGTCTATCGAGGAAACGACATTCACATTTCCCGTCTTCCCGCCAATGGTCATCTCACCAATCGAGGCGGATACGTTCCGTCCCTGAAGCAGCCCCATGATCTGCGCTGTAGTTACGCCTTTTGCAGCCATCGCCTGCGGATCAAGCTTCACCTTAACCTGCGGAGCCGATTTGCCGTACAGAGCCACATTCGCTACGCCATCAATTTTTTGCAGCTCGGGAATGATCGTGTCCTCAGCAAGCTTCAGATTGTCCTTCGTGATCCCGTCATCGAAGGCTATCGTAAGCTGGGAGATGGGAATCATCGAGGTGTTCAGCTGGACGATGAAAGGGTCCATGACGCCCTCAGGGAATTTCAGCGTGCGGACTGCCTTTTCGACCTCCTGTGCCGCATCCTTCATATTGGTCTTGCCGTCAAAATAGATATCCACTTTGGCATAGCTGTCTCCGGAAGTGGACATTTGCTCCGTTTTTCCTTTTATAGCTGAAGTAGCTGCCTCAATTGGCTTCGTCACATTCGTTTCCATCGAATGCGCATCCTGCCCCGGTCCGAGCACCGTAACCGTAACCTGAGGCTGATCGGCCTCCGGCATGAACTCCATAGGCAATGAGGTGTAGCTGAGTATCCCCACCACAAGCGCCATCACAACCAGAAGCCCCAGCGCCCCCTTATTGCCAAACGACCATTTTGTTAACCATGTCATTTCTCTTTTCCCCTTCCACTTCGGTATGTTTGGTTTCTGTATGCCTGATTCTTATGTATTGCTGTCTCCGCTTAAGTGTAGGGCCTGACGGCTATCACCAAAACCGCCCGGGGAATGGTTATGCTCTCGGTCTTAAGGCGGGGAGCCTCCCCTGCTCAGGATAGAGAACATTGGCTTGTCGGAACACTGCCCCTGCTGTGGACAACACAAAAAAGCCCTACCTTATTCAGCAGGCAGAGCGTTCAGGCGCTATTTATGGATGTTTAAGCTTTATGCCAGGCAACTTAGCAGAAGCCGGATGCTACTCCAGATAAAACACCTCGCGAAGCGGCACCACCGGCGCTGCCTCATTGAAGTCAAAGGAGCCTTCGACCATCTTCGACGTAATCGCATTCCATCTGTTGCAGGCATCACTCTGGGCAATGTATGCAAAAGCCGCGTCCGGGTCGCTGCATTCAAAGCAATAGAAAAATTGATTGCCGTTCTGAAAAATCGAGTAATTCGTAATTCCGGCTTTGGAATGCTCTTCAAGGATTTCCGGCCACGGGTTAAGATGCATCTGCACATACTCCTCCAGACATTCCTCCTTGACCCGCCAGGTCCAAGCCAATTTATTGCTGCTCATCTTCTCATCCTCCTGCAAGTTTTATAGAGCTAATACCCGCTTCACAAGCACCAATCGCAAATGTTACCGCTTACATTTTATGTATATAATAGATTCCCGAAGGCAATTTTGCAAGCATAATCCCTTAATTTTCTTATTGCTGACGCGAACCCTAAAATAGATCAGCCCGCCTCACCGGCTCGAAGCCGGATACGGCAGGGCTGATCCTATACCTATTGCACCACAGTTGCAATCTACGCGCTGATCCCGGTCTCATTCGGACGGAGAATGGCAGAGCCAATCGCCAGCAGCACTGCTGCCATGATCAGCAGGATCGCAAAGGGGAGCCACAGCTCATCCCAGCCGCCGCCGGCGGCCGCGATGTCCACCGCCTGGATCGCCCATTTCTGCGGCACGAAGTTGGCCGCCTTTTGCATATAATCGGGCATAATGGAGATTGGCCAGAAGCAGCCGCCGAGCATACAGGTTGGGGTAAGGATGAGTGCGTTGAGCATGCCTGCATTTCTCGGATTACGGACCAGTCCCGCTACCGTGCTGGCAATTCCCATGGACACGAGCATAAATGCGGCGAGCACAAGGAAATAGAGATATGCAGGGACCTCATAGTCATAACGCAGCACCCACTTCCCGAGCGTCAGCACAACGATAATCTGAATGACCCCTACCATAAAGCTGCCAAGGAAATTACCAAGTGCAATTTCGTAGGAACGGACCGGAGCGCTGAACATCCGCATCATCGTCCGCCCTTTGCGGTCATCCATAATCAGGGATACCGTGCTGGTAACCAATCCCATGAGGAACATTAACGTCATGCCGGTGATGACTCCAAGCGTTTGCCGGGGATACAAATCATAATCCGTACGTGTGCTTCCCACATTATGCTGTTCCGCCTGCTTCAGGATCGCGCCAAGCTGAGCTTCGGCACCTCCCGTCCCGCTGCCGGCTGCTTTTACCGCTTGGGCGGTTTCGAGCATTTCATCCGCTATCGCGTTCACTTTCATTTTGAGCATAACCGAATTTTCCGAGGTTTTAAGCTCATACATGCTGAGACTCGGCTGCTGCCCGGCCGCAAGCTGTGACGTATACGCTGCCGGAATCCATATTCCCGCCGTACCATCCTGCAGCGTAACCCCTTCCTTAAGCGACGCCTCATCACTGCGCTGAACAAGCTTGTAATCCCCGGAGTTCTTCAGTTCGGTAATCAGATGCGCCCCGGCTGCGCCTTTGTCTATATTGGCATACAAAATAGTTGGCTGATTATCCTCCATGCCTCCGGTCAAGGAAATAATGGCAGCGACCACAATGCTCGGCAGTAAAATATACGTAATAAATCCTTTGCGGGAACCGATCGTCCGTTTGATCATATTCCAGGCAATCGTCAGTATTTTATCCATGGTAACCCACCTTCCGGTATGAGAAAATCGCTGCGCTGAACAGCACTAGACAGATGATGGCTATGATCCAGAGATTCGGCAAAAGCTGCGACGGCCCGGAATGCAGCATCATGCGGATCATCGACTGCAGCACCCAATGATTAATTGTAAACGCACCGATGGTATTCACCCAGGAATCGGGCAGCGGAGCCATTCCGCCGCTCAGGAAAGTCATGCATACCGTGATTACACTAATGATGCTGCTTGCGCTTGCCGCAGTTTTACTGAACATACAGACAACAATCGACAGCGTCATTGAAGCTATAATCATCAGCAGACAGAACAGCAGCAGGAGGCCAGGGCGATTGCCCCAGTATACACCGAACAGCCAGTCGGTAAGCAGAATGATCGCCAGGCATTGAACAATGGATACGATGCCTACGCCCAGCATTTTGCCGATGAATAGCTCTGAGCCCTTGACCGGCATCGAATTGATCCGAAAGAGGGTATGGTTATCCTTTTCACTGAAAAGAGAAGTCGTAACCGTTATTCCGCTGTACAGCAGAAACATCAGCAGCATGGATGCCGCGTAGAATTGGGAGGCGCTATAGGTTCTCCCTCCATTACTAAGATTGCCCAGCTTGACCGTTTCCCGGTCTCCCGAAGCCGTAGCTGCTGTAGCTACCACCTCAAGCGCCCGCGGTCCAAGAGTTGCCACCGTAGCCTGTTTATAATTCATCTTGCTGAGAAAATTGTCAAAAACCGTCCCGGCGATCAGATTATCATTGTGGCTCTTCCCGAGTATTAATTCCAGCCGCGCTTGCCCTCCGCTCTGCACCTCGCTGTCGAAGCCGACAGGCACAATTACCGCATAGCCGTATTTTCCGGTGCGCAGCCCTTTTTCCGCTGCCTCGCGGCTGTCCGCTTCTTGCGGAACAATCACATTCTGAACCTCCGGCGACTCCAGAAAGGCCGCAATCATGGCCGATGGCCCTTTTCCTTCGCCCGAAGGATTGACTACCGCCACCCGTACAGGCTCTAACTTGGAGGCAGCCTTGACACCGACCACCCCGGACAGCGAGCTCCCCAGGAGAAAGATCAGCACTATTGGAAGCAGAAACATATTTATCAGCATCGAGCGTGAGCGAAATAATCTCCGCAGCTCGTATATCATAATCGTCCAAGTGTTCATTTCCGCCTTCTCCCTCCTCTAATCCCGCAAGGTCCGTCCGGTCAGGCTGAGGAACAAAGTCTCCAGATCCGGCTCTTCAATTTTCAGAGAAGCAATAACCCCTTCATGCTTGGCAAAAATAAATAAGATATCCTGCAGCTCACTTTGCGAAGAAGGCAGGTACAGCTCTACTGTATCTTCGTTAAGCTCAACCCGGCTGATCCGCGGATGATGGTTCAGCTCAGCAATCAAAGCAGGGGTGATCTTAGCGGCCTTCACGACAATCCTTTCTTCATGGGACACCCGTTCCCGCAGCTCATGCTCGGTTCCGCAGGCAATGATATGTCCTTTATCCATAATCGCTACCCGGTCGCAAATGGCAGCTACTTCCTCCATATAATGGCTTGTATAGATAACTGCTGAGCCCAGCTTGTTCAGCGCCTTGACCGATTCCAGAATATGATTGCGCGACTGGGGATCAATCCCGACGGTCGGTTCATCCATAATGATCAGCTTGGGATGATGCATTATTGCACAGGCGATGTTCAGCCGTCTTTTCATTCCGCCGGAGAATGTGGATGGTTTGTCCTTGGCCCGGTCACTAAGTCCGGTGAAGGCCAGCGCCTCCTCAACCCGTTCCTTCAACAGCTTGCCGCGCAGACCGTACAGCTTGCCGAAGAAGCTTACATTTTCCGCCGCTGTCATATTTTCGTATAAGGCCAGATCCTGGGGGACGAGTCCGATTTTCTTTTTCACCTCAAGCGGTTTATCCTTTACCGACAGTCCGTCAATCACGATATCTCCGCCATCGACCTTCAGCAACCCGCAGATCATACTGATCGTAGTGCTCTTCCCCGCTCCATTCGGACCGAGAAGACCGAAGATTTCACCCTCCTGTATACTGAAATTCACATGATCTACCGTTAATTTTTGATCATACCTTTTCACTACATCCGTTAATACCGCAAGCGTCATGCCTCATCTCTCCTGTTCCTCAAGCTTTATGGTGTAATTGTAGCGCATCACGGCGGCCGGCATAGGTACGAAAGGTCATGAACTGGAGGTGACTTAAGTCATCTCCTGAACAGGAGGCTTCTTATGCTAAGATGAATATACCAACCCTAAAAAGGATGACCCCACTTGACCAGAGAAATAAAGAACCTGCGCTACGCGCTCATTATCATCCCTGCACTGATTGCAATATATGTCTATAACTATGCCGACTATGAGCTGTTCACTCTGCATTTTCTGCTCCTGCTGCTGATCGTGACGCTGGGCGAGCGGCTGCCTGGGCTCCTGCCGGCACTTGCTGCCGGAATTGAGTTACTCTACACAGCCTGGCTGTGTTACCAATACGGCAATTTGATGATTTTTCCGGCAATTTCCGCACTGCTCTATTATTCCAGACTGGAGCAGAGGTTCGTATCACTCCTGTTCTTCTGTGCTCATGTGGCCGCTTTGAATATTGCCCTTAGCGGCTCCGGGCCGCTTGTATGGGTATACATAAATCTTACCTTCCTGCTATCCGCCTACCTGAATGAGCTGCTCTATAGATCAGGGCGCGGACGTGACGACACCCTTTTCCTCTATGACGAGCTGCGCAAAAAGCATTTTGAGCTGGAGGAAGCCCGCAGCCGCCTACAGCAGTTCGCCTCCCAAGTCGAGAGTACCGCGCAGTCGGAGGAACGGGTAAGGATCGCCCGCCAATTGCATGATGATATCGGTCACCGGCTGATCCGGGTTAAAATGATGACAGAGGCGGCCATCCACACCCTACCGCATTCTCTGGAAACGGGGATGGGCATGATGAGCCAGATCCGCGACCAGCTCTCGGCCAGTATGGACGATATGCGCGCCGCAGTCAGACGGATTAGCTATGCTTCACAGCTTGATGGCGCCTATGCACTGGACCGGCTGCTGGAGGAGCTGGGCCGCGATACCGGCATCGAAACCTCCTACAATGTGCAAGGCCAGCCATATCCGCTGTATCCCAGTATTCAGGTTGTCCTCTACAAAAACGCCCGGGAGGCTATTACCAATGCCCTTCGTCATGGCAAAGCAACTGCGGTGTGGATTACACTGTCGTATAGCGAGCATGAGGTCGTTATGGAGGTCGGTAACAACGGATCGCGTCCCGAAGCCGACCCTCTGTCCAAGGTGCAGGGTACGGGCGGCATGGGCCTTAAGGGAATGGACGAGCGGACGAGTCTGATCGGGGGAACGCTTGCGCTGCGGCTTGAACCGGAGTTCACGATGATTACCCGGCTGCCTATTTATAGACAGGGGGAATAGACTGTTTAAGTTGAACTTGAAAAAAGAATAAATAGGACAGAAGTAAAGGGATGGGAAGCTTGGATACTTACAGAGCAATAACGTCCACCTGAGAGCTTTCCGTAGGAAGGCTGGCAGCGTTAGCATAGGCTGTTTGCAAACGGGCAGCGGCCGGAAGTCCAAACATTCCCCGCAGTTACGACCAGACCCCAGTCTGAAAATCTATAGGTCAATTTATACAGCTTGTGTAGTGCATCAATAAATTTGTGCTAAAGGAGACAGACCCTTTATGATCAAAGTAGTGATCGTTGACGACGATCCTTTTATCCGCGAAAGTCTGAAGGTATTGGTCGCTCTCGACCCGGAGATCGAGGTTGCCGGCGCGGCAGGGGATGGCAATGAAGCCTTGGCCCTGCTAAAGCAGCTCCCGCATGCCGATGTCGTGCTGATGGATATCCGCATGCCGAACTGCGGCGGGGTGGAGGGAACACGTAACATCAAAGCAGCCTTCCCCCGAATTTCCGTGCTGATGCTGACCACCTTCGATGATGACGAATACATTATTGAAGCGCTGCGGAACGGGGCCAGCGGATACCTGCTGAAGAATATTCCGCCGGACCGGATTATCCAGGGCATCAAAACCGTACATGAAGGCAATATGCTGATCCATCCCGACATCGCCCGCAAGCTGGCAGGGCTGCTGCAGCCGGCTGCGCGTCCGAAGGACACCCCGGCGCAGACACTGGAAGCGTATGGACTGACCAAAGCCGAGCAGGCCGTGGTATCCTCCATCGCAGAAGGCTATACCAATAAAGAAATCGCCGCCGCGCTGTTCTTAAGCGAAGGCACGGTCAAAAACTACATCACCGATATCCTCAGCAAGCTCGGACTGCGCGACCGGACGCAAATTGCCATCTTTTATCTGAAGAGCCAGCGGGGCGGCGGGGATTGAGACGAAAAAAGGCCTGTGCGCCCTGAACTTCAGGGGGACACAGGCCTTTGGTTTGTTGCGTTCAGGAGCTTATCTTTCTTGAGAACAAGTGGAATTGCTCCCACTAATTCAAGCCGCATGGCTCCTGTAAAAACAATAGTTGGAAAAAGGAAACCTAATCGGACCTAAGAAGCCGCTATAGGATGGAATTGCTTAAAATAAGTGTGCATAATCCCACTAAAAGCTGCTGAGGCACGAATTTCAGCGGAAATAGTTGTACAAATTCCACTAAGCCCTCAGTGCAACTGATAGCCTACAAGTCTTGGGCGCCTGCCGATTCCTGTTTGGATTCTGCAGCCTTGGATTCTGCAGCCTTGGCCGCCCGTCCCAGGCCGCCATCGGAATGGCTGCGGCGGACAGTCCCTGTCTTCATGCCGATAATGCTGAAGATGCTGGACGGCTTCGCCTCTGCCGTTACTGTTCCGTCCGGCTCCGGCACCAGAATGATGCCGAGCTGATGGTGGTCGCCATCGTAGATCGCGCGCTGGAGATATTTGCTCTCGCCTTCGCGGTTCTGCACCTCCAGCTTGCAGAACGCGGGATTCATGCGCAGCGCCTCATGAAGCTGCGCGGCGTCGGTCAACAGAACCCCGTTGACCTTCAGCAGAATCTCGCCCGGCAGGATGCCCAGCTCCTGCGCGGGGCTGTCCGGCAGCACGGCCAGAACTTTGCGGCCGGCAGCGGGATGCACGAAGATGGGGCTTAAACTGCGCTCCTCCAGAGCGCTGTACCAGCCCAGAGCTTCGTGAAGCAGAATAGCTGCGAGCGCCGCGAGCACGGTCAGCGGGCTCCACCAGGCGGCAAGCAGGCTTAAGCCCAGCAGGACGATGCTGTACAGCAGCAGCCGTCCTGCTGTGCGGGCACTCTTGCGCCCGGGCAGCATGCCCTGGGTCATCTCGCTGAAGCCGATGATGACCGGCAGGGAGACCAGGCCAAGCCCGCCGCCCAGCAACGGGTGCCAGGGCAGATCGCCGATTCCCGCTCCTGAGGGAATCAGCAGGAACAGCGGCAGCGGCCAGAAGGCTTGCAGCTGATAGCCGCCAACAACCTTGCCGCGCTTGCCTTTGAGGAAGAGCGGCGACGCCAGCCCTGCGCCCTGCCAACGCGCCAGCAGCGCCTCGGCGAGATGCAGCAGCGCTGCCAGCACCAGCAGCGCAGGGATATCCATCTCCCTGAGCGCGCCGGCAACCGTTCCCACGGTTCCGGTCTGCAGCGTATCCGGAAAGAAAGACAGTACAAACTGCATAATTCCCAAAAGGCCTATGGAATAGGCAAAACACAAATAGCGCACACGAAAGAGCATAAGCACCAGACTGACCACCCAAATACAGGCCACCGCCGTCCCTGACAAGGAGATTCCCAGCAGAACAGCGGCAAGGGAAACGACCAGCCCCATCACCAGGCCGCTCCATACCGTGCGCCAGGTTTCCCGGCCCCAGCTATGCAGCTTCACATGGATCAGCTTCCGCTCCAGCGCTACCTGTCTGCGGTAATAGAAGGCAATAAAGAGAATAGCAATATAGTAATAAGGCTGAATCAGCAGATGTATGGCCGCTGTGCCCAAGCTTGCAAGCAGTTCTGGCATCCCATTCAAACCATTCGTCACACTCCAATTCTTAGCTTTTAAAAAAAAGAAGGCTGAAATCAGCCTCCTTACTTTTTCGACGCCGCCGCCTTGATTTCCTTCTGCACCTCGGCAATTCCCTTATTGAGCTGATTGTCGTTAGCCGGGTCCTTAATGGCCTTGACCAGCGCCAGCTCCAGCGCCTCGGCTGTCTTGGCGTTGATGATGCCGGTTGCCTGCAGCTTGGACGTGCTTTGAAATTTCTTGACCGCATCCTTCGTCGCGGTATCGAAATATCCATCCTTGCGTCCCGGCTTGTAGCCAAGACCGGCCAGCATGATCTGCGCGTTCTTGACATCCGTGCTGTTCATGTTGTATTGCAGGGTTACGCTTTTGTTAATCGGTGCTACCGAGAAGTAATCCGGCTGGGCCACGGCGATGTCCGGCTTGATGCCCTTGCCGTGAATCCAGGAGCCGTTAGGCGTCAGCCATTTGGCAATCGTAATCTTCAGCAGGCTGCCGTCTCCGAGCTGCTTGTCGAAGCTGGTCTGCACCGTGCCTTTACCGAAGGAATTGCCGCCGATCAGCTTGGCTCCTGCGGATTGCTGCAAGGCTCCGGCCAGAATCTCCGAGGCGCTTGCACTACCTTTGTTCATCAGCACAACGACCGGATAATCTTTGCTTGAGCCTTTGGAGGTGCTTACCTCACGCTTCTTATTCTTATCCTCAACTTGAACAATGGCTTTGCCAGCTGGAACGAATTGCTGTGCCATCTCGATAACAACCGGCAGCACGCCGCCCGGGTCGTTGCGGACATCAATGACAAGTCCCTTCATCCCCTGCTTCTCCAGCTTGCCAAGCTCTTCCTTGAACCGTTCAGCGGTATTCATGGAGAACTGGGTCACTTCGATTATACCTACGCCATCCTTCCCAAGCTTGGCGTAGACCGTCTCCAGCTTCACATCATCGCGGGTGAGTACGAACTCCAGCGGCTCCGTAGCACCGGCACGCTGGATCTTCAGCGTAGCCTTGCTTCCCTTAGGACCGCGAATTTTGGCTACTGCAGCATTCAGCTCCATCCCTTCAAGTGTTTCTCCGTTCACAGACAGAATGACATCCTTAGCCTGCAGCCCGGCTTTCTCAGCCGGCGAGCCCTTGATCGGGGAGACGATAACCACCTTGCCGTTATCCGAAGACACCTCTGCCCCAATTCCCGAGAACGAGCCTTCGATGCTCTCCTCGAACTTCTGCGCCGTTTCTTTACCCATATAATTTGAATAAGGGTCGCCCAGTGCCTCCATCATCCCGTTGACAGCACCATCGATCAGCTTCTCCCGGTCTACCTTTTCGTAGTAATTGCCCTCAATCAGACTCAGTGCGGTTCCGAGCTTCTGCGATTCCTTCTCCTGCAGACCGCTGGCCGGCACGGGTGCCGCCGCTACACCTTCACCCGCAGCTTGTCCGAATACATTCACATAGCCGGTCACACCCAGAGTCAGCAGGCTGCCGCACAGCAAGGCGGCGATCATCATAAACGCCGCTGTGCTTTTCTTCAACATGATGTTCCCACCGTCCCTTCTTGTCTATCTCATCAAGTCCAGTATTCCGTTCTGCAAAGAACGGCATCTCTTCCAGTATATGCCGCAAACTGCAATAATATTTATGATATAGAATCAACTTGAGTTTCTATGTTTCGGGATTCGGTCGTAACTACGGGGAATGTTTGGACTTCCGGCCGCTGTTATTCACAGATTTCTTGATTTGAAACCGCAACTCGCGGTTGAAATCTGTGAACAAAGGCGGACGCTATCGCTCCTACAGTTCCAAACTTCCCCTCCATTACTTCTTCCCTTTTACCAATTTTCAAGTTCATCCTATATTGTCCTTAAAATCAAAGATAAGGCATCGGATCAACCGGTTTGCCGTCAATCCGCACTTCGAAGTGCAGATGCGGACCGGTTACCCGGCCGGTGGCCCCGGATTCGGCGATAACCTGGCCGCGTTCCACGCGGTCACCCACCTTAACCTTGATGCCGCCTTCGCGAATATGGCCGTAGAGCGTCCATACACCGCCGCCGTGGTCGATGATTACGCAGTAGCCGTACCCGCTCCACCACTCTGCCACAATTACCGTACCGGAGTCGGCAGCATGAATGTCTGTTCCCTGCGGAACGGCAAAGTCCGTACCCGTATGCATCTTGCCTACCTCACCGGTTACAGGATGCGTACGCAGTCCATAAGGCGAAGAAATCCGTGCCGAACCAACTGGAAGCAGGAACGGCCCGTTTCCACCGGCATATTCCTCCGCAGCAGCAGGGCTGCTGTCTGAGCCTGAGCCGGAACCCGAGCCGGTGCTGCTGCTGGCTACTTTGGCTCTGGCCGCTGCAGCGGCTGCCGCGGCTGCAGCTCTGCGAGCCGCTTCCGCTTTGGCTGCCGCCGCTTTGCGTGCGGCTTCCTCGGCTTTGATCTTATCCTTCTGTTCCTCAAGCGCCGAGCGCTCGCTGGCCAATTGCACCAGCTTGGCATTCTGCTCTTCCGTCACGCCGTCCGACTCTTGGATTTCCTTATCATAGTAGGCGATAAGCTCCTGCTTCTCCGCCTCCTTCTCCTTCAGCACGCTGCGCTGGGATTCCAGATCCGTGTACAGCTGCTTAGCCTGGGCGTACTGCCCTTCCAGCTCTTGCTTCTTGGAAATGACCGTCTGCTTGTCCAGCTTATGCTGCGCCAGCAGGTCCTGATCCTGATCCACGATCATCTTAAGCGAGTCCGCCCGATCCAGGAAATCAGAAAAGCTTTTCGAGGAGAGCAGCACATCCAGATAGGAGACTGCACCGTCGGTGTACATCAGTCGAACTCTGGATTCAAGCAGCTTCTCCCGGGCGGCCACACGCGCTTCCGCCTCATCCAGCTCATTTGCCGTAACCTTCAGCGATTCCTCCGTGCTGTCGATTTTCCCGGAAATCGTTGTCATCTTACCCTTCACTTGACCAATCTGATCCAGTACATACTGGAGATTCAGGTTTGTTTTGTTCTTGTAATGCTGGGCCTGTTGATTGCGTGAAGCAGCCTTCTCCTGCGCCGCCTTGGCAGCCTGCACCTCTTGCTGCAGCTGCTTTAGCTGCTTGTCGATTTCAGCGACCGAAGTCTTTTTGGCATATCCGTCAGAGGGCTGGAATAGTGTCACAGCCAGCAATACAGCGGACAATCCGGCGGTAATCTTCTTCAACTCGCACTCCCCGTCCTTTATCCTGTTATGATCGTCATCCTCCCGCGGATGATGAACTATACTTTCAAAAACTTGCGGATCGACACGCTGCTTCCCCATATACCAATCAGCACACCAAGGCTGACCAGCAGTCCGCAGAACAGAAGCCAAATACTGCCAAAAGGAATGAGCTGCAGCCCCAGCATCGGGTCTCCCTGTACAGAAGATGTCAGGCTGCTGTAGCCAGCGTAGAGTAAGCCCGAGGTGATCAGCGAGCCGATCAGGCCAATGAGCGCCCCTTCAACAAAGAAAGGCCAGCGGATAAAGTAATTCGTCGCCCCGACCAGCTTCATAATACCAATCTCCCTGCGGCGGGCGAGAATTGTAACCCGTATCGTATTGGAGATCAGGAACATGGACATAACCGCCAGCCCTGCTACAAAAATAAACCCGATGTTGCGTATAGCCTTCGTCACCTTGAAGAGCGTCTCCACCGAGCCTTTGCCGTAATTCACTTTGTAGATTGGCTTCTCTTCATGTGTTTTGTTCAGGGCTTCGATCTTCTCCGCCACAAAAGGAACAGTTGTCGGCTGGATCACTTCCACAAGCAGCTTGTCCGGCAGTGGATTGTTATCATTATCAAAGCCTTCCAGCAGCCCGGCGGCATCCGGTCCCATATCCTCGCGGAATTCCTTCAGCCCCTGCTCTTTGGAGATGAACTCTACCTTGCTGACTTCCGGCATACTGCCGATTTCATTTTGCAGCGTTTCACGCATTTTCTGATCGGTATTCAGCGCCAAATGCACATTGATCTGCACCTGGCTGTCCGCCTTGTCGGCGACCGCATTGACATTGAGCACAAGCAATATAAAAACACCAAGCACGAAAAGGGAGACGACAATGGACGTGATGGAAGCCACCGACATCCAGCCGTTGCGGAATACGTTTTTGAAGCCTTCCCGCACATGCCGCAAGAAGGTTTTAAAACTCATAACCATATTCCCCTCTCAGTTGGTCTCTGACAATGTTTCCGTTCTCAATCGCGAGTACCCGCTTGCGCATTTTGTTGACGATATCCTTGTTATGGGTAGCCATTACAATCGTAGTCCCGCGAAAATTGATTTCATCCAGCAGTTGCATAATTCCCCATGAGGTCTCCGGGTCCAGGTTGCCTGTAGGCTCGTCCGCAATAATGACGGAAGGGTTGTTGACAATCGCCCGTGCGATTGCAATCCGCTGCTGCTCCCCGCCTGATAGCTGCGAAGGCTCACGGTTCGCTTTACTGCGCAGGCCGACCAGTTCGAGCACTTCAGGAACACGTTTCTTGATAACCTTCTTCGGCGCCTCAATAACCTCCATCGCAAAAGCGACATTCTCATAGGCGGTCAACTTCGGCAGCAGGCGGAAATCCTGGAACACCACGCCGATATTGCGGCGGACATAAGGAATCTTGCGCGGCTTCAGCTTACCTATGTTGAACCCGCCTACAGATATTTGCCCTTTGGTCGGCGACTCTTCTCTATAGATTAATTTCATGAACGTTGATTTACCGGCGCCGGACGGTCCGACGACATACACGAACTCATTGCGGTCGATTTTGACGGATACGCCTTGAAGCGCATGGGTTCCATTAGGATAGGTCTTCCACACATCCTGCATTTCGATCACTTCATCACTTCCCGATTCTGACATATTCCGCTGTGCTGCTTTCTGGCAGCAAACCACAGTAGTTTCCATTAACTGCATCAATACCGCAGGCGTATCTATTGTAACAAATCCGTAACTGCTTGAGTACCCGAAAGTTTTTCGGACAACACACATATACATAAAAAAGCACCCATAAATACCTGTTTAAGAAGTCCGGCCGCTCCGGCTTCCATCTACTATCTATTATATCGGCTGCAAATAGCTTTCCTTAAGCTTGTCCGCCCTGGCCCGCGCTCGATCAGCGCAAATCTGCCCTGCAGAAGGAGATTATTCATGAGAAAAATCCATGCCGCCCTCATCATGGTGATCGGTCTTATATTGGCCGGCTCACTGGTAACCGGAGGATTGCATTTATATGGAAATCAGCACACCCTGCCCAAAAAAACTGCTATTGCAGGCTGGGACATTGGCGGAATGGATTTTGCCGAGGTCCGCACCGGATTGAAGTCACGGCTTAAGGCGCTGGAATCGGTTCCCTTGGTGCTGAAGGCGGAAGGAAACACTGAGCTGACCTTCACGCTGAAGCAGGCCGGAATGACCTATGATGCAGCGGATTTCCTGCGTACACTAGACACACTGACTGCGGGTGGATTGCTTGACCGGGTGCAGGCCCGCCTGAGCTTTCCCCGCAGCTTCGAGCTTGGGATTAACCTGGATATCACACAATTGCAGAAAAGCCTGAGTCCGGCCTGGGAAAAAGAAACCTTCGGCGTTCCCGTAGATGCCGTCCGGCGGATCACCGCAGATGACCGCGTGGTGTACACACCCGAGACAACCTCCTTCGAGGTGGACTGGCGTGCGCTGGAGCTTACCCTGCGGGCGGCCGCGCCATCCACCTTGCGTAGTGCGGACAACCTTGAGGGCAAGCAAATCCTCTTTGAAGTGCCTCTTAGCGTTCAACAGCCGGATGTCACCTTGAAGGCGCTGAAGGATCAAGGCATTGAGCGAAAAATCTCAGAGTTCAGCACCTCGCTCGGCGCAAGCGGCCCCGGCCGCACCTTCAACATCGAGTCCGCCGCCCAAGCCGTTGACGGCACCATTCTGCCTCCCGGCGCCGTCTTCGATTACGGCAAAGCCATCCAGAAGGCACAGGCAGACACAGGCTTCCGTGAAGCACCGGTGATCGTCAACGGCAAACTCCAGCCCGGCACAGGCGGCGGCATCTGCCAGGTGTCGAGCACCCTCTACAACGCTGCGCTGCACTCAGGCCTCGAAATCGTGGAGCGGCGCAATCACTCCCTGCCGGTCAACTATCTCCCGAAAGGCCAGGATGCCACCTTTTCCGAAGGCAACATCAATTTCCGCTTCCGCAATAACACCGGCAAATACCTGATTATCAAAGCGGCGGTACAGGGCCGCTACTTAACCGTGAAGCTGTTCGGCACATTCCCGAAGAACGTAACCTTTCTCATTCAGTCCCGGACTGTAGAGGTGCTGCAGCCTGCCGACAAATACGTGAGCGACCCCTCGCTTCCGCGCGGCGGCACACGCGTACTGCAGAACGGCAAAACAGGCTATGTAGTCGAGACCTACATCACCCGCCTGGTTGACGGTAAAGCTACTGAGAAGAAGCTGCTCTCCCGCGATACCTACTACGCCCAGAAACGGGTCATCGCCATCAACCGGGGCGGCATGGGCAAGACCACACCGCCGGAGTCCCCTAGGAACCCGCTGGTGGAGGATGGCGTACGAGGGTAATCTTTTCTTTACATTGCGATTACCTTCGTCCCCATTGCAGTTTATGATTGAGCGTTACTGTAAAGTAAAACAAACACAGAAAGGATGAACTGCAATGAGCATTATTGCCGCCAATGAATTATCCGCCATTCTCCGCACGGCTCCGTCTGTTCCTGCCTCCTCTACCTGCCGCGAAACCTTGCGCGTGATGTTCCAGCACCCGGAAGCCAAATGCATCGTTGTCTGCAATACACACAATGAGCCGGTTGGGCTGCTGATGTGCGAACGCTTTTTCCTCAAGGTTACCGGACGTACAGGCATGGACCTCTTCTACCGGGAATCCGTAACCAAGCTCATGAACCGCAAACCGCTAATCGCCGATATTACCGCCCCGCCGTCCCTCGTTTTAACCGAAGCGATGAACCGCCCCGATACCCTGAAGCAGGACTGCATCATTGTTACGTCTAACGGCACATTCGCCGGCGTAGTCTATACCTCGGATTTGATTGGCGGGCAGCATTAGAGCTGCTCCCCGTTTGCAAGCTTTGTGTATATATTCGGCTATCCGCCGCCTTATTCCTCTGAATTCATTCCTCTTTTGTACCGAACCCTCTAAATCGAGCGCTTTGGCGCGGTCCAACCTGCTGCTTCTCCCCGGTTCTTATACATAATAATTCTAGAGATTCCTACAATTCATATCCATTTTGGACTATGCTATCATTTGGGCTGAAATGGAAAGGGGATATGGAAAGTGGCTTTAATAGAATGTAAATTTTATTCGGAAGTGCTGGGCCTGAGCACCTCGATGACAGTTATTTTGCCCCAGCAGACAACAACGCAAATTGGCATGACCAATGTAACACGCGGGAAGCTTCACCCGACACTTTTTTTGCTGCACGGCCTGTCTGACGATGATTCGATCTGGCTGCGCCGTACCTCGATTGAACGTTATGTGGCCCAGATGGGAATTGCTGTAGTGATGCCGCAGGTGCACCGCAGCTTCTACACAGATATGGCGGAAGGAGGCCGGTACTGGACCTTCATCAGCGAAGAGCTGCCGGCGCTGGCCCGTTCCTTCTTCCCGCTGTCACCGGAGCGTGAGGATACCTTTGTGGCCGGTCTGTCGATGGGCGGCTACGGGGCGATTAAGCTGGGACTGCGCAAGCCCGACACATTTGCTGCTGCGGCGAGTCTTTCCGGGGCGCTCGACATGGCGCATCATTTCATGAACTGGGAGGACCCCACCAAGAAGACCCCAGAGTACGAACGGATTTTTGGCAAAAAGGATATCGAAAACACTCCAGATGACCTGCTCTGGCTGCTGAGTGAGGTGGACCGCTCTAGTGGTCCCAAACCGCTTCTCTATCAATGCTGTGGCACGGAGGATTTTCTGTATGCGGATAACCAGACCTTCCGCAAGGCCTGCGCCAAGACTTCCCTGTCCTTAACCTATGAAGAGGGGCCGGGCGAACACGAATGGGGCTACTGGGATACCAAAATCCAGGATGTGCTGGCTTGGCTGCCGCTGGGTAAGTGAGGGTAAGGTCAATTATTTGCTAGAAAAAAGACTGTCCTCCACCGCATCACCAAATGCAGCGGAAAGACAGTCTTTGTTGATTTCACCGGCCAGTTTGTCCTGACGGCCTCTTAATCTATCGTAGTCACGTGCTGTGCTACCCACTCACTGGTCACCTGCAGTGCGGCTTCAGCACGCTCAATTGCTGCCTTCACCTGCACTGTAGCCGTGCCGCCGTAGACATTGCGGGCATTCACCACAGCCTCGGGCTGCAGGACGGCATAGATCTGCTCATCGAACAGCGGAGAGAACTCCTTGAACTCCTCCAGCGTCAGATCGAGCAGGAATTTACCTTCATTGATGCAGTACAATACCGTTTTGCCGATCACCTCATGCGCCTGGCGGAACGGCAGACCTTTGCCTACCAGGAAGTCGGCAATATCGGTTGCGTTGGAGAAGTCCGTATTGACGGCTTCGCGCATCCGGCCCTTGTTCACCTTCATCGTGGAGATCATCGGCGCGAATAGCTGCAGCGCTCCGGTCAAGGTGGCTACGGTGTCGAACATGCCTTCCTTGTCTTCCTGCATATCCTTGTTGTAAGCCAGTGGCAGCGACTTCAGCACAGTCAGCAGGCCGATCAGGTTGCCGTAGACGCGGCCCGTCTTGCCGCGTACCAGCTCCGGCACATCCGGGTTCTTCTTCTGCGGCATAATGCTGCTGCCTGTACAGAAGGCATCGTCCAGCTCCACGAAACTGAACTCGGTGCTGCTCCACAGCACCAGCTCTTCGCTGAGCCGGGACAGATGGGTCATGACCAACGCAGCGTTCGACAGGAACTCCACGATGAAATCACGGTCGCTGACGGCGTCCAGACTGTTCTCATACACGCTGCCAAACCCAAGCTGCTCCGCTACAAAATGGCGGTCAATTGGAAAGGTGGTACCTGCCAGCGCCCCTGCACCCAGCGGCAGCACGTTGATCCGCTTGTAGCTGTCTGTGAGGCGCTCCGCATCGCGGCGGAACATGGACACATAGGCCAGCAGATGGTGGGCGAACAGAATCGGCTGGGCACGCTGCAAATGCGTGTAACCCGGAACAATCGTCTCCACATTGTCTTTCGCTTGTCCAATCAGCGCTTCCTGCAGCTCATGGAGCAGAGCCACCAGCTCCACCACGCGGTTCCGCAGATAGAGGTGCATATCCGTAGCCACCTGGTCGTTGCGGCTGCGTCCGGTGTGCAGCTTGCCGCCAACAGGACCAATTTCCTCGATCAGGTTCTTTTCGATATTCATGTGAATATCTTCGTCCGCCACGGAAAATACAATTTCACCCGCACGCACCTTGTCCAGCACCTTGTTCAGTCCGTCCTTGATTGTCTCTACATCCTCTTGCGGCAGGATGCCGCATTTGCCCAGCATGGTGACATGGGCCAGACTGCCCTGCACATCCTCTTCGGCTAAGGCTTTATCGAATCCGATAGAGGCTGTATACTCCTCTACCAGCTTGTTCGTTCCTTTGGTAAAACGTCCGCCCCACAGCTTGCTCACCTGTTATATCCTCCTCTGCCCGACGTTAGAAGGGCCGCTCCTGTCCTGTAGGGAGGAACGGCCTTAAGTGGGCTGGTTATTTGTTCAAATATAAGAAAGTACTACTTGGATTCTGCTACACCCGCCGAAACCTTCAGACGCAGAGCGTTCAGACGGATAAAGCCTGTTGCATCTCCTTGGTCATAAGCTTGTGTAGGGTCTGCTTCCATTGTTGCAATATCCGGGTTGTACAAGCTGACCGGAGACTTCACACCGGCTCCGATGATGTTGCCCTTATACAACTTGACGCGCACGGTTCCTGTAACGTTCTTCTGGCTTTCCTTCACCAGCGCCTGTAGTGCAAGGCGTTCAGGCGCGAACCAGAAGCCATTGTATACCAATGTGCTGTAACGGGTGATCAGGCTATCACGCAGGTTCATTACTTCACGGTCCATTGTGATGGACTCCATTTTGCGGTGGGCTGTGAATAAAATCGTTCCGCCCGGAGTTTCATATACGCCGCGGCTCTTCATGCCGACAAAACGGTTCTCCACCATATCGACGCGTCCAATGCCATGCTTGCCGCCCAGCTCGTTCAGCTTCTCCATAACCTGCAGTGGAGATAACGGCTCTCCGTTCAGCGCGACACAGTCACCCTTCAGGAATTCCAGCTCCAGGTATTCCGGCTGATCCGGGGCATCCTCCGGCGCGTTGCTGAGGAGGAACATGCTTTTGTTCTCCGGTGCGCTTGGATCGAACCAAGGATCTTCCAGCACGCCGCTCTCATAGCTGATGTGCAGCAGGTTGCGGTCCATGGAATACGGCTTGGCTGCCGAGGCCTGGACCGGAATTCCGTTCGCTTCGGCGTAGGCGATCATTTCCGCACGGCCAGGGAACTGGTTGCGGAACTCTTCGAGCCGCCAAGGCGCAATCACTTTGATGCTTGGCGACAAGGCCGCCGCGTTCAGCTCGAAGCGCACCTGATCGTTGCCCTTACCGGTTGCACCGTGGGCGATGGCCGTAGCGCCTTCAGCGATGGCGATATCCACCATGCGCTTTGCGATAAGCGGACGGGCAATGCTCGTGCCGAGCAGGTACTGCCCCTCATACAAAGCGCCCGATTGGAACATCGGGTAGATGAAATCACTCGCGAATTCGTCGCGCAGATCATCAATGTAGACCTTCGACGCGCCGGTGGCGAGCGCTTTTTCCTCCAAGCCTTCCAGCTCTTCCTTCTGGCCGATATCGGCTGTAAAAGCAATAATCTCCGCGTCATAGGTTTCTTTCAGCCATTTCAAAATGACCGATGTATCCAGCCCGCCGGAATAGGCGAGCACAATTTTTTCTTTTGGCATGGGGGTGTGACTTCCTTTCGTGTGGAGGGTATAAGATGAGCCTAGACCGGCGTGTAGAAATCCGTTGCCCGGACGCAACTGCGTGAAATGTTTGGACTTTCGGCCGCTGTTGTCTCCAGATGTTTTTGATTATACCGCTTTGCGGATAACATCCGGAGACAAAGGCGGACGCTATCGCTCCTACAGTTCCAAACTTTCACTCCGTTGCTAAGCAACAGATTCCGACACCCAAATATTTGGCCCAGTTCATCTTATATAGTGTTTTATATAATATTAATATTAGACCCATACAGGCTCGATGGCTCGATCCTGATTTACTCTAAATCCTTAATTTCGAACGTCGAATGCAGCTTAGCCCATCAACGCGGCCATCAGCGCTTTCTGCGCATGCAGGCGGTTCTCGGCCTGGTCGAAAATGACCGAGTTCGGGCCGTCGATCACGCCTGTGCTGACCTCTTCCTCACGGTGAGCCGGCAGGCAGTGCAGGAACAGGTAGTCGCTCTTAGCGCCTTTAACCAGTTCTTCGTTGACCTGATAGTCCTTAAAAGCAGCCTCACGCGCCTTCTGCTCGGCCTCGAAGCCCATGCTCGCCCAGACATCCGTGTAGATCACATCGGCATCCTGTACGGCTTCCTGCGGGCTGCGGGTGATCACGATAACCGCTCCGGTCTCCTTGGCGATCTCGCGCGCCTCAGCTACTACAGCCGCATCCGGCTCATAGCCCTCAGGTCCGGCAATCGAGACATTTACACCCAACTTGGCTCCGCCGATCAGCAGGGAATGCGCCATGTTGTTGCCGTCACCGATATAGGCCAGCTTCAGGCCCTTCAGCTTGCCCTTGTGCTCGTATACCGTCTGGTAGTCAGCCAGCACCTGGCACGGATGCGCCAGATCGCTCAGCCCGTTGATCACGGGAACTGAGGCGTAACGGGCCAGGTCCTCTACTTTATCATGGCCGAAGGTGCGGATCATAATGCCATCCAGATAACGCGACATCACCTGCGCCGTATCGCCAACCGTTTCGCCGCGTCCGAGCTGGATGTCATTTTTGCTCAGGAAAAGCGCATGGCCCCCAAGCTGATACATGCCCACTTCGAACGATACGCGCGTGCGGGTCGAGGATTTCTCAAAAATCAGTCCAATGGTCTTGCCCTTCAGCGGCTGGTAGACCTCACCGCTCTTCTGCTTGCGCTTCAGCTCAATAGCCAAATCAATCAAATAGATGATTTCCTCCGGACTGTAGTCGTTCAGCTCCAGCAAATCACGGCCTTTAAGCTGTTGTGCGAGTTTTTGCGTATCCTGCTGTATTCCCTGGCTCATGAACCTGCCTCCCACTTTCCATTGTTAGCATAAGTATGAATGAGTTCCGAAAGGATGTCCACCGCCTGGTGGATCTCCTCTTTACTTACATAAAAGTTAGGCAGCAGCCGAATCACATTCGGTCCAGCCTGTACGAACAGCAGCCCCCGCTGTTGTCCGGCCAGCACAATGTCTGCTACCGGCGCCGCACATTCGATACCAATGAGCAGGCCTTTGCCGCGGATCTCCTTCACAAAAGGCGTGTCCGCCAGCTTGTCGCCCAGCAGCCCCTTGAGATACTCGCCCATGTCGGCGGCACGCTGCGCCAGATTATCTTCCAGCATCGTTTCAATCGTTGCTTCCATTACTGCTGCTGCCAGCGGCGTTCCGCCAAAAGTGCTTGCATGCGCGCCCGGGCTGAACGCTTCCCGCAGATAGCCTTTGCCCAGCATCACACCGGCAGGAAAACCGCTGGCCACGCCTTTGGCCAAAGTAAAGATGTCCGGCTCGATGCCGTAGTGCTGGTGCGCGAACAGCTTGCCTGTGCGCCCCATGCCGGTCTGCACCTCATCCACAATCAGCAGTAAGCCATGCTCCTTGCACAGCGCTACAACCGCGTCGAGGAACTCCTGCTGCACCTCCAGCACGCCGCCCTCAGCCAGAACCATTTCAAGCATAATTGCTGCGGTATTCTCGGAAATTGCGGCCTTCAGCGCCGGAAGATCATGCAGCGGCACGGTCTTGAAGCCTGACGGGAGCGGCAAGAAGCCTTCTTTTACCTTTTGCTGCCCGGTAGCTGTCAATGTCGCGATTGTCCGTCCATGAAAGGACTGCTCGAACGTGATCACTTCATAACGTCCTGTTCCCTTCACCTTCTGGTGGTAACGGCGTGCGAGCTTGATTGCCGCTTCATTCGCTTCGGCCCCGCTGTTGCAGAAAAACACCTGATCCGCACAACTGTTAGCTGTAAGCAGCGCCGCCACCCGGTCCTGCCCCGGAATGTGGAACAGGTTCGAGACATGCCACAGGGTATCAATCTGTTCCTTCAGCTTCGCGCCAACCTTCTCGGGAGCGTGTCCCAGACTCGTTACGGCGAGTCCGCACATGAAATCAAGATACTTGTTGCCCTGATCATCCCATACCCAGCTGCCCTTGCCCTTAACGAGACTTATATCGTATCTCGCGTAGGACGGGAATACCGCACTCAGCTTGGCAGGAGCAGCCTCCTGAACCTTCGTCTCTACTGAACGATCCTGCGGCGCCCCTGTCAAAGAATCTTTTTCCGCTTGCGTAAGCTCACTCATTCTTAGTCACTCTCCCACCATGCTGCTTCCGGTATTCCCGTCAGCGCTTGTTATTTTATAATGAACGAATAATCCGTGTTCCCAGTTCTTCACCTTGCAGCACCCGGCTGAGCACCTGCGGCTCCTTGCCGTCAACAATGACCACTTCCGACACGCTGCCCTGGATGCAGTCCATTGCGGCGCGCACTTTGGGAATCATCCCGCCGTAGATCTCACCGCTCTCGATTAATTCCTCAATCTGCGCTACCGTCACTGACGGAAGCACCGTTTTGCGGCCATCTATCGTTCGCATTATACCAGGCACATCTGTCACAACAATCATTGAAGGCGATTCAATAAAAGAAGCCACCGCTCCCGCCGCCGTATCCGCGTTAATATTGTAACGCTGGCCTCCGGCATCTACGCCAATCGGCGCAATTACGGGGATATAGCCCATCGCCAGCACACCTTTTACAACCTCTGCATTGACTTCAGTCACTTCGCCAACCAGCCCCACCTCGTCGCTGTTCGCGACCAGCCGGGCGGTAATCAGCCGTCCATCCACACCGGATAAGCCGAGCGCCTGCCCGCCGCTGCCCTGAATTCTTCGGACAATCGCTTTGTTAATGCTTCCCGCCAGTGTCATCTCCACGACATCCAGCACTTCTTCGGTCGTCACCCGCAGGCCGTTCACGAAGCTGCTCTCGATGCCCAGCCGCTCCAGATTGCCGGAGATCGCCGGTCCGCCGCCATGAACAATAACGGGCTGAACGCCGCTTAGCTGCAGCTCCCGCAAGTCCTCAAAGAACGAATCAGGAAGCGCAGCGAGCGTGCTGCCGCCGCATTTCATTACGAACAAGCCGCCCGACCTGCGATTATCTATTTTTTTCAAAGTCATAGTATCAGTATCCTCCCCTGGCTTTATACAAGCCGCAAATCAGGTGCGGTAGGCGGCATTAATGCGCACATAATCATAAGTCAGGTCACAGCCCCAGGCTGTTGCCTTGCCGTCACCATCAGCCAGAGTTACCGTAATCAGGACGGTATCGCTTTTTTGCAAATAATGCAGAGCCTTCTCTTCATCAAAAGCCACCGGCCGCGACTTTCGCAGCACCTCAATCCCACCAAGCGAAATATCCACCTGCTCCGGCGAAACTGGCACTCCGGCGCGCCCTACAGCAGCTATCACTCTACCCCAGTTGGCATCCGCGCCGAAAATCGCCGATTTCACGAGACTGGAGCCGACCACCGTCTTGGCAATCGCCCCTGCCGCCTCGTCGTTCACCGCACCGCTTATCTGTACTTCAATCAGCTTGGTCGCTCCTTCGCCGTCCCGGGCAATCGCCATCGCCAGACTTTTGCAGACATGTGTAAATGCCTCAGCAAAAGCTTCCCAGTCCGCATGCAGCCGCGTCAGCTTCTCATTCCCCGCAAGCCCGCTTGCCATCGTGACCAGCATATCATTGGTGCTTGTATCTCCATCTACAGTGATCATATTAAAAGTCGTATTGGTCGCAGCACGCAGCAGACTGAGCAGATCCTCTCCGTCAATCACAGCGTCCGTAGTCATGAAGCCCAGCATCGTCGCCATATTGGGATGAATCATCCCTGACCCTTTGGCCGCTCCGGCAATCGTGACTTCCACTCCGCCGACCGTTACTTTAACGCAGCATTCTTTTTTGACCAGATCTGTTGTGAGGATCGCCTGGCTGAACTCCTCCGCCCCCACGGCTCCCCCATCCAGCTTCTCCGGCAATCCGGCAATACCGCCGCGCACTCGGTCCATCTTCAGCAGCTCACCAATCACGCCCGTGGAAGCAACCGCAACGTCCTGCTCATTTACGCCCAAATGACGGGCAGCGGCGGCGCGCATCTCATAGGCATCCGCTTCACCCTGCTCACCCGTGCAAGCATTGGCGTTCCCGCTGTTCACGATAACCGCCTGCAGCGTACCGTTCACCAGACTCTCCCGCGTCACCTTCAGCGGCGCAGCCTGGAATACATTCGTTGTATACACCGCCGCCGCCGTTGCCGGTACCTCGCAGAGGATGGCTGCCAGGTCGTTTCGTTCGGTTTTTTTGAGGCCGCAGTGCAGCCCTCCAGCCTTGAACCCTTTAGGGGCAGTAACACTTCCGCCTTCTACGACGGTAAAAACTTGCTTCTGAGTCATTGTATTGTTGACCGCTGAACCTTACGGATACACAGGCGTGTAGCCAAGGCCACGGGTTTCCTCCCATCCCATCATCAAATTCAGGTTCTGAATCGCTTGACCTGCCGCACCCTTAACAACATTATCAATAACGGATACAATGGTTACCCGACCTGTACGGGCATCTGCGGCAAAGCCGATATCGCAATAATTGGAGCCGCTGACCTCTTTGGTCGCCGGAAGCACACCCGCATCACGAACCCGCACATAAGGCCGTCCTGCATAATACTTACGATATAATTCCACAAAATCCTGCTCACTGTATTTACCGTTCATCCCGGCATACATCGTGCTCATAATTCCCCGGGTCATCGGCACCAGATGTGTGGTGAATGTAACTGTGACCTTCTCTCCCGCAATCTCCGTAAGCGTCTGTTCAATTTCCGGGATGTGCTGATGCTTGTTAACCTTGTAGGCTTTGAAATTCTCATTAATCTCGGAAAAATGGACCATCAGACTCGTTCCCCGGCCTGCCCCGGATACCCCTGATTTCGCGTCAATGATGATACTGCCATGCTTGATCCAGCCAGCCTGCAGTGCCGGAATCAAGCCTAGAAGGCTAGCCGTCGAATAACAGCCCGGATTAGAGATGAAATCCACGCCAGCCGCACGTTCTCCGAACACCTCGCATAACCCGTATACAGCCTGCTGCAGATACGTCTCAGGAGCAGCCGGATGCTTATACCACTGCTCATACTCCGCACGGTCTTTCAGCCTGAAGTCACCGGACAGATCAACAACCTTCAGCCCTGCCTCCAGCAGTTGCGGCACCAGCTTGGCGCTTACCCCGGACGGCGTTGCCGTAAAAACCACATCCGCCCTGCCGGCAATCTCCGCCGCGTCCACTCCATCCAGATTGCGCTGCACAATGCCTGTTAAATGCGGAAACCCTTCCTCAATAGGCGCGCCTGCGCTTGAAGAAGAAATCACTGAAGTAATCTCTATATCAGGGTGGCTCTGCAGAAGCCTGATCAGCTCCACGCCCCCATAACCCGTTGATCCAACAATTGCTGCTCTCAGCTTGCCTGTCACTGTCATCCCCACTTCCTGCTTATCATGGATATTATGAATACCGTCCTTGGAAATATGTATTATTATACGACCGAATTAATATAAATACAACATGTAACGTTAAGTTTATTGTACAAAAAAAGCGCAGCCCCCTAAGGAGACTGCACCTCTCTTTTGAATCCTTCACCCAGCACTTCATGTGCCTCGGTTATAATAACGAACGCCCCCGGATCTACGGAACGAACGATCGCTTTTAGCCGGGTAATCTCATTCTGGCCCACAACCACCATAAGTACTGTGCGATTGTCGCCAGTGTATCCGCCTTGCGCGTTCAGCTTGGTCAGCCCGCGATCCAGATCAGTCAGAATCGCCTGTGTGATGTCATCCGTCTGGTCGGAGATGATATACGCCACCTTGGTTATGCTGAAACCCACCTCCAGCGCATTGATCACCCGGCCCGTCACGAACAGACCTATCAGCGCATACATGGCCTGTTCCATCCCCAGCACAAAAGCAGCCAGCGTAATTACCGTACCGTCAAGCAGCACGACAGAGAGCGAGAAGCTGAAGCCGGTGAATTTCTGGATAATCTGCGCCGCAATCGTCAGGCCGCCTGTCGATCCCCGCCCACGGAACACCAGCCCAAGTCCCAGCCCTACACCAATCCCGCCATAAATGGAGGCAAGCAGAGGATTCGTAGTCGGCACCGGCCCGTCCTTCGTCAAAAAGATAAACAGCGGCAGCACAAAGCTCCCCAGCAGCGAGCGAAGTCCATACTGTTTACCGAGGAATATAACTCCAAGGATGAACAGCGGAATATTCAGCGCCCATTGCGTGAACGCCGGTTCAGCCCCCAGCCAAGCTTCCGCGAGTACGGACAAGCCAGATACCCCTCCAGATGCAATCCGGTTGGGCAGGAAAAACAGATTGAACGCCAGCCCCGTAATCAGCGAACCGACGAGAATCAGCACAATATCCACCGTATGCCGTACCGGTCCGTTTAGTGGAATAAGTGGCGGTTTGTTGCGTGAGTTGATTTTTTGCATGTGATTCTCCTTATTTATATACTTCATCTACATAATATACTTTCATCTATACTCAAAAAAATCCCTACACCTCCGAAGACGCGTAGGAATTATCAGTATACCCTTATTCAGCTTCTGTCTTAATCTGGCTGCGCAAATATCCGTCGATAAAAGCGTCCAGATCGCCGTCCATAACAGCACCCACATTCCCTGTTTCCACGGAAGTACGGTGATCCTTTACCATACTATAGGGATGGAATACATAGGAGCGGATCTGGCTACCCCAAGCAATATCCGATTGCTCGCCGCGAATTTCGTCCAACTGCTGCTGCTGCTCCTGCAGCTTGCGCTCATACAGCTTGGATCGCAGCATCTTCATCGCCTGTTCCCGGTTCTTGATCTGGGAGCGCTCGTTCTGGCAGGTCACCACCACCCCGGTTGGAATGTGCGTGATCCGTATCGCGGAGTCTGTCGTATTGATATGCTGTCCGCCCGCGCCGCTCGCCCGGTACGTGTCAATCTTCAGGTCCTCCGTGCGGATATCGACCTCAACGTCATCGGCAATCTCTGGCATAACATCGCAGGATACGAAGGAGGTATGCCGTCTGCCCGAAGCGTCGAACGGGGAAATACGCACCAGCCGGTGTACCCCTTTTTCGGCTTTCAGGTAGCCGTATACATTGAACCCCTTGATCAGCAAAGTAACACTTTTAATTCCCGCTTCGTCACCCGGCAAATAATCCAGCACCTCAACCTTGAAGCCACGCTTCTCAGCCCAGCGGGTATACATGCGCAGCAGCATTTGGCCCCAGTCCTGGGATTCTGTTCCGCCTGCACCGGGATGCAGCTCCAGAATCGCATTGAGCTTGTCATACGGCTGGTTAAGCAGCAGTTGGAGCTGGAATTCATCGACCTTGACCGCCACGCTGCGGATTGTTCCGGCAACCTCTGCCGCAAGCTCAGCATCGCCTTCTTCTTCCGCCAGCTCCGCCATCATCGCCGCATCATCATACTCCCCCTGAAGCTTCTCGTACTGATCCACTGAGGACTTCACCGCATTCATCTCGCCAATTATACCTTGAGCCTTCTCCGGGTCATCCCAGAATCCAGGCGCGGACATCTTCTCCTCAAAGTTGGCGATCATCTCTTGCTTAAGATCTAAGTCAAAGAGACCCCCTAAGGTCTGTTAGTTTCTTGCCTATTTCACGCAGGTCCTGCTTCACATTAGCGTCGATCATTTTGGTCACTTCACCTTTCAAAATAAAATTATTGCGGCCGGGCCGGCGGTTTGGACATAATGAGGGTGAATCAATGCATTCCGAGAATCCCGGAACTTCAAATGCTTCATATGGTGAGGCCGTAGCTGCGGGGAATGTTTGGACTTCCGGCCGCTGTTGTTCACAGATTTCCTGATTTGAGACCGCTGCTCGCGGTTGAAATCTGTGAACAAAGGCGGACGCGTTCGCTCCTCCAGTTCCAAACTTCCCCTCCGCTACTTCCACCATATTTTTAATTCAAAGTTCCAAACCTTCTCTACATAAACATTCACCCAAATCTTAACATCCAAAAAAGCGGCCGGGCCGCAAACGGGGAGTCCCCCGGGCCCAGCCGCTTTTTATTGTCATTATAACCCTTGAATTGTTTGAACAAGACATGAAGTACAGTGCTGTAAACAGCTATACTGAAAATATAAGGCCGAAGCCTAAAATCAAACCCCCGCCGTCCTTACGCGTTCTGGCCGTGGCAGTTCTTGTACTTTTTACCGCTGCCGCAAGGGCAAGGGTCGTTGCGGCCAACGGTCGCTTCGACGTGTACCGGACGTTTCTCGGCAGGCTCACCGTTTGTGGAGATTTTATCTTCTTCCACTACGGATTGCCGCTCCTGATTGGTCTCGATGTGAGCCTTCATAATGTAGGTCGCGACTTCTTCCTGAATGGTGGCGGTCATTTCATTGAACATTTCAAAGCCTTCAAATTGATATTCGCGAAGCGGATCGGTACCGCCATAAGCGCGCAGGTGAATCCCTTGGCGAAGCTGATCCATCGCATCAATATGATCCATCCATTTGCTGTCTACGGAGCGAAGTACGATAACCTTTTCGAATTCCCGCACCAGTTCAGAGCCAAGACGTTCTTCACGGGCTGCATATTTCTCCAGCACACGGTCAAAGATGAATTCGATAATCTCCTCAACTTCCTTGCCCCACAGATCATCGCGGGTCAACTGGCCTTCCTCCAAAAGCTTGCTGTTCACATAATCAGCAACCTCTTGCAGCTCCCAGTTTTCGGGAATATCATCACTGCAGTGAGCATGAACGATTCGGTCAATGACCGGCTTGATCATTTCAACTACAATGTCTTTGATATTGTCAGACTCCAGAATCTCGCGGCGCTGTTTGTAGATAATCTCACGCTGCTGATTCATCACGTCATCATATTGCAATACAACCTTACGGATATCGAAGTTGTTGCCTTCGACGCGTTTTTGGGCCGATTCAACCGCACGGGTAATCATCCGGCTCTCAATAGGCTGATCCTCTTCAAAACCAAGGCGGTCCATCATGTTCAGCACGTTGTCCGCACCAAAACGCTTCATCAGCTCATCGCCGAGCGACAGATAGAACTGAGTGGAACCCGGGTCGCCTTGACGTCCCGCGCGTCCGCGCAACTGGTTATCAATCCGGCGCGATTCATGACGTTCTGTACCAATGATATGCAGACCGCCAAGATCTGTCACACCTTCACCAAGCACAATATCCGTACCACGGCCAGCCATATTCGTCGCAATGGTTACTGTGCCCGGTTGACCGGCATGGGAGATAATTTCTGCTTCAGCCGCATGGTGCTTGGCATTTAGCACTTGGTGTTTGACACCTTTGCGTTTCAGCATTTCAGATACACGTTCAGAATTCTCAATAGATACGGTACCTACCAGAACTGGCTGGTTCTTCTTGTGGCGCTCCACAATTTCCGCTACAACCGCGTTAAATTTGCCATTCTCGCTTTTATACACAACGTCTGGCATATCCAAACGCTGGTTCGGCTTATTGGTTGGCACCTGCAGTACTTCCAAGCCATAGATTTTCTTGAATTCTTCTTCTTCCGTCTTCGCTGTACCGGTCATACCACCCAGCTTACGGTACATACGGAAATAGTTCTGGAAGGTGATTGTAGCAAGCGTCATACTTTCATTCTGCACCTGAATTTCTTCCTTGGCTTCAATAGCCTGGTGCAAGCCGTCACTGTAACGGCGTCCTGCCATCAGACGGCCTGTGAATTCATCGACAATCACAACCTCGTCCTCATTCACTACGTAGTCTACGTCACGGCGCATAATTACATTAGCCTTGAGCGCTTGTACGATATGATGGTTCAGGGTTACATGACTGTGATCATACAGGTTCTCAATTCCAAATGCGCGTTCAGCCGTAGCCACACCCTTTTCGGTCAGAGCAACGGATTTCACTTTAATATCAACCGTGTAGTCCTCTTCAGCAGTCAGTTTCTTCACGAAACGGTCTGCCGCATAATACATCTCTGTCGATTTCTCAGCTTGCCCGGAAATAATAAGAGGAGTCCGCGCTTCATCAATCAGAATGGAGTCCACTTCATCAATAATGCAGAAATAGAGCGGACGCTGAACCATCTGCTCCTTGTAGAGCACCATGTTGTCGCGCAGATAGTCAAAACCAAATTCGTTGTTCGTGCCATACGTAATATCGCAGCCATAAGCTTCTTGTTTATCAGCATGGTCCATGCCGTTCAGGTTCACCCCAACCGTCATGCCCAGAAAATTATAGATTTGTCCCATTTGTGCACTGTCGCGCTGAGCCAGGTAGTCATTGACCGTTACGACATGCACGCCTTTGCCAAGGAGTGCGTTCAGGTAGACCGGCAGAGTACCTACCAGCGTCTTCCCTTCACCTGTCTTCATCTCGGCGATCCGGCCTTCATGCAGCGCCATGCCTCCAACCAATTGAACGTCAAAATGCCGCATGCCCAGCGTCCGTTTGGAAGCTTCGCGTACGGTTGCAAATGCCTCGGGAAGAATCTCTTCCAAGGTCTCGCCTTTCTCAATGCGGGCACGGAACTCTACGGTCTTTGCCTTCAGCTCTTCGTCCGAAAGCGACACGAAATCCGGCTCCAAACCATTAATTACTTCGACCGTCTTCATGAGACGTTTGACGTCCCGTTCGTTGGTATCTCCGAATATTTTTTTTACAAGTCCTAGCATGGTTAACCCCTTTCATGCAACACAGATGGTGGAATCGAGCCCATCCTCACTATTTATTGAAAGGGCCATATATGATTTCGATTCCGCTGCTTCATAAATTGTAACAGTTTGTAAGAGAAGCCGCAACACAAGCACCAGCAACCTTATTTTACAAATTGCCTTTTGCAAAAGATATACACATTATTTGCACATTTATATACGCACAAGAGCCCTATTCGCATCAAGCGAATAGGGGCTCGGTTAATTTTCTACGTCACACTGAAGCAAATTGTCCTCACATTCCTGGGCCTAGCCTGGTTTACCAGACCTAGTCTTGTTCGATCAGACCATATTTGCCGTCATTGCGTTTGTAAACAACGCTAACTTCAGAAGTGTCAATGTTGGAGAACACGAAGAAGTTGTGTCCAACCATGTTCATTTGCAGGATCGCTTCTTCCACATCCATAGGCTTCAAGGTGAAGCGCTTGTTCCGCACAACCTCCAAATCATCGTAATCCTGTTCCTCCACAGCAACGCTGCTAGGCACTCCTTCCACAAAGAGCGTCTTCAGGCTTCCTTCCTGGCGGAACTTACGATTCAGTTTGGTCTTGTGTTTACGGATCTGGCGTTCCAGCTTGTCCACTACAGCATCAATGGATGCATACATATCATCACTGCGGTCTTCTGCACGAAGCGTCACACCAGCCAGCGGGATTGTAACTTCCACCGTATGAAGGCCGCGAACAACGCCAAGCGTTACATATCCTTCTGAGGTAGGGGGTGCATCGAAATACTTCTCAAGTCTGCTGAGCTTCTTATCAACATAATCTCTCAAAGCGTCGGTCACTTCAATTTGTTGACCTCGAATGCTGAATTGCATGGGCACTCCTCCTTTGTTTACAGTTTCATTATACCAAATTGTCAGGGCTAAGTAAAAAACAAATCATGACAGCCTTTACATTTAGCTAACAAAAGGTGTTACCCCTGTCCACAAAGTATACATAATAGCTCGGCAAGAGCAGCTTACCTCCTCTAACCGGACCTTCGCTAATGCTCACACAACAAAAAAAGGACTCTGGGAAGTTCCCAAAGTCCGCGCTAGCGTTGTCTCAATTGCTAACCATCTACCATATATGTAGGTCGGCTGCGCCGGATGATTATAATTTGATGACGTTAGCTGCTTGTGGTCCGCGTGCGCCTTCAACGATATCGAACTCTACGGATTGGCCTTCATCCAAAGTCTTGAAACCGTCAGTTTGAATCGCGGAGAAGTGTACGAATACGTCGCCACCATCGGCAGTTTCGATGAAACCATAACCTTTTTCTGCGTTAAACCATTTTACTTTACCTTCCATTGACTAAACATTCCCTTCGTCATCAGATGAACGTGAGTCCTGCTCACAACTCGACTATACCACCGCTGCTTCTCTATTGTCAATTGGAATAGTAAATGTTTACTTTCAATTTTTTACCATCCATAATTTATCCTAAAAAACACAGCCAGTCATATCCGAAACAAAAAAAGGAGCAGACGGTAATTAATACCCGGCTGCTCGTGAGATGAAACATCTGGAAATTATTATTTTCGGCGGTCCATGAGGATGCTGTCCGGGGCATACCGAGCCTCGTAGGCGCTGCGCTGTACTTTAGCTTGATTTCGCTTCTGCAGCCAGCCCTGGGCCTCCAGACGCAGCTCATTCATCCGGTCAAGCAGCGCATTGTCATTCTCCAGGATTCGATTAATTTCCCGCTTTTGTGCAGGTGTCGATGGACTAAAAGCGACTTTTTCTGCAATGGCATCGACAAGTTTCTGCCGCTCCTCGACAAAGATTTCAAGCTCCTCATAAGTCGCTTCCTTGAGTTTACGCATCATCTCCAGGGTGAGCTGATCCAGACTGTGAATAAGTTCATCCATTAGCAATCTCAGTCTGACCCGCAGCAAGCTTGGAGGCCTGCAGCCAGGTTTCGCGAAGATCAGTCAGGTAGCCAAGGGCCTCTTGGGCCTTCTCAACATTTTTACGAATATTAGCTTCTACCAATAAAAAGTTCGTATATTCATATAGGGAAAAGAGATTCTTGGATATTTCATAGGACTGGTTCAATGTACTCATCAGTTCACTAATAATCGTTTGGGCCTTGCCGAAGTTAAGGTTAGATTTCTCGTAATCATTTTTGTTCAACCCATCCATTGCCGTTCTTACGAATCGGATAGCCCCATCGTACAACATGATCACTAATTGGGCAGGAGTAGATGTCTGAACAGAAGATTGACGATATTTCTCATAAGGAGAAGTCATCATGTATAGTCACCTCTATCGGTTATTTTGCCATAAAATTGGACAAGCTTGCAGATTGGGAATTGTATTTATTCATAGCCGTTTCCATAGCGGTAAACTGCTTATAATAGTTAGTCTCCATGTTAGTTAGACGGGTAGTCAGGGTACTGATACGCTTATTTAAATCTTTTAATTCTTTGCCCATAACGCTTTCTTCTTTGAAGGTTGCATTCAAATCAGTAGAGGTTTTAAGAGTTCCCGCTTTGTCTGCAATGAGACCCAATACATCATTGAGGCCATCAGAAATCTGAACAAAAATCCCACTCGGTTGTGAGGTATCTGTTGATGAATATTGGAATAGATTCATTACGCCCTGAGGATTGTTATCTATTGCATTTTTAAGCTTGTCCACATCTTTAATATAAAGCTTACCGTCTTCGTAGTACTTACCTGTTTCAATACCGATGGAGGCAAGATTTACCCCACCGATGCCATTCAACCCGGATTGGATAGCTGATCTCATTTTGTTAATGGCTGAAGTAAGCATACTATCATTTTTCAATATACCGCTCTTGGCTTTAGCTTGCCAGTTTTTGATATCATCATCGGTCATTGCCTTCTTCTGATCATCTGTCAGCGGAGCAAACGAGCGATATTTTTCTTCATTTGTCTTTGTGTTCAACGTATTCAATAATTCATTGTAGTCCTTAATAAAGGAGGTGATCGTTTCCAATGCCTTGGTGGAATCAATGGAGGTTGTGATTTTTGAAGCTTTCCCATCTTCAGTCTTTCCAAGCAGGGTAATGGAAATTCCGTTTAACGTAAATTTGTTACTATCAAATTCTTTGTCTATGCCATCCACATTAATTTTAGCTTTTTGTGCGGCTACAGTAGTAGGTGCTCCGCCACCAACATTAAATACATTCATCAGCCCGTTCTCGGCAGCACCCGGGGGTGATACGGATATATGCTTATCAAACTGATTGGAGGTCAGAATCATTTGACCTTTGACCTGATCAAAAGTAGCTGTAACATTAGTTTTGTTATTTGAATTGATAGTACTGATGACCTCATTTATCGTCTTGCTCTCATCAAAAGAAAAGGTCTGACCATTCACGATCATTTTGTAAGTAAACTTGCTTGGATTGCCCGGATCTGCTTGAGCAGTAAATCCAGTTGCAGCCGCAACTTGCTTCAACGTACTTTTCGAAGTGATATCCGTCAATACAGATGTAGAAGTAACCTTTTCATTAGATGCCAATTGATTCACAGTTATGTTCATCGGTATTTGGTTAGCAGTTGCGGTTCCCTCTGCAGACAGTGCAGTCGTATTACCACTTACAGTGGCCTTCATTGCATTCATCGCCGAAGACCTCTTATAGGTATCCAGCTTATTATTACGGAAATCAACAAGCTTGCTGTTCATTTCCCGGTAGCTATCTCTTGTCCATTCCATAATTTGTTTCTGCTGATTCAATTTATTCAAAGGTTCACGCTTGGCTGTCATTAACTGTTTGACCATGGAGTCTACATCCATACCGGATGCCATGCCATTAATTCTCATCATATTGTTCTCCTCCTCATTCTATACCCGTTCATCTATTATAAGTCCGGCGAGTTCCATCATCTTAGCTACAAGATCCAAGGTTTTCTCCGGAGGAATTTCCCGAATCAATTCTCCTGTATCCTTATTCATGACTTTTACCATTATGGCATGAGTTTTCTCGTGAATACTTATATCAAGAGTAGTAGTTGGTCCCTGAAGGGCTTTTACTGCCTTCTCAATATTCCGTACGAGTTGTTCTTCGCCAATAGTGACGCTTGCACCTTGTTTTTCCATCTTGCTTAACTCTTGGGTGCTAACAGGTGGCTTTATTTCGGGTACCGAGTCTTTTGCCAAAGATGTCCCAGCATTGTTGTTCAAAGCCTGTCCTCCACTTGCTGACAAAGAAAACTGTACATTCATAATTGAGCCCTCCGAAAAACGATTTACTATATATATCGGCTTACGGGGGCAGAAGTTTTAGGATACTCAAATAAATAAAGAAATAAAAGGGAATTAGATTTAAACAAAAAAAGAGACCCTAGATAATCTAGGATCTCCTTGAAGCTCGTTAAGATTAACGAAGCAATTGAAGAACACCTTGTGGCTGTTGGTTAGCTTGAGCCAACATTGCTTGTGCAGCTTGAGCAAGGATGTTGTTCTTAGTTTGTTGCATCATTTCCTTAGCCATGTCTGTATCACGGATACGGGATTCAGCGGCTGTCAGGTTCTCGGACGAAGTGTTCAGGTTGTTGATTGTGTGTTCCAAACGGTTTTGGAATGCACCAAGTTTTGCGCGTTCGGAAGATACTTTTGTCAATGCATCGTTAACAGAAGTAATTGCTGCTTCTGCACCTGTTTGAGTTGTGATGTCGATGGAATCGATACCCAGGCTCTTTGCATCGATTTTGTTGATATCAACTTTCATCGATTGGTTTTGGTTAGCACCAATATGCATGGTCAATGCATTATTAGTAACTACAATATCAGTAGAACCAGCAGCAGCCAGAGCAGTATCCACTGTCATTTTGAATTGAAGACCGCCTGCTTGGAAGTCGCTATCTGTGATTTTTGTATTAAGTTTGTTAGAATAAGTTGTTGAACCTGCAGTATTTGTAATTTTAAAGTCAGATGCAGCACCATAGGTAGCATTCAAGTTCAAGGACATTTTACCTTCAGCAACCGTACCAGCCGCTACACCCTTAATAGTAAATTTAGTAGCCGTTCCGTCTGGAGCCGTTCCGCTCAGAACAACATTACCAGTTGTAAGACCTGCAGAAGCCTTAGCTACCTCAACACCATCTTTATTTTTCAACGAGAAATCGAAAGTATCTGCAGTACCAGTATATTTAGATTCCAGTGTGTAGTCGCCAAGCTCCAGTCCACCAACATTACCTGAAGTCAAATCAAAGTCTCCTGCAGCTAATCCAGTTGTGTTAGTTTTAACATCAGCTTTAACTGTTGCAGGGTTAGCTGTGGTAATCTTGTACGTATCAGTTGCCAAGCCGGAATCAACAACACTAACTGGTTTCAAAACAAGTGCATTAGCGCCTTTAATATTTGCATTGTTACCAACCGAACCATCCAACAATTTCTTGGTATTGAATTCAGTGGTGTTGGAGATACGGTTGATTTCGTCAGTCAACTGGGAAACTTCTTTTTGAAGTTCTTTACGGTCAGCGTCAGTGTTCGTATCATTGGATGATTGAACAGCCAGCTCACGCATACGTTGCAGGATGCTGTGGGTTTCGTTCATTGCACCTTCAGCAGTTTGAATCAAAGAGATACCATCTTGTCCGTTCTTGGAAGCCATGTCCAAACCACGGATCTGACCACGCATTTTTTCGGAGATTGCCAGACCGGCAGCATCGTCACCGGCACGGTTGATGCGAAGACCGGAAGACAATTTCTCGATGTTCTTGTTAGTTGCTGCAGTGTTGCTACCCAGTTGGCGATATGTGTTCAACGCCGCGACATTGTGGTTAATAATCATTTGATATTTCCTCCCTGAAATTAAGTTAGTTCCACATCCATGTGGTAAACGCCGAACCTTTAAGGTCGGCCGCCCTGCCGGATCAGCGTCTGATATATATATCGACGGTATGTCCCCAACAATTTAGAGCATTTTAGGAGTTTTTTTAATTTATTATTCTAATTTTTTGAAAAAATAAAAAGAACCCAAGCCTTTTCAGGTGTTAGGTTCTTATCCACATAGAAACATAATTAATCTTGGCTGCTAGACCCACGCAAACGATGAATCAACGCATTCAAATCAGATTGCAGCGGTGCTGCAGACTCGCGATTGGCTTCCTGTATGGAGAGATATACTTCCTTACGAAAGATATCGACATGCTTGGGGGCTGAAATCCCTACCTTCACTGTATCTCCATCTACACTCAAAATGGTTAGTTCAATCTGATCCTGAATGATAATAGACTCTCCTTTTTTACGGGAAAGCACGAGCATATCAACCACCAACCTTTCCGTCAATAGCCTGCTGCTCTTGCAGCAAAGTATGCTTCGTATGATAAGGAGATTTATGTAGTATAACTTGTTTGCCGAAACGCTTAGCAGGATTCAATACGATAGGTGCGAGAAGGTTAATTGTAGACTGGTCCACCTGTTCTTTTAAAGTTATAATACAGCGAATGGCCACGTCCGACTCTATCCCTAACTCTTCCGCTTCATCATCAGGCAACTCAAATTCATAAGTGGGGTAAAAAATGAACGGATCACCTAACAAAAAAGATAATCCCTCCTGCTTCACAGATTGCAATACCCAAAAAGGAGACCCCTCCATAGTAATTAGAGCGAAGTCAGTTTCTTCGTCAAAGCCAGGAATTCCTTTCGCAAAATGGTATAACTGTTCCTCCGTTACTTCAATTCTCCCCCAGGACAGCGTTTCTATAATCAAGTTGTTCACTCCTCAAAGTTTTGCCGAGCAAAACTATCTTCTTAAATGACCCTCTCACTCGCATACATGATAGCAGAAAAGCTATAGAAGCGCTCTCTGGCACATCTATAGCTTAGAAGCTACATTTGAACATTCACTTCCGGTGGAATAAACTGCACCGAAGCATATTGCTGCATATATATATTCAGCTTACCACGGGTGTACTCGATCTCCGGGCGATGTCTCACGACTTCTACATCAACTGAAGCAGGACGGAAATTGATCTGAGGAGCTTTAGTTTCAAAATGAATCTCCACATTGTCATATGAAGCCGGGCCACGAATCTCAGGAAATGAGTTAGGCTGGGTATCTGTTCCATAGACCTCAGCAATTGTATTACCTGGTTTGAAAAACTCAGCCATCCGATTTCCCTGCTCAACCTTCCTTGCAATGCCCTGGAGATACAACTGCTGAATTCCAGAATAAATTCGTTTATTCATTTCCAGCATGCCTCCACCGTTATAAGCGGCCCTAGCTGCAGATTGATCAATCCTTAACTCCGGAGGAGTTGATTGAACTGTTAGCTCACCAGGAGTGGTAGTTACATTCACTTCCGCTTTGGGTTGCCTAATGGAGTATGAGCCTGGATCAGCATCAATGCCGATCAGTGCCGGCGTCTGTCGAATCTGCAGTATAGGCTGCATCGGCGAGTACCCCCTCAGTTATCTGATGAAGTCGACGAGGGTCGTAGAAATAATCTTGGCGCCTACAGACAGAGAAGCATTATAGATGTTCTCTTGAATCTTAGACTGCATAATCAGTCCCTCGTAATCAGCATCCTCTGTCTTGGACTGCAGATCCGTCAGATTCGTGTTCAGGTCGCCCAGGCGATCTTGCATCAACTCCACACGGTTTGTCTTTGCACCTATTTCGGAGCGAGCTGTCAACATCTTCTCAACTCGTGTATCAATATTATCAAGCTGGTTGGAAACCCCTTTATAATCCCCGGATTTCAACGCTGCCGAAATATTGTTGATAACAGTAAATAGATTATCTGCATCCCCTGTATACCCAAATACATCGTTCCCAGTAATATTGATAGGCATTTGTACTCCTTCGCCCACAATGTAATTTATCTGACCTGGATCTGTGACAATAGGTTGAGTTACATCATAGGTACCATCTGCCCCTTTAAGAAAATCATAAGGCTTGGTATCATATTTCTCGCCGTTAAAAATATATTTACCGTTAAGCTTACTATTGGAGATATCCACAAGCTGTTCCTTCAATTGCATCACTTCTTGGTTGATGCTGTCAAGTGCTGACTGTGGGTTAGTTCCGTTCGAAGCTTGTACCGTCAATTCGCGAAGGCGTTGAACAACATCTCCAGCCTGACCCAAAATAGTATCGTTATAGTCTAGCCAGGAAATTGAACTATCTACATTCTTCTGATACTGCTCGTTGGATGAAAGCTCGGCACGATAGCGCAACGAATATGTAATCCCTACCGGATCGTCGGAGGGCTTATTAATTTTGCGTCCGCTGGATAGCTGTAGTTGCGTGTTATTCATGGTACGCGCATTACGGTTCAGGTTAAGAAGCAGCTGTGAGTTCATCATATTGGAGGTTACCCTCAACATAAGCTATTCCTCCTTTATCTGCCGACTGTGCCGGTAGAGTTAATCAATTTATCGAGCATTTCATCATACGTCGTCATAAACCGTGCAGCTGCGCTATATGCATGCTGGAATACTAACATATTCGACATTTCTTCATCGAGGGATACGCCGCTCACTGACTGGCGGCGGGAGTTCACTTGCTCGACCAGATAATCCGCATTGCTCGTCTGACGGGTAGCTTCCTGTGATTGAATCCCCAATTGGCCAACCATCGAACTGAGATAAGATCCGACAGTGCCAGACTTGATTCCGTCCGCAGTTGTGAAGGTATTGTTGTCCTTCATATTGCTAAACAGTAGAGCCATAGTATTATTTCCTTTTATTACAGTGACTTTCCCGGCGCTATCTGTAGTTGCCCGGAGAGAGGTAGCAAATAGAGTAGGATCAGCTGTGATTTCCGGATTAAGCCGGAGATTACCTGCAGTGATTGGCTCGCCAATAACAGAAGGAGTAAAGAAATCACGACCTGTGCTGCCATCCATTGCAAATCCTAGCTTGTGTAAACCGTTAAGTCCCTTTACTGTGGTCTTCAGATCACCTGTTAGCGGTATAGGAACTGCTGTGCCCGCAAGAAGTGTGGTCTTCGTTCCATCTGAATTGATAATCTCAGAATCCTTAAGAACTGTAGTACCTGCAGGAAGAGTAGAGCCTGCAGGAATCGTAACCTGCACTTCACCATTAGCCATGGTATTGGCCATGCTATCCAACTGTTTCTTATAATCTGCCACATAAGTTTTACTGGAGAAAATCATGCCATAAGCTTCTCCAGCCTTCAAGTCCCCAGAGGTATAGGCGGTGTTGAGAAATGCACTGTCTACCGTTGCAGTAACTGCTGCCCCCTGAACAAGCTGCTGCGCTCCGAGTGAAATGTTATATCCAGCATCTGTTTCTACGACGGTGATGTTAGCAATCTTAGACAGCTTATCCGTCATCAGGTCACGTTGATCCCGTAAATCGTTGGCATGATCACCCATGCCTTCGATCTTGGCAATGGACTGGTTAAGATCGGCAATTGAACTTAGATAACTCTGGATCTCTTTCCCCTTAACGTCGATGTTGGTATTAAGGTCTCTGTCCAGATTATTTAATTGTGTGCTCATATAATTCATGGCATCCGTAAGGGATTGCGCAGTCTGCACTACAATCTTGCGGGCCGTAGGATCTTCCGGATTCTTACTCAGGTCCGACCAGGACTTCCAAAAATTATCAAGCACTGTTCGAATCCCTGTATTGGAGGGTTCATTTACAATAGCTTCCAGCTTATCAAGGGTATCGGACTGGATTTTCCAGTTGCCGCTGGCGGAATTCTCACCGCGGTACTGATCATCCAGAAACATTTCACGGATGCGCTCTATGGATGTAAACTCCACCCCAGTACCCAGTTGGCCTGGAACGGCAGAGTTAGTAAGACCGTATGCCTCAATAGGTGAAGCAGCCTTCATGTTGACACGCTGGCGGGTGTAGCCTTCTGTATTGGCGTTGGCGATATTATGTCCGGTTGTGTTGAGCGCAGAGGTCTGGGTAAACAGGCTTCGTCTTGCCGTCTCTATCGAATGAAATGTGGATGTCATGCTAATTGTTCCTCCCTTGTGATTGCTCCGGCAAACCGGCCTGCGAGAAAGATAGGTCTATCCGCGGGCGTCAAAAAGGCCCGGCCGGGCGGCGCTGCTTCCCTTGTCGGACGGATGATGATAGGTAATATCCTGGTTCGGCCTTCCGACGAGCAAATCCAGGGAATAATCTATAAAGGTAAGCGACTGCTCAATCAGCTTCTGGTTCAGCTCATTGGCCTCTTTCAAGCGATGCAGTGTGCCTGAAAGCTTCTGCTGAATGTGCACCAGCCGCGACTTGTCTTCAGGGTCAAATACAAGGCGGGACAGCTCTGTGAGGTTCAGATTTAAGTTGGAGCGGATTCCGACCCCCTGCAGAAAAGCATAAGCAGCTTCGGCACGTTTCTCCTCAAGCTGACCGATCTGCTTCATAAGCTTGGATTCCCGGTTCATGATGTCGATAAGACCATCCACTTTGTTGTCTATAATGGTCATCTTCTTGAAAGCGGCCAGATCCAGCATTTGAATATGCACTTCGTCCAGCCGCTCAAGCAATTCTATCAATGTTGTCAATGGCATGGGTGTCTTCACCTAATTCTCGGAGGATTGCTTAAAGTAAGGGGCGAGTGTGTCTGCGAGTTTGGCTGCGTCAACTTGGTAGGTACCTGCGGAAACCTGCTGTTTCAAGCTCTCAATCTTGCTGGAACGTTCAGCATCAATCTTGCCGCTCTGCTGGGCCTGCAAAAGCTTAATGGCTTCATCCGAAATTGAAACCTCATCCTTGCGTGTACTCTTCTTCAATTGTTCCTGTCTTTGCGATTCCGCATTGCGTTGATATGGATTAATGGGATTAATCCGTCCGGTCTCGTTAATTTTCATTACTTCACCTTCCTTCTAATATAAAAAAGCCGATAATCTTTACTAAGTTTATCGGCCAGTTTTGAAACATTTTTTATAGCTGCAAACGTTTTTTTGCTGATTTAATTATTCGCGGAGCTTATCGACGGCCCGATATGCGCCTTCTCCCGGCTTTTTAGGAGTGTCAGCCGCTGCAACTTCCTTGACCGCATTTGAAAAATCCTTCCGCAGCCGGCTGCGGCAGCTTTCACACATAGGCCCTTCTCGGATCAAGGTTCCACATACTTCGCAGGGGTACATCATATTAGGCGCATTTGCTATAGAGATCCGGCCTTCGCGAATAAAACGGGTGATTTCCTTAATCGAAATTCCCGTCGCATCGGACAACTCCTGAATATTGGTGCCTCTGTTCTCACGCAAATAGTTTACGCATATTTCGTATTGATGTTCCAATTCCTTAATGCAGGGCTGGCACAGGTCCATAATATTTTTGACATATAACCGGCCGCATCTTGGACAATTATCAAGATTCATTTTCAGCAGCGGCTCCCTTCCATACAGTGTGTGCAGCATATAAACATCTTATGCTCCTAGATTACATGATTGTAAGAACTTCTGTCTATGATTAGTATCGGTTATAGAATCCCTTTGATTATATTTTCATAACAAAAAAAGTATTAACGGTGGTTTAACATACCCTTTACGAACGGGCCCAGGTCAGGCTATATATTTCCGCTAAGTGACCAAAGCTGCCGGCCAACAGTTTAAGCGACTCTGCGCAGGCACGGATTGTACTTCCTGTCGTGTAAATGTCGTCAACAATGATAATTTGCAGCGGGCATTCCCGACTCTGCGGCCTGACAGACTCAAGCCATTCAGCAAATAACGATACTACTGCTGGGTCCGGGTTGGCGGCAAAAGCATGCTTCATATCGCTTAGCCGTTCGGCCCGGCTTTTGAAGCTCTGTTTACCTGTGTGGTGGGTACGGATCAGCAGCGGAAGCTGAGGAATCCCTCTGCGCCTCGACAGAACCTCTGCAAGCCGCTCCGCCTGATTGAAGCCGCGCTCCGCAAGCCGGGAGTCACTCACGGGTACCGGGACCAGCAGGTCGGCTTGCCACAAGCCAGCGGAACGTTTACCTGAAAAGATAGACAAGAAGGCGCGTCCTTGAGCAGAAGGCACTTTACGGCTTGCCTGACTGCGTTCTGCTTGGAGCATGTCATATGCTCTGTCCAGCATCAAGCCAAGCAGGGGAGCAAGCCGTTCGTTTCCACGGTATTTATACTGGCCTAAAGTTTCGCGCATCACGCTTGTATAAGCTACTGCACTGCGGTTACAGACGATTGGCACAGATTCACTGCTGCGGCTGCAGTCAGGGCAGCCAACGTGTCTGCCGCATTTGGAGCAGCGCGGACTGCGAATCCACGGGATGCTGGCTTCGCAGTTCATACAAACTCCAGGCAGTTCGGATGAAAATTGGCTGATTTTTCGGCAAATAAGACATGGAGTAGAGGAAGGATAAAGCAGGGTCTGAGCTTTTTGCAGCCAAGTATTTAGGGCAAACATGGGCAACCCTCCTTGCCGAATTGAGATTTTTCATTTTCTCCGGTGAGGCTTATTTGTGTTCAAATAACCTTGTCTGCGGGCAATGGCATTCATGGTGCGGATCTGCGAGATTGCTCCCCGTTGGGATCTTGTCCACTGCGGCGATACAAATAACACTGTTCCCGCCGGGTCGTCTTGGGAGCGTCCGGCCCTTCCTGCCATCTGGACCAAAGCTGCTTCGTCAAACAGGCTGCTGTCCGCATCCAGGATAAAAACATCACTGCGTGGAACCGTAACTCCCCGTTCGAGAATGGTGGTAGTTACGAGAAGAGAAATTGCACGACTGCGAAAAGCCGCAACTTTCTCCGTTCTCGCCGGGTCCTGGGAGGAGGTGCCCTCAATAGCAGCGCCCGGGAAGCTTCGACGGAGCAGGGTCAGCACCCCCTCGATGTGGGCAATTCGCGATACGAACAAAAAGATTTGTGCCTCGCGTGTGAATGACCCGCGAAGTGCTTGCAGCAGCGCTTTGGGAAGGAATCCGCGCTTCAGGCATAGCTGTACCGGAGCCTGCTCTAAATGCCGGGGTACCGGCAGCGGATGACCATGAAAGCGTACTGGAACCCTAGCATGCGGAAGCTTGCCGGAACGGGCCAGATGCTGCAGCTCTTTGGGAGGTGTTGCAGACAGATAGATGAACGAGCCGCCCGGTTTACAGGCATGCTCTGCGGCATAAGCCAGCATTGGATCGTTATGGAAGGGAAAGGCATCTACCTCATCGAGTATAACCAGATCGAAGCTCTGGTGAAAGCGCAGCAGCTGATGGGTGGTGGCCAGGGTGATCCGGCCATTGGTCCAGCGGTCTGCGCTGCCGCCGTACAGCACGGCGAGTGTCTCCGCCGGGAAGGCCCGTGCGAGCCGCGGCGCCAGCTCCAGCACGACGTCGCGGCGCGGCGTCGCTACAAGCGCTCGGCCTCCGGCAGCGAGCACTGCCTCAAGGAGCGGGAAAGTGATCTCCGTCTTTCCCGCTCCCGTAACCGCCCAGAGCAGGAACCGCTCTGGGCTCTTGGCGGCGGAGCGCTGCCGCGGCTCCGCCAGGAACCCCAGTGCAGCGCCGGCGGCCCCCGCCTGCGCCGCACTTAGCCCCCACCGGCGTGCCGCCACGGTGGGGGAAGTGCCGGCCGTGCACTGCACGGCCGGCATCGCCGCGCTGCGCAGCAGCAGCGCGCAAGCCCGGCTGCGCCCGAGTGCGAGGCAGGCCTCGCAATAGGCGCAGCCCGCAAGGCCGCACGCGGCGCATGCCGTGCGGCCGGTGGCGGCGCTGCCGCAGCGCAGGCAGCGCAATTGCGCGCGGCGGGCGGCAGCAGCGCCGCGCCGGGGCAGGCGAAGCGCCGCAGCCTGCAAGAGGCGCGCCGCCCAGCCGGCTCCTGCGCTGCGCGGCGCAGGAGCAGCGACGGCAGCCTCAAACCTCAGCCGCCCCTGCAAATGCGCGAGCTGCGCCGCGGCCCGCCATTGCCCGTGCTGTTCCGGAAGCGCCTCCGCCAGGAGGGCTTCCGCTTCAGGCTGGAGCAGCGAGCGTCCTGCGAGCGCCTTTACCAACTGCTCAGTTGCTGCTCCAAGTGCTAATCGCCCTATCTCTTCCTCTGTGTGACCAGCCTGAACTATAGCCCTACTGTGATCACTCTGATCACTCTTCCCTCCCATAGAAACGGCTTGCTCAGTAACCCCTCTCTCCTTCAAGCCATTCCACAGTTCTGAGTGTCCTCTAACCAAGTTGACAGTTCTCTCTTCATTGTTCCATTCGAGCCCTACCTCCCTCCAGCTCTGCCCGAATTGCAAGATGCCATCCCTTAATGGCTCGCAGATAGAAATTCCTTCATGGATCCAACCCTCATCCCACAGACCTCCCCTCTCCCGCTCCTCCCGAAGCTCAATACTCAACACATCTGCGACATATTGCGCCCAGTCCTCTTCCTTCCACTCTTGCATCGCATGAATTGACCGGCAGCTCTCACGCAGCTTTACCGCCCAGCCAAGAGGGAGAGATGGAGACAACAGCACCAGCTTGTCTGCTACCTTGCTGTTCCAGCCATCGTGTTCTCGTCCAGCACCTCTCCACCATAGGCTGTCTACACTTATATCGAGCGTAATCCATATTTTCCAGTTTCCATCACAACTCACAGCATACACAGCAGCTTTCATCCATTCCGCCCCCAAAAGATTATGTAATTATTCACTCGGTAAATATCCAAACCTCCCCGGTTTCTCCCAATCCATGCTTTCCCAACAACGCAAAAAAGCACACTCCCCGAATTCTGGAGAGTGTGCTTCACCCGCTTCTTGCATCACTTGCGTTTTTTATGATTGTTCGCCTCGCTTTGCTTCGCATCCCCTGCTCCCCGCATCTGCAAAAAAGGCAGCGGAACCGGTTGCCCGGGCTCGCGCAAATCCACCACAATTCCAAGCTTTGGTTCAATACCCGCCTGCAAGGTGCGCATAACCGGAGCGAACTCCAATGCGGAACCGCTGCGGGCCAGCCTGGAGGCTACGGCCAATGTTCCATCACTCGAATCATCGTCCATTAAGGTTACTTGCAGCAGCTTCCCTTTCAGCAAAGCATAAAAAGTCAGCGCTCTGATATACCATTCCACCACATATTCATGATTTCGGGTAATGAGAATATAATGAAGCCGCTTCCCGGACCGAATGTGCTGCGGGGACTGCTCCCGGTTATGCAGAATATGAACCAGCAGCACCGCAAATGCATAGATGGCCGCAATCCAGATTAACTGGGCTACCATAGAGATACACCTCCTCTTATACCGACACTATATGCCGGTGATCAAAGGTCGGTGACTGCCCAAGACCGCCTTACGGCCAACCATCCCCGCTTTATGCAGCCTCGCTGCACTTTTCCACTAATACCGTGTCTCCCTATAACCGAAAACTGAAACAATACTTTGACTGCAGCAGTGCGGCTGCAAGCATTATATGTAATGTTTTAAAACGTTAGCCCTGTGTTTATAATGTTACCCAGCCATATTTGATCGAATTAATTACGGCCTGCGTACGGTCGTCAACCTCCATTTTTTGCAGGATGCTGCTAACATGGTTCTTGACGGTCTTTTCACTGATGAACAGGTATTCACCAATCATCTTGTTGCTCTTACCTTCAGCCATCAGCCGGAGAACCTCTGCTTCACGGCGGGTCAGCGGATTGTTGTCACCTGCAACAAATTTGACACCCGCTTCTTTAACCGCAGTTTCAGCAATAGCGCCCGTCTCATTGAGATAAGTCATGCGCCGCAACTGGTTAATCAGCTTGCCTGTTACCTTTGGATGAATGAACGCATGGCCTTCACAGACGGAACGGATAGCATTAATAAGTGATTCAGCCTCCATGTCCTTCAGTAAGTAGCCATTGGCACCCTTACGCAGCGTTTCGAATACATAACTCTCATCATCATGAATCGACAAAATAATCACTTTGACATCCGGGAACATTTCCCGCAGCTTTTGCGTGGCTTCGACACCATTCTCAACCGGCATATTGATGTCCATCAGCACGATATCCGGTTTGTTTTCATTGCAAAACTCAAGCACCTGAATACCGTCACCGCATTCGCCAATGACCTCAATATCCTCCTCCATATTCAAAATCCGCTTAAGCCCCTCACGAAACAACTGATGATCATCGGCCAAAAGAACTTTTATGGGCGACTTGCCAGGGTTCTGGTTTTCCATCACATTACTCCTTTCCCTTCTCTACATTCGTCGGAATGTGAATGATGATTGTTGTGCCCTGATTCTCGGCTGACAATATTTCCATTCTTCCTTCGAGCAGCTCCACGCGTTCCCGCATGCCTACCAGCCCAAAGCTTTCCCGATTGCCCTGCTCGCTTACCTTCTTCACATTAAAGCCTAATCCGTTGTCCTTCACGACGATCTTGATCAACTGTGCCTGATAAGTAATTTCTACCAACACGTAGCTAGGGAACGCATGCTTCGCCGCATTGGACAAAGCTTCCTGCACCAGACGGTATACCGCTGCCTCCATGGCTGAGGTCAGCCGGTGCTCTTTCCCTCTTGTTTCAAAAGAGGTACGGATCTTCGTCTTCTCCTCATAATCATGCACGTATTTCCTCAGTGTCGGAATCAGGCCTAAATCGTCGAGCGCCATCGGACGCAGATTAAAAATCACCTTGCGCATTTCTTCCAGGCTGTACCGAACCTGACCTTTCAAGTCTATTACTTCGTCCTGTACCAACCCAAATTCCTGCTTCACCAGCATTCTTTCTACAATTTCCGTCCTAAGGACTAGATTCGCCAGCATTTGAGCGGGACCGTCATGAATTTCCCGGGCAATTCTTTTCCGTTCCTCTTCCTGAGCCAGGATAATCTTGAGGCCGATCATCTGCCGATTCTTCGCAGATTCGACAATTCTCGTCACTTGACCTAGTTCCCCGGATAAGTACTCCAAGACAACACTCATCTGGGAGCCAATCGACTCTGCACGCTCTACTGAATTTTCCACGCTGCGGACCCGCAATTGCAGCTCGTCCCGCCTGCTCCGAAGATAGACCTCCCTTTCCCTCGTCATCATGAGTTCAAGCTGTAGCTCCGTTGCTTTCTCATAAGCGACCCGGATATCCTTCTCGGAATAGCGGACAAAATCCCGGCTGACCTCTGTCAGCCGGATACGAGATCGGTGATACTGCAGCTCAAGCTTGTCTACCTTTTGCAATGTTTCATCCGTTTCATCCATGACCCGCTGCAGTTCTTTGTTAAGCGCAACAAGCTCATCCCGTGCAACCTGCAATATTTCAAATATCTGATACTTGCTGCTCTCCATCACGTCGATGGTATTCTTAATGACGCGATCTATCGCATCGGCTTGAAATTCCACGGATGCTTGCCCCATTTCTATCGGATCGTATTAAAGGCTTTCCTTTAATATTACCATATCACGATTCGATAGTTACGGTCTTCGTTTTCTGTTCCCATTTTACGGATAATCCAAGCTGCTCCGATACCAGTCGAAGAGGTACTAAAGTCCTGCCCTGCAGGATCACAGGCGCTACTTCTGCACCCTGGCGTTTTCCGTTCAGCACAAACTCCTTCTTGTTCACAGTCAGATCGAGGACCTTGGCTCCGCGCAGCACCATAATTTTCTTCGTGTTCGGGTCCCATGCCGCACTGCCGCCAAAAGCATCCAGCACATATTTGATCGGCACATATGTGCTTCCATCTTTGACAATTGGAGAGACATCTATCGCTTTCTTGGTGCCGTTCACAGTCATCGACTTGGAGCCGATACTCATTGCGGCTGTGCCCTTCGGAAGACCAGCTTCGCTGGACAGCGACGGCATTACGAACGACAAATTGTCAAAAGCAACTGTTCCTGTCTTCGCCCGCTCATCCTGCCCTTCCTCCACATTCACCACGTATAGCCGCTTTAGGGTTGCCGGGAATTTAATGCCGGAGCCTGACAGATCAATATTGAGGCTCTTCCAGCCATTCCAGTCAATCACCTTGGCCAGATCGATATAGGATGTATTTCCGCTTCCGTCTACGACTTCAGCACGCAGCCAGTTTAAGCTCATATCACCCATAACGTCCAGCGACATGGAGGTTGCCGCAGCCGGAATGCTTTTGCCGCTTGTCCCGTTGAATTGGGCATAAGCGTACATTTTACCGCTGCCTGCGGTCATATCATAGCTGAGGGACAGTACCTTGGAGCCTGCCCGCTCAGCGCTGCCCGCTTGGACTGCTGCGGTTCCCACGACACTGCTCACATTGGATGTGAACGCAATCGGGTAACTCACATTCTCAAAATCCTCCCAAGCCGTAGCTGCCGCCGTGGACAACACAACCGCAGTGCTGAAGCCGTCATAACGGGCGATAGCATATCCTGTAGTAACGCCTGAATCTACCGAATTAACCGTCAGCTTGCCATCCTGCACACTGCCCTTAAAGCCAATAAATTCCCACTTTAGCGCTGATGCCGGAACAGTGAGCGTTGCTCCGCTGCTGGCTACAGCGGTCACTGGGACGGACACGGAGGCACCGGCCGCAAGCGGTGCCGTCGCCGTGCCGACAGTGAGGCTGGAGATATCATCTCCGCCAAGGACGGTAATCTTGGTGGAAGCGCTGGCAGCGCCGCTAGTGGCTGTCAAATTCACAGTTCCCGGCTTAACTCCGGTGGCTTCTCCACCGTTTACCGTCACACTGCCGCCGCTTGACGACCATACTGGACTTAAGGCTGCAACATCAATTGGATTATAGTACGTATCATAGCCTTTTAATGAATAGCTTGCCTTTTGCCCGATCAGAAGTACAGAGCTGCCGCTAATCTTAATTCCTTTCACTTCCCCTTGCGGAGCCGAGGTATAGACCCCTAGTCCGTTGACGATGCTGCGCTGCTCCGTGCCGTATTCGGTATTGAAGGTCAGTGTAGTCGAGGTTTCGGCAAGCGGCCGGTCCACCATAGTTGTAGAACCGCCTCCGTCCAGATTCATCCCTTTCCAGACACCGATGTTCGTCATGAAGGATTGCAGCTCAGTCAGCGACATCCCCGCACTGTTCCCATTATCTTCGACTGCGATCACATACACATACCGGCCATCCTGCGAGTAGCCCAGAGCCGTTCGTGCGCGGTATCCGCCGATACTGGAGGTGGAACGGGAGAACGTTGCCGCCTTACCGTCGTTCACCAGAATGGTGTGTCCCCCGATCATCATCTGCAAGGATGCCGGATCAAGCTCCTGCTGTGTAGTTTTGGAGCGCAGGGTGTAGACACTGCTCAGCTTCTGCCCAACAACCAGATGATTCTTCACGAACGCAGCCCCAAGCCCGTGTGTCCGTAAAATATAAGCTCCTTTTGGTACGGCTATAGGCAACGCCTTATCCGCAGAAATTTGGGTAATTACGTCATTCTCCACCAACACCTCTGTAGGGGTAGTGGAGCTGTTCTTCGGACGATCCAGTGCGGTCCAGGCATCCGTATATATGTATGCGGCATTGGCGTGGCTATAAATGGAACTGCCGCCCTCTGGACTGTACGCTCCTTTGTTGATACCGGATAACGGAAACTGTGATCCGTCCTCTGCGGTTACCAGACCTTCGAAGGAATACTCGTCAATTACCGGCTTCCGGTCTTTGGTCACGGCAAAAGCGTACATTCCGTCGAGCTGCGAAGGTGATGAAACAACGACGCCACCAGATACCTGGCCGCCGATAGGCGCCCCCTCGCCTCCTGTATTGAAATAGTCACCGTTCACGGCAGCAACGGCTCCCGTCTCTTTTGCCATCCCGCCTGTGCTTTGCCGGGTCGTTAATTTCCCGCCTTTACCGGTCATTACATCAATGGAGACATAAGGATTGTTTAGATCTACCCGAATCACATCTGCCAGCCCTGTGGCTGTTTTGCCGGAACGGGACGTTGTAAATTTATATTTCATCATAATGGCACCTGAAGTAACTACCTCTTCACCCAGCTTGGTTACAGCAAAAGAGCCCGCTGCGTGAGCCACAGGTGCCGGTCCGGAGCCAAATTGCGGGATTCCTTCACTGCCGATGACCGGCATAATCCACAGCACTCCTGCCAGTGAGGCAGCAATCCATTTTTTTGCATGCAGCTTCTGTAATCCCCGCGATTGCTCTCCGCGTTTCTTCTCCATGAAAACTTCATTCATTTCAGCGTAACTCTCCCATCTCTTTTTTTAAATACAAGAATCTATCAAAGTCTGGGAACACGTTTCTAGTTTCCCGCTATACCTTTAATAGACTGATTTTCAGAGGAAAAGTTGCGAATATTGCTAGATTTAAGCCAAAATAGCCCCCTGCTGGAATAGCCTGGTGAACGCAAGCAGAAACGGCTGCGCCGTCTTTAGAAGGATAGCTCAGCCGTTTCTGCGGGAAATTTGCCAACTCTTAATCACAAAAAAAAGGCCCCGCAATAGCGGGACCTCCAGATACATTACTATTTTAATAATCTACAGATACCCTGCAGTCGTAAGCATCCGCTGCAGCATCACCGCAGCTTGAGCTCGTGTAGCATTGCCCTGCGGCTCGAATTTAGTGGTGGTCATACCGAGGATAATTTTTTGCTGCACCGCTTTGGCTACGAATTCAGCGGCTTGGCTTTGAATTCTGGCACGGTCCTTGAAGGCAGCTAATGTTGACGATGGGGTGCCATTCAAGGTTACCGGATTACCGCTATACTCCATAGCCCGGATAATCATAATCGCCAGCTGCTCACGGGTAATATTATCATTGGGGCGGAATGTTGCATCTGTATTTCCGGTAATAATCCCCGCTTTGGCCGCTGCACCAATATAATCGCCAATTTGTGTGGAGGTCTGCACATCCCTGAAGCTCTGCGCTGTCTCACGATTTCCCAGCAGACCCAGACCACGGCTAAGCATAACAGCAAATTCGGAGCGGGTAATTTTCTGCTCAGGGTTGAAGGTACTGCCATAGCTGCTGTCGATGATATTTTTGGCAGCCAACTGAGACACAATGGATTTACTCCAGTGACTGCTCATGTCAGTAAAGCTCCGCGTGGAGAGGAACGTTCCTACAACCTGGTTGCCGATCATATTAGCACGGATTACAGTATAGCTTCCTGACGAGCTGAGCTTGGTAGGAAGATAAGCCGCATCATAATAAGCAAGATCCAGTCTGGCGGCTGAAGTCTGATCACTGTTCAGAGTAGAAGTTGTACGCACGGTGTACTCAGCCGGTACACTCAGTGCCTTGGCATTGGTGTAATTATTGCTTACCGCAGCGGACAGACGTACATCCACAAGTCCGGTTATCGTCCGAAGTCCCTGAGTCTGAAGCTTCTGTTCAAACGGTGTGAAAGTACCGGCTGGCACCTTATCGAGCCGCAGGACAAGCGAGATATTTTGACTGTCCGCAATCAAGGTGGCGGCAAGACTGGTCATATTCACATCATTCAGAGCAAGCTTGTATAAGTTATCCCCATAGCGTATCAGGATTTCAGCTTTCTTATCACGATTCACTGCATCCAGCAGCGGCTTGAGCGGCAGCGTCACATAGGCTGCTGGTTCCGTTGAAGGTACTTCAAACGCCAAAGAAGGAGTCCCGAGCTTGATTAAGTAATCATAACTGGCGGTCAGACGGTCGGCGGTCAGGCTGTATCTTTTTACCGACTGGCTGTAAATCGAACGGTCATCTGCCGGTGTCGCCGAGTCGCTTTTGAGAAGGGCATACTCTTTTCCGAACTCACTGGCTGCCAGTGTGCCCAGGTAAGCCGGACGGCCTGCCGCTGTTGATGAGCTTATTCCTGTCAGATTCTGCACGGAAAGCCCGCTAAAAGAAGAAAACGTATTGCCGCTCTGATCCTTAATCACACCTGAGCCGGACATATAGGACAAATCGACGGTTTGACCTGCTTTTATCACACTGGATAGTGTTAATTTAAGGGTATTGCCGGAGAGATAGTAAGACTGTACTCCAATACTGCTGCTATCCGCTCTGACTCCAAACTGATTGGCATACAATGTATTGGACGCCTGCATCGTTTTGCTGAAGGTTACGGTGAGCTCGTCCCCTGTTACTGTTGCAGAACTGATATCCGGTACGGATGTGCCGCTGCTGCTCGCTGAAATGCCCAATGGCTGCAGGTTGATGTAGGCGGCACGGTTGCCGTTAAGATCGCTGATCCCGGCTGTTCCCGGTACGTATGAGATGGTAGTCGCCTGATTAGCCACCAGATTGCTTTGAAGCGTCAGCGTCACCTGATTGCCGCTTACCGCAACAGACGTTACGTAATTTGGCGTACTGCCCACCAGCACGGAAAACTGGCTGTTCATCGGCAGATTCGTTGAAGACAAGCCCTCATTATAGGTCAGCACTATATTTTTGCCTGAACCGGTAGCACTTTGAAACAGGGGTGGAGTTGTATCCGCGGCGTTGCGGATATAAAAATCACTGAAATTCCCTATATTCAAGCCATTCACATCCTGCAGCGGATAAGAGCCTGCGGAATAGGCTACGCGAATCGTTTGTGCACTTGTTGCTTCGTTGTTCAAACCAAGGGTTACAGCGCCACCGCTGGAGCTAATAGAGTTAACCCCAAGCGAGTAGCCGTCCGCATACACATTAAACTGGCTGTATGCATTAGGCGAGACCGCCTTTAGAGCATCATTAAAATTCAAAACTACTGTTTTGGAAGAAATCACTCCGTCTTTGGGCATAGACAGTACGGATTGAACACCATTTGTAACTTGACGCAGTGAGAAGGCAGCCGCATTGTTCCCGCTCAAATCCTGTATGTTCCGCAAACCGCCCGTATAGCTGATTTTTACAATCTGTCCAACCGCCACACCTGTACTAAGCGTAATATAAACACTGTCTCCCTGAACGTAGATACTGTCTATCGCACGTTTCTCATCATTAACCGTCACCGTGAAGCTGGAAGGGAGCAGAGCGGCACCTGCACTTAAGGCTTCATCATATTTCAAGCGAATGGTACGGTTATTATCCATCTGCGCTGCAGACAACACAGGGGCCGTCTTATCCAATACAGCCGTCCGGAAGCTCCAATTGTTCTTGCCGCTAATCCCACCAAAAACTTCCTGGTTATTCTTGGCGTCTACAAAGGCTCCGTTTGCGATGTCCACATAATAGGTCGTGTTATTTTCTAATGCCGCAGCAGGTGTAATAATATATTCACTTGCCGTAGCACCTGCCGATAAAGGTGCAGTCAGCTTGGTTCCATCCCCTTTATAGAGGACTACCGGATTGGCAACCGTACTATTTAAAACGACATCGCGGTTGAATGTGATTTTAATGGCCGGATTGAGACTTACACCTTCACTGCGGTCCGCCGGACTGAGCGCCTGAACGCCAAAACTCGTTAGCTTAGCCGTCGTAAAGCTCCAAGTATACGTCCCTGACGCGGGAAATAAATTCCCGTCCTGATCATGAAAAGCCCCTTGTGGTACGGATACCGTATAAAAAGTATTTTCTGGCAGCGGATTCGCAGTTGATGCTGTATCCAGTGTTATAGTACTGGTTCCCCCGCCTGTAACAACCGAAGAGTTGACGTTGAAATATTTAGTATTACCTGGAGAAAACAATGGTGTTAACGTAATGACGCCGGAAGCAGGCATCATCGGACGGTCAAAGACAAGCTGAACATCCCCCGTAGGCGACACTCCAGTAGCCCCTCCAGCTGGCAGGACTGTCATATTTACTCCGGCAGCCTTGGTCGAAAAGCTCCACACGCTGCCACTGGATATTCCGGAGAAGGTTTTATTCTCATCATCTTTTAGCGCATAATTATCGACTAATACATAATAGGTGCTGCCAACTGCAAGCTTATTCGCCAGTGTTAGTCTTACTGTGGTGGAAACCTCGTCAGTCTGCACATCCACCCAGGGTTCGCCGTCTTTGATCTTAAACTCCTGGATCAGTGAATTATTAGCTGAAGAGATAAGCTTGACAGAGCCGCCGCCCCTCACTAGCCTCTTGTTCAGCTTAAAACTGAGCTGCGTCAGCGCTGCCGCATCAACCCGTGAGTTATTCGCCGGTGAGTACTCACTTGAAATAAGCGACGGGTTAGCTATCGGCGCCGTGATAAAGGTCCAGGAAGTAGCCGCAGATTCCGCCCCTGCACCATCCTTGAACACTCCCCTAGGAATGGATACCGTGTAACTCTTATTGGGCTCTAGTTGCTTACCTGCTCCCCACTTGATTTCATAGTCCTTGGCGCTGCCAAACAGTCCGGCGCTGCCAACGGAGATTGTAGCAAATGGTGTACTTGAACCCACCGGGGTAATAGTGATATCTCCACTCTGTGGGTTCACCACACGGTCAAAGCTTAGTTTGATTGAGGAAGCAACATTAATATTTGTCTCTCCCGCAGCTGGTGAAGTTGCGGTTATGCCAAATTCACTCGCAGCAAAAACTGCCGGTGTTCCGATTCCGACTGATGAAGACACAGACCCCAAGACCAAATCTCCTGCCAGAATGAGTGCCGCCAATATGGAAATTTTTCTTTTCATGCAGTGATAGACTCCTCTCAAGCCATAACTTCGTCTTTACATATATTCTTATATTTCGGCAAAAGAGCTTCCAAAGTTTAGAAGACTTCTATATTGAGATACAGCCAGGCACTCTTTAGTCCATTTTTAGACACACCAAAAAGCCCGCAGAAGCAGCCTTCAACTATCGAAGAGCCGTCCTGCAGGCATTCATACAATATTTTAGTCGAGCATTACGCTGAAAATAGAAAGCAAAGGCATACTTATAGGTCTGCTTGCGCTCTCAGCAACTCAGCTTTGTCTACACGTTCCCATGGAAGATCGACATCAGTCCGTCCAAAATGACCATATGCTGCGGTCTGTCTATAAATAGGTTTACGCAGATCCAGCATGGAGATGATGCCAGCCGGACGAAGATCAAAATTGCGGCTGATCAGCTTGGCCAATTTCTCTTCACTGATTTTGCCTGTTCCGTATGTATCCACATTAATCGAGACAGGATTAGCTACACCAATTGCATAAGCCAGTTGAATTTCACATTTGTCGGCAAGACCTGCAGCTACCAGATTCTTAGCTACATAACGAGCGGCATAAGCTGCGGAGCGATCGACTTTGGTCGGATCTTTGCCTGAGAAGGCACCGCCTCCATGACGGGCATATCCGCCGTACGTATCGACAATAATTTTACGTCCAGTCAGACCAGCGTCGCCTTGCGGACCGCCAATTACAAAACGTCCCGTCGGGTTAATGAAATATTTGGTATTCTCATCAAGCAGCTCGGCAGGAACCACTGGCAGAATCACATTTTCCTTGATGTCAGCCTGGATTTGCTCAAGCGAGATTTCTTCGGCATGCTGGGTCGATACAACGATTGTATCTACACGTACCGGCTTCTCACCATCGTACTCAATCGTAACCTGTGTCTTGCCATCAGGACGCAAATATTCCAACGTTCCATTTTTGCGAACCTCGGACAAACGTCTAGCAATACGGTGAGACAAAGCAATCGGCAGCGGCATTAGTTCAGGAGTTTCATTGGTAGCAAAACCGAACATCAAACCTTGGTCACCGGCACCAATATTGGCGGTTTCTTCAGCAACCTGTGCAGGATCACGGTTCTCCAAGGCGGCATTTACCCCCTGAGCGATGTCAGCCGACTGCTCATTAAGCGAGCTTAAGACTGCACATGTATTATAATCAAAACCAAATTTCGCACGTGTATAGCCAATTTCCTTGATCGTATTGCGCACAATCGCCGGGATATCTACATATTCAGACTTGGTGCTAATTTCTCCGATCACCAGTACTAGGCCAGTTGCAACAGCTACTTCGCAGGCCACACGGGCATTAGGATCATTAGCCAAAAAAGCATCCAGTACCGCATCAGAAATCTGATCGCAGATTTTATCCGGATGCCCCTCCGTTACGGACTCGGAAGTAAACAAATGACGTCCTTTAATAGACACTACAACAACCTCCCATATTGTTAGTCTGACACTGTATAAGGGGGCTCTCCTTAATAGATAACAGGCCATAGAAATAAAATCGGATAAGTTCAAAAAATGAACCTTTCCCAATCGGAAAAGGTTGATGGCTTTCCTCAAAAGTCATATTAACTTATTTGCCGGATGCTGTCAATTGAAGCCAGTCCCTTCACGCTTCGATATTATTGGAAAAGAGACTGCTCGGCCTGCTTCACAAGCCTCTTGGTTATTTCCCCGCCTACAGATCCATTATCGCGGGAGGTGAGGTGTCCCAGATATAATCTGCCACCCATCCCACCACCTATTGTTCCAAGTTCGGAAGCAAATTCTGTATCTGCCCCGCCGCCATAAGAAGCGCCATATAAACCAAATTCAGAAGCAATTTCATACTGCATTTGTTTCAGCATTGCCCGGCTTTCCGGTACCACTGTACGGTTAGTACGTGCCATGATAACACCTCCTGAAGATTTTTTAAGATTACAGGAAGTATTGTACGCGGAATCCATCAGTCTCAATCGCTTCAATCTTTGTCAACTGTGGGAATGAGTGCCGAAGTATACTGCACCAAATAAAAGGGCATCCTATTTTATAGGAAAACAAAAATTCTGTAATACCATAATTATTAACCTGAATCTTGCTTATTTTAAGGTATATGTGCCACGGACCATTACAACCAGACCTAATGTTTGTCCATCTTGAACAGCTATACCCCGACCTTCACGTGGAAAAGACAACAAATGATTGGAAGGAGCAGCAACGCCGTTAGCAAGATCAGCACCATCCGTTAAATCTGCTACGCCATTGGCATCATTCGAATAAATAACGGCCTTACCGGCTCGAACGATAAATTCTGCACCTGCTCCGGCAATCAAAATTTGCCCAGGTTTTACGTCAACAATCTTAGCCTCGTTACCCGCATTTTGAGCTGGCGTTGCCGTTGGTGCAGCCGTTGCTGCCGGAGTAGCCGTAGCAGTAGGCGCTTGAGTAGCAATACTGCCGCCTTGAATGGCTTTCTGTATTTGTTGATCTACATAGCTCTTGGTAACCACCGGATCATCCGCCGTTCCAGGCTGCGATCCAACACTGGCTCCTTCGGCAGTGACATTTAACAAAGAGCCAATCCATACTCCCCCAGCAAGCAGCCCAGTTACTATGGAAACTTTCAATACCGTTTTCATCAGCTTCCTCCTTCACAGAGTAAAAAAATCCTAAAAAAAAGAATAGCCTCCGAAGAGGCTATTCTGTGCTTCGGTAATCGGAGATTACTTAGCGTATACTGTCTTATCGCCAACGATCAAGTTACCCGCTTTATCTTTAGTAGTTGCATTTGCGTTAACTTTAACAGAGATACTGTTTACGTTGTTAGCGTTGAGGTCAGAGTAACCTGCAAGTCTAACATAGAATTTACCTGCATCGTTACCAACACCAGCAATGAAGCCGCCGGAAATTGTTGCCGGCGTAGCCGAGTTGTTGTTCACAATGATTGTGAAGTCACCAGCATTAAGAGTAGCAGGATCGATCGGCTCAGAGAATGTCAATTGCAGAAGTGAACTATCTCCAGAAGACACAGCTGCTGCATCAAGCGTTGGTTGAACGCGGTCTGCAAGTACTGGTTTGATGGAATTAGCAAATGATCCGTTTCCTGCAGTGTCAGTAATACCGAAAGCAATAAATTCGATCGCTTCAGTTTTGCTTATTGCAGTTTTTGGAACATGTACTTCAACTACTGCATTAGTAGGGGAAGTTACAGTTCCAGTGGCGCTGATTACTTGAACATAAGAACCACTTGGAAGTGCTTTGCTACCCAGAGTATAGCTGTTCACATCACGCAGGGAAGCAACACTCAAGCCAACATTATCAGTAGCTGTTACTGTGAAGATGATCTCAGGAGCAGCACCAGTAGGCTCAAGGTAAGTGATGCTTGTAACTACAGGTCTTTCAGTATCAGTTGTTGTACTAGCTGCCGCTGTAACTGCAACAGTTGTTGCAACCAATTTGTTCTTAGCAAGAGCAAGGTCTGTTACCAAACCGGCAGGAAGACGCAGAGTGTAAGATCCATCAAGATCTTTCACATTAGGGAAAGTAAGCTTAGCGCCGTCAACTACTGGGCCGCTGTAGTTTGCAGCAGTCAATGCTTGACCAGTAGAATCCTTAATCAAAGTAGGTGTTCCACCTACCCATTCAACATCCTCAGAGAATGTTACAACCAAGCCTTTGTCGCTGCTGAATGTTGCACTAGCAACTGTAGGGGCTGTAGCATCTTTTACAATTGTGATCGATTGCGTTACTGGAGTACCTAAAGTATTACCCAAGGTGTCGCGAACCGTTGCACCAAAGACCAGAGATCCGCTGAAAGTACCGGAATCAGGCAGTTTAAATCCTGCAGGAACTTTGAACTTGATAGTATCGCTATCAGCCGTCGAAGTTACAACCAGTGTACCTTGAGCATCGCCATAGGCGCTCAACAAACGCACGTTACCAATCAGGGATTCGTAGCTTACTTTTTTGTTGAACTTAACAGTGATTCCAGTATCACCTACTAGTGTAACAGAAGTAATTGTTGGAGCAGCAGTATCAGAAGTTACTGCCACAGTTGTCTTGATTGGGTTAGGATTTGCCAGGTTACCAGCAAAGTCAGTAACATTCAGCAAGGATACTTCATAAGAAGAACCTGCATTCAATGTACCTGCTGTCAAGCTGAAAGTATCGTAAGTTTCACGAGTTACTGTAGCAGATACGCCGTTCACGCTAGCAATAATTCCAGCTGGTTTAACTGGCTCGCTGAATTTAACATACACTTTGTTAGTTGTTGCTTTAGCAGCAGCATTAACAGTTGCAACTGTAGGAGCTACAGTATCAGCAGCAGTCAGCAGTGTACTATAGGAAGCAAGAGCTGTTCCAGCAGTAGTCTTAACGCTGTTACTTACAACTACAGTGTATTGTCCCTTAAGGAACTCAAGGCCAGGGAAGGTAACTGTAGCTTCTGTTCCAGCAGCATTTACGCTAACTTCAGCTCCGTCTGTTGTAATAGCACTTTGATTATTCAAAGGAATTACTCTGATAACGCCAGTTTTAAGCTTATCATTGGAAGCTAAAGTCGAAGTATCAACAGCACGGTTGAATGTTACTACCAATTGCTTAGCATTTGGAACAGTTACAGAAACAACCTTAGGAGCAGCAAGTGTTACTTTTGCTGTGTAGTCTTTTTCTAGGTGTTTGAAATTGATTGTTGTTTCAACACCTTCCACCAGTGCAGTGGTCAAGGTTACCGTTTGAGTTGTTTTGTCAGAGAAAGTTACAACTACGCTTGTTGGACTTACTGCTTCAGCAGAAGTAACTGTCAGCGTAGGAACCGCAGTTTTTTGGTCAACTGCATAAGCAGCTTCTACTACCAAAGAGCGAGTAGCGTTAGCTTTGAAGTTAGTACCTTTAGCAAAAAGACCTGCATTGACAACTGCTTGAGCATAGCCCTTAGCCCAGTTGGATGCGGAGTTATCAGTTGTAGCTGGAGTTTCAAGTTTCAGAGCGCGGAACAATACAGCCGCTACTTCTTCAACCGTTACTTTACCGTTGTAGTCGAAGATACCTTTAACAGTATCTTTACCTTGCATCAAGTTAGCTGCAGTAGCAGCTTCGATGTAAGGAACTGCCCACATCTTAGCTGTGTAACCTTTGTCTTTGTAAGACAATTTGCCAGTTACTTCAGTAAGACCAAACAATTTAGTAACGATCTTAGCGAACTCAGCGCGAGTCAGATCTTTTTCAAGGTGAGCTTGACCGTCTGGATATCCGTTAAGGATACCTTTAGCTGCCAAAGCATCAAATTTTGCTTGTGGAGTTGTTGCAGTTTCACCAAACGCTACAGAGGCAAACATCGAGAATGCCATTGCTGTAGATAATGCTACGGATAAAATTTTCTTCATAACCTTTTTTTCTCCTCCTTGGACGTTCATGAACTGAGAATTTTCTTTAGTTGGGTAGCTCATGTCACTCATTAGCCGATGCACCCCCTTTCCCGAGTTGAGCATATTAAGTATAAATAATGTCTGTGACGGGTATCACAGAAACTTGTAAACAAATTCATGGCATGACAATAGTAGATTCCTAATTCTACCTAAGTATTATACAATGTGCCTCAAGTCACGTAAAGCTAATTTTTCCATTCGGCAATGTTCTTTAGCTACGAAAGCTGTTCAACATGTACCTTGTGTAATTGATTCTACACCTTAAACGCAAAAGTTTTGAGAAAGTTGCGCTTTATTCAAAAAATAATTTCAAATTTTGACCTGAGCTTGTTCCATTAGAAGATACATATGTATGTTCTACTAACTATTGTTAATGTTGGGCAGCTACGGAAAACAGTATAGCATAGAGACTTTACAAACGTCATTAGGCAATATTTGTTAGAAAATAAAAATCGTTCGCTTTCTCAAACTAATAAACCACCTCTTAGGGCAATCGAGTAGGCGGAGGCGGTAAGCCCCCGTCCTCTCACACCACCGTACATCAGACTGTCTAACAATTTTTAAACAATATCCATTTAAGGCATGAAAATAGATGTCCAATGTTGAACTCTCTTACCTGAGGAGATGAACGCATATGCCTTATATTGAAGGTGAAGATAGACATCAAATTCATTTACTGCCATATACATTGGACGAATTTGTAGAAGAAGAAAATCCTGTTCGAGTTATCGATGCCTACGTAGATAGCTTGATCCTGGAAGGACTGGGGTTCCAAGTGTATTCGGGATCCAAAGCAGGGCAAAAACCTTACCGCCGACAAGAGCTTCTCAAGCTCTATATCCAACAAGGCAAAGAAGACAAAGCAAGTTTTCTGTGATCAAAAAATTACAATTCTGGCCGATACAGGTTACTATAACTGTCTTAAAATCATCGATGTTGTCAACGAAAACACCGAACTCTTAATAAAACCACAGAAGGGAAAGGAGAACAAAGTAGCTAGCGGATTTGATAAAGAGAATTTTGAGTATGATGCCATAAACGATAGATATATCTGGTTATGAATTACCATTCAAATGGAATGGAAAACAAGATGGAAAAGAGTACAAGCGTTACACCTATGAAACCTTCGATATTTGCGGACAAAAGGATCTCTGCACGTCAGCCAAAGGTGAGTGGTCAGTAACCAGACTAAGAGAGGAAGAAGCGATTGAGCAGATTGCCGAAAATACCCGTAGTCAAAGCAATACATATAAGCAGAGAGCGGCAATCGCCCAGCACCATTTTTGGACGATAAAACGTCACCTAGGCTGTACATAACTTTTTAAGACGAGGGTTGGCATCAGTAGGCACTGAAACTATTCTGATTTGTCTTGCTTATAATCTCAAGAGGTTGATCAGATAAAGGGAGTGAAGGAGCTCATACGTCTCTTCAGAGACCGAGCTTCTTCGATTTCTAAATGCACAACGCTAATGAGAGTGAAATTGCATAAATTTATGCTTTTAAAAGGGCTTAGAAATCTGTTGTTAGACAGTCTGAAATGCGGGTCCGCATACGGCGGTTCCAAAAGGTTAACCAAGCTCCAGATAACGTGAAAGCAAACTTTTCAGCCCTTTCGTTTCACAGTAGGAAGTAGAAAGGGCATTATTTATGTTCTGGGACATTTCCCATACACCTCTGCGTGAGTTTCCCATCATGAAACAGGCCCATTCGGGAACGCCGAGCGCTCGTAGTTCCCGAATTCGTGTACGGACCCGTTTCCATTGCTTCCATAGGCACATTCGGAGTCTTCTACGAATCAATTGGTCCAGGTTCTGGAGGTGCGTCTTTGCCGGAGCTAGTCGAAAGTAACCTAGCCAACCCATCATATAGCGGTTTAAGCGGTTAATTCTCTCCTCCATGGAAATCGACCACATTCGATTCGTCAATTCACAAATTCTCTCTTTGAATCGTGAGATTGTCTTCGCGCTAAGCGAATCGTTGCCTGTTTCTGGCTCAGGAAACTGAACCCTAAGAACTTACGGTTCCAAGGTCTGGCTACCGCGCTTTTCTCCCGGTTCACTTTCAGTTTCAGCTTTCCTTCTACAAATCGGCTTATCGATTCCATGACTCGTTCACCTGCTCGCTTACTCGCCACAAAGATGTTACAATCGTCCGCATAACGTATAAATCACAAGCCTCGCCCCATTAATTCCTTATCCAAATCATCCAGTAGAATATTCGCTAAAAGCGGACTGAGCGGACCACCTTGTGGCGTTCCCTCCCAGCTGCGCACCAACTTTCCGTCCACCATGACCCTGGCGTACAGATAGACACGAATCAGTGTCAGCACTCTTTTGTCTGTCACTTTCCGCGCCACTCTTGCCATCAGCATATCATGATTCACCTGGTGGTTGGTAGAAGACGGCCTCGGATTTTTTTTTCCTTGTGCCGTCAGCCCCAATCAGAACCCGACGTGCGGATTTCCCGCATCGGGCTCCCCAGAGTCGTTCACAGATTTTTTTTTTTTTCTCGTCAGATTGTTGGATGGAGTAACTTCGGTTCCGGCAATCTAAACCAGTCCCTGTTCCTCAAGTAAGACCAGTACAACCGATGTCTCTGGCTCCTTCTTCGTAGCACCCGTATCCACTGTCGTTCCACTTGCCGTTTCAAACTATGCAGCTTATAGTCACAGTGGTACAGTGCGAAATACTGGTAGAAACCTTGTAACATTCGGGTCAGTTGCTTTTGTTGGTCTCGTCTTTTCCAGTGTCGGTGTGCTTTTAGCCAGGTTCCAACTCGCTCTGAGAATTTTCGGATACTCTTTACGCTTGGAATCCGTATGAGCGCGAATTCACCTTTGCGTCCCACTCCACAGACATGTTTGAAACCCAGGAAGTCGAAGGTGTCTGGTTTTTCCCTGAATTCCGCTTTTCTTTCCTTTGCAAATCGTCCAAAGATCATGAGACGCGTCTTTTCTTCTGCTAACTCCAGGCTGAATTTCTTCATCCTTTCGTTTAACAGCGTTTGGAAATTTTCAGCGTCTCGCTCGTATTCGAAACACGCGACGTAATCATCCGCAAAACGGATGAGATAGGCTTCTCCTTGTACGCACTTTTTGAACCTTTTCTTGAACCAGAGGTCTAGAACATAGTGCAGATAGATGTTCGCAAGCAGAGGACTAATCGGTCCTCCTTGTGGCGTGCCTTCCTCATTTCGTGTGACCACGCCGTGTTGCATGACTCCTGCCCGCAACCATTTTCCGATGAGACGTAAAATGGCCGGATCGGCTATACGTTGCTTAACCATCTTCATCAGCCATTTGTGGTTGATATGATTGAAGTACCCACGAATATCCGCTTCAAATACATGTCTGACTTTCTTCGTTACGATGCAAGTTCTGAGCGCTTTAAGCGCCATATGCGGGTTTCTTCCCGGGCGGAATCCGTAGGACAGTCCCAGAAAATCCTGTTCAAAGACGGACTCTACAATTCTCGTTACTGCCCGCTGTACCAGTCGGTCTTCTACTGTCGGAATACCGAGTGGCCTCGTTTTCCCATTCCCTTTTGGAATGTCCATTCGCCTTACGGGCGGAGCTTGATAACGATTTTGTCTGAGCCGCTGCCACAGGTCTTCTGTCCGTTCTTCAAGATTCGCTTCAAATTCCTTCGTTGTTTCCCCATCGACTCCGCTCGCCCCTCTGCGGTTCATCATCCCCCAGGTCTCTTGCAGAAACTCAGATGTCATGAGATGCGCCAGTGACGTAAAGCGGATTTTCTTATCTTGCCGAGCTTTCTCTGCTATCTTAGCCAGTTGTGTTGACATACGATGTCCACCTCTGTGTGTGGGGTATGTTTCGCTGTTAAGAGCTTACTCTGTCCTGCCGCTTCCCCCTGTACGCGGCTTTCCCGCGCTCCGAGTACTACCAACAGGTCCGACTTCCACCGCGGCATCCACTCTCCTATGGATGGTCCTTTCAGTCGGCGTACTCCGCATTTTTTTTTTTCGCGAAGACCGCGATGGATCTCCCTAGTTCCGTGATGCTTCCATTTCCGCCATGCCGTGCTCTCAGACCCCGCCGGGGTCTCCGATTCCCTCGCCTTTTACGGAAATCTACTATAGCCTTCCAAGTTTTCGACCTTGTCGGCCCCCGGACATCTCACGAGGCTCTATCGCTTCACTTGCGTTACGGCCTGGACGTCGCTCTGTCTACGCTTAACCCGTATCGTTACCTTTACGTGCTCAAGACTCGATTTCGGGTAGGGTGGCTCATTCCCTTTGCCCGAGTGGGAATTGCACCCACTGAAAGCACCCAGCTTACCTAGGCGCACCAAAGAATTTTTCCATATCCAAATCCGCGACCCACCTTAGGCCGTTTTGGATATATCTTTGCGCTTGCTTGATTGCGTCATTACCACTCTTCCCCGTGCGAAAGCCGTAGCTATACCAGGAAATTGCGCGTCAAAAATCGGGTTCATGACTTGTAGAAGTGCTTGCTGGAGAAAACGGTCCATTACGGTCGGGATCCCTAACAGCGGTACACCGCCTCCGAGTTTGGGGATTTCCACCCGTTTGACTGGCGCAGGTCTATAGGTTCCCGTCAGAAGCTCGGCTTTCACCGTCTCCCAATGTGCTTTCAAGTAAGCTTGTAGATTCGCTACCGTTACATTGTCCACACTGGGTGCTCCTCCGTTTTGAACCACTCGTTTGCAAGCGAGCCGAAGGTTATCCCCTTCGAGTATTCGCTCCAGCATACCCTGACTGCTTCACCGCTTCTCTTTGCTGGCAACTCTCTTGAGAGATATTCGGCTGTCGTTGCTCTTCATACGAACGCATCGGTTTCCTCTCTCCTTTCGGTTCAGCCCTTCCGTAAGCTGTTGCAACAGCTTACTTGTAGAGTCGAAGGAGGTCGGCTTGCGCCTTTCTCCGTCCGCTCGATCAAACGGATCGTGCAGTTTTCCCGCAATCCGCTTTCCTTCATGTCACCCTTTGGGTGCAGTTCGTAGGTTCAAATCCGGGATTAATGTCAAGAGATTTACCAATCTGTACTCGGAGTAGAGAATGAATTCCGGCAGTCTTTTCCACCCCGCGTTGCGCCAGCGTTTGAACCGATGACTCCATATCCGCCTTATGATCCAGCGTTGGAGTCGGTTGAAAAGCTTTCTCACGTGGGCTTTCCGGAAATAATTGCCCCACCCTCGTATAACGGGGTTTATGGAGTCGATGAGTTCAAAGACGGTCAGCGAAGCGCGTCAGTCGGTACCCTCTGTCCTTCATTTTATGGTCGATTCAGATAAATGTTACTAAACAGTGGACTCACTACGCCACCTTGCGGCGTACCGCTCGGTGTCCCGTATTTCTTCCCACCTTCCATGTACCAGCTTCGAGCATTTGTCTGACCAATTTGAGAATTCTACCATCACTTACTTGCTCCACAATCCTGTCGACCAGCGGTTCGTGATGAACCGTCCCAAAGAAATCCCGCAGGTCTGCGTCCACAATCCATTCACACCCGTCCATCATCTCGCGGTAAATCTTCCGCATAGCTTGGTGAGTTGAGCTACCCGGACGGTATCCGAAACTGCATTCACTGAACAAGGATTCGAAGATAGGTTCCAACCTGTTTTTCAGCGCTTGCTGACAGACTCTGTCACTTATCGCCGGGATTCCGAGCGGACGCTTCTCATGAGGCTACCCTTTCTTTGGAATGTGAATCCGTCTGGCCTGCACCGGTCGGTATGTCCCTTATTTCAGTTCTTCGTGCAGCCTCTCTAGCTCCACCTCGGCTACGGCTTGGAAGGCCGGGATGGTGACCTTGTCAGTTCCGCCACTGCCTTCGTTTGCCCTCACTGTTTCCCATGCGATTTCCAGGTTTGTTCGGTGATACACTTTGTCGATTAATGAATGAACCTTTCGTCCTGTGCCTTCTGCTTTCATGTGCTTCGTATCCTCCGCCTGCAAGTTTTGGGTCTTTCACTTAGGGAATATTCCTCCCTTGCCGCTTACTCACGAAACTCATGCCAGTTCCGATCTCCATAAAGCGAGCCGCCTTCCCCTTCTAGTTCGCCTTTTGGGTAAACAGAAGCCAGTCACACCATAGTGACTAATCCGGACGTTTCTGTTGTTCGTCCGATCGTAAGTAGTATGCAGCTCTCCGACTTCTCGCCATGCGTCCGGTATTCACTTCAGGGTTTCCTTATAGCATCCATTACTGAAACTGCCACGCATTCTTTTGGAGCGGCAGGTGCGGCGCGACCGCTTCGACTTTGTTTATCCACTCGTCCTGCAGGTGCACTCGATTCAGACACGACGAGGTCTCCGTGGGTCACAACGTCATCTTCCGTACCATGCCGCCCGCACACACCTTGGTACGATGGGTGGACTAGAACGCCTTCGTCTCCATAGTGCAGACTCGACCTTGCCCCATCTTAGGCCGACCGGTTCGCGAGTTCGGGTAGCCCCGTTTCACTACAGCCTGGTACTTCCAACCCTTCAGACTCTGCCTCGCGGCAGACGCCCTGCCCTCCAGTAAAAAAAATACCAGCCCCCGAGGCGTTCCCCACGAGTTTGGATATGAGCCCCCTAGTCCGGTGCTCAGCGGGACTTTAACCCACCTGATGATCATGCTGCCACGCACGTACTATGGCCTCTGCTGACTCCTGCTGGTTCAGCGCAGCCTCTCGGCTACGGTTACAAGTTTTTTTCTTGCGTATCCAGCTGGCCTCCCCAGATAAGAACGTCATCTTTCTGCCCACGCCTGCCCAAGTTTACGGCTGCAGCCTTTGGCAGCTTAGGATTTCGTCTTGATTTGGTGACTTATCCGGCTGTAACCACCTAAAATTGGGTTCGTATACCTCAGGCCGTGCTTTTGCCTCCAGCTTCCTTCAGATTCCGCCTCACGGCGGACACCCTGCTCTTGGCTAACGGTAGGCGCTTGCCAGCCCCCGCTCGGGACTTTCACCCTAGAGATAACGCCCATGCTGGGCGTACAAACAAAAAAGCACCGTCTCCGGCGCTTTTTTCTATAGCTATGGACTAACGGATCTTCATCGAAAGTTGGATCAATTCCTGACGTTTCTCAGGACTGGAATTTACATTCTCATACATGGCATCTATTGCCCCGCGATTCTCACGGTAGCTCTTCTCGTGCTTGATTGTGGCATGGGACCACTCAATCAAAGCATTCTCGGCAATTACAAGATCATTGTATGCGTCATGGAACCCTGTAGCCTGTACAAGTTCTTCCATAAGCTCCTGTGTAATTTCCTGCAGCGCCCGTTTTGCGGCAATCTCCTTCTCCATAACCTTTGCTCTATTCTCAAACGAATTTTTGGCTTTCATGTAATCCAGCTGTGCTTTTGATAAAATCGGCTTCATCGATGGCTTTCACCTTTCAGAAAATAATATTTTCTAAGTTATTGTAACTTAAAACGATGCAGAATACAAAGTTAATGTCAGCGGTATGTAATTTTATTACAAAAGAACAGGTCCGCGAACAGTTTTCGCGGACCTGCTGTACTATTGCAGCATTAGTTGAAGTTTTTCGGGAAGATACTCGTGCTCTTCTGTAATAGAGCCACGGCAATTTTCCCCGCTTCCGCTCTAGTCAGCTTGCCCTTTGGATTGAAATTATATACAGGCTTGGTTTGGCCAGAAATTGTTACTGCGCTGCCTTCCATGATCTTCGCTTTGGATACTGCCTCGATGGCCGGTCTCGAATAGAAGTCCATGCTGCCTGAATCGACAAACGACTTGCTAAGACTGGTTAGCAGCTTGGCATCGTTCAAAGACATTTTTAGCTTCAGCGCTCTTGCAATCATTACCGCACCCTGTTCTCTTGTCAGTGGCTGGTCCGGGCCGAAGAATCCGTCACTTAAGCCCGTAATGATCCCTGCTCTCGCGGCTGTCTCAATATGTTTGAAATCCCATGTGGTTGAAACTGCCTCCGGTACAATATCAAAGAAGGTTTGCTGGCTGTTATTATAGTTCAACGGAATGTTCAGCCCTTTGACCAGCAGAGTAGCGAATTCACCACGTGTTGTTGTATCATCCGCTCCAAATTGGTCAAAGCGCAGATTCTCCATAATTCCTTTGGAGTAGAGTCCATTAAGAATATTTCTTGCCCAAGGATGGTTGGTGATGTCTGAATACCCGCGGCGCAGCTTCATAACCGTGTAGTAACCAAATTGATCGAATGGCACTGTAATCGTATGTTTCTTCGTATCAACCTCACCGCCGATGTTCTCCCACTGTCCCGAGTCTGTATAACGGAACACTGTAATTGAAGTACCTACCTCATCTACAATGTTCGGATTAAACGTTAGTGTGAGTTTTCCCCGCTGAGAAGGAACGATTTTGCGTTCAGCCTCGATTTGTGTAAAGTTGCCTTCTATCGAGTATGGCGCAATACCATTGGTAGCCGGCTTATAAAGAGCATCGCCTTTAATACCTTTTTCTCCAAGTCCGCCGCTGAGCCAATAAATATCAGATACCCGGGAAAAATTATTAGTTTCCACTGTTGAGTTGAACCGCAATACCAGATCAGAAGGGATCAGCAATGTGCTAAGGCCTCCTGGTGTGCGGGCATCGGCATCTACGTTAATCGTATTTCCGTAGTCATTTTTGCGTTCAACGACACCATCTACCGGGTCTGCAATACCGAACAGCAGCTTGGTATCCGGATAGTATTTAGCCGCCCCTGAAGTGGTGTAGCCTTTCATTAAGGTTCCTTTCGGGAACGTCAGCTCCAGTGCCTTGTTGAATACGCTATATTTAGCTGCCACCTTCTCAGCCATGAACTGCGTGTCTATTTGTACTGCACTTGCGTAATACACGTTAATTGTATCATTTAAAGTTGAACCGGCACGCACGATCTGAATTTTGATTGCTGTAGCCTTATCCGGCTTCAATCCCACATAATCCAGAGTGAATCTGTTCGGTAAATCTGTGCGCTTTACAGCTTCAAACTTATCAATCATGACTTTAGTTGCACCTTCGGCCTCAATATCAAAGCGGACAAAGTTTTTGTTGACGACAATCTGTGTTCCAACCGTTGCTACCGGAGACAGGATGCGGTATGCGGAAACTTGCCGTTCCACTTCCATACGTTGATTAGTGCGCGCACCGGTTTCATTGATCAACTCCAGGTTATAGACGATGCTGCCTGCTGTTTCAGCCGGAATATCCATAATCCGCAGAATGAAATCTGTGCTGCTGCCAACGAAATCATAGTAGTATGTTTTTCCTTTAAAATCAAATGGTACCGGCCCTTTCTTAGCCGACGTACTTCCCAGAACCGCATTATCTAAGGAAAGAAACAGCTCCGAGCCCTGATATAGGTTCAGCTTGGTTGCCGCTCCACCTCTTAGGACGATATCATAGCTGGTTTGACTAGTAATAAACTTTTCGTCCTTATAGGTAAATTCCGAAGTCAATCCCAAGATATCATTCAGTTCCTTCTCGGTGTACTCCTTGATATCAGTATGGGTTAACGAGGCTCTCCCTTTGGATAATTTAGGGTGAAATTGTGAAAGATTAGAAACATTGGTGTCTACGATATAGATCTTCAGCTCTTTACGTACTTCCCTCTTATTCCCTACATTATCCATAGAGGTCCCGACAAAAACAATCTTGTTCTCTCCGTAAACCAATGGCCCATCTGCTTTTATTGGCAAATCAAAGGAGAATTTCGGATCATCCGTCGGCTTAAATTTCGTAATCGGCGTAGTCAGCTTATCATTCGAAATTCCGTTGACAAAAAACTGCGCATTACTAATATTTTCGAAACCAATGTACTCACCTGATATCGGCAAAATATTGGCTGCATTCGCCGAGCTAAATGTATATGTCTGGCCATCGTTCAAGTTGGCTACATAAATGTAGTTCTTGGAGACATAAGCAATGTCTGCATTATAGAAGGATTGCGATCCTGGATATTGAAATTTCACCTTCTGTTGTCCATTGGAGAACCCAACAACCTTATAAATGACCTCATTATCTGCCAGTCCCGTAACACTAGTCTGTTTTTCCAATGTAAGTGCAGCACCTAAAGGCAAGTAAGAAGCCACCAAATCTTTGGTCGGTTTAGCGCTTGACTTGACCAGAATGTAAAAATTAGGCTTCTCAACCTGTGCACCGTTTAAAGCCAGTTTAGAAAGTGCGGTACTGGCAACAGCCTCGCCGTTATATCCAGACAAATAGTACATATCCGTAATAGCGGTCTCGTTCGGTAAATATTTATAGGATTCTTTTACCGACGTATTATAGGTCCCGTACTTGATTCCCACAGTTACAGTGGATGTTCCTGCAGTAAGTGTAAACGGAGCAGTGGCCTGAAAGGTAACCAGACGGTACTGAGGGGTTACACCATCTGGGGCCGGTATAATAATTTCTTTTTGTGGTGATGTACCAGAACCTAAATTCACTCCACCATCAGCTTCGATTGTATAAGAGTCGAGCACATTGACCGGAACCACTGTGTCATTAATCTTCACTTCATGATCATCTTCAAAGGACTTGGTACTCGCATTATAAGGCAAAAGCACTTGCCCAATAATATTGGCAGTGGTGTCTGGTGCTGTCAGTGTAGGAACGTTATCAAGTATATTATAAGCCATGTCTTTAGCGCTTGCTGTTTTGCCGTGTAGGATTCTCAAATCAGTAAATGGCTTATTGGTATCAAAATAATATACCGAGCGTTTGATTGAAATTGAGTCAGCCGCATTCTGCACTACGATGTCCAGTGTATTCTCTCCAGACTTCAACGTTAGCGCCGGGGTGAAGAAGGTTCCATCCTCAAGCAGAGAGGTCTGCATAGAAGAGCCCCCGTTCAGGGATACGCCTACCTTCGTAGCATTCGTTACTTTACCCTGAAGTGTAATCTGCTGGTTCGGCACAACAACCTTAGTACCTTCATTCAAATTGATGGCAGTAGGGCCGCCTCCAAGCACCTGAAGAGACGAAATAAAGGGAACCTTATCATAAAGAACATAAAATGATTCAGAGCGCTGCAAGGAGCCTTGCATCCCTGAGAAGGTGATTTTATTAAAACCTGTAAACAATGTTAGTCCACTTGCGATAAACCGGTTATCCGGGTTTGTTGTGTCGGTGGTTACTGCACCAGTTGTTGTATGTGTTTCATCGGTAACCCATTTCCCCCCACTCTGGGTCATCTGCTGCACAGTAACCTTCATAGTAGAGGCTGTTACCTGTGCATATGTACCCGTAATGGAAAAATTGGGAGCACTTGTCTTGTATACAGTGTCTCTTGTGATAGAACCGTCGACTTCCATTTGCAGTGCCGCTGTATTCCGTAGCGTGAGATCATCCGGACTGAAGTAAGTCGTGGTCGCTGCTGCCGCTATGGGCGTATAGTTGCCTGGAAACATAGAAACGATCAGAGCCGCCAGCAGCAGCCATACGAATGGTCTCTTAAAGCGTAACATGTGTATATCTCTCCTTTGAGTATATATTCTCGTTATTCTTCACTTTTTTCTTTATCGGTCATTACCACAGAATTTTTTAGAAAAAAAGCAAAAAACTCATCCTGAAAAGGATGAGTTTTGTCAGAGAAGGAAGATAATAGCACGATGCCTATTATAGCCTGTTACGATTTGGAACCGCGCTCCGGACTCAGCTTCATTCGCATTCTTAGGAGGAAGTCCAGCACAGGACGTTTGGTCTTGCTGATGACTCCAGTGATCTCCGCCCCAATCTGCAGGAAGAAGAGCATCACGCAAATTACCACAAAGGTAACCCAGTTCGCTTCGTTCAGAGACGCAGATGTCTGAATAACAGCCAACACTCCAAAGAAAGCGGCAATACCGTAAATAATCAGCACCGTTTGGCGGTGGCTAAAGCCAAGCTCGCGCAGACAGTGATGCAGATGGCCTTTATCCGGGGCAAAAATCGGTTTCTTCTGCAGCTTCCGCCGAATGATGGCAAAAAAGGTATCCGATAACGGAACTCCAATAATTAAAAGTGGTGTTATAAACGATACAACTGCAATTTGTTTGAAGCCAAGCAGGGCAAGCAGCGCTAAGCAAAAGCCCAAAAATAGCGAGCCAGTGTCGCCCATAAATATTTTGGCAGGATGAAAGTTAAAGAACAAAAAGCCTACAATACTGCCCAGCAGCAGCAGACAAAGAAGTGCAACCATAGTGTTGCCCATCAAAAATGCCATTACTGCAATTGTAGCAATCGCTATACCGGACACACCCGCAGCAAGCCCGTCCAACCCGTCAATCAGGTTAACGGCATTCGTAACACCGACAATCCAAAAGATTGTGAGCGGAATGGCAATCCAGCTCTCCAAAGAGGAATACGTATTATGAAATGGAATGTTAACGAAATCAACAGTAATTCCAAAACCGAAAACAACGATACAGGCCGCAGCAATCTGGCCCAGCAATTTCACCTTTGCCGAAAGCTCGAACCGGTCATCCAGCCCGCCGATAAGAACGATCAGTCCGCCACCTGACAGCAGCGCTTTGATAAAATTAGCCTCTCGCGTAGTAAACTCGTAAGGAATGATCGGCAATACGGCAAGCAGGCCGAGCACAAACGCCAGAAAAATACCTAATCCGCCAAGGCGGGGCATAATTTTAGTATGCACTTTACGGGCATTCGGCACATCCGTTGCACCAATCTTGATAGCGAATTTCTTCACCACTGGTGTCAAAAGCAGTGCAAGTCCCATGCACACTATAAATCCGGCGATGTATATGATAAGCATTTGATCAGTCGACCTCCATTTCTCTACCGCATTGAATTATACGCTGAAGTAAAAACAAATTCCAATTCCGTTTTTAGGCTGCTGAAGGGATTTTCACGGTAAATATCCGTATTTCGCTAAACTTTTGTCACTTTATCTTTCTCACGCAGCACTTTTACTGCGAATTTCGGCAGCGCAAGCATTCTTTTGTACCGGGTTGGTTCCTTGAGAAGACGGTATAACCACTCTGCACGGAGTTTTTGGAAGGCTTTTGGAGCCCGGCGGCTCTTGCCCGATATTACATCAAAGCTTCCGCCAACGCCCATCATAACCGGGATGTTCAGCCGGGATTTATATTTGGCAATCCAAGGCTCCTGGCTATCAGCTCCTCTGGCGACAAAGAGCAGATCAGGTTGAGCCTGGATAATCTTATTCAAGATTTCTTCATCCGCTTCCGGTCCAAAAAATCCGTCATGATACCCCGCAATAGTGATACCTGGATATTGGGATTGCAGCCGGGTAGCCGTCTCACGGACCACTTCAGGTGTAGAACCCAGCAGATATACCTTCCAGTTATAGCTTTCGCCTTGATGCAGCAATTCATGTAAAAGATCAAAGCCTGCTACACGTTCAGCCACAGGATCGTGGCAATACTCTGCTGCCCATACAACCCCTGTTCCGTCCGGCACCACCAGCTCCGCCGACTTCATAATTTCCATATAAGCGGGGTTATCCAGAGCGGTCATAACCATAATCGGGTTAGCTGTAATCACCTGATGCGGCTCACGGTTTTTTACCGCTTCCGTCAAATAGGAGACAGTGGCCTTCATATCTACTTTTGAAACCCGGATGCCAAAGATTGGCACAGTGGGTACCCTACTATCTGCTTTCACTTATCAATCACCCTTTACGGTGGAAATATTCAATAATCTGGCGGGCCGGAGCCTCAGCCTGCTCAGCCAAAGAAGCAATCTGCGGCTCCCGCTTACGCTTCCATTCCTCACCTGACTCCAAAAGCTGAACCACTTCGGTGGCAACTCTATTGCTGTCCAGGGCAGCAGTTGTACCGATAGGCTGGCAGCCAACCCTCTCCAGAAAATGGTCAATCTTCGGGTCATAAGAAATGCCGATGAGGGGAACTCGTCTTCCTGCGGCATAGATCAGGCTATGCAGGCGCATCCCAATCAATACATCACATTGTCCCACCTCTCGGAGCATCTGCTGCGGATGAAGAGCATCCTCACAAATACTGAGTGTCCCGCCTAGCCCGGATATTTCCTTCTCCAGCTTCAGCATCATATAGCGGGAGGCTTCATTATCTGAAGGATGGTGAAAAGGCAGAAACCGCAGATGAAGCGGCGACTGTGCACAGGCCTTCAGCAAGCCTTCAGCCAAAGCATCCAGTTCCTTGCGGGACTGTTCCCAGAAACGCACTGATATTCCGACAGTTTGCTGAGCCTGGATTTCCAGGTCAGTTGTCCGGCTGGAAGCCCCGCTGTCTTCCGGCAGATTCAAGCCCATAACCGGATCGGGAACAACTTCAATCTGGTTTCCGCTTAATCCCATAGTTTGCAGCAGCTGGCGGGACTGCTCGTCCCGCACAGATACATAAGCGCATTTGCGAAACACGGACTTGATCAATGGGTGGAACAGCTTGCGGTTAACCGGGCCTATACCCTGGGCATAGATAAAAGTTGGCTTACCCAGCCATTGGGCAAGCTTGATGATGCCCAGGTAATATGGGATGCTTTTACTGCTAGTCACATCCTGAAGCAGGCTTCCTCCACCGCTGATCAGACCGGCGCTGCCCTTGATTGCATTTCGCACCTCGCCGAGCTTCATTCGATGAACGGACTTTACACCGTAAGTTGCAGTTGTCCACTCTGGATCTATGGATAATACAACGGGTTCAATCATTATACCCGCAGCCTGCGAATGCTTCTGCAGTGCGTTCAGAATGGACTGAAGCACCGCCTCGTCTCCGCTATTGCGGAAACCGTAGTAACCCGAGATGATTATTTTTTGAGAAGCGGCGACCATCGTCTCCAACACCCCTCTATAAGCTGCCATACCCCTACCGCAATCAGCCCGATGATGAGACCAAGGCCTAGTCCCAGCAATCCTCGAATCAGCGAGATCAGAATTGGAGAGTGAATGTGGGCGAAGGTATCCACCATTGAAAGCTGGCCGATAACGGCGATGATCATGATAAACGCGGCATTCCGATATTTATAGGCCATAAAGGCACCAAGGATAAACAGCGGATGAGCCAGCAGGAACTCTTTGTTGCGCGGCCGGACTCCCACTGTATCTTCAAGAAAGGTGCGGAGAATTTTTTCCGGAGCGCTCACACTGCCGCTATTGCCGGTGCGGCTCAAATAGTACATCCCCACAACACCCACAACACCCGCTACGATAACCCAAGCCAATGTAATTGGTGTCCGCAGGAGCTTACCAGTTTTGTTAAAGACAAACTCTCCACGGTACAGCAGCACATATACGGCGATTAGCGCAATCGGCGCCAAGTGAAGCAGACTAACCCCCCGGAACTGATTAAGCACCAGGCTGTAGGTGATGTTGTTCAGCAGCGCAATCACAAAAGGTACAGCGCTGAGCGAGATTACCGCTGTCTTGATATACAACACAAGGCTGTGCACCAGACGGCGGCGTGGCCCCATAACTGTGTAGGTCAGCGAGTTGCCACGCACCGGCGGCCCCATTTCATTAATTTTCCGGACTGCCAGCACAGTAGCAACAGTAGGCGCACTAATGGCCACAGCAAGCGCCAAGGCCTGCTCGAATAGCGCTGGCTTAACCAGCATCAGCCCCGCGCTGCCGACAAGACCAAGCACCCAGGCCGGCAAAGTAAGCAGCGGAATGAAATAAGAAACAAGCAAGGCTACCATAGCGACAGCGCCAATAACGGCAACCAGCTTGAAGTACCGCTGATAAGAAGAATCCACTACATCAAAGGCGGTGGCTTGTCCTAAGGTGAACCCGTTATCCTTAATCTTGTCGACTGCTCCGCCAGGCTCGCTCAGACTGGTTACAAGGTTATCCAGAGTATCGGTAATCTGCGCCTTGGTGGTGTCCCGCGACGGAATTGTATTGAGATAAATCATGCGGATATTGCGGTCCTTGGTAGCAAGCGCAAAACGGTCGGCTATCGTTTCCGGAGGTAAGCCGGAGTCGCCTTCGCTAAGCGAGTATAGCCGGGCTACATTATAATCCAACTTATAAGCCAATTTATTGAAGCCTTTTTGCTGTACTTTAATATTCTCAATCGTAGCAATGCCAATCCCGCGATCTTTTAGAAGCTTGGCAAATGCGGTGATGCTGCCTTGATCGGCGTCATCATTAAATCCTTTAACGGACTCGCCTTCAAAAAGAATGCGTTTGACTCCCAGCTCTTCATAGCGGTCGAGTAGCTTGGTAACCGCAGCCTCATTATATGGCAATGAGTCCACAAGACGGGGTACGATGCTAAAGCCTTTACCATGCAGCATATCCAGCGTGAACGGGTCCGGCTGCAGCGGCTTCAGCGTGGCATCCTCCAGCGGAGTTTTTACAATAAGCCCCTGCTGCCCGCGGAAGCTCCAGTCTTCCGTTGCAATTCCCAGGCTGCTGAAGGCATCTCGGATTATCGGTGCAAGCACCTCGTTATTTTTCGGACTGGTAAAAAGAATATACGTATAATTCTCGTTCTCTGGAATCACAGAATCCGTCAGGTTGGCGATATCAGTCGCTCCCCACATCATCAACCGGCGGGCTTTGCGATAATCATCCAGTGTGTTCTCATAAATCGCCATGCTCTGCACACCGGCAGCCTTTAACCGGTCAAGCTGCTGGGAGATGTAATCCTGCGGATTCGCCCGGTAGCTTGCTGCATCCACCAGGTCACGGTAGTCAAAAACAAATTCAATCGTTTTGGAAGATTTCTCCGTTTGCAGACGATCATAGACGACCGGCAATGCGGCAATAACACCGATCACCACAATAATCCATAACCACTTCCGCGAAGCTATATTCCAACGTTGCCATTTCTGCTGCACCCAAAAGTACCTCCTCTATTACTTCAGCTTGCTGACTCAAGAAGAAACGGATGCACGCCCTAATAAGAGACTGTATCCGTTTCTTCTTGAAGCTTAATAACTTGTATTATTTCCCGTCAACACGCGCCATAACCTGCTGTGTGAGCGCTGTAACCTTATCTTTGGCATTCTGGAGGGATTCTCCGCGCACCGCAAAATACACCTTGATTTTTGGCTCTGTACCCGATGGGCGGAGGCAGAACCATGATCCGTCAGACAGCAAATATTTCAGCACATTCTCCTTAGGCAGACCGTTTAGTCCAAGCGAATAATCCAGAATCTCGCTCACAGCAGCTCCGGCAATCTCCTGCGGAGGGTTGCTGCGCCAATCGCTCATGATTCCCTGAATTTGCGCCACGCCATCTTTCCCCTTCAGAGTACGTGATTCCAGGCTTTCCAGGAAATAGCCGAATTGCTCGTACAGCTCCTGAAGCACATCATACAGCGTTTTGCCCTGTGCTTTGTAGTAAGCTCCCGCTTCGGCAATCAACATGGAAGCAAGCACGGCATCCTTGTCACGGGCATAATTACCGGCAAGGTAACCGTAGCTCTCTTCATAGCCGAACAGATACGTATATTCACCGGACTGCTGGAATTGAGTCATTTTCTCCCCGATATATTTGAAGCCAGTCAATGTATTAAATACAGTGGCGCCATAATGCTCTGCTACAGCCGCCCCCATTTCGCTTGTCACAATGGTTTTGACGACAGCTCCGTTGCTTGGCAGCTTGCCCTGTTCCTGCAGACGGCTCAGGTAGTAATGAATCATTAGCGCGCCGGATTGATTGCCGGACAGCACAACGAACTTGCCCTCATTATCGCGCACAACAGCGCCCATGCGGTCTGCGTCAGGGTCTGTACCAATCAGCAGATCAGCACCCAGCTCCTCCCCAAGCTTCATTGCGATGGTAAAAGCCTCACGCTCTTCGGGATTCGGCGATTTCACGGTGGAGAATTCAGAATCCGGCAGCTCCTGCTGCGGCACTACATGAACATGAGTGAACCCGATTTTCTTAAGCACACTGCGGACCGGCAAATTTCCTGTCCCGTGCAGCGGTGTATAGACAATTTTGAAATCACGGCCAAGGGTAGAAGCGATCTCCTCACGTCCGACACTGACAGCAGCCACAGTATCTGTAAAAGCTTCATCCTCTTTATCGCCCAGCCAATGCAGCAGTCCCTGAGACTCTGCTTCTTCACGGGAAATACGCTTCACGCCATTGAAGGAATCAACCTCCAAGATGTGGGAGATCACCTTCTCCGCTTCATGCGGAACCAGTTGTCCTCCCTCGGAATTATATACTTTGTAGCCGTTATACTCAGGAGGATTATGGCTTGCGGTAATAACCACGCCGCCCGTAGCCTTCAGGTGACGGACCGTAAAGGACAACTGCGGAGTAGAACGCAAGGAGTGGAACAAATGAGCCTCAATACCGTTTCCGGCTAATACCAATGCAGCCTCAAGCGTGAATTCCGGTGAAAACCGGCGGGAGTCATGGGCGATTACAACAGAAGGTCTGCCTTCTCCCTTATGCTGCTCAAGAATGTAATTGGCGAACCCTTGAGTCGCTCTGCCTACCGTATACCGGTTGATCCGGTTGCTGCCCGCACCGATAATCCCGCGCAGACCACCTGTACCGAACTCCAAATCTCTGTAGAACCGTTCTTCCAGCTCCTGCGGCTCATTTGCAAGAAGTTTCAGCTCCGCCTTTGTGTTCTCGTCAACGGAAGGGTCCTGCAGCCAGCGTGACAGCGTTTCTGCGGCTTTTGGGCTTAATTGAGTCATATCAAAATCTCTCCTTCTCCATGTATGATATATGATTGTATAACAGGTGCTAGCTGAGCGCGAACATAATTTCACCGGAGGCTACAACCTTACCGTCTACCTTGGCGGTAGCTTGGCCTTTTCCAATGCTGCCCTTAAGCCGGGTAATCTCCACTTCAAGCACAAGCGTATCCCCCGGAACAACCTGACCCCGGAAACGGAATCCGTCCAGTCCAGCCAGGAACCCAATCTTTCCTCTGTTGGCTTCCACACCAAGAATAGCCACAGCTCCAACCTGAGCCAGCGCTTCGGTGATCAGTACGCCGGGCATCACCGGAAAACCTGGAAAATGACCGGCAAAAAAAGGTTCATTCACCGTTACATTCTTGATGCCAACAGCCCGTTTGCCCATTTCTATTTCGGTAATTTTGTCCACCAGCAGAAATGGATGCCGATGGGGGATTATTTCTTGAATTTCATTGATATTTAGCATTTGTGGCAAAGCTCCTTTCGGATGTAACCGCGTCTTGTACAATCTGCCGGTGCTGCATTTCTGCGTTATTCTCTGCTGCCCTGCATAAATATGGACAGCTTCGGCAAAAACTATAATTATCCTTCACCACCTGCAGCAGTGGAGGTTGAGATAAGGGGCTTTCTCCACCGCACACGGCAATATGGCGGAGAGGGCCCTTTTTGCTCTCAGGGGCCTCCATCATTATACATTTTCCAGTATAAAAAAGAAAACTCCCCTGTACAACAAGGGAGTTAATGAACTTACTGCATATTATGGTGAAAACACCAAATCGTAGACATGCTTCCAGGTACTCCACTCAAGCACATCACTGAATTCTTTTTTGCCCAATACTACATAACCGACCACGAGGCCGCTTGATAGCGCAGCAACAAGCAGCAAAGGAATCAGAAACCACTGAACAATGGTCCATTTGGCGATTCCGCGGCGCCTTACAGGCTGCTGCTGTTCTTCTTCCGGTTTGTTGCTGTTCTGACGAACCATTCCTTCACCTACCCGCGCAAGTTATTAGCCAGGCCAAGCATCTGATCACTGGAGGAAAGCGCCCGGGCGACGAGCTGGTAGTTGCGCTGAAGCTGCAGCATTTCCGTTATTTCACTGCCTAAATCCACGTTGGACCGCTCCAGGTATCCGGAACGCACACCTATATTCGAAGCCGTACCCGCCGCTCTTTGCACAAAGGCCTGCTGAGCCGTGACTCCCTCAGGAAGCACATAAAAATTACCATCTACAGCCTGCAAAGTACTCTTGCTGGTTGGCTCTACAATCATTAGGGTGCCTGCTACCCGGACCGGCGCATTCTCACTCGTCTTGGTCAGTACCCGGCCCCGTTCATCAATCGCGGCACTTACATTATTCGGTACCGTCACGGGATTGCCCTGCGTATTCAGCACAGGATTGCCTGAGTAGTCCACCAGCATCATAGTGTTAGGGATGTTAGTATCTGGAACAAAGTGAAAGTCCCCTTGCCGTGTATAGGCAGTAGCTCCGTTCACCTGAACCCCAAACAATCCATTGCCCTGAATGGCCAGATCCGTTGGGTTGCCTGTTTCCTTAAGCGTGCCTTGCTCCCAATCGTTGGTAACCTTGGACACACGAACACCAAAGCCCATATTAAAACCGAGCGGCATGCTCCGGCCAGGCTGATCATATTCCTTGGACTGCTGCTGAACACGGGTTAGCGCATCCTCGAAGGAGCCTTCCTTTCTCTTATAGCCGCTTGTATCCATATTGGCGATATTATCAGCGATAATATCCAAACGCTGCTGGAGGCTGGACATTGAGACGGCTGCACCGATTGCTGAGTTATTCACGGGTTACTCCTCCTGTCCTATACTCTTCCGACTTCATTAACAGTCTTCTGCAAAGTACTGTCATAGAACTGAATCACTTTTTGATTCGCTTCATACGCCCGGTATGCTGCATTCAAATCCACAGTTACCTGCGTGACATCAACGTTGGAGCTTTCCAGAAAACGCTGGCGCACCTGCAGGTTATCCGTTGCGTTAGAGTAGCGGATACCCGCAGCCTGGACATCATCGGCATGGAAGACGCCGTTCCCGTCACGTATCAGCTCCTGCGGTTTTGTAATCACGCTGACACCAATCTTTGTCCCTGAGGGGCGACCGGTCTGCGGATCAATCAGATTGCCCTGTTCGTCCACTTTAAGGTTGTCCTGCGATCCTGTCAAGACCAGAGGTCTGCCGTTGCTGTCCAGAACCTTGAAGCCGCCTGCACTAAGCACCTCTCCATTCGGGCTCACAGTGAAGCTGCCGTTCCGAGTGTATAAATTGTTCCCGTCGTTATCCTGAACCGTAAAGAAGGCCTGAGGACGGTAAATAACTTCGCCTTCAGGAGTTACATATTTGCCAGAGCCGTCAAAAACAATATTCCGGCCAGTTGCCGGATCTGCGACCTGCAGGTCTGTTGAGAGTGCGAAATCAGTGGTCTTGCCGCTTTCGATAATATCTCCTTGCAAATACTGAGAGATGGACTGTTCGGCAAATACCCCTGTATTCAGGTGGCCAACAGGCTTGATGGTGCCATTGCTCATGGCGGAGATGAGCACATCGGGAAATGCATGGCTGACGCTGTCAACCTGCTTGTACCCCGTTGTTTTCAAATTTGCAATGTTCTGTGTCGCCGTATCATGTCTGCGCTGCTGTGTAACCATTCCGGCAGCCGCCGTATATAATCCTCTAAGCATGAGGGCAATTCCCCTTCCTGATTCTGCTATTATCTTATATTATCGGCAGCCTAGAACTTTTTCTTAACGACTTTGTCCAAATGATCCAGCATTATTCCCGTTCCCTTGACGACACAGTGCATCGGGTCCTCTGCGACCCAGACCGGAACATGCAGTTGTTCGGAGAGCAGCTCGTCCAGCCCGTTCAGTAGTGCCCCACCGCCGGTCAAAACAACCCCGCGGTCAATAATGTCCGCCGACAGCTCCGGCGGTGTGCGCTCCAGCACCGATTTGGCGGCAGCAACGATGGAGGAAACCGGGTCCCACAGCGCTTCCTTCACTTCGGCAGAAGAAATGCTCAGCGTCTGGGGAAGTCCGCTAACCATATCACGCCCGCGAATATCCATTTCGGCTTTCATGCCGCCTGGACGGACGGAGCCGATCGTAACTTTAATGTCCTCTGCTGTACGTTCACCGATTAACAGCTTATATTTCTGTTTAATATATCTTAAAATGGCCTCGTCGAACTTGTCCCCTGCGACTTTGATCGAGGAGGCGGTAACGACGTCGCCCATGGAGAGCACGGCTACATCCGTCGTTCCGCCGCCAATATCGACGACCATATTTCCACTCGGCTGATAAATGTCCATACCCGCGCCGATTGCTGCGGCTTTGGGTTCTTCTTCCATAAAGACTTCCTTAGCCCCGCTGCGTTCAGCCGCTTCCCGGATTGATTTCTGTTCAACGGAAGTTATATTCGTGGGGGCACAGATCAGAATGCGGGGCCTTGCGTACCAGGTACGTCCGCCAACACTGTCAATAAAATACTTCAGCATCGTTTCCGTAATTGCAAAATCAGCTATAACTCCATCCCGGAGAGGACGGATTGTAGTAATATTTCCCGGCGTGCGTCCAACCATGCGGCGCGCCTGCTCACCTACCGCAAGGACCTTCTTCGTATCACTTTCAAGCGTGACCACGGAAGGTTCATCCAGAACGACTCCCCTTCCCTTGACATGAATGAGCACATTGGCCGTGCCAAGATCAATTCCGATATCCTTGCTAAGCATAATGAAAGAGCCCCCAAAGTGTTATTTTAAAATATAAGAAAATTCTTCTTGGATGAGAAAAATAGTTAGTTAGTCCCAAATTTAAAAATACCATACTTTAGGGGAATTATACAATGTAATAAACCTGAATTATTCCTTAAATTTCCGAAAATCTCATGGCTTTGACGCTACGGCCACCTCACGCTTTTTTCCCGTCGTTTTCTTATATTTAATTTTTGTAGCTTCTCCCCCCCGAAGATGACGGATTGACTTGTGATATTCAAGAATGTGCTTCACCTGATCAGCCAGATCAGGGTTGATCTCCGGCAAACGCTCGGTTAAATCCTTATGCACCGTGCTCTTTGAAACGCCAAATTCTTTGGCTATGGTCCGGACCGTGTGCCTGGTTTCCACGATGCAGCGTCCGATTTTGATCGTACGTTCCTTGATGTAATCGTGCACGCTCCCGCCTCCCAACTGTGGATAGTTTGGTACATTATATGAGGGGCGGGCCTATATATTCGCGCTTTCAGGACGTGACAAGCTTCGAAAGGCTCATTTTATTTAGTGGACAACCGTGAACAAGCCTTCTGTGGGAAAAGGAGGAAACTGATGCTCTCTTATATTTGAACAAAAAAAGGAGGCTGTACAGCCTCCCAATAAAAGTTAATCTTAACGCTTCGGCAGCAAATCCGAAGGATTGACTACCTTGCCATCCTCGTACACTTCAAAGTGCACATGATTGCCAAGATTTTTCTCAATTTCACTGCGGCCGGCGGTTGCCAGCAAGTCGCCTTGCTTCACTTCATCATTTTGCTTGACTTTGGTGTCGCCGAGACTTTGGTACACAGTCTTCAGATTGCCAGGGCTTGTGACCTCTACAACCTTGCCGAACACTGCAACATCCTCAACTCTGGTAACTTTGCCGCTGAGCGCAGCCTTGACGTCAAACGACTGATTATCCTCACGGGCGATGTCGATACCGGCATTCGGCACGAAGGTGTCATTATACTGCACCATAGCTGCCACATGATTCTCTTCGGTCCCTTTCTCATCATAGAACGGCTTAACCACTTCTACTTCACCTGGATTTGCTACAGGCCAGGCCATGCTTTCTGCCGAAGCCACCACTTCGAGTGCCGCAGGGTCATCCTTGGCTGTACCGGCTTCATTGCCGGAGCCTGCGGAGTCCTGTGATACGACGGCGGCGGTGTCTTGCTTCAGCGGCTTCTGGCCGGCGTCCTGATAGACCCACACCAAGGTTAGTATAATTGCCGCTGCCGCCGTGTAGACTGCCGGGAATACCCAGCGTTTGGATAACATTCTGTTCCATGAAGAAGGCTTTGCGCCTGAATCTCCCTGCTTATTTTTGAGAGATTCATCATGGGTTGTTTTGTTTTTGTCTTGTTCATTCATATGCTTATCACCTCAGTAACCAGTGTTACCGGGCGCTTCGCTTTTATACGTATCTTGCAAGTTATTTTTTCAGAAGAGTTGAGACTTGGTTAAAAGAGATGCCGCTGTAATAGTGTTTGAGAATTTGTGTAGCGGTCCTTCCCTCCTTGGCCATGCCGTTGGCTCCCCACTGGCTCATGCCAACCCCATGCCCGTTGCCGTAGGTGGTAATCAGAACTTTGCCGCCCTGCCGCTTCCAGGTGAACTGGCTGGAGCGAAGCCCCAGCTTCTCGCGTACCTCCCGTCCCGTAAAGACGGTGCCTCCGATGGAGATTTCCTTGACCCGGTGTCCGGCTGTGAGAGACAACACCTCGCCAGGCAGGCCTGAAGAGGAAGAGACCGGCTTCACTAAGGAAGAGGCTGCCAGATCTCTCGAAACGGGGAGGGCTGTGTCTGCAAGCCCCAGCTTCTTCATCAGTTCCGAGGTCGTGAATGTATATGTCACCGCCAGATTAGGCGTAATCTCCTTATCCCACGGGCTGGCAACGCTGCGCAGATAAGGCACAGCCGCATTCCAGTAGTCTTCCGAATTCTCTGTATACCCTCCGCTTGAGGCGAAAAAGGAAGCCGTGATCGGCTGGCCCCGATAGGTCATGATGACACCGCGCGTCTCCAGGACCGCGCGGCGGAGTTTGTCCAGCCCGGCGTGCTTGCCGCCGCGCTTCCAGTCCCGTTCCAGCGTGGCCTTGGATATGTAAGCCTGGTGGCTTACCGTATCCGTCACATCCGCGCCCGGAACGGGCACGCCGCTTCTGTCGCCCGCCAGCAGGCGGCGGACAATAAAGGTGCGGGCCGCAACGGCCTGGGCTTTGAGCGCTTCGAGCTCAAAGTCAGCCGGCATCTCGGCCGCCACCACGCCGCTGACGTAGTCCTCGAGCGGCAGCGTCTCTATTTGTCCGCTATGCGACAAATAGACGGAGACCTTCGGCTGCGGGGCGTCCTCCGCAGCCGTTCCCGGCGGCGCCGGGGAGGCCGTGGCCTGCGGCACGGCCGGGGGCGCCGGTTGTCCCCCGCGCAGCGGGACAACCAGCAGCGGCAGCAGCAGCCCCGCCAGGAGGGGCGCTGCGAGCCAGGCGGCGGGTGCAAGCCGCCTTAGCCGGGGCGAAACGCGCCGCGCGCGCACAGCGCGGCGTCGCGGGTTCATGATACGCCGCAGCAGATAGCGAAACTCTTTCATCTCTTAAGCTCCTTCCAGTTGTCATCGGTGATTCTTATAGATATGAATTTCCGGCAACTGCTAGAACGCTATTCTGAGAGAAAGAGAGTTATTGAAAAAGAGACCGAGCCGCAATACGCGGTCCGGTCTCTTCAGATAATTTGCGATTATACCCAGGTTGGCTGAATCTGAAAGCGAGACTTAATCTCTTCGCTTTTATGGGATTCAATTCTGGCAGCTTCCGGTTTGAGGGTTTCTTCCTTCGCAGCCGGAGCAGCAGATTCCGAGTCTTCCATGGAAATCCGCCATATGTCCGCACCAAGTCCTGACAGCTTCTCGGCCAAATGCACGTAACCACGGTCAATATGATGGGTTCCGCTAACTTCCGTAGTGCCTTCGGCAACAAGGCCTGCCAAAATAAGCGCAGCGCCCGCACGCAGGTCTGTAGCGCACACTTTGGCGCCGACTAGCTGAGCATTACCGGTCACAATAGCGGAACGGCCTTCAATCTTAATCTCGGCGTTCATATTATGGAATTCATCCACATGCATGAACCGGTTCTCGAACACCGTCTCCGTTACTACACTAGTGCCTTCGGAACGAAGCAATAGAGCCATCATTTGCGATTGCATGTCGGTAGGGAAGCCGGGATACGGCAGAGTCTTCAAATCTACAGCCTTCAGCGGCTTGTCGCTGATTACACGGACACCGTTCTCATCAGGAATGATCGTAACGCCCATTTCCTCCATCTTCGCAATAACAGGTCCGAGGTGATCGGCGATTGCGCCTTCCACATAGACATCGCCGCCAGTGATCGCTGCAGCCGCCATATATGTGCCCGCTTCGATCCGGTCAGGAATGACATTGTGTCTTACCCCATGCAGACGTTCAACGCCTTCGATGCGAATAACTCCGGTTCCCGCACCGCGCACGACTGCGCCCATACCGTTCAGGTAATTGGCCAAATCAACAATCTCCGGCTCTTTAGCCGCATTCTCAATCAAAGTCACGCCTTCGGCGAGTGCCGCCGCCATCATTATATTTTCGGTCGCACCTACGCTGGCTACATCCAGATACACCTTAGCTCCACGCAGCCGTCCGTTTGATTTCGCTTCAATATAGCCCTGGCCAAGACTGATCTCGGCACCAAGCGCTTCAAAACCCTTCAAATGCTGATCAATCGGTCTTGTGCCGATGGCACAGCCGCCCGGTAAAGAAATACGCGTACGGCCCAACCGGGACAAAAGAGGACCCATCACTAAAAAAGAAGCCCGCATTTTCCGCACCCATTCATAAGGCGCTTCACAGGAGGTGATGTTTCTGGCATCTACCTCGATAATATCGTTCTGGTATGTAACGCCCGCACCCAGAGATTCCAGCACTTTGCTGATTGTCATTACATCGTCTAACGGAGGTGCGTCCACAATGACGCTTACCCCTTCTTCTGCCAATAGAGAGGCGGCTATGATCGGTAGTACGGAATTTTTTGCGCCGCTAACTTTCACGCTCCCGGTCAATCTGTTGCCACCGCGGACGATAAATTTGCTCATTACGGTTTCCCTCCGCGTCCATTATTTCTGATATTAATTTTCGAAGTTAAGATGCATGTGTTAATAAGTGTTAACATTATAAAACCTTATTATTCGACAGCTTTCTACGTCAAGTAGCCGGCAATACTTATAACCATCCGGCCATTTTTAAAACATGTTGCGGATTTGCACACTCCAGCCCAGGTAATCCAGCAGAAATCCGGCCACAAAATGGCCCAGGACAATAGCCAGCAATAAATGCAGCAGCCTTCCTTGAGGGCTCTTGGGATATCTTATGACCAAATCGAGCTTAAGGTTCTGAAGTGCCCACCAAGATAATACAACACAAAGCAAAGAAACAACCATCGAAACTAAACTGCTGCTGCCGATTGTGCTGGACAACTCATCGGATAACCTTTGATTCATGTTAGCCCCCCGTGTATTGCTTACTCGGAAATCGACTCTTATATCATACTTGTGCAGGGGAAAAGAATCCAGTACTTTTACAAACTTTTAAACATTTCATGCTATGGAACATCTGAAACTTACAAAATAGCCACTTTTAAGTTCAAACAAGTGGAAACGGCTACGCCGTCCTTAAACAGGACGGTATCCGTTTCAGCGAGAAATAGAAGGATAGTATATAGCGTGAAACATATAAATTCTTATATTTCAAGCAGAAACGGCCAAGCCATGGGCTTGACCGTATTGATATTACTGTTGTCCTTTTCCAGTGGACACTTTGATCCGTGTAACGGCGCGCTGAAGCGCCAGCTCCGCACGGCGGTGATCAATATCATCCTGCTTGCTGCGGGACTGAAGGCGGCGCTGTGCCCGTTCCTTCGCTGCTTCGGCGCGTTCAAGATCAATATCCGTAGGCAGCTCGGCACTTTCAGCCAGAACGGTTACCTTGTCTTTATGCACTTCCACGAACCCGCCATGAACAGCGATAGTAATTGTAGCACCATCCGCTTTGACGAACATCGGAGCAACCTGAAGTGGAGTCACAAGCGGAATGTGTCCCGGCAAAATACCCAGGTCACCATCAGCTCCCCGTACAGTCAGGCTGTTAACCTGCTTGGAGAAGACAAGATGCTCCGGCGTGACAATTTCCAACAGAAAGGTATTCACTTCCATTCCTCCTCAAAGCTTTACAGAGTAAAGCTTGCATCGAAAGCATTATCCGAGATTACATTGATTTCGCTTTTTCCACCGCTTCTTCAATTGTTCCAACAAACAGGAACGCTGCTTCTGGAAGATCATCATGCTTGCCATCCAGAATTTCTTTGAAGCTGCGTACGGTTTCTTTGATTGGCACGTATTTGCCTTTGAAACCGGTGAATTGCTCAGCTACGTGGAAAGGCTGCGACAGGAAACGTTCAACCTTACGGGCACGGGCCACAATGACCTTATCCTCTTCACTCAGCTCATCCATACCCAGGATGGCAATGATGTCCTGAAGCTCGGTATAGCGCTGCAATAGCTGCTTAACACCCTGAGCAACGTTGTAGTGCTCTTCTCCGACGATTTCCGGAGCCAGGATACGCGAACTGGAAGCAAGCGGGTCTACGGCCGGGAAGATACCTTTCTCGGAGATCTTACGTTCCAGGTTGGTTGTAGCATCCAAGTGGGCAAACGCCGTTGCCGGAGCAGGGTCAGTGTAGTCATCCGCAGGCACGTAGATGGCCTGAATGGAGGTAACAGAACCTTTTTTGGTGGATGTGATACGCTCTTGCAATTGGCCCATTTCTGTTGCCAGCGTTGGCTGGTAACCTACCGCAGAAGGCATGCGGCCGAGAAGCGCGGATACTTCGGAACCCGCTTGGGTAAAGCGGAATATATTATCAATAAAGAGCAGCGTATCGCGGCCTTCCACATCACGGAAATACTCCGCCATGGTCAGACCGGTCAGAGCTACACGAAGACGTGCGCCCGGCGGCTCATTCATTTGTCCGAATACCATTGCTGTCTTCTTGATAACGCCGGAATCGGTCATTTCATGATACAGGTCATTACCTTCACGGGTCCGTTCACCAACACCTGCGAACACGGAAATCCCGCCGTGCTCCTGTGCGATGTTGTTGATCAGTTCCTGGATTGTTACCGTCTTACCTACGCCGGCACCGCCGAAGAGGCCGATTTTACCGCCCTTGGCGTATGGAGCGAGCAGGTCGATAACCTTGATCCCTGTTTCCAGAATTTCCGCTTGTGTCGACAATTCATCAAAAGTCGGAGCAAGACGGTGAATCGGATTTTTGTCAGCAACAACTTCCGCACCGTTATCAATCGGATTGCCCAGCACGTTAAATACACGGCCAAGTGTAGCAGCTCCAACCGGAACCGAAATCGGTCCGCCTTGGTCAATTGCATCCAATCCGCGAACCAGACCATCTGTGGAAGACATGGCGATACAGCGTACCAGATTGTCACCCAGATGATTGGAAACTTCAAGGGTCAAATCAATGGTGCGGCCGTTTGCCTGGCTGGTTACAATCTTGATAGCGTTGAAAATCTCGGGCAGCTGGCCGCGTTCAAATTCAATATCAACAACCGGACCCATAATGCTTACAACGCGTCCTTTGTTCATCTTAATATTTCCCTCCTCGAAAGCTGTTGCATTACTTACACTTTAAGATTGCGCGTTCGCTCCGGCCACGATCTCGGTAATTTCCTGCGTAATTGCCGCCTGACGGGCACGGTTGTACGTAAGTGTAAGTTCCCCGATCATTTTCGACGCGTTCTTTGTTGCACTGCCCATCGCTGTCATTTTCGCACCCAGCTCACTGGCCTTGCCGTCCAGAATTGCGCTGTAAATCAAAGTTTCCGCATATTTCGGAAGCAGTACACCCAGCACACCTTCCGGTGAAGGCTCATACTCGTAGCTCGCAGTTGCTCCTGCGTGCTCTTTACTTCCTACTGTGTCCATAGGCAGCAGACGGTCAATGGTCGGCACCTGGCTGATGGCATTGACGAAACGGTTGTAGCAGATATAAAGCTCGTCGTACACACCATTCTCAAACTGCTGCACTGCCGAGTAAGCAATCGACTTGATGTCGGAGAACTTAGGCGTATCGGACAGCTCGGTAACTTCTTCTACAATCGGATATTCACGGCGGCGCAAAAAGTCACGGCCCTTCCGGCCGATTACAAACAAAGCATACTCATCCTTGGACTTGTGGCGCTCTGACAGCAATAACGTCAATTTACGAAGAATATTGGCGTTATATCCCCCTGCAAGCCCTCTGTCCGAGGTGACGATTAGATAAGCGGTCTTTTTGACAGGCCGGCTGACCAGCATAGGGTGGGTCAAGCCTTGTGTACCGGCAGCAATGTTCGCTACGACCTCTTTCAGCTTCGCCGAGTAAGGACGCGCAGCTTCCGCCTTCTCCTGTGCTTTGCGCAGCTTGGAGGCGGCAACCATCTCCATAGCCTTGGTGATCTGTCTGGTGTTCTGAACGCTCTTGATTTGACGTTTAATATCACGCATGCTTCTTGCCATGATTTCACCACCTTAGAGCTTTGGCCGAGCCAAAGCTAACTTCGTAAGCATATACTAGAGCTTTGGCAAAGCCAAAGCCCGGTTAGCAGCAATAGTTAAGTTCTACCCTAGCTTAGCTGGTAGCAAAGCCTTTTTTGAACTTCTCGATAGCTTCTTTGAGGGCAGTTTCATTATCTGCAGTCAAATCCTTCGTATCCGTGATGGATTTGAGGATGCCGGCAGCGTTGCTGTCCACAAACGCCAGGAATTCCTTCTCAAAGCGTCTAACATCTTTAACAGGAATATCATCCAGGTGACCTTTGACAGCGGCATACAAGCTGATAACCTGATGCTCAACCGACAAAGGCTGGTTCACGCCCTGTTTCAGAATTTCCATCATACGCGCACCACGGTTCAGACGGGCCTGCGTAGATTTATCGAGATCGGAACCGAACTGGGAGAACGCCTGAAGTTCGCGGTATTGGGCCAGATCCAGACGGAGTGAGCCTGCAACCTTCTTCATCGCTTTGATCTGCGCGGAACCACCGACACGGGATACAGAGATACCGACGTTGATAGCCGGACGTTGACCGGAATAGAACAGGTCGGATTCAAGGAAGATCTGGCCGTCCGTAATCGAGATTACGTTCGTAGGAATGTAAGCCGACACGTCGGAGGCCTGTGTTTCGATAAATGGTAATGCGGTCAATGAACCGCCGCCAAGCTCATCGCTAAGCTTAGCTGCACGTTCCAAAAGGCGGGAGTGCAGATAGAATACGTCACCAGGGAACGCTTCGCGGCCCGGTGGACGGCGGAGCAGCAAGGACAATTCGCGGTAAGCGGACGCTTGCTTCGAAAGGTCATCATAGATGACAAGAACATGCTCGCCTTTGTACATGAAGTATTCGCCCATTGCGCAGCCTGCGTATGGAGCGATATACAGCAGCGGAGACGGCTCGGAAGCCGAAGCGGTTACAACGATTGTATATTCCAGCGCACCGTGGCGGCGGAGGGTTTCCACAACCTGTGCTACTGTGGATTGCTTCTGGCCGATGGCAACATAGATACATTTCATGCCATTGCCTTTTTGGTTGATAATCGCATCAATTGCGATTGCAGTCTTACCGGTCTGACGGTCACCGATGATCAGCTCGCGTTGACCGCGGCCGATTGGCACCATTGCATCAATAGCTTTAAGACCGGTCTGCATCGGTTCATGAACCGATTTACGGTCGATAACACCTGGAGCATTATGTTCTACAGGACGGAATTCAGTGGTTGCAATTGGACCTTTGCCGTCTAGCGGCTGTCCCAGTGCATTCACTACACGGCCCAGCATAGCTTCACCAACCGGAACCTGCATAATTTGTCCTGTACGTTTTACTTGATCGCCTTCGCGAATTTCCTTGTACTCACCCAGAATAACAACACCCACGTTGCTTTCTTCCAGATTGAGCGCCATGCCTACTACTCCGTTGGAGAACTCCAGAAGCTCTCCCGCCATCGCGTTTTCCAGACCGTAGACACGGGCGATACCGTCGCCGACTTGAATGACGGTGCCAATTTCGGCAACTTCGATATCGGCTTTATATTGCTCAATTTGACTTTTGATCAAAGTGCTGATCTCTTCAGGTCTGATGCCCAATATCCTCACCCCTATCTTCTTAGCTTATCGTTAAAAGATTTCTCAAGACGCGTAAGTTTGCCGGACAGACTGCCATCATACAGCGTATCGCCGATCACGACCTTCAGTCCGCCTAACAGGCTCTTATCAATCAGATTCGTAACACGAATCTTGCGATTGGTAAGCTGGCTGAACTCTGCAGCTACTGTATCCTGCTCTTCTTGACTCAGCGGATAAGTAGAATACACCGTTGCATCGCCGATGCCGAGGGCGTCTCCTTCTATTTTGATGTACGTTTCCAGCAGATCAGCAAAAATATCGGTTCTGCCCCGCTCAACCAGCAGCTCTACCGTGTTCATCACCGTTGGAGAGACCTTATCTTGAAGCGCCGTACGCAGCACCTTCAGCTTGTCGGACTGCGAGATCCGCGGTGCAAGAATAAACCGTTTCACCTCTTGGTCATTATGAAGCACTTCGACTACTGTCTTTAGCTGTTCTTCCACTTCAAGCGTAATGCCCTTATCCACCGCTGCACTATACAAGGCGTTGGCGTAGCGTTTGGCAACTACCGTATCGCGGCTCATGATCGGCCTCCTACCTCTTTGAGGTACTGATCAACAAGCTGTTCCTGTTCGCCATCGGCTTTAACTTCTTTTTCAAGCAGCTTGGATGCAATACGAACCGATGCAGTTCCGAGCTCGCTGCGCAATGCTTCCACAGCTTTGTTCTTTTCGTTATCGATATCGCGGACAGCCTCATCCTTAAGACGTGCAGCTTCAGCCTTGGCCTGTTCCAGAATACGGTCAACCTGATTGCTGCTGGTTGCCTGCGATTGCTGGATAATTTGCTGTGCCTCCTGGCGCGCCTGCTGCAGAGCTTGCTTCTGTTCTTCAACATACGAAACAGCCTGCTCTCTGGTCTTCGCCGCTTCATCCATTTGCTGCAGCACAAGCTCACGGCGTTTCTCCATAACGGAGAACAACGGCCCGAAAGCGTACTTATTCAGCAAGAAGTATAAAATCCCGAAGGCAATGATAGCCAGTACGAGAGATTCCCATTGAAAAGACAATTCTAGACACTCCTTTCCGATGCACGTTCATGTCTTGGGTCGTTCCTAAAAAGAAGGCGCGGAGGGCTGTGGCCTTCCCCGCCAAACATGTGTAATTCTTAAGCTCCAATGTAGAACATGAACGCAAGTACTACACCGATGATCGGAAGGGCTTCTACCAGTGCGACCCCGATAAACATTGTAGTTTGCAGTGTGGATTTCGCTTCCGGTTGACGGGCGATACCTTCTACTGTTTTGCTGACGATCAGACCGTTACCGATACCGGCACCCAGCGCTCCCAAACCTACTGCAATTGCAGCTGCCAAATAAGCCATAACTCCCATTGTGTAAATCCTCCTCAAAGATATGTTTTAGTGTGTATTAATGAGCCAGACTTGAAGTTTTGCTCCCGCCTTGGCATGAATCTTAAATTCTTACAGTTGTTACGCTTAATGCTCGTCATGGGTTTCCAGCATTTGCGAGAAGTATACCATGGTCAGCATTACGAAGATGAAAGCCTGGATTGTTCCGATAAACAAACTGAAGCCTTGCCATACAATCAGACCCAGTATGGAAGCAATCCACCCGCCTATGCCGAGTGCCCCCAGCTTGAGGATAACCGATATCAGAACCTCGCCGGCAAAGATATTACCGAAAAGACGCATGCCGTGTGTCAGCAGCTTGGATACCTGCTCAATTAGATTGATGGGAAGGAAAAACGGGTAAGGCTGGAAATAGTGTTTGAAGTAATTTTTGGTATTGCGGGTAATACCCAGAATGTGCGACATCAAGAAAATCATCAGCGCAAGACCCATTGCTACAGCAGGATCGGCAGTTGGCGATTTCCACCAGGCTACGCCTACCTCAATCTCTTCGTGAGAACCGGAAGAAGTCCCAGCTTCAGCAGCGGCATGGAGTTTGTCCAACTCCTGTGTTACAGAAACGATTTCCTTGCCGAAGATCTTGGCATGCTGAGCATCATGATAATCTGTGACAATACCGAACGGAAGTCCGAGCATATTGCCGACAAACAGGAACATGATCAGTGCAAGACCCAGTGAGAGAAAGGGCTTGCCCTTTTTCAAATCCATTGTGCTGGAAATCAGACCTTGAACGAATTCAACTGCCCATTCCAGGAAATTCTGCAGCTTACCGGGATTCTCGACCGACAAGTTGCGTGTTGCCAATAGTCCGAGTACAAAACAAATGGTACAGGTCACTAACAGCATCAGCACGATAGAAAGGTCGATATGTAAGCCGCCTAGCATAATAATTGGTGATTTATGCATTTTTTCTCACCCCTTTCTCCGTTGGAACCTTTATCTTTCTCTACGCAAAAAACCAATCCCTATTATAATAAGAAGAATTGGAGCTAAGAGCAAACTGCCAGCCACCGCAATCATGTTAAAATACTGCGGCGTTTTAAAGGCCACCATCACACCCAAGAGACTAAGGGCGGCCCGGGTCAAAAACCCGAGATTTACGCGTCTCTTGCCTTCACCCGCCATCATATCCGCCACTTGCCGGACCTTATAGCCGAGGTAGGTCACATTGATGCAGCCAATAGCTCCGCCAAGCGCCATACCGAGAGCAATACTCCGGAAGTCCGGGAATAAAGCCGCAGCCAGAACGCAAAGAACCACGAAGCAAAGTGTTGCTAGTGCCAATACCTTGCGGTATCTGGATAAATCATCCATCACTTTCCTCCATGACAGCTTTAATTATGAAGATGACACCCGCTATACCACACAGCACACCTAAAATAACACCAAGCGCTACTCCGAGCCCGGAGCTGTTCCACTTGCGGTCCAGCCATGCCCCCAAGAAATAACCGCCCAGAGTAAAGGCGGCCAAATCAATCCCGACAGCACTGACAAGACTCATGGCTTTTAGCGCTCGGCCCGTTTGTTCATGCGGTTCTTGAGGCTTATCAGGGCCCTTCATTTCAACACATCCTTAGAAGTCCCATTCATTTTACTGAATGTTACAAGAGTTTGTCAATCCAGCGCAAATCATGGCTTTTTCGGATGAAAGTATGAAAATAATCACAGCAAAACTCTCCAAAACCATATAAACCGTACAGTTTTACTGTATGTTGATTTTGGTCAATTCAGAATATCGTTTTCATGCTTTATAGCTCATTTTGTGAACATTCTGTGAAACTCTTCCGGACGTTCCTTAACCACACTAAAATGGTGCAAAATCGCATTGACAATTCTCTCGGAGGCTTTACCGTCTCCATACGGGTTGGCGGCCCGACTCATGGACTGATACAGATCCTGATCAGTCAGCAGAGCATGTGTCCGTTGATACACCTTCTCCTCGTCCGTTCCCACAAGCTCCAATGTTCCGGCTTCGATCCCTTCCGGGCGCTCGGTTGTATCACGCAGCACAAGCACAGGAACTCCAAAGGAGGGAGCTTCCTCCTGCAGGCCGCCGGAATCGGTCAATATCAGGTGGGTATGCGGATAAAAGTTATGCAGGTCAACGACATCCAGCGGATCAATCAGCTTGATTCTCGGGTGTCCGCCGAGTATTTCATGTGCCGGTTCCTTTACTGCCGGACTCGGATGCACAGGATAAACTATGGCCACATCTTCAAATTCATCAGCGATTCTTTTGACAGCACGGAAAATATGACGGTGCGGTTCGCCTTGAGATTCCCTGCGGTGCGCCGTCATTAAAATAAGTCTTTTTCCTGCAGCAAAATCCAGTACAGGATGCCGATAGTCCGGCTGTACGGTATATTGAAACACATCAGTTACAGTATTGCCTGTGATATAAATACTTGATTCTTTTTTGTTCTCATGTCTTAGGTTGCCCGCCGACCAATCCGTCGGAGAGAAGTGTAAATCCGCAAGCACACCGGTAAGCTGACGGTTCATTTCCTCCGGATACGGAGACAGCTTATTCCAGGTCCGAAGACCTGCTTCCACATGACCTACCTGAATTTGCTGCAGGAAAGAAGCATAGCTGGCAAGGAACGTGGTGAGTGTATCCCCATGCACCAGCACCAGGTCCGGTTTGGCCTCCTTAAGCACCGGCTCCAGTCCCTCCAGCACCCGAATGGTAATTTCATTCAGCGTCTGGCGGTCCTTCATCACGTCCAGATCATAATCAGGAGTGATTTTGAATACCTCTAGTACCTGATCCAGCAGCTCACGGTGCTGTGCAGTTACGCAAACAACAGATTCAATATGTTCGGGATGTTTTGCCAGCTCCAGGACCAAAGGCGCCATTTTGATCGCCTCGGGGCGCACTCCGAAAATCGTCATCACTTTAATTTTGGACATAACCCCTACCCTCTCTTCAAATGCTGTATTATGTTTAGTTTGTTCTGTCTGTCTATAGTACTGCTTGACCGGGATTTATTTGGTTCCATACAAACGGTCCCCGGCATCACCGAGCCCTGGCACGATATAGCCATGATCATTCAAATGATCATCCAGCGCAGCGACATAGATATCAACATCCGGGTGGGCAGCTTGTACAGCAGCAACACCTTCCGGAGCAGCAATCAAATTCATCATCTTGATCTGAGTGCAGCCGCGCTTCTTAAGCGAACTGATCGCCGCAATAGCAGAGCCGCCAGTAGCCAGCATCGGATCAATTACAATTAGTTCGCGTTCCTGAACATCTGTAGGAAGCTTGATGTAGTATTCAACCGGCTGTAGTGTATCGGGATCACGGAACAAACCAACATGTCCTACCTTCGCTGCCGGGAGCAGCTTCAGCACGCCTTCAAGCATCCCCAGTCCGGCACGAAGAATCGGAATCAAACCCAGCATTCTTCCAGAAATCACTTTGCTCTCTGTTTCTGCAACAGGTGTCTGGACTTTAATGGTCTCCAGCGGAATGTCCCGCGTAATCTCATATGCCATAAGTGTAGCGACTTCGTCGACATGCTCTCTGAACTCTTTCGTATTTGTCCGCACATCACGAATAAATGTGAGTTTGTGCTGAATCAAAGGATGATCACAAATCACCAATTTTCCCATTCTTGTCCCTCCGGTAATTGTCTGTCTTTTTATAGCCATAGAAAGCGCTTTTGCTTCCTCCAAGGCTAAATCTTGTTTATTATATCATCACCGAAGGCGCTTTTCACCTACGAAGGCCTGTTTCGCCAGACCGAATTACAATCTGTTGTACATCATTATGTGTAGAATCAATCCAAGCAGGGCCACGTTACTCCCGATATAAAACGAGGCTTAGTTTATGCCATTTTGTCAAAATAATACTTTTCACATTTCTTTCACCACTATTGTTGAAAATTCCATGAACTTTCATGAATATTTCATGATGAAATTCGACATTTTTCCGTCTGAAATTGTGAACATTGTGCAACACATTGCGTATAGAAGGCCAGATTCTGGTCTATTGGGACAAAAAGCTCAAAGGAACCGGGGTGAAACGGAGGTAAACGTTCAAGTTAGCTGGAAGTAAAAAAACGGTCAGACCCGGTCCTACAGGTGGCATTTCTGCTGTTTTTCTGGTCAAACCAGCCGCACTTTTTTCAACAACGGCATTTCTGCCGTTGTTCCTCAGCAAACTAGCCACACTCGCTTCGACAACGGCATTTCTGCCGTTGTTCCTCATCAAACTAACTACACTCGCTTCAGCAACGGTATTTCTGCAGTTGTTCCTCATCAAACTAACTACACTCGCTTCAGCAACGGTATTTCTGCCGTTATTCCTCATCAATCTACCCACACTCGCTTCAGCAACGGTATTTCTGCCGTTGTTCCTCATCAAACTAACTACACTCGCTTCAGCAACGGTATTTCTGCCGTCGTTCCTCATCAATCTAGCTACACTCGCTTCAGCAACGGTATTTCTGCCGTCGTTCCTCATCAATCTAGCTACACTCGCTTCAGCAACGGTATTTCTGCCGTTGTTCCTCATCAATCTACCCACACTCGCTTCAGCAACGGTATTTCTGCCGTTGTTCCTCATCAAACTAACTACACTCGCTTCAGCAACGGTATTTCTGCCGTTATTTCTGTTTAAATATTTCCATTATATAGTCAATCCAACAACTATGTTTAGCTACGTTTCCCAATCATATGTACGTGTCTCATCCACAACACAACAAAATCATTATTTCCTCAAAGACAAAAAAGCCTCTGCAGGACTGGAAGAACCAGACCTGCAGAGACTCTTAAAACGCTACATTTATACAGAAGCAGAAGCTTAGTATTGCAGCCCCGGATAGATCGGATATCGCTCAGTAAGTGCAGCCACTTCACGGGCAGCCTCGGCGAGTTTGCCTTCATCCTTCGGGTTCTTCAGCACATTGGCGATAATATGTCCGATGGTCACCATAGCCTGCTGGTCCATCCCGCGCGAAGTGACGGCAGGTGTACCGATGCGGATGCCGCTGGTCACGAATGGACTGGTAGGATCAAATGGAATGGCATTTTTGTTCACGGTAATGCCGATGGAATCGAGCACCTTCTCCGCATCTTTGCCTGTAATGTTCAGACTGCGGGTGTCGATCAGCATGAGGTGATTATCCGTGCCTCCAGATACGATGTTAACTCCTTCACCAATCAGCGTTTCGGCCAGCACCTTGGCGTTCTTCACCACATTCTCGGCATATGTCTTGAATGACGGCTGGAGCGCTTCGCCAAAGGAAACGGCTTTGGAAGCAATCACATGCATCAATGGTCCGCCTTGCGTGCCAGGGAATACGGCCTTGTCGATTGCCGCTGCCCAAGGCTGTCTGCACAGAATCATACCTCCGCGCGGACCGCGCAAGGTCTTATGCGTAGTTGTGGTTACAAAATGGGCATGCGGAACCGGACTCGGATGAAGACCTGCTGCTACCAATCCGGCGATATGCGCCATATCGACCATAAACAATGCGCCAACATCATTTGCGATTGAACCAAGCGCTGCAAAATCAATCGTACGCGGATACGCGCTTGCTCCGGCTACAATCAATTTAGGACGGTGTTTGAATGCTGCTTTGCGCACTTCATCATAATCAATCAGGAAGGTATCCTCCTGAACGCCGTAAGCCACAAAGTTATACAGCAAGCCGGATGCATTCACCGGGCTGCCGTGGGTCAGGTGACCGCCATGAGCCAGATTCATACCCAGCACAGTATCACCTGGGTTCAACGCGGCAAGATAAACCGCCATATTGGCTTGAGCGCCGGAGTGCGGCTGAACATTGGCATGTTCCGCTCCAAACAACTGCTTAGCGCGGTCACGGGCCAGGTTCTCCACGATATCCACATCTTCACAGCCGCCATAATACCGTTTGCCGGGATATCCTTCGGCATATTTGTTCGTGAGCACAGAACCCATAGCTTCCATAACTGCTTCGCTGACGATATTCTCCGAGGCAATAAGCTCAATGTTGGCACGCTGACGGCTCAGCTCCAGTCCCATCGCTTCCAGTACTGCCGGGTCACTCTTACGCAATTGTTCCATGATTCTTATTTCCTCCCTAATGCTCTTTAGTTTATGTTGTGTGAAGACTAACCAGTTGTTGGTGTTCCTTGCCTTTCCTTAATCGCAATTCCGTGATCCGCTGATCTCCGGGGTGCGGTATACCGCGCGTTCCCCGCCAATGAGCGGAGGTCTGCTCCAGGCCGCGTTCACCCTTGCTGAACCAATGTAGCGCAGGCTTGGCCGAAAAGGCACCGCAACCCGGCGCAAATGCATGCCGATCAGCGTCTCGCCAATGTCTATCCCGGCATGGGCCTCTACGGTCTCAGCCAGAACAGGATCAGCCATTGAACGGTAGGCGGCGGCAGCCATCGAACCTCCGGCTCCCGGAATCGGCACTGCCGAAACCTCCCGGAGCCCCAGCTTTTCAAGCAACGAGCGCTCCATCACCAGGGAACGGTTCAAATGCTCACAGCATTGATACACTGGATGAAAGCCCCGCTCCTCAGCAACCTCAGCCACGCCCTGCAGCAATTGCTGCGCCACTTCAAGCGCGCCTCCGGTGCCGATACGGACCCCAGCCACTTCACTTGTGCTTGCACCGACAACAAGAATCTTGCCGGGTCCAAGCTTGCCGGCTTCCGCCAGTTCACGTACTACTGCAGCGGTTGCAGCAGTTAAAGAAAGCTCCGCTGCCGCCGGCTTACCGGCATTTCCAGATGAACCACCGGAGGCCCCGTTCTCCGATGAGTCCTGCTTCATGACTTCTTCCATCATTCTGCCTCCCTCAAGCGTTGCCTACTCTCAGCATAACAGCATTCCTACATTTTAAACAAAAAAGAGCAGTCCGCAGCCTTCTGCGGATGTGCTCTTTTGCCCAGGCGACCGGCCGTTTATTCCAGGTGCTCCATCGTGGTTTGATCCACACTTGTCGCCAGTTACACCGGAACCGGGTAATATTTATTTTAATCTTAAAGGAATGGCCGCGAAAAATCAACCACCTTTACAAACGGCGTAAGGACTCCAGCTTATCCAGCAAACTATGCAGCGCTGTACGAATCTCGGCAGCAGCAAGCTCGTAGTCCTCGCGAGAGCCGCCGAAAGGGTCGGAAATATCAAAGCTCGGGATTCTTTGGCGGATCTCGATGATCCGCTGCATATCAGCAGCATCCGGCTCTACGCCCAGCGCCAGGTTAAGCTCTGCTGCGGCATACAGGCTATCCAGTTCGCGGATGTCCTGCTCCACCGAAACTTCATCATGCACGTATTCCTTCAGCGTATACGTCTTCGTGACCGCACCCGGAAAATATTGCAGCACATGCCGCTTGTGCCCGCCTGTTAATGTAAGCACCAGATCGGCCCAGGACAACGTCTCTGCGCTGAGCTGTGAGGATATTATATGATCATTCACGCCTTCGTCCCGCAGAATCGCTGCGGCATGTCTGGATATGGAAGTACCGGAAATGGCGGAGACACCTGCAGACCGCACTTCCACATCAATCCCCCGTTCCTTTGCCAGCTTCCGCAGAAGCCCTTCAGCCATAGGACTACGGCATGTATTTCCCGTGCAGACGAATAAAATATGCAGCATACTTTCCACCTCCATGAAATGAAAATTATAATCTTGTGCCGTTATTGTATCAGAAGATGAACAGCAAGCCAAACGCTAGCAGGATCGCTCCGCCCAGCGCCTCACCGTAAACCCCAAGCCCCCGGCTGACCCGTCTTCCCAGCAGCAGGCCGGTAATCGACATCAGACCGCCGGTGGCCCCAAAGGCAAGTACGGTTAAAACTATGCTATTCACAAACATCCCCAGTGAAACCCCCACTGAGAAAGAATCTATACTTACGCTCAGTGCAATGAGCAGCATGCCCCAAAAGGACCGGTGATCCATGAAATGCCGATAGCTGTAGCTCTCATTGTCCCGAAAAGAATTAAACACCATATGCCCGCCCAGCAGTACAAGCAAACCACCCGCAACGTAAGCCGTAACTTGTCCGAGCAAATGTCCTACGTAGCTGCCTGTAAACAAGCCCAGCAGCGGCATCAGCACATGAAAAAAAGCAACAAGCAGACTAAGCTGCAGCACATGCAAAAGACGGATGCCTTTCATCCCGATTCCAACACCGAGCGAGAAAGCGTCCATCCCAAGTGCGATTGCCATGATGGCAACCGTCACAAGCTGCCCCCAATCCGCATATACTCCCCCTATGCCCATGCCCATACCCCCAAGGTCCGAAAGTTCTTGTACAACCACGATATGCGGACAAGGAGGGAAACATGACTGTGCAGGAGAGAGCAGGTAGCGATACGGCGGAGAGAAGCTGCTGCTGTCTGCAGTCAGTTCTCCACTCCAGGCAACAAAAGCCCGCAGGGTGGACGCCGGGGTTATCCGGCGTCGATGACGGTTCCGCCGGCGGCTTTCATCAGCCGGTTCATGATTGCTGCGCCGAGGCCGGTATCCGGGCAGGCCTCGGCCAGAATATAGGTCGCTCCCGCTTCATCGAAGCGCCGCAGCGCGGCATACAGGGAGCGGGCCCCTTCCTCCGGCGAGGTCAGCGAGCCGAGAGAAACGACGCAGGCGGCCGGGCTGGCGGGATACAGGGCCACATGCTCCTCGAAGAGGAGCAGGCCCGTAATCTCGCCAGCCCGCTGCGCCGCCTGCAGCAGCCCCGCGGCAGCTTCCGCCACGCGCTGCGGCGAAGCGCCGCGCACTACGCCAAGCGCTCCGCGCGGGGCGTAGTGCGCGTACTTCATGCCCGGCGCGCGCGGCGCCGGGCTGCTGTCCCCGGCGGCATACGCCGCGCCGGGGGACAGGCCGGAAGCGCCGCCGGCCGGCGCTTCCGCAGAAGCCGGGGCCGTGCCGACGGCCCCGGGACCGAGCACCGCCGCAAGCTGCTCGGCGGTGATGCCGCCGGGACGGAGCACCAGGGCCGTCCCGTCCGGCTGCACCTGCACGACGGTCGACTCCAGGCCGACTCCGGCCGCGCCGCCGTCAAGCACCCCGCCGATATATCCGGCGAGGTCCTCCAGGACATGGGCGGCCAGTGTCGGACTTGGCCGCCCGGAGCGGTTGGCGCTAGGCGCAGCCACCGGACAGCCTGCCGCGCGAATCAGCGCCAGGGCGAGCGGATGATCGGGCATGCGCACGCCGACCGTATCCAGCCCCGCAGTAACGAGCGGCGACAGCACGCCGGGACGCACGGGAAGCACCACCGTCAGCGGGCCGGGCCAAAAAGCGTCAATCAGCGCCGCTGCTGAAGGATGCACCTCCGTAACCAGCCCGTCCAGATCGCTACGGCGGGCGATATGCACGATCAGCGGATTGTCGGAAGGCCGGCCTTTGGCGGCGAACACCGCCTCCACCGCAGCGGTATTGCGGGCATCCGCCCCGAGGCCGTATACCGTCTCAGTCGGAAAGGCAACGGTACTCCCCTTGCGAAGCATAGCCGCCGCTTCCTCTATGGCTTGCTCATCCTGTTCGGACAGCGAAGCACCGGACAGTTCCCAATATTCTGTGGAATCTATTTGCCCGCTGCGGCGCTGGACCGCAAACGAGTTCTCTTGATGTTCTGTCATTACATATCACAAGCTTTCTTTAAGGTTCGTTATTGCAGATTTGCATTATTACAGAAACTATGAAGAAACGGCCCCACCAGGTGGAGCCGCAGCAATTCCGCGCAAGTTCAGCTTATATCGTATCATGGACCGCAGTAGATTCATAGGATCTTAGCTGAATAATCCGCTGATCCAGCTCCATAGATTCTCCAGCAGCTCCCAGAGGAAGAAACGCACCTTCGGCGCTTCCGCTTCCCCGCTGGCAGCGGCTGCGCCGGAACCCTTTTGTACCGTTCCGCTTGCTGCAGTCTTCACTTCAGGGCTATCTCCGGATGCATCAGCCAGGGCGGCTTTGGCTCCTTTGGCCTCGGTCGGCGCGGCAGCATCTCCCGAGCCGGCATCAATGAAGCACAGCGGCGGAAACAGCACGCACCACCAGTTTTGCCCCTTGCCTGCACCAAGCGTCACGCGCAAGGCTTCATAATCCCCGGCCGGATAGACCTTGCCGCCGTACATTTTGGTCGGGAACGGAACGACTCCCAGCTCTACTTTATAATTATACTCGATGCCCCGTTTCGCAAGCTCACCCGCCACCAGTGCATTCAGCTCCGGCAGATGCTGTCTGATCAGAGCGCGTGCCTGCTCCAGACTTTGCGGGTCTTCCAGCGCAGATACCCACTGATTCATCTGCTCCACAATGCTGTCCCGAATCTGGCGTTTGACCAATTGATCACCTGCCGCATCCGAGTTCGCCAGAATCCGCAGCCGGATTGAATCCTGGGGAATGGAGGCCTCCGCCACAGCGGCATCGCTTTTTTGCCCTTCCCAGGCCATCATGAGAATCATAAAAAAACAAATTAAAATGGCAGTATACTTAAAAGTTACACGCAAGGAATCCTGTTGTCCCGGCTTGTTCATTTCCATCTTCCAGCAGCCCCTCTCCCTCTGAATCTCTTATGTCCTCAGTATGTCCAGAGAAGAGAGAGCGCAAACCTATTAAACTATTAATTGATGTGGGTATTCTTAGAGATGCAGGGTAGACGCCGCGGGCAGGTCTTCCTCTACATCCTGTCCATACAGCAGCACACTCATCGCTATGCCCATGCTGGACATATTGATCAGGACCGAAGTCCCGCCGTAGCTGATGAACGGAAGGGTAATTCCCGTTAGCGGCATGAGGCCGATATACGCGCCGATATTCTCAAGAATCTGATACAGCAGCATAGCCACAATCCCAATAATCAGATAAGGCCCGGCCCGTTCCTTGCATTCCAGGGCAATCAGAATCATCCTATGAATCAGAATAAAAAACAGCAGCAGGAGCAGCGCCGCCCCTACGAAGCCGAATTCTTCGGCAATCTGGGCAAAAATCGCATCCGTATAGAGCACCGGTATTTTACCCGACTGGACGGAACCGCCCTTCATATACCCTTCCCCGCTGAGCCCGCCCGATGCAATGGCGATTTTGGCATTACGCGTTTGGTAGCTGTCGTCACTGCTCGCCAGCTCCGGCACCAGCCAGGGATCAAAGCGGGACACAAAATGCTCGCGGCCAAGCGTTTTACTCAAAAAGTTCGTGGTCTGATCATGATAGTTAATGTAGCTGAAAATAAAGCCACCTATTGCCAAGGCCCCAACAACCAGGCCAATCAGCGCATGGGATAATCTAATCCCACCAATCCACAAGAGACCGAGCAGGATAATCAAATAGCTGAGCGCGTTGCCCAGATCGTTCTGAGTGATCACAATCACGAACGGAAGCAGCGCAACCAGACTGAGCGGCACAACATCGCGCCAGAACTGAAGCCTGCTCTTATTTTTGCGGACCAGCAGAGCAGCCAGCCCAAGAATCAGAATCAGCTTGAACAACTCCGCCGGCTGAAGGCTGAACCCCCCTACCTCCAGCCAGCCCCGGGCACCGTATTTCACAGTCCCAACAAAACTGACCAGCACCAAAATCCCTACGCCCAGAATATAAATATAGTTCGCATATTTTACAAGCAGGCGGTAATCAAATAAAGACAGCCCTATGAAAGCAAGAAAACCCACTCCGTACCACTTGATCATCTGAATGTGCAGGCCGTCATCTTTGCGTCCGTGGGTGACACTGTATATGGATAAAATACTGATGACCATCAAAAGGATCAGAACAACCACAATGACGCCGTCAATCTTTTTAAAACGCTGCAGCATGTGATGAACTCCTAACTGTATCCGGATTTAGGCCTCTTGCCGTAAAACGCCGACAGCGCAAAGCCGTTATTTTCCATTGTAAAGCAAGATACAGTGCAAATACAATTTTATAGCACCCGGCCTTGAAATTGTAAAAACAAGTAGAAACGGCTGCGCCGTCCTTACTTTCATATATTATAAAAAAACCGCCGGAACCCATCTTAACGATGAACTCCAGCGGTCTATAGTTATTGTTGGCTATCCTTGCTTAGCCGGTGAGGAATACACTGACGGATTCGGTAGTTCCTCCTCGACCTCTTGACCGTGCAGACGCACGCTCATCACCAGGCCAATGCTGGCCATGTTGATCATCAGTGAGGTTCCCCCATAGCTGATAAACGGCAGCGTAATCCCGGTTAGCGGCATAAGGCCGATAAATGCGCCGATATTCTCAAATATCTGGTACAGCAGCATCGCAACAATGCCGACGATCAGAAACGGCCCGCCCCGGTCCTTGCTCTCCAATGCAATCAGAATCATCCGGTGGATCAGGATAAAGTAGAGCAGCAATACGAGCGCAGAACCGACAAAGCCGAATTCCTCAGCAATCTCGACAAAGATGGAGTCGGAATAGGTGTAAGGCACCCGGTCCGTCTGTACGGAGCTGCCATTCATGTACCCTTCCCCGCTCATGCCTCCCGAAGCAATAGCCAGCTTGGCATTTTTGGTATGGTAGCTCGCCTTAGCAGTCGCCTCATCAGGTACGAGCCACGGGTCAAAACGTTCTACCCAGTGGGAGCGGCCGATGTCGGTAAGAAAGGTTTTGATTTCATCATGGTAGTGGATATAGCTCATGATCCCCGCCGCTGCCGTTCCGCCTATTACCAGCAGTCCAATCAGGGCGTGGGAAAATTTGATATTGCCAATCCACAGCAGGCCGAACAGGATCACAATATAGGAAAGCGCGTTGCCCAAGTCATTTTGACTGATGACGATCAGAAAGGGAAGCAGGGTGAGCAGTCCGAGCGGAACCACATCGCGCCAGAAAAGGAGCTTATTCTTCATCTTGCGCACCAGCATAGATGCCAGGAAAAGAATCAGAATCAGCTTGAACAGCTCCGCCGGCTGAAGGCTGAAGCCTCCGAACTTAATCCAGCCCTGGGCCCCGTTCTGCTCCTTGCCGATAAAGCTGACCAGCACCAGAATCCCTATCCCAACACCATAAACGTACGGTGCATATTTAACCAGCAGCCGGTAATCTACAAAGGTCAGTCCGACAAATGCAACAATACCCAGCACATAAAACTTGATCATCCGAAGATGCGACCCGTCCAGCTTCTCCCGTCCATGCGTGACACTGTATATGGAAAAAATGCTGACGACCATCAACAGGATAAGAATGACCACAATGACGCCGTCAATCTTTTTAATCTTCTGAAGCATATTCTGTCTCCTTACTCCGTACTGGGTCTTCTGAATTTCATGTCTACAAACCGAATTCCCGTCATGTCTATTGTAATGGAAGGGGCAGCAAAAATACAATTTCACTGCATAGCCGAACTCCATTGCCTGGAGTGGACATGCATGCTGTAACATCCGGCTGTACCGGGAGATTAAGGATACATGGAAAAAGTAAAGCTAATTCAGCGCCATTTGGCTCTCGTCAAAGCTTTAGTTGGAAAAAGTAAACCTAATGCCGCGCTGAGGGACGATTGGGCGGGCTTTATTCGAAATTAGTTGGCGAAAATCCCACTAAATGCTGCAGCCGCACAGATTCCAGCAGTTTAGGTGGAGTAAATCCATTTAGCGCCTAAGGGCGCTTCATGAACTTCTCCGGCCGGGCACACGGTTTGCGATCGCCCCTCTAGCGGGCGATCCCCAGCACGTGGCGCGGGATGCCCGCGAGATCGTCAATTGTGACGATCTCCCCCCAGTGGCCGGCTGCGCGCAGCAGCCCGGCCACCTGCTCGGCCTGGCCTTGGCCGAGCTCGAACCCGACCAGCCGCGGCGGTGCCGGAAGCAGCCGTAGCTGGTCCATCATGCGGCGATACGGGTCCAGCCCGTCGGCGCCGCCGTCCAGTGCAGTGCGCGGCTCGTGGTCGCGCACCTCGCGCTGCAGCCCGGCGATATCTCCGCCGGGAATATAGGGCGGGTTGGAGACGAGAATATCCGTCTCCATCCCCGCAAACGGCTCGAGCAGGTCGCCGAGCCGCAGGTCCACGACCGTGCCGTGCCGCCGCGCATTGCGGCCGGCCACGGCCAGCGCGCCGGGCGAGATGTCGCCGGCGCAGACCCGCCACGCCGGCGCTTCCGCCGCCAGCGTGACGGAGATGGCTCCGCTGCCGGCGCCGATGTCGACGGCGGTCAGCGGACGCGGCGCGCGCGCGTTGCCCGCGCCGCTGTCCCCGCGGGCTGCCATGCCGCCCGCGAGTGCCCCGGCGGCTGCACCCGCAGCCGCCGCATCATCCTGCGCTGCTTCACCCGCAGCGCGCCCGCCTTCCTGCGCCGCTCCGCCCGGCGCAGCCACCACACCGTCCGGCCACAGCTCCGCGCCGTACTTCAAAATCGCCTCGACGAGCAGCTCCGTCTCGGGCCGGGGGATCAGCACATCGGGCGTCACCTCAAATGCCCGCCCGTAAAATTCCTGCTCGCCGATAATATACTGCACCGGCTCGCCTGCCGCGCGGCGGGTAACACCGGCTTCCCAAGCCGCCTTCGCTGCAGGCGGAAAAGGATCAGCCAGTGCCATATAATAAGCCGCGCCGGACAAGCCCAGCACATGCTCCAGCAGAAGCTGGCTGCTGCGCTGGGGCTCATTGCACCCGGATTTGTCCAAAAAAGAAGAAGCCTCCGCAAAGGCTTCCCTGATGCTTTGCACGTCAGGCATGACATAAGAGTCGTGTTTCAAAGCATTATTCTCCTTTTTCCATTAACTCCGCTTGCTCTGCAATCGACAATGCCGAGATAATTTCCGTAATGTCTCCGTTCATCACCTGATCCAGACGGTGCAGGGTAAGGCCGATACGATGATCGGTTACACGGCTCTGTGGGAAATTGTAGGTGCGAATCCGCTCGCTGCGGTCGCCGGTTCCGACTTTGCTCTTGCGTTCTCCGGCATACTTTGCTTCTTCCTCCTGGCGCTTCATGTCCGAGATCCGGGCACGCAGCACCTGCAGCGCCTTCTCCTTATTGGAGTTCTGGGATTTCCCGTCCTGACAGGTCGCTACAATACCGGTAGGCACATGGGTCACACGGACTGCGGATTTGGTTGTATTAACCGACTGGCCGCCCGCGCCGCTGGAGCAGAAGGTATCTACGCGGATATCCTTGTCGAGAATTTCAATTTCGAACTCTTCCGCTTCAGGCATAACCGACACCGTGGAGGTCGAAGTATGAATCCGTCCGCCGGATTCGGTAGTCGGAATACGCTGAACGCGGTGTGCGCCGCTTTCGAATTTCATTTTGCTGTAAGCGCCGCGTCCATTGATCATGAAGATAACCTCTTTGAAGCCGCCGAGGTCATTCGTATTGACGTCCATCAGCTCGACGCGCCAGCCTTGGGCATCCGCATAGCGGGTGTACATCCGGTACAGATCAGAAGCGAACAATGCCGCCTCATCTCCCCCGGCTGCGCCGCGGATTTCCACGATCACGTTCTTATCGTCATTAGGGTCCTTCGGCAGCAGCAGGAGGCGTATTTTCTCCTCCAGCGCAACCTGGCGTGAGGAAAGATCGTCGATTTCCATCTTGACCATTTCCTTCATTTCATCATCAAGCTTTTCGGCCTGCATCATCTTTGCGGCTTCAAGCTCTTCCATTACATTTTTATATTCGGCATACGCCTCAAAGGCGGGCTGCAAATCGGATTGTTCTTTGGAATAGTCCCTCAGTTTCTTACTGTCGCTTGCAACATCCGGGTCACAAAGCAGTTCACTGAGTTTCTCATAGCGGTCCGCCAGGGATTGCAATCGGTCCAACAAGGGAATTCACCTCTCCTGATTCATTGTCAAGTTCAAGCATATTGTTTTAAATTGTTGATACAATAAAAATAGATATACGACTTTATATTATATCACCAATCCTGCTGATTGGCTACAGTGCTATATGTACAGAGCCAGGATTTTTTGCAGCTTGTGAAAACGCTCCTTATTATGTAAAAAGCGCAAGATTGTTATTCATGTACGCTCCGGGCCTATGCAAAAAAAGAAGCCATCCGGCCAGTAGAAATTCTACTTCCAGACAACCTCTTTCTGTTCTGCTATCAAAAATATCAGCTTACACGTTGAAACGGAAATGCATAACGTCGCCGTCCTGCACCAGATATTCCTTGCCTTCGAGGCGAAGCTGCCCGCGTTCCTTGGCACCGTTCATCGAACCGGCAGCCAGCAGATCGGCATAAGCCACAACCTCTGCACGGATAAAGCCGCGCTCGAAGTCTGTGTGAATTACACCGGCAGCACCAGGCGCTTTGGTTCCTTTGCGGATCGTCCAAGCGCGAACCTCCTGAACACCCGCAGTAAAGTAAGTGTACAGTCCCAGCAGCTTGTAGGCCGCTTTGATCAGGCGGTTCAGCCCGGATTCCTGCAGCCCCAGCTCTTCCAGGAACATCGCCTTGTCCTCGCCCTCCAGCTCGGCAATCTCCGCTTCAACCTTCGCGCTGATTGGCACCACTTCGGCGTTCTCGGCAGCAGCGAATTCACGGACCTGCTTCACGTAAGGGTTGTCTTCAGCAGTAGCAACTTCGTCTTCGCCCACATTCGCCGCATACAGCACCGGCTTCAGCGTCAGCAGGTGAAGATCGCGCACGATCAGACGCTCGTCATCGGACAGCTCCACACTGCGTGCAGGCTTATCTTCATAGAGAGCTTCCTTGACGCGCTCCAGAACTTCAACTTCCTGGACGTATTTCTTGTCGCCGCCCTTGATATTTTTGCGGGAGCGTTCAATGCGTTTCTCGATGCTCTCCACGTCAGCCAGAATCAGCTCCAGATTAATGGTCTGAATATCGCTGATCGGATTCACTTTGCCGTCGACATGCGTTACATTCTCATCCACGAAGCAACGAACGACATGGACAATCGCATCCACTTCACGGATATGGGCCAGGAACTTGTTGCCGAGGCCTTCACCCTTGCTCGCACCGCGCACCAATCCGGCAATGTCCACAAATTCAAAAGCGGTCGGAACCGTCTTGTTCGGCTGCACCAGCTCTGTCAGCTTATCCAGACGTTCGTCCGGCACTTCCACGACACCGACGTTCGGGTCAATAGTGCAGAAAGGATAGTTGGCGGATTCTGCTCCCGCTTGCGTAATCGCGTTAAATAATGTGGATTTTCCTACGTTCGGAAGTCCAACAATTCCAGCTTTCAAAGCCATTTATATGACAACTCCTATTTTCGGTTGGATTGATCACCGCATAATTTCCGTAGCCTGATCTAAACCATTATATATTAGAACAAAACCGCCAGCAACAGCAATCAGCTTGGTATTAAAGTTCTTTTGACATCGTAATGTCGGTGACCAGATAGCCCATTTTCTTATAAAGCTCAAAAGCGCGGGTGTTCTGGCCGAACACATGCAGCCCGATTTTGGCAACATTCATCTTGCGTGCTTCCTCATCAAGCGCAAGCAGCGCCTGCTTGCCGTAGCCTTTGCCCTGGAACGGCTCGAAAATATAAATATCATAAATAAAGGCCTCGCGGCTGCGGTGTCCCTCGGTCACATTGAACCAGATATAGCCAGCCTGGGTATCGGTCTCCACCTCGACAACGGAATATAGGTGAGCCCCTTCCGTATGCAGACCCTTAGGCAGATATTTGCTCATCGCTTCCCGGGAGAGCTGCATGGCAATCTCGGCATCCCAGGCTCCGGCTTTTATTTTGTCTTCCGCATAATCGCGGGTCGATTGACTGATGAAAAATTGAAATGCGGTTTCATCCATTGGTACCAGTTTAATCATTGTATTGGTATCCTTCCTTATTTCCGTAATCTCTATTGCCTCTATCGCCGGATCAAGCGCGGCGTGCCGCGCAACGCACCAAGATCCGGCGCCCCGATGCCGAACATTGCGGTCCGCAGCTCCAGCTCCACCTGGGCCAGCGCATGATCCAGCGCTTCCTCCGATTTCACAGCCGGGCCGAGCAGATTCCGCCCGAAGCCGGCCAGATCCGCACCGAGCGCCAGCGCCTTCGCAGCATCCACGCCGTGTCTCAGCCCGCCGCTGCCGATGAGCGCGCCATACTTCGAGGCCGCGCGCACCTCCACAATGCACTCCGCGGTGGGAATCCCCCAATCCGCAAAGGCTTCCGCCGCCGCCCGCCGGACAGCATCGCTGCTGCGGAACTTCTCCACCTGGCTCCAGGAGGTTCCGCCCGCACCAGCCACGTCTATAAAAGCGACCCCGGCACTGTACAGCCGGGACGCCGTATCCCCGTCAATGCCCCAGCCAACCTCTTTGACACCTACTGGGATTTCAAGCTGTCTGCATACCTCTTCGATTCGGGGCAATAAGCCGGCAAATCCGGTGTCGCCCTCCGGCTGGAATACCTCCTGAAGCCCATTCAAATGCAGCACCAGCCAGTCAGCACCGGCAATTTCCACGGCTCTGCGGCACTCGTCTACACCGAAGCCGTAAGACAACTGCACTGCGCCGATGTTCGCAATGACCGGAATCCCCGGAGCCTTGTCCCGTACCCGGAAGGTAGCGGCAAGCTCCGAGCGCTCAACAGCCGCCCGGATGGAGCCGACTCCGAGCGTCCAGCCCCGGCGCTGCGCAGCCTCAGCCAGTCTGGCATTGATCTCACCTGTCGCCTTGCTGCCGCCGGTCATGGAGCTGATCAGCAGCGGCGTCCGCAGCTCCCGGCTTAAGAATTCCGTCCGCAGCGAGATGTCGTCATAATTCAGCTCCGGAAGGGCATTATGCCGAAACCGGTAGTTCTCGAAGCCGTTCGTTATTCCGCTGCCTCCAACCTCCTCATTCAGGCAGAGGCGCACATGCTCAATCTTCCGCTCACCCGTCGTGGACAGGGGCAGCAAAGACTGCCCCTTATTCTCAGCACCTTGCGGGGCGGGGCCAGACTCCGTATCTTGACTTCCTTCTGTACGCTGCGGCAAGTCGTCCTGCGGCATCTGCTTCATGCTGTCTCCCCTCCGATCCTTACGGTCTATTCTATATATATCCGGTGGCGTCAGACCACCCGAATCCGATTCATCAGCAATAGCACGCTTCATTATAACACATTCGCATAGCACAACCATGCATGGCAACTGGCACCACATAAAGGCTCTCCCAGTGAGCCGCAGCATTGTAATTTTCATGAGTGACATACAAAAGACCGCCGCAGAGCTATTCCTTGCTCCTTCCGGCGGTCTTATTACTGTTATCCTGCTGGCCTGTCCGTGCATTCTTAGATTACAAGCACGATAGATACGCCGATTGTCACAGCAGCGGAGACATCAGTCTTGCCGCCGATTCCAGAATCCGCTCCAGCAGGCGTTTGTTCATAAAGGTCTCATGCACAATCTGGCGGGTAGACAGCAAATCACGTTCAAAATCAGCTACGACGCGGGCTACACTCTCCGTCTGCAGCAGCAGCGCATTGACCTCGAAATTTAGATGGAAGCTGCGCATATCCATGTTGGCTGTTCCTATCGTCGCTATTTCACCGTCGGTAATCAACAGCTTGGAGTGGATGAAGCCCTTTTCATATTCATAAATCTTTACGCCGGATTCCAGCAGCGCCGGGAAATAGGTGTGGGAAGCCAGGAATGGAATCCACTTGTCCGGTTTGGCCGGGAACAGCAGCCGCACATCGAGACCGGACATCGCAGCCACGCGCAGCGCGGTTAAGATATCCTCGTCCGGGATAAAGTACGGGGTGGCAATCCACACCGACTTTTCTGCTGAGGTGATCATGGAGAAGAAGATATTCTTGAGTGCGCGGCGCTCATTGTCCGGTCCGCTGGCGATAATCTGCACCGCTCCGTCCCCGGTGGTAAAGCGCAGCTGAGGGGAGAGATAATCCTGCTCCAGTATTTTTTCCCCTGTCGTGTGCATCCAGTCCTGCAGAAAAATAATCTGCATCGTCCGCACCGCCTCTCCCCTGATCAGCATGTGCGTGTCGCGCCAGAAGCCATACGTCTTGCTTCGGCTAAGGTATTCATCGCCAACGTTCAATCCGCCCATAAAGCCGACATCCCCGTCGATGACGACGATCTTGCGGTGATTCCGGTAGTTCACCCGGCTGGAGAAAAAGGAAGTGGAATTGCCGTAAGCCGCCACCTGCACCCCGGCATCGCTCAATTCCTTGAGGAAGGCTCTTGAGAGCTGAATGCTGCCAACCGCATCATACATAAATCTGACGGCAACGCCGGCACGGGCCTTCTCAATGAGAATCTGCTGAATACGCGTCCCGATATGGTCAGCCCGGAAAATATAATATTCCATATGAATATGGTGCTGCGCCTGCCGCAGCTCCAGCAGCAGTGTGCCGAAGGTCTCCTCACCGTTGGTCAGAATACGGGTCTCAGAATTGAACGAAATGGGGGTCCGCGCCAGTCTTTGCGATAATCCCAGCAGCTTTTGGTGCGGAGCGTCAAAGATCGACCAATCCTGGTGCATCCGCAGCGCGTCATTCTCAATCCGCTCATAGGCCATCTGGTCGCGCTGAGCTTTTTTATCATATTTGCGCCGTTTGAACACATTTTGTCCGAACAGCAAATAGAAGACAAGCCCCAGCACCGGAATCAGCGCCAGCAGCAGAATCCAGGCCACCGTTGTGGAGGGATTGCGATTCTCCATAGAAATACCAAGCCCAATGGAGATAACGGTCAGAGTGGAGAAAATACTGATAATTGTTCCGGCAGTATTGCCGAATACGCCGAAGCCAAAGTAATAATAGGCCAATAAAGCCGCAATAATGACTAAAGTCTGCAATCCTCTTCTCATAGATAACCTACCTTCTCTTTATACCTTTCATCACTGAAATGACACATTTATATATTACATGAAGAATCTCATTCTTCCTACTGAAAACCGCCGTCAATCTGGAATTTAGACAATAATGCAACCTCTGGCCAACCCTTGCGTACCTAAATTTGTAATGTCTTAAAATGTATATTATAATCGACGTGACCAATTAGTCAATTATAGAACCGAGTAGTCAGAAAGGAGGTGCATTTCCTGGTGGTTGATAAAAATGCAACTAAAAAGGAGCAAATTATTAAAACAGCTATGCAACTATTCGCTGTGAAAGGCTCGTCTTCCACTTCCATGCAGGAGATTGCCGAGCTATGCGGGATATCCAAGGGCAGTCTTTACCTGGCATTCAAATCCAAGGAAGAGCTGGAACGCAGCATTTATATATATTGCTTCCGCATGATCCGCGACCCTCTTCAGCGGGAGGAGCAGGAGAGCTCAAGAACACCGCGGGAAAAGCTGCGCAACCAGATTGAAATCCTGCTTAATCATGTATACGAGCTGCGCCAGTTTTTGCAGCGGCAGATTCAGGAGTATGCCGGAAAAGGTGTGAAGGATGCGCCCGAGTGGCTGCGCAAGATCAACGGCCCCTTCATCAGTTGGTGCCTGAGCAAGCTGGAGATTCTGTACGGGAAGGAGATTCTTCCTTATGCAGGAGAATTGTGCCTGTTAGGAAACGGGATGATCTATTCTTACATCTGGGTTCTTTACAATCATGAGTCCGCAGTTTCGATTCCGCGCCTTGCTGATCACCTTGTGGATCTATTGGATGTTGCTGCAGCCGGCCTGCTCGCCGGAAGGCCTGTACCCTTGATCTCCTCCGCCGTTCTGGCGGACTGGGTAGAGCATCAAGAGGGGAGCCCGCGCCGGAATCCGCTGCAGCTTATCAAAGACATGAAGACCGGACTCAGCTCAGATCCCGGCATGGAACCACAGAGTGTAGAAGTTGCTCTGGAATCGCTAACGATTCTGGAGAGCGAAATTCTCATGCCTTATCCGCGCAAGGCCATCATTCAAGGCATGCTGTCCAACCTGCAGAGCTATCCGGTAGTGCACAAGGAACTAGAAGAGCTGACGAAGCTGATTCCGCTCCACATGCAGAATGTATGCAGTTTTCAATGAAGCTCTCAATGTTCGTGACAGGTATGACAAGCAGAGAGAAAGAAGTACGGATAGACAGTGCCAAGTACAATTTATACAGGAGGTTTTCCCGCGGGAAAGCCTGAGAGGAGCAGAAACGTAACTTATGAAGAGCCTAATTAATTTCTCGCTCAGAAACAAATTTGCCATTTGGCTTCTGACGATCATCATCGTGTTCGCCGGCCTGTACAGCGGTCTGACCATGAAGCAGGAGACTTTGCCTAATATCAGCATCCCTTATCTCAGCATTACAACGATCTACCCGGGGGCAGCGCCGGAAGGTGTCGTGAATGACGTCAGCAAGCCGCTGGAGCAGAAGCTCCGCAATGTTGACGGCGTGAAGACGCTGACCTCGAACTCGCTGGAGAATGCCTCCAGCATCACTATTGAATTCGATTATGGTACAAATCTGGACAATGCAACTGCCGCCGTTCGCGAGGCTCTAAATGAAGTAACCCTGCCGGACAATGTGCAAAAGCCGCAAATTTCCCGGTTCAGTCTAAGCTCGCTGCCGGTCATTTCGCTTAGCTTGTCCGATAGCTCGGGTAATCTGGAAGAGCTGACCCGCATTGCGGAGAATGATATCCGTCCTGCCCTGGAGGACGTCGAAGGCGTGGCCTCCGTACAGATTGCCGGACAATATGTGAAGGAAGTTACCCTCAAGTTCGACCAAGTCAAGCTTAAGCAATACGGACTGACGGAAGACACCATTAAAGGAATTGTTCAGGCCTCCTCCCTCCGCGTGCCGCTTGGCCTGTTCGAGATGGAGAAATCACAAAAAGCGGTTGTCGTGGACGGCAATGTCACCACAGTTGACGATCTGAAAAACCTGAGTATTCCTGTTGTTCCTTCTGGAGCGGGAGCGGGTGCTGCTGGAGCAAAGCCCGGAGCAGGCGCAGCGGCCAATGCTGCAGGCGCAGCTCCCGGGGCTGGAACAACCGGGGCAGGCGCTGCTGGTAATCCAGGTATGGCGGCCGGTGCCGGTCTGCCAACGGTAAAGCTTGGAGACATTGCTGATATTCAGGTTGTCGGCAAATCGGAGTCCATTTCCCGCACGAACGGCCAAGAATCCATCGGGATTCAAATTGTAAAAGCCAATGACGCCAACACGGTAGACGTGGTTAACGGCGTGAAGGATAAGGCGGATGAACTGAAAAAGCAATTCAAGTCGATGAATCTCACAGTGCTGCTGGACCAAGGGAAGCCGATTGAGGATTCCGTGAATACGATGCTGTCCAAAGCAGCTTTCGGCGCCCTGTTCGCCGTGCTCATTATCCTGCTGTTCCTGCGGAATATCCGTTCCACCATTATTTCCATTATCTCCATTCCATTGTCGCTGCTGATTGCAATTCTCTGCCTGCGCCAAATGGATATTACACTGAATATGATGACACTGGGGGCTATGACCGTTGCCATTGGGCGTGTCGTCGATGACTCGATTGTCGTTATTGAGAATATCTACCGGCGGCTGACCCTGTCCGGCGAGAAGCTGCGCGGCCGTGAACTGATCAGCGCAGCAACGCGTGAAATGTTCGTGCCGATCATGTCCTCGACCATTGTAACCATCGCCGTGTTCCTTCCGCTTGCTTTTGTCAGCGGTATGGTGGGCGAGCTGTTCCTGCCTTTTGCGCTCACGATGGTATTTTCCCTGCTCGCTTCGCTGGTTGTGGCAATCACTCTGGTGCCCGCACTGGCGCATACGCTCTTCCGTAACGGTCTCAAAAAGGGCAAGAACAGCCACAGTGAGAAGCCGGGCAAGATGGCTGCCGGCTATCAAAAAATTCTGAACTGGTCTCTTTCCCACAAGCTGATCACCTTCGGCGTTGCCGTGCTTCTGCTGGTCGGCAGCCTGTTCCTGATCAAACCGATTGGCGTCAGCTTCATGCCTTCCCAGGAGGAGAAGAACGTAATGCTCACCTTCTCGCCGAAGGCGGGCCAGACACTGAAAGATGTACAGAACCTGGGGCTGAAGGCCGAGAAATATATCATGGACCAGAAGTATATGGATAAAAAGTATTTGGATAAAATGCAATATTCCATCGGGGGCAGCAGCCCGTTCGGTATGGGCGGCTCTAATTCTGGCCTCTTCTACATCACCTTTAAAAGCGACACTCCGGATTTTGATACCGTAAAAGAAAAGCTGATTGAAGGCTTGACCAAAGAGGTGCCGGAAGGCGTGTGGGGTGATATGTCCGGCATGTCAGGCGGGGGTCTTGGCGGCAACACGCTGACCGTTAATATTTTTGGCGACAGTCTTGAACAGTTGAAGCCGGTAGCCGACGAAATTGCCGGAATCGTGCAAGCAGACACTGCCAACTTCAAGGATGGAAAGACCAGTCTAGCCGAAGCTTATGATCAATATACAATCGTAGCTGATCAGGCAAAGCTCAGCTCCCTCGGCCTTACTGCCGGACAAATTGCAATGAAGCTCAGTCCTGCCGGTACCCGCCCTGTCCTGACAGAGGTAGCGATGGACGGCAAAAATTATAAAGTCTATATTGAGACTGACAAAGACAAATACAGCAGCATTAAGGAAATGCAAGACGCTACGCTAACCTCTCCGCTTGGGATCACAGTGCCGATTGGCGAGGTAGCCAAAATCGAGAACGGAACTTCGCCAGACTCCATTACCCGGGAAGACGGCAAAATGAAGGTTGATGTTACCGCCGAAATCATTGCGAGTGACGTCAACAGTGCTTCGAACAATGTCAAAGACAAGATCGACGCACTCAAACTGCCAGATGGCGTAACCGTCACCTTCGGCGGTGTAACCGAGCAAATCAACGATACCTTCGGACAACTCGGCATTGCCATGTTAGCCGCTATCGCCATCGTATACTTCGTGCTCGTTGTTACATTCGGTGGAGGCCTAGCACCGTTTGCAATTCTGTTCTCCCTGCCGTTCACCGTAATCGGAGCGCTTGTTGCCCTGCTGCTGGCAGGAGAGACCCTGAACGTCTCCGCGCTTATGGGCGCTCTGATGCTGATCGGGATCGTTGTCACCAATGCGATTGTCTTGATCGACCGCGTAATTCACAAGGAAAAAGAGGGAATGTCAACGCGCCAAGCCTTGCTTGAAGCAGGAGCTACCCGTTTACGCCCAATCCTGATGACCGCGCTGGCAACCATCGGCGCACTGCTGCCGCTCGTAACCGGCCTCGAAAACAGCGCAGGCATTATCTCCAAGGGCCTCGGCGTAACGGTTATCGGCGGTCTGGTCAGCTCCACCCTTCTGACACTGGTTGTCGTACCGGTCGTGTATGAATTCCTGATGAAGTTCCGCAGCAAAAAGGTATATGAATAAGCAGTGATCATATAACTGTAGAATAAAGATAAGGCGCCTTTCCTAAGTGGAAGGGCGCCTTGTTTTTTACTTAAATAATAATTAGCTCAGGATAGGTAATCGTCGATGACGAAACGCAACATTGAGCCAATCGATTAAAGACTTCGCTCTTTACTTCGCGTCGGTTAAATCGGTAACAGAATTCATCCAGATAAGCTTGAAGGTGCTTTCTGTCCAGACCGTGATATGTTCCGCCAATAAAAGCTTTTGCGTTGGAGATGACCGTGTGGAGCCATTTGAGGTGGTCCGGATTTTCTGCCGGATTAAACAACTTGGCTTCATGTTGATAACCGTTCTTCGCCAAGGTTTGATAAGATCGATACTTATCGCTGGATATCGTTGCACCGGCCACTTCATGTTGTATAAATGCTGATGGCAGGCTTCCTCGGTTTGGAATGTTTTTTGGAACTGAATTAAATTCATCGGTTCTTTCTTTGCCATAAGAATCACTCCCGAACTAACGTTTGTTTTCAGTATATCAAACGTTAGTTCGTATTTTTAGGCCGGATTTGAGTTTTAGGCTGGCAGGATAATAACGCTTGACTTGGAGTATACTCCAAGTTGTAAATTCAAAGTAAGGTTGTCACTAAAATTCAGACAAATTCTATAGTGAAAAGAGGTAAAAACATGCATAAAGCTAAGAAAGTTCTGATTACCGGAGCAAACAAAGGAATTGGATACGAAACGGCTAGACAATTGGGGTCCATGGGTTTTATGATCCTGCTTGGAACGCGGAACGAGGAGAAAGGAAAAGAGGCTGCAGCCGCGTTGGTAAATGAAGGAGTGAATGCCCGTTTTATTTTGTTGGACGTTACGAACCAAGATACGATTGAAGCAGCAACCAGGCAGATTGAACAAGAATTTGGGTCGCTCGACGTTTTGATTAATAACGCGGGAGTATCTTTGGAAAGAGGCGCTTCCCCAAGTCAACTTGAATTGGCTGTTTTAAAAGAAACGTTTGAGACTAACTTTTTCGGCATGTTTGCAGTGACGAAAGCAATGCTTTCCTTACTAACAAAGTCTCCATCCGGGAGAATTGTCAACGTATCGAGCGGCCTCGGTTCACTAGCAATAAATAGCGACCCAGAATCCGAATTCGCCCGTTTCAATTTGCTGGCCTACAGTAGCTCCAAAACAGCTGTTAACGCGTTAACCGTAATGCTTGCCAAAGAATTTAAAAATTCACCGCTGAAAATCAATGCTGCTGATCCCGGCTATACGGCCACCGATTTAAATCGCAATACGGGTTATCGTTCAGTCGAGCAAGCCGCCAGGATTATAATTCGCCTTGCTACGCTTCCAGAAGAGGGGCCAACAGGAGGTTTCTTTGATGAGAATGGCGAAGTACCTTGGTAATTATGACTTAAGGGGACGATCTTATGCAGGAAATTCCGGAGATAGTAACCTCCATTAAGCAAGCTGCAGAATTAACAGGTTTGACGGAAGATACAATTCGTTATTATGAGAAAATTGGATTGTTGCCTTATGCTGACCGAAAACGAAACGGGCATCGGGTTTACAGCAGTGACCAGATCCGAGGGATCATATTTTTAACCCGGTTGAGAGCAACAGGGATGACGTTAGAAGAAATGAAACGTTATCGAGAACTTTCAAGTATTGGTAACGATACGATACCCCTAAGACTGTCCATACTCGAAAAGCACAAACAAAAAATCCAAAAAGAAATCTCCAGATTGTATGAAACCGAAAAAATCATTGAATATAAAATCGACCACTATCGTGAGATCTCCCAAAATCCAGATCTTAGCAATACCAACTGTACCCCTACTGTAAGTGGAGACCTGTAGACTGTGTAATCAATCTGAAATAACTTTATCTCTTCATTTATAATGAAGCCACGTTAGTGGCATGAGCATCGTATACATTTTTATATGCTTTTGTTGGAACAGGGGCTGTCCGAAGAGTCATCGTTATTGACTGTGGGACGGCCTCTAAAACTTTTTTTCCAATTACCTGAGGTAACTGGATAGTCAGATAATAGTATATGCCAGCTATCACATCCCATGATATAATCACAGGAGCAATAGAAAGGCTAATATGGGCGGTCGGCTACTCTCCCGGAAGGGAGGTGATGCCAATGGAGGTTTACCAAGCGTTGTCCCTGATGTTCATGTTCGGCATGTTCATCATAGCTCTGCTGAACTACCTCAAAAAGAAATAGACCGCCCTGTCCAAAGGAAGCGGTCTAATTCTGTCCGTAAACACCTTTTAAGCCACCGCCCTTAAAAGCGGCTGTTGCAACTGAGGACCGTGTTAGCGCACGGTTCTCTTTATTTTACGCTTATTCTGGCTCTATTATAACATGCTGATTCTTTATTTCAATCCTCGTATATTCTTTATTTCCAGCCTAAGCCGTAGCAGTCGCGCTGCTCTCCAGCGAGGCCTTCCAAGCCCGTAGCATTTGCAGATCATACGGCAGAAATTCTTCCAGCATGTGGCTGAGTCCCAGATAGAGCGGGCTATCTGTTGCGGCATTCAGTCTCTCGCAGAATTGCGGGGTCCATTTCAGCAAATGCTCCTCCAGGAAGCTTTCCTGGATTTCCAGCAGCTCCATTGCACTGCGGATCGAGAAGCTGTTGTGCAGCATACGCTCATGGAGCACCGCCATAAATTCAAGCTCAATGGAGATATGATCATCGGCTTCGCCGCCGCATTTTTTAAAGACAATCCCTGCTGATGCGTAGACATCAGAGAGAACATTGCTGAATTCTTCTTCACGGCCAAGTTCAGCCGCTTCACGGGCAATAATGGTGCTGGCTGCACGCTCATTCATCAGCCGCATGTATTCCCGGTTCTCTCGCTCGCAGATCTGCGGCAGCGCCGAAGGCTCTTGGCTGCAGAGGTAGCGCTTCAACTCCCGCCCGCCTTCAGTCATGTCCGCAGCCACACTGATCTTTTGGTTGCGGCTCCACTGCGCGACCAGCGAGAGGCTTGGCTTTCTTCCATAAAAGTCCACTAAAAGCTGATATATTAATCCCCGACTCTCCAGCCAACGGTTAAATATCTCCGGTACAACAAGTGATGAAACTGTTTGTGTTGTCATTTTGCAAATCCTCCCTATTGGTTTGCCGGACGCTTATCGCCTATAATCGTACAAGGCGCGCGTTATCCGGTATCATAGCTGTGCTCATCGCAAAAGTGAATTGTAGAAAAAGTGTGAATCTTCCGCACTTAAATTATATCGAATTTGTTAAGCGCTTTCAGTGAGCATTCTATGACCATTACTTAAAATTGTCGCAACTCTGTCAAATTTAGGCTTTGCCATTTCAGTTCAGTCACATATGATTTAGGTTGTCCTTTTCTTCTGCTTCACAACCCGTGGCCCTCCTCTTCCTAACTCTTCGCAGGTAAAGTGCCGCAGCCTGGCGCATTGACGCGAACGATTACAGTCATTAAAATTTAAAGTAAAATTCAAGCTGAAGGGAGCACTCTATGGAACCGCTGACGGACCCGTTCGGACGTTTACATGACTATATCCGCATTTCGGTTACAGACCGCTGCAACCTGCGCTGCATTTATTGTATGCCTGCGGAAGGAATGCAATTCCAGCCCCAGGACGAAATTATGAGCTATGAGGAAATAACCGCTGTGGTGAAAGCCCTCGCGCCGCTCGGTCTGAGCAAAGTGCGGCTCACGGGCGGGGAGCCGCTGATCCGCAAGGATATAGAAAAGCTGGTATCCATGATCGCCGCCATCCCGGGCATTAAAGATATATCGCTGACCACCAACGGCCTCCTGCTTCCGGGCAAGGCTGCCCTCCTGAAGCAGGCCGGATTATCGCGGGTGAACATCAGCCTGGATTCCCTGCGGCAGGATCGCTTCGCCATGATCACACGCGGCGGCGAGGTCGCCAAGGTGCTGAAGGGCATTGAAGCCGCTGAAGCAGCGGGCCTCTCTCCGATCAAGCTCAATGTCGTACTGATGAAAGGCATTAATGACGATGAAATTACAGACTTCATCTCACTTACCCTGAACAGCCCGCTGAATGTGCGGTTCATTGAATATATGCCCATCGGCAGCGCAAGCGATGCCTGGCGTCAGACCTATCTGCCGCTGGAGACCGTAGTCGAAGCCTGCAATGCTGCAGGCTGGGCCACGGAAGAAGCAGACATGCCTTCGGGCAACGGCCCATCCCAGAACCGGCGGGTCGTCGGCGCACAGGGAACCTTCGGGCTGATCCATCCGGTAAGCGAGCACTTCTGCGACAACTGCAACCGTCTGCGCCTCACCGCCGACGGCCACATCAAGGCCTGCCTCTACTGGGCGGATGAATACAATGTACGCCCTCTGACCGGAGATCCGGCTGCAGTTCAGGCCCTTTTCCGCAAAGCTCTGGGCAACAAGCCGCACAACCACGAAATGGCCCTCGCCCTGGAACGCAAAGCCCAAAGCCACACCCCCACCCTGCGGCGCATGTCGCAAATCGGGGGGTAGTGGGTAGAAACTTCTGAACAAGCGGAAACGCCATCCCAATGTGAATGGCGCTTCCACTATAGTTTACCGAGAATTTTAGTCTTTAATACGCTTTTTTAGCCAGTTGGGCATAAAAGCCTGGCTAGTCGGAATACCCTTGTAAAATTGATGAAATTCATCATATTTCCATAAATCCTCAATTTCATCAATGACAGTTGAAGGAACTAAATAATTTTTATTGCGTTCAAGAATGTATCCATTGCTGCATAAGTTACATTTCACTGCAAACTTGTTCAATGAAAATGTAGAGTAAATAGAAAGCTCATGCCCACAGTTAGGACAGAAGACTCCATAGCGGCGTGTAATTAGTTTATTAAAATTCATATTTAGCCACCTATGCCAAATTGCTTGTTTTATACAGAAATCAATTCCTAACCTAAACTGTAGTTTTCTGCGTTAGACAATTCTATATATTTATCTCAAAATCCACCGATAGCGTACCTTTTATGACATTACGTTCGTTGTCGATTTTGGCAGAAAGCTCCACGCCGTTCATTGAGATTTCATTGCTTTCGTACCGCCTGCGGGCCAGATAATAGGTCGCCAGTTCGCTGCGGAAGCGGGCGTGTTGATCATCGTTAATTTGCTTATTCTGTATAAAATATCTTCGGTAGGGAATATAAGCCGAAAACCGCTGCAGGATATGGTCTATATCCCACTGATAGCGATTGGCCGTCTGCACAATTCTGAACAAGGCTATAAAAATCTCATTCTCTTGTGTTGAAATATAATCTACGTATTCATCTAATACCTCTTTTTGTCCATCCATTATGCGATACAAATAAGTATTCGCGGTTCCCCACTCCCGAAATTGATTGAGAACCTGGTTAACTTCCTCTCCATCTTCCTCTATCCAGCTTCCATCCATGTAAAGTGGTACAATTTCCAATGCAGCCTTATAGTCTTCAAGCTCCTCGTATACGTATGCGCGCATTAATTGTGCATACAGAATATACGAATACAAAGGTTTCTTATGGATTCTTTTCTGGTCGTACTTGCGATCAGATTTACAGTGCAGCTTATATTGAACTGAAGCGAGCCTGAGCAGTTCCTGCGCCAGCTCATTCACCTTCTCCCACTTATGTAATGAGCCATATACATGTGCCAAAAGCCTTAACGCATCCAACTGATGAGCCTCATCCAGTCGAGTAACATAACTCTCAAAAAGAGTAGCTGCTATCAGATTCTTTTGCGGATCATCTCCCAGGGCCATTTCGAATAGACGGTATTGGCAGAGTGCCAGCCGTTCGGAGTGCTGATACTTCTCGCTGGCTCCAACATTTTCATATAAGATCGCTGCCGCCTGCTGCTTACCCTGCTGAAATAATTCTTCCGCAAGATCAAAAAGCAGAGGTCCATACATAAGATTATCCAGCAGGCTCTGAACCAAACGTTCGATACAATCCAGACGTCCAAGCTCCGCAGAACGCAAAATAAACGGCCGAAGCCGCCGCCAGGTAGGAGCAGAATCATACAGACACTCATCCACATACTTACTGTAAAAATAGTCTTTCGCCAAGCCCATAGTTTGGGTGATCCGCTCCAGATGACTCATCGCCATAGCCTGCTGACCTTTCATGATCCTGCTAAGTGTCCCGGAATGAATACCGCTGACTACAGCGAATTTATTAATAGTCATCTTCTGACCTGATAAATAGGCCCATATCTCATCGCGTATTGTAGCTGTGTGCTCCAAGGGAATACCACCTTCTTCAGCTTTTAAATCGTATTAATTTTTATACATTCAAGTCAGGCTTGCCGCCGTCTCTGCTTCATGTGAATATTGCTGTAATCGTTCAGCAGCTTGTCCAGTTCTACCGATTGTCTAAGCACCTCTGGGTGACCAAAACCACCATATCGCGTATGCATCTGATGAAGCTTGCGCCTTGTCCGCTCAATACGAATTCTAATGAATACAGTATTATACATGACGATTTTCGCCTCCTTATGCAATATTTTAGTTATTTATGTAAAATCAGATAGTTTCATCATGATTGCAGCACCTTAATAATTTAGTGTGGTAAAGAGTTTTCGAAAGAATGTCAAAAAAAGATACCCTGATTAACAAGATTGTTGTTGAAATATTTAGGTTTGGTTCTCACATAATTTATTGCTTCGAAAAAAAATTAATCCTTGTTGTCACAAAACATCAGCAATTTCAGTTATATAGGTTGAGAGGAGGGAACTTAATGGACGGGACAAATTTCTCAAAAAAAGAGGATGAAACCAAACTTATAGAAGCTATTGAACAAATCAAATCAGGAAATACCCAAGCTTATAGCTTTATAATCTGTCACTTTCAAAAACAAATATTTTTATACTGCTTTTATTTACTTAAAGATAAACAAGAGGCAGAAGACGCTACTCAAGACATCTTTATCAAAGGATTGCAAAGTATAAACGGATTTTCCCAGTTCGTTTCGTTTTCAGCGTGGCTTTATAAGATTGCTCATAATTATTGTACGGATTTTTTGAAAAAGAAAAGTAAGAACTATGCATCGCTTTTACTGTACAAAAGCAACATAGAGCAGAAAGCGGCACCAGGATACTCCGAGTTAATCAATGAACTATTGGATGTCCTCAGTCTGGAAGAAAAACAAATTTTACTATTAAGATCCCTTGAGGATTACAGTTATGACGAAATAGCCTCTATTATGGGTTTAACTACTGTAACTGTTAGAAAAAAGTATGAACGGCTACGTAAAAAACTCATTCAAAAAAAGGAGCTGGGTACATATGAAAACTCAATTTATACCGGAAGATAAAGAAATCGAATGGTTAAAAAAACAAATCCGAGAAACCCCTATTACTATTGACTTAGTTGAGCAGACAATGAGTAAATTTGGAAAAACACCAATAGTAATAGAATCTAAAAGCTTTAGAAAACAACGGCATCATAAATCAATGTTAACCGTTATTTCTGCAGCGGTAGTATTTACTCTTATTCTGGGTACAGGGTTTATTTCTCCAACTTTAGCAGCATCGTTAAGACAACTTCCGGGTATGGAAACATTATTTCGTTTCGCAGGAGACCTAGGACTAAGAACAGCCGATGAGAGAGGCATGGTAGTTACTCCAAATTTAGGAGATACGCATCAGGGGCTGACATTGAATGTCCCCGTAGCTAGTTTTGATGGAACTCGCGTTTCAATTGGTATTGAGCGTAAAACATCTGATAATAAGTTTTTAGAAAATAATGTCCAGGGAATGATTGAAAATATACGCCTGTTTATTGATGGAAAAACCATTAATTCTTATGCGCCAACAGGTACAACTAATACAATTGACCCTTATACGTTTAAAGGTAATAATGATAATTCTGCGATTATTGAGTTTTCAGATTTACGTAACCAAGGTGGAAAGTCTTTCCCGGATAAATTTGAATTAACTATGGAAATGACTGTAATGGGCATTAAAGATCCATTTGAAATCAAGATTCCTATTCAAAAGAGTACGTCCGATAATCTGGTTGTTACACCTTCTATTGTCCGAACCTATAAGAATTTTGACTTGAATCTAGATAAAGTTGAACTCACACCGATTACAACAAGCATTACAACGAGCATACAATTGTCTGGAACAACACCTGAGAATACCCCACTACCAACCTTAGGGTACGATATTTATGACGACAAAGGGAATAAACTCAACTTCATTACAAGTAGTGGTTGGAATCCAACAGATGGGACTGAATTGATAACCGACGCTCGATTCGAACCTTTCAATGCTGTCCCCAAATCAATAATTATCAAACCTTATAAATATATATATATAGACAAAGAGGAAACCAAGTTTAAGTTAGATCCGTATGGATACCCACAGATAGAATACATTCCTGATCTTGAAATCACCATCGATATAAAATAAAAAAAAGTGAAGAAAGTGGAATAACTCACTTTCTTCACTTTTATAAAAGTTATTATCTTACAACAGTAAATGTATATACACCGAGTATAGCACCGTTAGATTTGAATGCTTGAACTTGTGCTGTTCCAATACCTATCATGGTAGCTTTGTTTCCAGAAAGACTAACAACATTTGATCCATACAAAATCATCCAGTTTGCACCTTCCATGTAATACACACTTCCAAGACCAAGTTTTTCATCTTTATCCTGGGTAGAATAAATTGGGGATTCTCCTTTAGCTGGGGTGAAAGTAACTGTTACTCTTACAGAATCTGATTTTGTAGCTGCAGTTGCATCATTAATTGGCGCGGCAGAGGCGACAGCACCTGAAGAGAGGAGCATAGCAGAAACGGATAAAGACAATAATACCTTTTTCATATTAATTTCTCCTTTAATGATTTTTTTAGTACATTTAGTACCTGTAGTTATTATATATTTTATTGCCAATTTTCTCATATATAGTATTTTTGCGATATTTTTAACATAAAACGGGAATTAAAAACCAAAAAAATAAAAGGTTCCTTTGCGGCTCTGATACCAGTGGTCACTTAGGGCGCCCCGCTCTTCTAGCCTTTTTAGCAGAACAATTAGTAAAGAAACAAACTAAGTATGCACTGTGTAGTGAGGAGATAAAGACGACGGATACTATCTTCACTTTCATCATATATAAGGGGGTATTCCATAAGCCAGAAATGGCTACTTGGAACACCCCCTTCGTTTTCCTGGATAACTTCTACGATTATCCAATCTTTGAACATCAGTATTTCCTTTCATTAACTTTTTGAGTTAGTAGCACTGCTCTATATATTTATCTCAAAATCCACCGATATCGTGCCTTTGATAACATTACGTTCGTTGTCGATTTTGGCCGAAAGCTCCACGCCGCGCATTGAGATTTCATTCCCTCTGTACTGCCTGCGGGTCAGATAATAGGTCGCCAGTTCGCTCCGGAAGCGGGCGTGAGTATCATCGTTGATCTGCTTATTACGTTTACCGTATCTTCGGTACGGAATGTACGCGGAAAAGCGCTGAAGGATGTGGTCCACATCCCATTGATAGCGATTGGCCGTCTCCACAATTCTGAACAAAGCCGAAAAGATCTCATTCTCCCTTGTCGAAACAAAATTCACATACTCATCCAGTACATCCTGCTGTCCATCCATTAAGCGAAGCAAATACGTATTCGCCATTCCCCACTCCTGGAACTGGGCTATGATTTGGTCAACTTCCTCCCCTTCTTCCTGTATCCAGCTACCATCAGTATAGAGTGGCACAAACTCCAGCGCAGTCTTGTAGTCTCCAAGCTCCTCGTATGTACATGAACGCATAAGTTGTGCATATAGAATGTAAGAATATAAAGGTCTTTCTAATATTTGCTCCTTGCTGCACTTATGTTCTGAACGGCTGCGAAAAGAATATTGAATAGTTGCAAGCCGGTGCATTTCCTGTGCCAGTTCATCTGCCTTTTGCCAATGATGCAATGAATAGTATATATTCAGTAATTGCCTAAACGCATCCAACTGATGAGCCTCATCCAGTCGAGTAACATAACTCTCAAATAATGTAGCTGCTATCAGATTCTTTTGCGGATCATCACCCAAGGACATTTCGAATAGACGGTATTGGCAGAGTGCCAGCCGTTCGGAGTACTGATACTTCTCGCTGGCTCCAACATTTTCATATAAAATCGCTGCCGCCTGCTGCTTACCCTGCTGAAATAATTCTTCCGCCAGATCAAAAAGCAGAGGTCCATACATAAGATTATCCAGCAGACTCTGAACCAAACGTTCGATGCAATCCAGACGTCCAAGCTCCGCAGAACGCAAAATAAACGGCCGAAGCCGCCGCCAGGTTGGTGCAGAATCATACAGACACTCATCCACATACTTACTGTAAAAATAGTCTTCCGCAAGCCCCATGCACCGGGTGATCCGCTCCAAATGGCTCATCGCCATAGCCTGCTGACCTTTCATGATCCTGCTAAGTGTCCCGGAATGAATGCCGCTGACTACAGCAAATTTATTAATAGTCATCTTCTGATCCGATAAATAAGCCCATATCTCATCGCGTATTGTAGCTGTGTGCTCCAAGGGAAATACCACCTTTTTCAGCTCTTAAATCGTATTTATTTTTATACATTCAATTCAGGCCATTGGCCGTCTCTGTTTCATATGATTATTGCTGTAACTGTTCAGCAGCTTGTCCAGCTCTACTGATTGCCGAAGCACCTCAGGGTGGCTGAAACCACCATACTGCATATGCATCCGATAAAGCTTGCGCCTTGCCCGCTCAATACGAATTCTAATGAATACAGTATTACTCACGACGGTTTTCGCCTCCTTATGCAATATTTTAGTTATTTATGTAAAATTGCAGGTGGTCAATATGGTTGCAGTGCCTTATTTATTTACCGTGATAAAGGATTTAGAAGGGTTATATATAAAAAGACGTCCCCGAGGAGCAGGACGCCATAGTGAATTTTTTTATAAAAGGAATTTAATAGTCAAAGGGAAACTACCTAGCTTATCGGATCTTGAGGAATATAAATATGTAATCAAGCTTAATCAAACGGCCTTAGATTATCTTATATCCATTATTTAGAATTCCAAATATTTAAACTCCACCAGCGCCATGTCCCATGGTTTGGACTAACGTGTGAATATTACCTTCAGGTATAGATACAACAGTTCCATCGGATAAAATGATTAAAACAGCTACGCTACACGTGGCAAGCAAGATTAGTATTTTTTTTATCATATAAATCTCGAACCTCTCTTATCAGAAGTTTGTATTGCTCCTTCTCTGAATCTTCTGCGAAATGGCGGTACTGCTCGAATAAATCTACACAATTGAGCACAATACCCTCGTTATTGATTCTGGTGGAATATTCTAAACTCTGTAATATGAAGTGAATACCCTCTTTTCGTTCATTTTGTAAGTAATAGGTCGCTAATTCAGTAAGAAACCTAGCATATTGATCTTCCATAATTTGTCGGTTATATTCACCAAACTCTGTATAACGAATTGAATAAGTCATACATTCAGAAAAACGTTCCAGAATGTGATCGACATTCCAATTATAACGATTCGCCGATTTAATAATGTTACAAACAGCCATAAATATCTCGCTTGTCCGAGTAGAAATAAATTCAACATAATCAGCTAGAACTTCCGATTCCCCCGCCATCAAGCGATACAAATATGTATTGGCCCTTCCCCATTCCTGGAATTGGGTTATGGTTCGCCTTACTTCCTCATTGTCTTCCTGTATCCAACTGCCATCCGAATAAACAGGGACAAGATTCAACGCAGAATTATAGTCTCCACACTCCTCGAATACATTTGAACGCATAAGATGAGCGTATAAAATATAAAGATATAACGGTTTTTCAGGTGTTTTTTCGTTATATTTCTCCTGTCCAGAACAGCAATAAAGATCATATCGAATCGTAGCAAGCCGGAGTAACTCCTGAGCCAATTCGTCCACCTTCTGCCACTGGTGCAGTGAATAATATACATTCATTAAGTGCTTCAATCCATCCAACTGATCCGCCTCATCCAATCGGGGAATATAAGGTTCGAACAAGGTCGCTGCACGCAGGTTCTCGCTCTGGTCGTCGCCAAGGGCGATTCGGAATAGGCGGTATTGGCACACGGCCAAACGTTCGGAATACTGATACTTCTCGCTGGCGCTCACATTCTGATATAGCAGCGCTGCTGCCTGCCATTGCCCTTGCTCGAACAGCCCTTCGGCCACATCGAATAGCGTAGGCACATTGCTCAGATTATCGAGCAGGATCTGGACCATACGTTCAATACAATCCATTCGGCCAAGCGCCGCACAACTCAGCAGAAAGGGCCGCAATCGCCGCCAAGTTGGTGCCGAATGATAGAAGCATTCATCGACATACAGACTGTAAAAGTGGTCCTCCTCCTTTCCCATTCCTTTTGTAATCAACTCCAGATGACTCATTGCTATCGGCTGATGGCCGTTGACAATCCGGCTGAGTGTTCCGGAATTAATGCCCGATTGTTCTGCAAAATGATTAATGGACATACTCCGTTCTGACAAATACTGCGCTAACTGATCTCGAATCGTGGCTGTAGACTCCAAGGAAACACCACCTTCCGAATTCCAAAAAATAGGTTTTTGTCTTTATATCTGTAATCCTATGTGATAATATTCCATCGGTCAATATACTAGATTTGTATAAAAAGTGAACTCGGCAAAATATTTTAAATTTTAGGCAACACGGTTGCCATTTCCTTATGAAACAAGGACAAACACGTCAAAATGCCCTCCACAACTGTACTCCCATGTACACGGCAATGCCCCAGATCAGGAGCGCGGAAGTTGTATTCAGCACCTTAATTGCTCTGCCGGAGGAGTCCGCTTGACCTAGCAACCGGCCTGCCGCTGCCAGGCTGAGAAACCACACCCAGGAGACTCCCGCCGTAGCAGCAGCGAAAGCCCACCGTTCAGCACCTGTATATTGCAGGGAATTGGTTCCGATAACGCCGACCGTATCGAGCAGCGCATGAGGATTGAGCAGAGATACGGAGAGGGTATAGCCTACCTGTGCCTTTAGCGGCAGCCGTTTGGCGTCACCCATTGCAGTGGCGGAGGAATGCCATATTTTCCAGCCCATGATGCATAGAAAAATAATCCCGGCACCATACACAAGCGGCGTCACCCACTGCACCGAGAGTATGACCAGCGAGACACCGCCGACGGCGGCGGCAATCATCAGCGTATCGCATACAGCCGCCGTCAGCACAACAGGCAGCGCACTGCGGAACCTCGGCTGCAGCGCCCCTTGATTAAAAACAAATATATTCTGCACGCCAAGCGGCAAAATCAGCCCAAACGCCAGTATAATTCCATGCACTATTGCTTCCCACATTACTCTGTTCCTCCAGCCTTCTTGATATTGTTCTGATAGTACCCCGCTATAGCAGGTTAGTAACCAGCCAAAACCTTGGGTCACCACCCAACCAAATTAAGCAATGGAGGCTGCAAATGATATAATTCAGGTAACTTATATCTCAAAAAAGGGGCTGGCACTTTGACCGACTCACGCCAACGCCACACAGAAGTTTTCCATAGCCGGGAGTGGACACCGGACCCGGCAGCGGCGCTGCCGCTTCACCAGCAAATTACCGACTATTATATGGACAAAATCACCAGCGGGGCTTGGCCGCCCGGGGTGCGGCTCGCCCCGCAGCGCGAGCTGTGCCGCCAGCTCGGTGTGAACCGCAGTACAGTGGTGACCGCGCTGGGACAGCTAAAGGCGCTCGGTCTGATCGAGGGCAGACGAGGCGGCGGGACATGGGTTGTAGGGGTGCAGACAGTGGCTGAATCCGGCGCCGATCCATCGGCGCATCCCGTTCCTCTGGCACGCGCCGGGAGCTGGAATGCCTATGTTGAAGAGGGCGTCCATTACCCTAACCTGCCCACGGTGCAGGACATTAACAGGCTTGAGTATGAGCCGGGCCTGATCCGGCTGGGTACTGGAGAGCCTGCCCCGGAGCTGCTGCCCGGCGAAGCGATGACACGGGTGCTCTCTGAGCTGTCCCGGCAGACACTGCCGCCGCTCTCCTACGAGGAGCCGCTCGGCAGCCTCGGGCTGCGGAGAGCGGTAAGCCGCGAGCTGGCGAAGAACGGCATAGAAGCTGATCCGGCTTCGATTCTGATCACTTCAGGAGCACTGCAGGGTCTGCAGCTTATTGCGATGGGTCTTTTGCCGCGCGGCTCCACCATCCTGCTGGAGAAGCCGTCTTATCTCTATTCCATCCATGCATTCCAGTCGGCCGGAGTCAAATTCAGCGGACTGCCCCTGGATGAAGGCGGATTGTGCGTGGAGCGGATTGCCGGGGAAGCCCGCAGAACCAAGGCCGCTATGTTGTACAGCATCCCTGCCTTTCATAATCCAACGGGAATTCTGATGAATGCCGGGCGGCGGCAGGAGCTTATGGAGGTGACTGGCAGTCTTGGCCTGCCTATTCTGGAGGATGGGGCCTATCAGGAGCTGTGGCTTGATGCGCCGCCTCCCTTGCCGCTGAAGGCACTGGACCGTGAAGGCAGAGTGCTCCATCTGGGCACACTGTCCAAAGCGGCCAGTCCGGGCCTGCGCATCGGCTGGATCGTCGGCCCGGAGCCGGTAGTGCGGCGGCTAGCTGACATTAAGATGCAGACCGATTACGGCGCAAGCTCCCTCTCGCAGCTTGCGGCGGCGCGGTGGCTGGAAGGCGGCTATCACGAGGAGCATCTCCAGCTTCTGCGGGCCAAGCTGCGCCAGCGGCGTGATGCTGTGCTAGAGCTGCTACAGTGCCATTTTGCCGATCTCGCAGCGTGGAACATTCCGGCGGGAGGCTTCTATATCTGGCTCTCGCTGCACGAGCCAGTGCCGCTGCGGACCCTGTTCCGCAGAGCCCACAAGGCCGGGCTGCTGCTGAACACTGGCGATCTGTACGACCGCAGCGACAGCCGCCACCTGCGGCTCTCCTACGTCTACGCCTCCCCTGCCGAGTTGGAAACCGGCCTCCCTATATTGGCCGGACTGATCCGTAAACTGCAGCAGGCGGGTGTTTGAGCAGCCTAGATGAACAATCCACTGGGGGCGCTGCTTCAACAACGGCATTTCTGCTGTTGTTTCTGGACAAATCCGCTAGTGGCGCTTCAATAACGGCATTTTTGCCGTTACTACTGGACAAATTCACCAGTGGCACTTCAACAACGGCATTTTTGCCGTTATTCCTGGACAAATCCACCAGCTGTACTTCAACAACGGCATTTTTGCCGTTCTTTCAAGCCTGATGTGGACAAGATTGGTTTTCAGCACAATCGCCCATTGGCGACGGATGCTTTGTTAGATTTGAAGGTATAAAAATTATAGATAATCATTACTGGACGGGAATGGGTTGAATTATCTCTCCATAGTTCTTAGGCTGATAGATTGTGCGACTGTGACGCACCAAAAAACGGCCCTGCTGGACCGTTGCAAATTAATCCTTATAAAGTATGCATTCAAGAATAACTGATGTATTCAACCAGACTACCCAACGGCTACAATATCTGTCTGAGCATCGACCATATATAATTGATTATAATGTGTACTGGATCGAAGCAATTCCTCATGAGAACCCGGAGCAACTATTTCACCATAACCAATCACGATAGTTTTATCAAATTTAGCGATATTAGCGGGTCTATGGGCAATCACCAGAATAGTTGAATCCATCTTAAACAAATTATCCATAATACTATTTTCCGAAAGAATATCCAGCGAACTCACCGAGATTTTCTGTTTTCGAGTTAATTCACTTTACTCATGACTCATTCCTTTTTGTAAAATAAATCATTATTGTCAGTCCGGTCAGATATACGGAATACAAATTAGCCAGATAATCATTTTTATAAAAAATAGTAACAAATTCTATAACCACTCCTGCAATCACACTACCTGCAAAAAGATAATCAGACGCTGTCACTTTGGATTTATCAAAAACAAACAACAAATAACCTATTGAACCAAACAACAACCCTTTGGATTCACCATTTGTGAACAAATCCGCTAAAGATAACAGGAAAAACAAAGTCAATATTGTGGTAACAAATTTATGATTGGATTTAACCATGGCTCTCTAATCCTTCCCTTTGTGATGTATTCAGATAATCCTGAAAAGATTCGCAATTAATCATTCCTGAATGAACCCAATATTCTGTTTCAACGGTACCTTCACCTACATCCAATAACATCAACTCATTTTAACATTGTGTCTTTCACAAAAAATAACATTAATTATAATATTTAAGTTGTTAAAAATGTCATAATATCTCTGAATGGTCACGAGATCCAGAGACATATCGGTGCACAGGAGACAAACCTGTGGTTTGCTCGAAGCGGTGTACTCTTCCTTACAGGACAGTAACAGTTTGACGTTTTTGATGGTGCTTACTGAATCTGAGTAATTTTCTTCCGCCCAATTTTGTAAAAAAAACGCCGCCCCCCAAAACAAGGGGGGCGGCGCTATTTTGGTGCATTATTAACTGCTTCGCTTAAATCATCACTGCCACAATCAGATCGACAATGCTGCAAGCAGCTTATAGACTGCGGTCGCGGCTTCTGCACGGGTGGCTGTTTTGTCCGGGCGGAAGGTGTTGTCTTCGAAGCCGCCCAGAATACCGGCCTCGATCCCGGCCTTCACCGATGCCTGCGCCCATGCCGGGATAGATGATTGATCAGCAAGGACGGTGCTGCTGCCCGTAAGTGTGGCGGAGCCGGTGCTTAGGGCATTGGCAAGCATTACGGACATTTCGGCGCGGGTAATCTTCTCTGAGCCTCTGAATTCGGCTTGGCCTCCGGATTCATAGCCTTTGATAATCCCGGCTTTTACCGCTGCTGCCACATCGCCTGCTGCCCAAGACGGAATGCTACTCTGGTCAGCGAATACAGCCGTACTGCCAGATGCTTTCAGTCCCAGAGCTCTGGCGATAATGGAAGCGAACTGCGTTCTCGTAACCGATTCATTCGGGCGGAAGCTTTGATCTTCAAAGCCCTTCATGACGCCCATTCCGATCAGACGGTCCGTATAATCTGTTGCCCAGTGGTTGCTCAAATCTGTGAGCGCCAGAGGCTGGTAATTCATTACGGCATAGGTGGCAAAACGATTGGCATTTACAGTAATAGTCCCATCCGGTTTGGAAGTACCTCCCACATAGATCCAGCTTCCGCTCTCGGCATTGTAATAATATACGGCCGCTTTATGGCCTGATGTGACCTGCTCCTTATCATAGGAAAGAGACAATGCCACAGGCTTGTTGAGCTTGCTTGCGCTACTTGCTTCGAACGCTACAGCCGGACTCAAGGACTTCAGTTGGCCGGCAGCCGGTGCTTCACTTGTTGTCAGAGCTTTCAGTGTAAGGGTGGCATCGGCAGACAATGCTCCTGTCGGAATGGAGAAGCTCGCCACACCTTGAAGTGAGCCTGTTCCTCCCTGCTGTGCCGGTACCTCAACCTTCACCTCTGCAACGGGAGGCTTCACGGTGGTTGCAGGCGGAGTTGCAACCGGAGAGGTTGTCGTACCTCCGCCGCCTCCATTGCCACTTCCACTGCCATTACCGGTGTTGGAAGGTGGTGCTACCACTACCGTCCGAACCACTTCAAGGGCTGCATTACCGGCCAGATCGCTGCCATTGTATCGCAGTGTATAGGTTCCCGGAGTCAGAGTATCTACTGTTCCGGTTACTGTTACCGGTCCCGCGATACCCAGCTTGTCAGTAATCTCAGTACCTGGATCAACGAAGCTGGTTCCTTGGGCAAGGGTCAGGCTGCTGCCGCCCTTCAGGGAAATCACAGGTGCAGTCCGGTCAATATTTACCGCAAGCGGCAGCGATGCTGTATTTCCCAATGTATCCACCGCTTGCAGCTCCAGTTGGTGCTTGCCTTCGGCTGTAAGCTTGATAGGCTGATCTTTCTCATAGGACTGGCTTTCGCTGCCATCCAAACGAACTTTATAAGCTACGTCACTGCCTGGTACGTACACACTTGCGTAAACACTTACGGTAACACTTTGATTGGTCCATGCACCACTAAGATAGGTTTTTCCGTCACTTGTCTGCAGTGTACCGTGAAGCGCGAGCGGAGTCACGCTGGCATCACCGGCAAGATTAATCTTGAAGCTCTTAGTCTCCACAGCAGCTCCCCGGCGGATGGTAGCCGTCAACGTCAGCTCCGTATCCTTCTGTGGCTGGAAGGCAAGCTTCCCGGCACTTGTCATCAGGATCGGATTCGAGCTCTCCCACGTAATGCTGGTTCCCTGCTCCCCTGCCGCCGGCAGGTACAAATCACTCTTCACAGCGCTTGTGTCTCCGAGTGTCAGCTTCTCTTTTGCCAATAGAACCGCTTCGGCATCCGTATAATCCTTCGCCCGAATGGTAAGATCGAACGTCTTGACTTTGCTCTCTGCACCACGGGTAACCGTTGCCGTCAGCGATACGGAAGTATCTGGCTGGCCTGCTGCCGGACGGGTAACAACGCCCACTCCGTCTTCAATACGCAATGCATTTGCATTGCTGCTCCCCCACTTCACCAGCGCGCCATGCTCGCCGTCAGCAGGAAGCTTCAGATCGGCGGTCACCGCCGTTGTATTTCCCAGATCCAGTGCCGCTGCGGTATCATCCACCGCCTGCTTGTCACTGTATGGAGCAACATCTACAAAGATAGGATTGGAGTAGAACCACAGATCCGAATAGTTGCGGGTGTTGATCTCTGTGAACCGGGTGGCATTGTCCACGGTAAGATTTTTCACATCAAGCATAGGTTCGCCGTTGCTCGTCTCTCCCGGAACATTCAATCCGAGGTTAGTGCCTCTCAGCCGGAAGTAACGGTTCTTGTCCGCTGCCCCCAGCTTGTAAGTGATCACATTATAGCCTTCAGCGTCGGTAGTCCAGTCTGCACTTGTGAACCGGGCTACAACCTTTGTAGTATCATTGGTGGCTTTGTCGTATTCCGGTGTCCCCGGCTGGGCCTTGCCGCCAACTTCACCGGAAATCAGATCAACATGATCGACCTGAACCGGGTCGCCGTTATTGTTCTTCTCCGGGCTTTTGAAGCGGATTTTCAGCTCCAGGTTGTCGCCTTCCGTAATTTTCAGATCCCCACCCGTTTCCTCTTTCTTCCCGTCAGCGGACAGGCTGAAATCCAGGGCATTAATGAGATCGCCGAATACCGAGAAGGATTTACCCGAACGCATGCCGTCTACCACAGCTTGAATATCGGAGCCTTCCACCCAGGTATAGTTCTTGGAGTATTCTCCCGGCCAATAGCCGCTGGAGTACTTATTGTCACGGCTTGTCTTGAAATGAAAGTCGGAGTTGGCAAAATTCCAAAATCTGCGGCCTTCGCCAAGCAGCGCATCCCAGAAGCCCCCAACCTGGGCTACTTTAACGTCTGTTCCTCCGTAGACCTGAACGGTCTCCCCGCGGTCCGGGGACATCTGATTGCCCAGCATGCCCTCCATGCCGAACACGAGATTCGGATCAATATTGTTAAAATCACGCACATCGGCAATTTTGAGCTCCGAGCTGGAGCCATTTTTACGCGAAGGATGGTTAATCAGGACATAGCTGCCCGGATAATGATTGCTCAGCCACTGGATTCCGGTGCGGGTGTCCGTCTTGGTGGAGTAGGCTCTGCTGTCGGCTGCGCTCCACGCTGCCACATCGGCCGGATTGAACAAATTCACAGCACGGTTCGTGAACAAATATTCAAATTGATTAATGGCTTTCAGCGCTGCTGCTGAGCCAGGCTCATCCGTCACAATGCCGACTGCGGCATGATCGTACTGCGGCATGTCCCATTCGAAGCCGGAGAAAATAATCTTACCGGCATACTTGCCGTCTGCCTGAAGCTTCTTAATCACCGGCGTCTGGTAGGCTGCGATCCCTTGAGACATAGCAATCGAGCCGCCGGGAATTGCCGTCCCTTCATCATCACGGTCAGACACGCGCAGGTGATCCGCCAAAGCAAGCCAATCCAGGCCATTTTTCTCAAAAGCAGTATCCAGCACATCCTTGAGCGATTCCTGTGCATCGTTGGATTCATAGGTATGGGCATGGTATTCGCCTGTCATCCATTTCCCGGTACCGGCAGAAGCCGAAGGCCCAGGCTGAGTTACAGCTTCTGCTGAAGCGCCGTAGGCTGAGGGTAAAGACAGGTTCTGCCCCAGGAGCATCACAGCAAGGGATGAGGTCAGAAAGAAGCGGATGTTTCTCTTTTTCAAAGTGTGTTCCTCCATTTGTCCTTAATATTGCGTACAATCTGTATTAAGAATAGAGGGTGAATGTAAAGATATGTCGAATTTTGTTGCAGGTTTTTGTAACCTTATTGTTTAGAAAATCACAAATGACAAAATCGAGTATTTGTCATTTGTCAGACTTTCTGTTATGATGGGCAAGAGGAGGGGCGCTGATGAATAAATCCAGCTCATTTTTGAGTAAAACAGAAATCATGGATGCCGCCGAGCAGACGCTGCGCAGATTTGGCCCTGACAAGACCTCGGTAACCGACGTAGCTAAGCTGCTCGGGGTTAGCCACGGTACGCTGTACAGGCATTTTCCCAGCAAAGCCGCATTAAGGGAGGCCGTAACTGAGCGGTGGCTGGAGGAGCAGATTGTTGCTCCGCTGGCCGAACTCGTTGATGCTCCCGCAGGCAATGCCCTGGCGCAGCTAAAAATGTATATCGCCCGGCTGATCGAGCTTAAGGTTCACTACGCCGAGCAGGACAGGGAGATGTTCAAGATGTACGCCGACGTTACCGAAGAAGCTGCCGGGCTGGTTCAGATGCACATTCAGCGGATTATTGATCAGATGAGCATTCTCATCGACAGAGGGGTTCAGCAGAAGCAGATTGACCCGAGTACTGAGACAGGGGCGCTTGCCCGTTCGATTTTTTACGCGACCGCCCGGTTTCATCATCCGTCTCATGCCTATGAATGGCACAGCGCCAGCATCAAGCAGGAGTTCGAACAGCTCTGGATGCTCCTCGAGCGGGGACTTGCGGTTACAGATCATTAAGGGAAAGATAGCTCGCAGATAGCAGATAAAATTAAGGAGGAATGAAACATGAGTCAAGCGCTGCAGGGAAAGGTTGCTATCGTTACCGGCTCCTCAAGAGGAATTGGACGCGCGGTTGCGGAGAGATTAGCGGAAGAAGGGGCTTCGGTAATCATTAACTATTCGAGCAGCCCGAAACAGGCGGAAGAGGCGGTTCAGGGAATTAAGGCCAAAGGCGGCACCGCCGCCGCCATTCAAGCCGACATCAGCAAGCCCGTACAGATTGAACAGTTGTTCAAGGATACGAAGGATTTGTTCGGAAAGATTGATATTGTGGTCAACAACGCGGGAATTATGGTCAACAGCCTGATCGGGGAGGCCACCGAAGAGCAGTTCGACAAACAGTTCGCCATTAATGTAAAAGGAACTTACTTCGCCTGCCAGCAGGCCTTCTATCATCTGGAGCAAGGCGGGCGGATCATCAATTTCTCCACTTCGGTCAACGGGCAAATGTTCCCGTCCTACAGCATCTATGCCGGCACCAAAGGCGCAGTGGAGCAGTTCACCCGCCAGTTAGCCAAGGAATTCGGGTCCAAAGGGATTACCATTAACGCCGTTGCTCCGGGACCTGTCGCCACAGATTTGTTCCTGGAAGGTAAATCCGAAGATCAGCTTGAAGGCCTGAAGAAGGCCAACGCCTTCGGCCGTCTGGGAGAGCCGGAGGATATTGCCGGAGTTGTCAGCTTCCTCGCCGGGGAGCAGTCCGGCTGGATTTCCGGCCAGACGCTGCGTGTGAACGGTGGATTTATTTAAGCTGCAAGGGCAATAACACCAGCGAAGCCGTCCCCTCACCGGGACGGCTTGTTATGGTTATACTGCCGCCATGAATGTCTACAATTTTTTTGACCAGGGACAAGCCCAGTCCGCTTCCGCCGCCGCTGGCGCTTCTGGCTTTGTCGACCTTATAAAAGCGTTCAAAAATGCGGGGCAGCTCCTCCTCGGCAATGCCGATGCCAGTGTCCCGGATTTCCACTTCAATCCCCTCATCCACGGTATGCAGCCGGACTGTGATCATTCCTCCAGGGGGTGTGAATTTAATGCTGTTATGCAGCAGGTTGGTCCACACCTGGCTCAGGAGGTCTTTGACCGCATGGACGGTGATCTCCTCCAGTTCAGCCTCCACATTGATGTTCTTGCCCAGCCACTGCGGCTCGCAGGCGAGAATCATCTCCTGCACCTGCTTATCCAGCCGGTAGTCTACCCGCTCGAATGGAAAGCTCTCCGCCTCCAGTGCCGACAGCTTCAGCAGATTGTCACTGAGCCCGGAGAGGCGGCTGCCCTCCGCTTCGATAATGTCGAGATAATGCTTCCTGTTCTCCGCACTCAGCCCTTCATCCCGCAGGGCACGGGCGAAACCGCGGATGGATGTGAGCGGTGACTGGATTTCATGCGAGACATTGGAGATGAAGTCCTGGCGCATGGTTTCCATCCGGCTCAGCTCGCTGGCCATTTCGTTAATGCCCTCCACGATTCCGCCAAACTGTCTATAATTCCTGCTATCCAGCTCCACCTTGAAATTGCCCTTGGAGATTTGTCGCATGGCTGTAAGGATCGGAATGTAGAACGACCTCTCTTTACCACGGGTGGCGAAGCTGATAATACCCGCAATACAGACAAGGATGATGACCTGTCCCCCCATAATAAGCAGCTGGGTTTCATAGGCTGAGAGCGTCCAGCCGAACCTCTGCACCATCAGCCTGGTTCCGAAATAGCCGCCATTCCATGTAACGAAGAGCACCGCCAGCCATGCTGAAATGCCCAAAACAACCTTGCTCACCTGCCAAAACTTATTCATCCCATCTCCCCCTCCAGCCGGTAGCCAAGACCGCGGACCGTGCGGATGGCAAAGCCATATTCCTCCTGGGGAAAACGCTCACGCAAGCGGCCTACATGCACATCCAGTGTGCGTTCGTTGCCTTCAAAATCATAACCCCAGATCTCTTCAATCAGCCGGTCGCGCGTCAGCGTCTGCCCCGGGTAGCTGGCAAGCTTGAACAGCAGCTCAAATTCCTTAAGCGGCAGCGTGATGTTACCCTCATCCGAGACTACCTCGTAGGTTCTGCGGTTCATGCGCAAATGGCCGACATTGACGCTCTGGGCAGCGGAAATCTGATACCGCTTCAGCAATGCTTTGATCCGGGCGATCAGCACCGGCGGTTCAAAGGGCTTCACCAGATAATCATCGGTCCCCAGCTCGAAGCCCTTGACGATCTGCGAGGTTTCGCTTTTGGCCGTCAGCATCAGAATCGGAATATCATAGCTTCGTCGCAGCTCCCGGCACAGCTCCCAGCCATCCATGTTGGGCATCATGATATCAATGACGGCCATATCTACAGCGGTATCTTCGAGGAGCCTCAGCGCCTCCACCCCATCAGAGGCGCTATATATGTCCTCCATGCCTTCAGCCCTCAAGAAGACTTCCACCAATTCGCGGATGTGCGGATCGTCGTCCACTACTAATATTTTGGCCATTTGCTGCGGAACCCTCCTCTTCACCGCCGCCTGGAAGCTCAGGTGTATTCATTTGAAGCTGTTGGGCAGCGAATTCCCGGTACAGCTCATGCTTCTGCAGCAGCTCCTCATGTGTTCCTCTGCCGGTAATCCGGCCCTTTTCCATAAAAATAATCTGATCCGCATTCACCACGGTAGCCAGCCGGTGGGCAATGACAATCGTGGTCCGGCCCTGCATCAGGTTAGACAAGGCCTTCTGCACCACCGCCTCGGACTGGCTGTCGAGACTTGAGGTGGCTTCGTCTAGCATTAGTATCTTGGGATCGCGCAGCAGCGCCCGGGCAATGGCAATCCGCTGGCGCTGTCCGCCGGACAGCTTCACCCCGCGTTCGCCGACATCCGTATTATAGCCGTCCGGCAGCTCTTCAATAAAGCCGTCCGCATAAGCCATGGCGGCAGCACGGCGCATTTCCTGGGTGCTGACCTCCCGTTCCAGTCCATATCCAAGATTGTCGGCGATCGTGCCGGAGAGCAGCGGACTTTCCTGTGAGACGTAGCCGATCAGCTTGCGCCAGGAACGCAGCGAGAAGGTCGAGACCGGCTTCGTCCCCAGCTTGATCACACCGCTCTGCGGTTCATAGAACCGTTCCAGCAGGGAGAACAGGGTTGTTTTGCCGCCCCCGCTTGGCCCGACAATCGCCGTCACCTGTCCCGGCAGCATGAAGAAGTCCAACCCGCTTAGCACAGGCTCGCCTGTTTTGTAGCTAAAGCTCAAATTTTCGATTACAATTGCTTCTTTCGCTCCTGTTGCTACCTCCACCCCTTCGTAGATCTCCTCATCCTCCGCCAGCGTTTCAATGATCCGTTCCGAAGCGCCTTTCGCTTTTTGAATCTGGGTGAAGAACTGGGTCAGCTGGGTTAGCGGCATCACAATCTGAATAAGATACAGAATAAAAGCCACGAGCTCGCCTGCCGTCAGAGCGCCTGAAGACACCTGCATTCCGCCGTAGCCGATAATGACCACCAGCAGCATCATGAACACGAAGGAGACCAGCGGGCTGATCATGGCGCTGATTTTGCCCTCACGGATGCCAAAGGACAGCAAATTCATAATTCCGGTACGTCCGGCTTCATATTCCCGCTCCTCAGCACCGGAGGATTTCACTAGCCGGATTTCGGACAGCACGCCGCTGAGCGTAGCGGTAAAGGACGCTGTTTCATCCTGCGTGCCTTTGGATATTTTGTACATCTGCCGGCCGAGCGGCACCAGAATCAGTGCGGACAATGGAAGCACGGTGAACAGCACCAGCGTCATTTTCCAGTTCAGGTAGAGCAGTACCGAAATCGATCCGACAATGGAAATGACCCCGGTGAACAGGCTGGCCAGATGCTCCGAGATAAGCGTTTTGATAATTCCGGTATCATTCGTCATCCGGCTGACGCTCTCGCCTGTGCGGTTATCATTATAATAGGAGACCGGGAGCACAAGAAACTTGCGCCACAGCCGGTCCCGCAGACCTGCTACTACCTTCTGTCCGACATAGTTCAGTAAATAGATCGAGACTCCGCCGGCAATCGTCTGGGCTATGAAGGCCCCGGCAATTCCGGCAATCTGCAGCCTGCTGATCGACGCAAGCGAGAAGCCGTCAACGAGATTCTTGGTGAACATAGGAATAACTAACCCCACCAGGGTCGATATCATGCTGAGCGCAACAGCCAGTGCCAATAGTCCATAGGAAGGTTTAGTGCCATGCAGCAGCTTCAGAAACGGCTTCATAGCCGCTCCCTGCTTCTTGGCAGGTTCATTGGTTTTCATGGAAGATCCCCTTTTCTGCGGATAGATATCAGGAAAGGTAGCCTCTCCTTCCGCCTTAATTAACACATTAACTTAGCTATTTAAACTGAAGTTAAACAGCATGCTGCCTGTGCCCGGGAGAATCCTCTGTCTTTATCTTTGATCTGTAGCTATATAAGTTGAACTATAGATTTTCATATTGAGGTCTGGTCGTAACTGCGTGGAATGTTTGGACTTCCGGCCGCTGCCCGCCTGCAGATTTCTTGATTGTTACCGCTCTTCGCGGTTGAAATCCGCAGACAGCTTATGCTTACGATGCCAGCTTTCCTACGGAAAGCTCTCAGGCGGTCGCTTCCGCTCCGTAAGTATCCAAACTTCCCCTCCGTCACTTCTGCCCTTTTTATTTTTTCTTTAGTTCAACTTATATAGCTTGAGGGCGGCCTCGTAATCCTCCGGTGTGTTCATGTTAAGCAGGGACAACCCGTGTGTTCCCGGACCCTCGGGATAGTCTCCTTCATGAACATAATGTACCGCGAGTCCGGCAAGAAAATCCATTACCCGCAGCTCATTCCGCTTCAGCGCCTCTTCAAGAACTGGCAGGATGCTCCGGTGATAGAACGCCAGCAGCGGCTGGACTTTGCCTTCGGATGTAACTGGCATGATTGCCTGGGCAGCAGTCCCGCCAGCGATAAGCGCCAGCATATGCCGAAGCAGCCCTTCTGAAGCAAAAGGCAGATCACAGGCCAGCAGAACGACCCACTCTGTGTGTGCTTCCATTAGTGCAGCGTGCAAGCCGGCCAGCGGCCCAAGCCCGGGATAACGGTCCGGGATCATAGGTAAATGAAGGGTCCTGTAGGCCTCCCGTTCTTCTTCACCGCAGGCAATTACGACAGTAGCTGCAATCTGCGATAAACGGGCTGCAGTGTACGCGATCAAGGGCTGTCCTGCCAGTAGTAGCAGCGCTTTGTCGGTTCCCATCCTCCGTGAGGTTCCTCCTGCCAAAATAACACCGGTAATCTCCATTTCACCACCACTTTCCTAATTATTTGAAAATATCCTTAAAAGTTGGTTTGTATCCCTTTTCAACAAATGTTACAGTGATAGAAGCAGCCTGTTCGGGGCTGCCCCTAATGAATGCAAGGCATTTGCAGGAAAGGAGTGCCCAATTTGCGGGAGAACCCTGATAAGCAGTTTTCCTTCACCTCCTTGAGGTGGTTCAACTTCTTCTTGTATGGAACAGTCGTCCTATTCACCAGCTTCTTTCCACTATACCTGCAGGAAGTGGGGATGAACAAGCTGGAGATCGGGAGCTTAATGTCGGTGGGAGCGCTTGTCTCTATCATTGCCAATCCCTTCTGGGGCATCTGGACCGACCGCTGTCAGAATATCCGGCAGATCGTCCTGCTTATGCTGGCAGGGACGCTGGTGTTATCCCAGCTTGTATTTCGAGCAAATACATATGAAATGATGTATATCTCCATCCTGTTCTTCTATTTCTTCCAAGGACCGCTGTTCGCCGAGAGCAACACCCTGATCCTGAGCTATATTGACGGCACGAAGCACCGCTTCACCTCTTTCCGGCTATGGGGGTCGCTGGGCTGGGCACTTACGGCAATCTCGGTTGGACCGATTATTGAGTGGGCTGGAGTTTCCGTATTGACCTATCTCTTCGCCGCGCTGCTGCTTGCGGCCATGATTTCACTGGCTGTGCTGCCGAGGCGGCGCAATCATTCCATCGGAATTGCACCGTTTCCGTTCAAGGGCTTCGGGCAAATCTTTTATCATCCGTTCTTTCTGAGTTTTATCTTCTTCGGCATTCTGGTCTCCATCGCCAACACAATGAACAACACCTTCGTATCGCTCTACATCACAGAGCTTGGAGGTAGCAAGACGATGATCGGCCTGGCCGTGTTCCTCTCCTCTATTCTGGAAATAGGCGTGCTGCTCCTGTGCGACCGCTTCCTGAAACGCAAGATCCCGGTCCTGCTCGGCTGGCTTGCGCTTGTCAGCACCTTGTTCGTCGTCCGCTGGTGGCTGATGGCCGATGCGACAACACCGCTTCAGGTGGCATTCATTCAAGTGCTGCACTGCATTACGTTCGGCGGGTTCTTCTATGTAGGTACCCGGCTTACCATGCTGCTGGTGCCGAAGCAATACCGTTCTTCAGGACAAGCGCTGTACACCTTGAGCTGGAGCGGCATTTCCGGAATCCTGGGCGGCGTTCTCGGCGGCTGGCTCTACCAGAACCTCGGAGCGCAGAGCATGTACCAATCCGGGGTTTTTCTTTCGCTGTTCGGAACTCTGGGCTTCGGCGCGATGTGGCTGCTTGCCAGCCGCGACAGCTATCACCCTCCGGGTGAGCTGGAGGAAGACGATCTGGAGGAGTTCGAGACTAACCGATGACGGCTCTTCCTCCGCTGACGGAGCTGCATTCAAAAACAGGCTTGGCTTCCTTGAAAGGAACGCCAAGCCTGTTTTATTGCAGATATAGAGTTCAGCCCTACTTGCCGGGCTGGAACGAGCTTTTGAGCGAAACGATAAGATTGAACACCAGATGTCCTGGCGCTGAATATTTGCTGTCCACGTTGAAGTAACCATGACGGAAGAATTGGAACTTGTCCTGCGGCACACTATCCTTCAGCCCCGGCTCCACAAAACCATGAAGAACCTCGATGGATTTCGGGTTGAGCTGATCGAGGAAGCTTGGCTCCGGCTTGTCGGCGGAAGGCTCCATGCCTTCGACTTCAGCTTCCGCATCGGCTTCTTCGGCGGAAATCAGCGGCTCATAGAGACGGAATTCCGCCGGCACAGCCTGGCTGGCATCGACCCAGTGCAATGTTCCCTTAACCTTGCGGCCGGTGAAGCCGCTGCCGCTCTTGGTCTCCGGATCATACGTGCAATGCAGCTCGACAACCTCGCCGTTCTCGTCCTTGATGAAGTCCGTACACTTGATGAAATAAGCATTTTTTAGGCGCACCTCATTGCCGGGAAAGAGACGGAAATATTTGCTCGGCGGGTTTTCCATGAAGTCATCGCGCTCAATATAGATTTCACGGGAGAACGGAATTTTGCGGGTGCCCATTGCCTCATTCTCCACATTGTTCTCAATCTCGAACCATTCCGTTTCACCTTCCGGGTAGTTGGTGATGACCACCTTGAGCGGCCGCAGCACTGACATCGTCCGGGGAACGGTCAGCTTGAGGTCCTCACGGATGAAATGCTCCAGCATTTGCAGGTCCACCAGACCCTGGCTCTTGGAAATACCGGTCTCATGCACGAAGCTGCGGATTGCTTCCGGCGTATATCCACGGCGGCGCAGCCCGGAAATCGTCGGCATGCGGGGATCATCCCAGCCGTCGACATGGCCCTCATCCACAAGCAGCTTCAGCTTGCGCTTACTGGTTACCGTCTGGGCCAGGTTGAGGCGGCCAAATTCATATTGATGCGGTGCAGCAGGCATTTCACATTCCGCTACCACCCAGTCATAGAACGGACGCTGATCCTCAAACTCCAAGGAACAAAGGGAATGCGTCACGTGCTCAATTGCATCCTCAAGCGGATGGGCAAAGGTATACATCGGATAAATGCACCAGGCATCTCCCGTATTGTGATGATGTGAGTGGGAAATCCGGTAAATGACCGGATCACGCAGGTTGATGTTTGGCGAGGACATGTCGATTTTGGCGCGGAGCACCTTTTCCCCATCCTTGAATTCTCCTGCACGCATGCGGCGGAACAGCTCCAGGTTCTCTTGGATACCGCGCTCCCGGTGCGGACTGTTCACTCCCGGCTCTGTCAGCGTACCGCGATACTCACGGATTTGCTCAGCGGTAAGGTCGTCCACGTAAGCTTTGCCTTTTTGAATCAGCAGCTCCGCCCGTTCGTACATCTCTCCGAAATAATCCGAGGCAAAACGCAGCTCGTCCCATTCATAGCCAAGCCATTTCACGTCCTCCTGAATGGAGTTCACATATTCCGTATCCTCTTTGAGCGGATTGGTGTCGTCAAATCTCAGATTGGTCTTGCCGCCGAATTCATCGGCCAGGGTGAAGTTAATCCAGATCGCTTTGGCATGCCCGATATGTAAATAACCGTTCGGCTCCGGCGGAAAGCGGGTAACCACTTCCTTCACTTTGCCCGAGCTCAAATCTTCGGTAATGACATTCTTGATGAAATTGGAGGGTGTTCCATGGTTCTCCACAGTTATCAACCTTTCATTCTGTAATATAACTACTTCCTTGTTATGAACATGTTTCCTCTTAATATACCCGTTAACCGGGGAATGTTCAATAAAACTCAGGAAGAATTGGCCGGCTGCCGTGCTGCGGACACTCCTTCGCATCCGGTGCTTTGACTTATTTCCGGGGGATGGAGTAGCATGAGAGGTATAGGTTTTTGTATCTGCATAACTGCATAAAGGGGGGACTTATTTATGAAGCCAATCAAGCTGCCCAAAGAGCAGCGGGAGATCATTACAGAGAATATCCGCGCCTATTTCGAATCTGAGCGTGGGGAGGAAATCGGCCATCTGGCGGCAGACAATCTGCTGGAGTTTTTCTTAAAAGAGCTGGGTCCGGCGATTTATAACGGGGCGCTCAGCGACTGCCGGACCCTCGTAGATCAGCGGATGCAATCGCTGGAGGAAGACATCTACGCGCTGGAATGGAAGAAACGTTAACTAGATGGACCTTGCATCGCAGAGGGGGCAGCCGCATGTTTAATTATGTCATTGATGAGGAGCTTATGCTGAAACTGCTCATGCCGGAGCACGCGCGCCACATGTTCGCACTGGTGGAGCGCTCGCGGGCCCGGCTCAGGCAGTGGCTGCCTTGGGTGGATGGCGTTACGGAGCAGGCCCATCTGACCACTTTTATCAAAAACGCCATGAAGCAAGGCACCGAAAATGGCGGATTCTCCGCCGGACTGTGGGTCCGGGGAGAGCTGGCCGGTATCATCGGCTACCATGAAATTGACTGGCACAACCGCTCCGTCGGCATCGGCTACTGGCTCGGGGAGGGCTACGAAGGCAAAGGCTACATGACCAGCGCCTGCCGCGTTTTTATTGATTACGCACTGCTGGAGATGGAGCTTAACCGCGTCGAAATCCGCTGCGCGACCGGCAACCTCTCCAGCCGGGCCATCCCCGAGCGGCTGGGCTTTGTATTCGAAGGCGTCATCCGCCAGGCGGAGAAGCTGCCCGGCGGCTACGTGAACCACGCCGTCTACGGCTTGCTGCGCAGCGAGTGGAAGCTGCTGGGCTGATGAGGGTGGCGAGCTGGATTCAAAAAATCCAAAGCCTTGGAGACCAGTGGTCACGGGGCTTTGGATTTTTTACTTTTACAACATCATTCGTGGAAACGCTCCTTTACCTTCATGAGCCTGGCGTGGATCCCAATCTCATCGTTCGCCATATCATACATTTGGTGAGTCATGTGAAAACCTAAATCATTGGATAATGCCTGTTTCCATGGGCGAGACAAGATAGCATGCGTCATGTGTCTAGTGGTGCGGGGACGCTCCATAATCATTTCTGCCAGCTCCCAGGCACGCGGGAGAAGACGTTCGCGCGGAAGCACTTCATTAGCGATTCCCAGCTCCACCGCCATTTTCCCATTGATGTGCTGGCCTGTGTACGCGTAATAAGCAGCCCGCTTAACGCCTATTGTTTGTTGCAGAGTGAGAGCCATTCCATCTCCCGGAGGGGTACCGATGAGAAAATGCGGATCAAAGAAATCCGTATCCTCGGTACAAAGTGTAATATCGCACAACGTGCCCATTTCACAATGCGTACCAGGGCCATTTATAGCTCCAATCGTCGGGATATCAATACAAAAGATCAAATTTTCAAGTAATCTCATGGATTCGTGATACATCTTTAATTTGTCATCCATAGTCCAATCTCTATATTTCGTCTTCCATAAATCCGGATTACCATTTTGCCATCTGTCACCTGTACCTGTAATAATCAAAACTTCATTGGCAAAATCTCTTCCAATCTCCATCCAGGCCTGCGACCAAACACCATGAGCATCCCAGCTATACTGAAAGGGACCGTCATTGGTGTGCAATCTGACCTCGAGAATGCCATCTTTACGCTTCATCATCAGGAAATCCTTATACTTTTCTGAGTACACTTCAAATTGCGAAGGTTCCGTTCTCTGGAACCACTGTGATAATTGCTCCGACATAGATCGTCCTCCTTAAGTGATAGATTGTTGTTAACTGTTACATGTCAATAGCTCTTGCGCACTGGGTCTCGCCAGCATCCCCCCTCTCAAAGATCATTTATGATCCGCCCAATGCCACCAAGCCCAGGTTGCCACAAATCCAGCTAATCCTGTTGTCACAGGAATGAGATAACTAAGCGTTGTGAGCGGGAATAGGCTATCGCCGCTGCCGGCAAGCTGAAGAGCAGGTATGGCCCAGGGCAAATACTTAGCAAATGGGGTCGGGCCTGCGATCAAGGCTAGCATTAGGGCCATAAACGAATACACAATCGGCATCAGGTAGCCTCGAGACAGACTGGTCAGGAAAATAACCGGACCGCATAGCAGCAATTGCATCACAACCGTAATAATTAGTTGAATATAATAGTGTAATACCAACGATTCGGAAAAGCCGGAAAGTCCAGTCAGAGAGCCGATCAACAAAGAGAATAGGAATGCCGCTTCCGCCATAATCAGGCACCATGCCAGGCTAACCACTGTTTTCGCAGCAATAATCTTGCCGCGTGACACAGGCAATGCCAGAAGATCCTTCAGTGTTCGGTCTGTATATTCGCGTCCAAACGACCAGCCTGTTAGAACAGCAAAGCCGACAATTCCGAGCACACTGGCGAACATAAACACCACATTCCCAAGATAAGTGTTCCAATCCGCAACTCCGGCACGAATCACACACACAAAGATATAGAAGGCCAAAGATCCCCATAATACGTATGAGCGATATAGCTTTTTGTTTTCAACCATCATTACGCTGAACAATTCACGCATCCTTCTCTAGCCCCCTTAACTGATTTTCTCCGACCATGTTTAGAAAATAGGACTCCAGTTCCTCTTCCACTATTCTTAGCGAATAGAGCGGTATATCAGCATCAGCCAGCAACCGGGAGACACGCTCGGGATGCTGAATCGCGCCTGGCTCTGAAATTTTCAGAATACCGCCATGATCAACATCCACAGCGTAGCCCAATTTAGTTAACTGCTTCTTGGTCCGTTCTTCATTTCCCCGCACATCGACGTACAAGCATTTTCGCCGCAAGCGATCAAATTCCAGGGCAGAGATTTCTTGAAGAAGGACGCCTTTATGAATGATACCAATGCGTGAAGCCAGCTTAGACATTTCCTCCAGAATGTGGCTGGATATAAATATGGTCACCCCCTCAGAAGACAGAGCTGCAAGCAATTCCCGGATTCCTACAATACCCGCAGGGTCTAAGGCATTTGTTGGCTCATCCAGTATCAATATTTCAGGATTATGGATAAGCGCTTTGGCCAGCCCCAGTTTTTGCGCGTTGCCCAAGGACAAATTTCCCGCTTGGGTCTTCGCGTAAGGCCCCAGCATGACCTTATCAATAACCGTATCAACCGCAGATCGTTCTTTTAAGCCGCGCATCTTGGCATACAACTCCAAGTTCTCTCTTACGGTAAAGCTCGAATATGAATAGGGCACCTCAACCATATAGCCCACGTGATTCCACAAATCCCCTCCCTTCGTTAATTTTTTGCCAAGCAACCTCACCTCTCCAGCCGTTGGCTTAATCATTCCGAGCAATGTTCGAATTGTCGTCGTTTTGCCTGCTCCATTCAAACCGAGAAATCCATAAATTTCACCCTTCTTGACCGACAAGCTAACACGATCCAAAATGGTTTTTCCGTTGTATACCTTGGTTAAGCCATCTGTACGAATCATTTCCATGTTCTCAACTCCTAAGCAATTTTATTAACCTAACGTTCGTTGAATTAAATTATTAAAAAAAGAACCGACTTGGCATTAGTTCGACCAAAGATGAACATAAAAGTCGGTTAAAGAATGAATGGTATCTACGTCCAACATACGACCATCTAGCATTTGTTGGACGATCAAAACCACAATATGGGATAAAAATTGAGAAGCAGCAATTTCGAAATTCATACTGCGAATCTTTCCCTGCTCATGCTGCTTTGTCAGGAAGGAGGACATCGCTCCAAAGGGTAAACGAGTTAATCTGTCTAACGCATCTTTGTCCTCTTGTTCGAGCAAATTGCGGTCCCTTATTAGGATCTGGAAATACTCTTTATCCAGAATGACCCTTTCCGAAAAGCCCTGAATTAAGTGTGTAAGAATCTCCTTCAATGGTGCATTGGAATCAAACGTAACGTTGAAAAAAGTCACGAAGCCATTAATTCGTTCTTCCTGAGCATGTTGCAGTACATTCCTTAATATCTCCAGCTTTCCGCCCGGAAAGTAGTGATATGTCAATGCTTCCGTCATGCCAATTGCTTTATTCAACTCTCTCATGGAAGTCGCATGATACCCTTTATCTGCAAACAATTGCTTGGCAATCATTAAAATTTGCTTTTTTCGCTCTATCGCTTGAAGATCACGGTTAGTCATTTTTTTTGCTTTCTGTTTTTGAATCATCATACCCGCCTCTTATTATTAACTTAACGATCGTTAAGTTAATAATAAGACTATATTGCCCGCGATGTCAACCTGCCCCAACTCACCAGCCTGAACGAGACTCCTAAACACACACATCCGCTATACCCTTCTTCAGTTCGCCCTATCTTCGACGCGACCAGAGCAGCTGCGGCAAAGTGACTCACTATGGCATGCTAATTAGCTTCACACAACCACACGAAGTGCGTTTTTGCAGACGCTGGAATAGCGGCAGAACTAGCTCTCCGCAGCATCCAGCCAGCCCCGGAACTTCGCCCGGGTGACGGCGGACAGGGTGTCCAGCTCGGCCAGCTCGGCGAGGTCCGTCTTGTCCTTGCGTCCATGCTCCATCAGGTAGAGCACCCGTCTGACGGGAAAACCGCCCGCGCCGCTCTCCTTCTTGACGATCCTATCGCCAGTGGCAATCTGCCCCTCGCGCAGCACGCGGAAATAGAAGCCGCTGTACCCGGTAGCCAGCACCTGGGCCGGCATTTCAGCCGGGCCGTGCTTTTGCGCGAGCTTATAGCATGGAAAACGCGGCTGGCTGACCTGCAGCAGCGCCGAGCCAATCTCGTATACATCGCCGATACAGACCTCGGTCTCCAGCAATCCGCTGGCAGTGATATTCTCGCCGAAGGCGGAATACTCCAGCTTTTTCCCGAGCTGCTGCTCCCAATAGGCATAATGCTCAATCGGGTAGACACAAACCGCCTTGTCAGGGCCGCCGTGATTCACCAGATCCGCTTGCCCGTCACCGTCGAAGCCTTCGAGATGAAGCTGAACTCTGCCGGCGGCAGGCAGCTTGTAAATCCCCGTTTCCAGCGGCTTGCCGCGGTAGTCTACGGTCTTTGGTTTGCCTACATTAAGCGAGATGACTTCCATCCTCATTACCTCCAATCAGCATACAGCTCATAAACACCTCATCCACATAACGTCCGCCGAGATAAAATTCCTCACGCAAACGGCCTTCTTCCTGAAATCCGCATTTGCGGTAGAACGAAAGTGCAGGCTCGTTTGAGGACAGCACCCGCAGTCGCAGCTTACGGATGGCGTGCTGAGCCGCATGGCTTTTGATCGCTTCCATCAGCCGTCCTCCAACGCCCCGGCGCTGAAAGCGTGGGTGAACAGCAATATTGATCTCGCACACATGGCGGTTGCTCTCCATTCCGCTCGGACACCCGAAGCCGACATATCCGCACAGCTCCTCATCCTGTAGAGCAACCAGTTGAGATCCGGGCGGGGTATGCAGCAGATAATCCTCTGGGGAACGCCAGCTTAGAGGGCCGGGCGTTGTGTCCTCCGTCCAGATCATATTATCGAGAATAATCAGCTCACGGACATCTCTAATCTCCGAGGGCCGGATGATAAAGGTATCTCTGTTAAGTTGTTTCATCGCTTTTACACCCCTTGCCTTGCGCTAATATCTACATACGGACAATACCAGCATCGTGTGCTTTGGCCTGGATTTATGCCGCATTGCGGTCCAGTGTACGGGCTGAACGGTTGATGTAGGCGTGGAACCCGAAGAAGCCCACCGACAAAACGGCCATTGCGCAAGCCAGCCAGCCCGTTGGCGCCAGCCCTCCGTTGTCAAACTGAACACCCATCAGATAAGGCCCGATGACTCTGCCTACCGCGCCAATCCCCCCGCTTAGCCCAAGATAGAATGGCGCACTATGGTCCGCATGATCCGAAATAAATGACGGCATCGCCGGAGAAATCAGCATCTCACCCAGCGTAGCCAGCACCATCGCCAGCAGCAGGCCCGGATAGGTAGGCATCAGCAAAATAACGGCGTAGCCGCTCAAATAGAATATGGCGCTTGAAGTCATTTGTGCCGTTGAGGTTGCCGCGAACCAGCGCTTGATCAGACTGACCAGCGGCTGCGCGGCAAAGATCAGAATCCCGTTCAGCGTCCACAGGAACCCGTAGGTCTGCTTCGGCCAGCCCTCCGATATAATAAAAGGCGATACCCCTGTATTCCAGATCGAATTGCCGATCAGCAGAAACATCGAGCCAATCGCCATGAACAAATAGATCCGTGTCTGGCCCATTAGCCTCCAGCCGGACAGCTCATGCTGCTGTTGTCTTCTCTGCGTCTGTTGATGAGGCGGCACTGTACCTACCCTGCGCAAATATACAAAGAAAAATACGGCAAACACCGCCGAAGTTACACCGTTCAGCACGAAGCTCAGCATATAGTTGCCAAGGAAGCCGCTAAGCGATGTTCCCAGCGCAACCCCTATGTTATTGGAAACATAAATGACATTAAAAAGATCTGCACGCTGCTCGGCAAAACGGAACCCGATAAACGCCTGGATGGCAGGCAGCGACAACGAGTTGAACAATCCGAACAATCCCATGACGGCGATGAAGATATACCAGTTGCCGCTTGCCGCCGGAAGAGCGAACAAGGTTAGGGCAGTCAGGGCCAAAGCCCCTACAATCAGCCGGTTAACACCGACCTTATGGTAGAGCGAGCCGCCCAGCAGCTGGCCTGCGATCCCTCCGAGACTCTGAATAAGCAGTACGAAGCCGGCATCCTTCATGCTGCGGCCAAGCTCATCGAATACGTACATCGAAACAAGCGGCCACATCAAAGCGCTGCCGGTTGCGTTAATCAGGCTGGCAATCAGGAACACTTTAACTTCCTTCGGATAAGCTTGCAAAAACTTCATATTTTGTCTTTCATCCCCTGTTAACTATGTGTCATTAATTTAACCAGTATCATCCGAAAACAGGGTCAAGGCAAGCATACGAATTACCGCTTTATCGCGTTATCACATCATAATCCAAATTTATAACTCCTGTAAAACCCTGCTGGCAGTATCAGGCTCTGAGCGGCGCTTCACTTCAACCGTACCCGAGAAAAAAGTCGCCCCGTTCCCCATATCGCTCAGCCGGTCCGGCGTGAGCACATTTACTCTATGCCTGCGTCCCTTGCCTTCCCACCACAGCCCCTGGCTGATCACTGTTCCCGGCAGCATCTTGTCCGTTACCATCGCCCAAAGCTCAATAGCGCCTCTGTCGTTGTATACAGTCAGCTCGTCGCCATCCTCGATCCCCCGCGCCGCCGCATCCTCGGGGTGGATCTGCAGCGTCGGCCGCTTCTCCATCCGCTGGTGCTTCTGGACATTGGCGAAATTGGAGTTCAGGAAATTATGATTCGGCGGAGAAATGAACATCAGCGGATAATCCGCTCCCGGCTGCGGCCGCCGTACACCGTCATAACCTTCCTTCAGCGGCATATATGTAGGCAGCGCAGGCAATCCGGCAAGCTGCATGGCCTTGGAGAACAGCTCTATTTTGCCTGAGGGGGTCGGAAGGTTCTTCAGATAATCCGCCTGCGGAGTCATGTCCAGCTTCACGAACCGCTCGTCAATCAGCCGCTCCAGCGTAACACCATTTAGATATGGGTTGCGCGGGTAATCCAGTGCCTGGCGGATCATCTCATATTCGGACTCGCTGAAGGCTTCCGCGTCGAAGCCCATCGCCCGGCCCAGCAGCGCGAAGACCTCCACGTTGCTTTTGCATTCCCCCGGCGCTTCAAGCACAGGCTCCTGGAGCTGGATGTAGTGATGCCAGTACGATGTGTACAGATCAACATTCTCAAATGAAGTGGTCGCCGGCAGCACGATATCGGCATACAGCGCCGTGTCGGTCATGAAGAGATCATGTACAACCGTGAACAGATCCTCACGCGCGAATCCCGCCCGCACCCGGTCAGCATTGGGAGCCACAACAACGGGATTGCTGCAGTAGACGAACATCCCCATTACCGGCTGCTCCTTCATCTCCAGCGCTTCGCCGATCCGGTTCATATTAATTGTCCGTGTCCCCCGGTTCGGGCGTAAATCCGGGCGGGTCAGCGCACGGTCATTCGTAGAGCTGTAGCCGCTATTTGATTTGATCGCTCCGCCTCCGGTCTTCAGCCATGCTCCGGTGAGTGCCGGAAGGCAGGTGATGCTGCGGACATTCATGCCGCCGTTATCATGATGCTGCAGACCGTTGCCGATGTGAATATGCGAAACCTTGGCTTCGCCGTACATTTTAGCAAGCTTCTCTATGTCATCCACTGCAATGCCTGTGATCTCGGCAACCCGCTCGGGCGGATAGGCGAGTACATGCTCGCGCAGCTCCTGATGGCCAATCGTATACTGCTCAAGAAAAGCATCATCCGTCATCCCATCCCGGAACAGAATGTGCATCAGTCCCAGGGCCAGCGCCGAATCCGTGCCCGGATACAGCGGCAGGAACCAGTCCGCCCACTGGGCCGTCCGGTTGCGGTGCACATCAATGACAACCACCTTTGCGCCCCGTTTGCGGGCTTGCTCGGCGTAGACCACCTGGTGCATGTTCGTGCTGATAATGTTGCCGCCCCAGACAATGATCAAATCAGCATTCACCGTATCCTCAGGACTTGTCCCGCCGCCAAAGCCCATCGTATATTTCCAGCCGGCGGTGCCCGCCGAATTGCAGATAGCCCGTTCCAGGCGGCTTGCGCCGAGCCTATTAAAGAACCGCCGGTCCATCCCTTCCACGCTAAGCACGCCCATATTGCCGTAGAAGCTGTACGGAAGGATGCTCTCCGGTCCGTATTCTGCTGACAGCTTCTTGAAGCGGCCGGCAATTTCGCTAATTGCCTCCTCCCAGGTGATCGGTTCGAAGGAACCGCTGCCTTTCGGTCCTACACGGCGCAGCGGGTGAAGCAGGCGTTCCGGGTGATGCACCCGCTCTGCCATATTCCGCACCTTGTTGCAGATAGCTCCCTTGGTCACCGGATGTTCAGGATTTCCCTCTACCTTAATGATTTTGCCATCCTGCTTATGCACCAGAAGTCCGCATGTATCGGGGCAATCCAGTGGACATACCGCCGGAAAAATCCCATCTCCGCTGAAGCTCATTGGCCGCAGACCTCCTTGTCTATTGAATAGTTGTATTCTATATATTCTATAGCTGCAACTGATTCACGTAAAGAAAGTAAGCGGAACCTCCTGATTCGTCGCCCTTATTCCCGGGTAATAAAGCTTATGAAACACTCCCTATGAACTCGCCTGAATTCGCCGTGAGCCCGATTTCGTTCCCCCGAGTCGGAAAGCACGGCGAATTTTGCGTCTGCAGACCATCCTTCCACGCAAAAAACACTCCCCGAAAAATTCCGAAGAGTGTCTCTATCATCATCTCAGCTCATGTGAGCCGGAAATATTTATGCGTGTTTCTTCACACCGGCAGCGGAGATGCCTTCCACGGATGGAGCAGCCGCTGGCGCCTTGCGCAGATAAGCCATCCAGTAAGCGAATGCGACGAAGATTGCACCGCCTGTGAGATTGCCCAGCCAGACCGGAGCAAAATTGCCGAAATATTGGCCCCAGGTGAAGTGTCCTTCAAATATAGCAGCAGGGATAAGGAACATATTGGCTACAACGTGCTGGAAGCCGATGGCTACAAACGCCATGGTTGGGAACCAGATCCCGAGAATTTTTCCGCTGAAATTATCTGCCCCGTAAGAGAGCCACACCGCCAAAGCAACGAGCCAGTTACAACCTATACCGGAGATAAAAGCCTGCAGAAAGCTGGCATCAATCTTGTGGCCGGCCATATCAACGAGTTTGTCCAGATATACGCCATCTGAGGTGAGGCCCACGACGTGACCGAAGAAATAAGCGACGAACAAGGCACCCGCCAGATTGCTGATTGTAATGAGCACCAGGTTCTTAATGACTTCCCAGAGAGAAATCTTCTTCGCCATAAAAGCAAGCGGCACCGCCATCATATTTCCTGTCAGCAGTTCCCCGCCGGCCAGCAGCACCAGGATCAGTCCTACCGGGAAGACAGAAGCTCCGATAAAGTTGGCGATGGAGCCCCATTCCTTTGGTGCGCCTGCAATAACGCGAATATCCAGCAAAAATCCGAGCGCGATGAACGCTCCCCCCAGAAAGCCAAGAATAAGTACGGTGCTGAGCGGATTGTGTGCCTTCTTTATTCCGTTCTCCACCGTGACTTCGGCAATCCCCTGCGGTTTGTTATAAGCCATGATTCCTATCCCCTTCTAATTACTTAAAATTTGTTCCTTTATGCCATTGTAGCGCGTCAACTACCACATTTACGTGATAATTATCACTACTACGAAAACTAAGTGAAAGTTTTCACTGACATGTCAAATTTAACACGGACACAAATTGTGATCAGACAAACTGAAAATATTAAATGTTTGTTACAGTTGCAAAATTCCATGTAACATATTCCCTCAATTACCTCCTGACACGCTAAATAATCGGCCTAATTGCACCGATATCTGAGTAAAGGAGGTGATGAGCTGTTCCCATACTAACTGAAAATGGGTGCTTACATAATGAGGAATAACACGCGACGAATCACCCTGGTTCTGCTATGCCTGATCTTATTCGGAGCTACCGCAGTCCCTTCGGCCGTAAGGGCCGAGCGCAATCCATTTGTGGATATAGAGCGCAGCTATGCTCGTCAAGAAATTATTTACCTGTTCTACAGGGGAATCCTTCAAGGATATGGCAATTCAAAGTTCAAACCTTTGCAGCCAATTACCCTTGCTGAGATGGGCACTTTGATGTCCAGGGCATTATCCATTCCCGTTTCTGACGCGGACTACCCGCTAGCAACGGACGAGATGCCGGATTGGGCGGCCCCCTCCATACGTTCGCTCTTGTCCGCAGGCATCCTGCAGGGCCAGACGATACACAGGAGAAGTACAGTTACGCGAGAGAGCTTGGCTGTGTGGTATATCCGGGCCCTTAGACTGTATGATCTGGTCCAACAACAAGGGCATGTGCCTACCTTTAAGGATGCTTCTACTATTTCGAAAGAAGCCCGAACAAGCGTCTGGGCGGCCCAGCAGCTTCAACTGTTCCAAGGAGATGGACAGCATCGGTTCAACCCGAAGCAATTGGTCGACCGCCAGAGCGCCGCTAAAGTAACAGCACAAGCTTACCTTTTGCTTAAGGAGCCCTCGCGGATACAAAACCTGCTCGAACAAGGAAATGGATTGCCGGAAGATACATCAACGAAGCAATTGCCGGAGGAATCCGAAGTTCCCAAAGGTGTACCATCAGGAAATACAGATATCACAGGTCCGCAAAATCCGGTTATTACTAATTTACCACCACCAACACCGGCTCCATCGGCTTCACCTGCACCGACACCGGTGCCACCTGCTTCACCTGTACCAACAGCAACATCTGCTCCATCCGCTTCACCTGCACCAACAGCTTCACCTGCTCCATCTACTTCACCTGCACCAACAGCTTCACCTGTTCCATCTGCTTCACCTGCACCAACAGCAACATCTGCTCCATCTGCTTCACCTGAACCAACAGCTTCACCTGCTCCATCTGCTTCACCTGTACCACCACCAGTTCCATCCGCTTCACCTACACCACCAGCTTCACCTGCTCCATCTGCTTCACCTGCACCAACAGCTTCACCAGTTCCATCTGCTTCACCTGCTCCATCTACTTCACCTGTACCAACAGCAACATCTGCTCCATCCGCTTCACCTGTACCAACAGCAACATCTGCTCCATCCGCTTCACCTGCATCAACAGCTTCACCTGCTCCATCTGCTTCACCTGCACCAACAGCTTCACCAGTTCCATCCGCTTCACCTGCACCAACAGCAACATCTGCTCCATCTGCTTCACCTGTACCAACAGAAACACCTGCTCCATCCGCTTCACCTGTACCAACAGCAACTCCGCCAGTGTACAAGGCAGTTGATTCTATCCAGACTACTACCGATTCAATTGATGCTTCATTCAATGTATCTGTGGACAATTGGAAGCTGGCTTACGTGACCTTGGATGTGTACGGTGCGGAAATTACACCGGAGTTTTTGCCGCCAGACCTCAAAGTCTCGGTTACAGATGAATACTCTGTACTGGCACCAGATGGGACGGTAGCAAGCTTTTATAACATCCCGGCTCCGGGCACTGTTATCCATGGCAGCATTCTGCTCAGCTCTGAGCTTGCAGGCTTCAGTGTCCTTGGCACCTTTGAGCTATTGGTAAAGCAGCCTCAATACAGCTCAGCATCTTATTTCACGGTATCATTGCTGCTGGAAGATACGGGAGCAAATGCTACAACAATTGCTGAAATGGAAACCATGCGGGATTCACTCGCAACCATTGATCCTAATTTGCGGGTAACCTGGGCTATGGACAGCCGGTTCGTATTCGATGAAGCACAACGTCCTCAACTGCAAAAGGTGCTTGAATATGTAGATCTGTATGGGGATGAGGTAGGGATCGTATCCGGTTATCCCAATGACAATTACAATCTGTCCCAATGGATTGCAGAGATGAATTCGTGGCTGTACATGTACAGGTATAATGCGCTCAATTACCTCCACCAGGGGGGAACCAACGGAGACAGCTCCGTTTGGCTGAGCATACCTGACAAGTATCGTCCCAAATCATTGTCCACCTATGCCATCAATCCCGAGCAGGCTGCCTGGCTGAAAGACAATTTCCAGATTGACGCCTTCATGGGGTGGGCAGCAACACAGGTTAACGTAGGCCAATTGTCTGCTGACGGATCACCGCTGATGCCTTATTGGTCACATACCGCTAACCCGATGCTGCCCGCGCAGGATGCTGCTACAAACAGCGGCAATGTATTTATGAATTCACTCAGCATTGATCCCATCGGCTCCCGTTACACTTCAGGGGCATCCAGATGGACTCTGCATCCGGCGGACCCGTATGTAAGCGAGATGAAGGCAGAACCCCAGTTGCACCTGGCCTACCAATATCTCAATAATCCTTATCGCAACCAAAATACGGTCAATTACCTCTCTCTGGTGATTGGCACCAATTGGGTGCTCAGATCGCCCGGCCTGAAAGCAACCTGGCAGGATTTCATCAGCAGATTCCCTAAAGATGCCAATGTAAAAGTATTAGGCGTCCATGATCTGGCAGAAATCTACAAAACAAGAAGTGCCAGCAGTAATGAACACTCAGAATTCACCCTGATGTTCCGGGGCTCAGGCTATACCACGGCCAGCGGAGAGAATTCTCCAGCGGATCTGCGTTATCTGTGGACAGAAACTGCAACAGAGCGTATTATCCTTGCCAAAAAAGACAGTGACCCAACCTGGAGCATCATTGATTTCACCGACTATTCCAAAACCCCTGTCGCTAATCTTCCATATACACACAATGGGGCAGCGGACGATATTAGCTACATTACAGGGAGAAACTACAAATTGACTCCCACGGCTCCATTAACCTCATCAGAAATCGAACGTATCCGTGCCCGTCTGGATGTTCTGGATTTTCATGAGGATATCAGCTACCAATAGCCGGTATAATCCATGCTCGACAAAATAGGCCCTGTCCACTTGGACAGGGCCTATTTTCTACAAAAGCTTATACAGTCACTGGTTCTTTAACCGCCACATTTTTAGGCAATGCCTGAAGTCCTGCGGTGTTCAAGAAATTCCACGGTTTGTTGTAATGAGGCTGGAAGAAGAAATCAATGAACGCCAGCTGGTCTACGGTCATTCGATTTTGAATGCATACCGACACGGTGTTGATCGATTGCGTCAGATCCATTTTGGACATGATCTGTGCGCCAAGGATACGGCGGGTGGCACGGTCGAATACCACTTTTAGCTGCACCTGCTCATGGGTAGGCATAAACTCCGGACGGTAGTTATCGGTAATCATCACGCTTTCGATATCCATACCTTCAGCCTTGGCTGCATCCTCGGTCAGTCCGGTTCCGGCAATATTATCTTCATAAATTTTAATTCCCGAGGTTCCCTGTGTACCCATGTAAGGGATCGTCTGCGATACCAGATTGCGTGCGACCAGCGTACCCATACGTACAGCATTTGTTGCCAGCGGAATGTAAGCATGCTTGCCGGTCGGATTATAATGAATGGCACAACTGTCACCGGCAGCAAAGACATCAGGGTGGCTGGTCTGCATATAATCATTGACGATAATCGCTCCGTTAGGCAGCATATCCACTTGCCCTTTCAGGAGCTCGGTATTAGGACGGAACCCGATGCAGAGGATAACCAGATCTGTCTCATGCTCGCCCTTGCTTGTGATCACCTTGGTCACTTTACCATTCTCACCAACAAAAGAGCTGACCTTCTCCCCGAGTGCCAGAGTAATTCCATGATCCTCCAGCGATTGTTGAATCGGGGTGGTGAATTCTTCATCCAGATACTTGCTCAGAATACGTTCTTCGCCATCAATCAGCGTAACCTGCTTGCCGTTCGTTTGAAAAGCTTCCACCAGTTCAACCCCGATATATCCGGCGCCGACAACGGTGATTCTGTTAACCTGCTGCGCTCTTTCAATGATGGTGTTGGAATGGTTAAAATTCTTCGAAAGAAGAATACCATCAAGCTCCATGCCTTCCAGCTTCGGAACAATCGGCCAAGAGCCGGTAGTCATGATCAGCTTGTCATAGGAGTCATCGAATTCCTGGCCTGTCGCCAGGTTGCGGGCCCGCAGGGTTTTGCGGCCGGTATCGACCTGGATAACCTCATGGCGCATGTTCGTTTTGACACCCAGCTCGGCCAGCTTTTCCGGCGAGGAATAGAACAGGCCTTGCGGGTCCTTGACTACTCCGCCTACATAAAGAGCGATACCGCACGACAGGAAAGAAATATTATCATTACGTTCATACACTGTAATCTCGGCATCAGGGTAAAGCTGGGCGGTGTTAACAATTGCTGCGGTTCCGGCGTGGGTACATCCAATGACTGCTACTTTCATGGTTTCTTCCTCCTCCAAATTGAGCGTTTCATTTATTTTTCTTTAGCTGTGATTTTTTTCACTTCATGCGATGATTATATTGTGATTAATATCACAACGCAAGCTTTTTTTGTGATTTTTCTCACAATGTTCACAAATGACTAAAATTTAAGATTATCCTGATCATCATCTGCTGCTGCTTTAGTTTTCCCCGGAGGGAGTACATTATGTCATCTTGCGGCAGGAAGGGACAGGGAATGCACCATAGAAATTAGCAAAGAACCGTTGTAAAACGAAGTTTATTTCAGATATTATGCAGAAAAAAACGCGACAACGCTGTAACGGTATCGCAGCATTGTCGCGTCTATATTTTGTGAACAGCTATTCCAGGCCGAAAATCACGCCGTCCTCGTCAACATGCAGCCCTTCCGCAGCCGGCTTGGCTGGAAGACCCGGCATAGTGACCATATTTCCGGTGATCACCACAGCAAAGCCTGCTCCAAGGGACAGCGTAATATCTCTCACGCCCATCGTGAAGCCTTCCGGCGCTCCAAGCAGCCTTGGCTGATCAGAGAAGGAGTACGGTGTTTTGGCCATGCAGACCTGCAGCTTCTGGAGGCCGAGCTTCTCAATGGAATTCAGGCTGCGCTTTGCCGCAGGGGAGAAAACCACATCAGCGCCACGGTAGATTTCGGTGACGATTTTTTTGATTTTGGCCGGGATATCCAGGTTATCCTCATACAAGGGAGCATACTCTGAGCGTTCTGTCTGCTCCAGCAGCTTTTTCAGCTCCTCAGCCACTTCAAGCCCTCCGGCACTGCCTTCGGCCCATACCTTGGAGATAGCCGCAGGCACGCCCAAGCGGCGGCAGGCATCCAGCACATCGTTAATCTCGCCCGGTGTATCACCTTCGAAATGATTGACCGCAACCAGCACAGGCACGCCGAATTTGCCCAAGTTCTCAATATGGCGCTCCATGTTGGAAATGCCGGAAAGCAGCGCTGCCCGGTTTTCGGCATGCAGCTCTTCCTTGCGGACACCGCCGTTGTATTTCAGCGATTTCACCGTTACCACCAAGACTGCCGCTGCGGGGGTGAGTCCAGCCTGGCGGCACTTGATATCCATGAACTTCTCAGCGCCGAGATCCGCGCCGAAGCCCGCCTCAGTTACCACCACATCGCCAAGCTTCAGTGCGTAGCGGGTTCCGATCACACTGCTGCAGCCATGGGCAATATTGGCAAACGGTCCGCCATGCACAATCACTGGTGTTCCTTCGAGCGTCTGCACCAGATTCGGCTTCACCGCTTCCTTCAGCAGCGCGGTCATCGCTTCCACCGCCCCGATATCCTTGGCCGTTACCGGCGCACCCAACTGGTCATAACCGATCAGCATGCGGCTGAGGCGTCTTTTCAGATCGGCCAGATTGTCGCACAGGCACAGCACCGCCATAATTTCCGAAGCTGTCGTAATCTGAAAACCGCTCTCCCGCACCGTTCCGTTGCCATCGCCAAGCCCGGTCACAATATTCCGCAGGCTGCGGTCATTCATATCCATTACCCGCTTCCAGACAATACGCTGCGGATCAAGCCCCAGAGCGTTGCCCTGGAAGATGTGGTTGTCGATCATGGCCGACAGCAGATTATGCGCGGAAGTCACCGCATGAATATCCCCTGTAAAATGAAGATTGATCTCGTCCGCCGGAACGATCTGCGCCTTGCCCCCGCCGGTTGCTCCGCCCTTCATGCCTAGACATGGCCCGAGCGAAGGCTCGCGGAGTGCAGCGACTGTCTTGACTCCTGCCGCATTCATCGCCTGGGACAGCCCGATTGTCGTTAGTGTCTTGCCTTCGCCTGCCGGAGTGGGATTGACCGCGGTAACAAGCACCAGCTTGCCATCCGGCTTATGCTTAAGCTCATCCCAAAGGGATGGCGACAGCTTGCTTTTGTATTTGCCGTACAGCTCCAGATGCTCCTCACTAATACCTGCTGCCGATGCCACCTCTGTAATTAACCTCATGCCGTTATAAAACCCTCCTGCCGTTATTATCCTGCTTCCTTCTGCACTTTATGCTATTCACCAAGTTTTACATTCCTCTTCAAAGGATACAGCGTCTTGGAAAAGCGTCAAGGATAATTTTCATAAAAACACCTCCTGAAGCGCAGCTTCAGCATGTGCCGCGTTTCAGGAGGTGTATTTTACAACAGGGCTTCGATCTGTTCCTTCATACTTTCCGGTGATTCCTTCGGCTCTACGCGGGCAACCACATTACCGCTGCGGTCCACAAGAAACTTCGTGAAGTTCCACTGAATATCACTGCTCTCGCCCGTACCCGGCTGCTGGTTCTTCAAATATTGAAAGAGAGGACTTGCGTCCGGTCCATTCACATCTACTTTGGCGAAAATAGGAAACTTAACGCCGTAGTTAATCTGGCAAAATTCCTCCGCTTCCTCACTGGTCCCCGGCTCCTGACCGGCGAACTGGTTGCAGGGAAAGCCAAGCACCACAAGCCCCTGATCTCCATACTGCTCATAGAGCTTCTGCAAATCTCCATACTGCGGTGTAAGCCCGCATTTGCTGGCCGTGTTGGCGATCAGCAGCACCTTGCCCTCGTAATCCTTGAACGGCAGTTCTTTACCCGAAGGGGCAACTCCTGAAAAGCTATAGATGGACATCCTGAATCCTTCCTTTCGTCAGCGGATTGATTGTGGCTGTGTGAAGTATATTCCTTCCTTCATCTTACCTCATCCCCGGCGAAATAGAAAATTCAGGTATCGTGCTTACAAAAGCTAACCGCCAGCCGCCCTTCGGGTCAATCCGCAGGCTTCGGCAATCAGCCGGAGGGATTTCAGCTTATCCTCAAAGCTATGCATAACAGTGGCGAACATAATCTCGTCACACTGGTACTTTTCCGTGAGCGCCATAAACTGCCGGTGAACCTCCTCCGGCGAGCCGAGCACCATACGGCGGCGGTTGTCCTCGATACGGAACCGGTCATATGGCGTATAGTTGTAGTTCAGCGCGGCTTCAATCGAAGGCGTTCCGGTCGAGACATGGCCTTTCTCCAGCAGAACCAGTGAAAGATCCATACTGGAAGCCAGCCGGCTGGCTTCTTCCGCAGTCTCGGCGCAGGCGGCAAACACGGCAACCAGTGAGCGGGGAGCCGCAGCGGCGGGAGAAGGGCGGAAGCTGCTCCTGTAGGACTGCACCGCTGCCCGGCCTCCACTGTTAATAAACTCGGCAAAAGCGAAGCTCGTGCCAAGCCTCGCAGAGAGGGCGGCACTGTCCCCGCTTGAGCCAAGCAGCCAGATTTCCGGCGCTGATCTTACGGAAGGAGTGGCTTCAAGACCGGCAAAACGGTGGGAAGAATCTGCTGCGCCCTGCAAATAGGTGATGACATCCCGGATTTGCAGCTCATAGAGATCCGCACCGCCTGTCCGGTTCTCCTGAAGCGCCTTTGCGGCAAGCGCCCCGCCTCCCGGTGCTCTGCCCAGCCCAAGATCAATACGGCCGGGGTATAAGGCTTCAAGCAGACGGAAGTTCTCTGCTACCTTGTAGGCGCTGTAATGCGGAAGAAGTACGGCTCCCGAGCCAATGCGGATGGTGGAGGTCACTGCAGCCAGATGAGCCATCAGCACCTCCGGGCTTGATCCGGCCAGTCCGCGCGCGCCATGATGCTCCGATACCCAGAACCGGTGATAGCCCAGCCTCTCCGCTTCCCTGGCCAGGCTTGCCGTCTGGGCTAGAGCCTCGGCCGGTGTGCTGCCCTCGGAGACCGGCGACTGATCCAGAATACTCAATTTCATAAGCAAGCCACTCCAATGATGAGATTTTGATTGCTGCATCCATATCGTTCCTCCATTATATCACCGTACAGCAGTTATTCTGCATCTGCACCGGCTTAAGAGGGGCCTGGATGTGGCTTGGAGTGGCTTAGAAGTGGCTTAAAAACTGCTTGGGATCTGCTTGGAGTGGCTTGGGAGTAACTTCAGAACAGCTTGGATGTTGGCCTGGAAGCGGCTTAAAGCGGCTTAGCACTGGCCTCCGCTTCGCTTAGACGGCTCCGATAGATGGCCATTCTAGCTCGAAGCCGTTATTGCGAAGCCGGGTTTGGAAGCTCTTCAATTGCTCCGGTGAATTGCGCACCTCACGGGGCTTAATCTTGTTATCCAGGCAGTAGGCAGCCAGCATGCCGGCAGCTTCCCCGATGTTCCATTCCACGGGATGAAGCCGGTAGCAGCCGTTGGTGATATGCGTTGTACCTATATTTTTAGCGGCTGGAATCAAGTTATTTACCCGAACCGGTATAAGCGCACCGAGCGGAATCTGAAAAGGCAGTGAAGGAATATCTATGAAGGTCCGCAGCGCCGTGCTGGGATGCAGATCAATCCGGTAGCTGCCGATGCCTATCGTATCTGTGTACTTCTCGGCTTTGCCGTCCGGGTGATCGACAGGGCTGAGATGCTGCTCCAGAATGGTGAATTCCGCGCGAATCCGGCGGCTTTCACGAATATACGGAGCCTGCGCAAGACCGTCCGGCGCCCCCGTAACATCGGGCCGCGGGCGCAGTCCGGGATAGCCGGTACCTCCATCCTTGCGGGGCGCCTCCGTCTGCATCCAGTACAGCAGAGAGAGGCTGAGCTGCTTCGCGCTCTCCAGGTGACGCCGTCTTTCTTCGGGAGAGACATCAATGATCGGCCCAAGCCAGTAGTCATTTTGCGGCCAGTTAACCACACTGATATCCTCCTTGTAGGTTCCCGGCTGAAAGTTACTCCGGTCCGCCAGCCTGCGGTAAGTAAACAGGGGGTTCGCCCCTTCGCCCGGCAGAAGCACATAAGTAACAGGCGTAAGCGTTGACGGTGAAGTCACGGTCCAGCTAAGCTGCTTGGCAGGCCAGAAGTCTGCCTGATAGTTCTTCCAGAACTCATATTCCTTCGGTTTGTTAATCGTGAAATTTTCACCTTCTGTATAATCCACCGCCAGACAATGAGTAAATGCCTGCATATCCTGTGGATTAGCTGGCCCGGCAAGTGCGTGTCTTTCTCCGGTCTCAGAGGCTGATTCCGCACCGGTCACATATTCCACGCCAGCCAGCGGGAGCACATCTCCTCCTTCCGTCGCATCCAGGAAATAGCCGCCGGTCAGAACCAGATGATCCCCGTTCCGCCCGCATACAGTCACAGAAATGACATCGTCTCCGTCTGTCTCCGCATGTACAGGCTTATATCCATTCCAGATCTGCAGCCGTCCGCTGTGCACATAGGGAGCCAGCATATCCTTCAGTACAGCCAGCGCGGTGCGCGGCTCATGAGACAGCCTGCTGACCCAGGCGTTGCCGGGGTTAAGGGCGGCACGGGCACGGGCCTGCTCCGTCAGCGGAAAGAGCCTACGGTAATAGTCGCGTACCGAATTGCGGAATGTCCGGTAACTGGCCGTACACCCAAACTGCTCAATCCAACGGTTCTCATCAGGCGGAACCACCTGACTGGTCAACTGTCCGCCAATCCAATCATAGGCCTCAGTCATTACAACTGATTTGCCTGATCTCGCCGCCCCCAGTGCAGCCGCACAGCCGCCTGTTCCACCGCCGATAATAATTACATCCGCATGAATATGCTTGTTCATCTCAGTTCTCCTCCATCACTAAGCAGAATTATATCTGTACACTTATAAGTAATTTAAATTGATGGTTTTACAACCTGGTAGATCGTCAGACTCTAAATGTTGGAGTTCAAACGATACTCCGCCGAACGGATTAGGGCGTGGAGATTACGCTGCAGGCTTACCAGGGCCCCGCGAACAGAATCATCTCCTGATCGGAAGAGTCTGCCCGCTTGTAACGGACCGAGCAGCTCTTATTTCTGCTGGAATTCATTTTTCCGCAAGTTAACGGACTCCAGAGCCTTTATACGCGGACATTCACCCCAAATATACCTGCCGAAGAGGCGATAAGCGCTTCCTGGTCCGTTAGCTCGGATAAATGTATCCCTTTCGGGAAAATAAGGGCTTTACGGTCCGTTAAGGAACAGGAGGATGGCTATCGACGAATCCCTCTCTCCCTGAACCACAAAGGCTCCGTCCTAAGCCACAGATTTAGAACTGATGCTGATCTAGTTAGATCGCTGAACTGGCTATAAGCCGGAACAGTTCTCCCGTCGGCTTCAACAACGGCATTTCTGTTATTGCCGGGCAATTTCGTCCCTCGGACGGTTCAAACCAAAGACAAAAAAAGCACTGCACCCGCCTGATAACGGGTTGCAGTGCTTTTCACTTGGAGACCTGATTAGTTTACTTAGACACCGGTATAGCATCAGAATAGTACTCTTCGAGTGTAATTCCTTTTTCGGTGATCGCAGCGGCAATATCCTTGCCTACATAACGGACATGCCAAGGCTCGTACATATATCCGGTGATATCCTGTTTGCCTTCGGGATAACGGATAATGAAGCCGTACTCCGCCGCATGCGCAGCGAGCCAGTTCGCTTCCTCTGTCCCGGCGAAGCAGCTCTCGGCAGCGCATTTGCCGTCAGTGCCGGAAAGGTCGATGGCAAGTCCGGTTTGATGCTCGCTGTGTCCTGGAACGGCGCTGTAGGTGCGGGCCTTTTCTTCGCCGTCTTTAGCCACATAATTGTTGAATAATCTGGTCTGGGTGGCTTCGGAACGGTACCCGGAAACTCCGGCCAGATGAACGCCGTCCTCCTTCGCCCCTGCGAACATTTCCTCCAGGGCCTTGGCGGCAACGCGGCGCAGCATCCGCTTCTCGATTTTCTCGGAGAAGATGAACCGCACATCGGGATAGACCAGATCCGACGGCTTATAGTTGTCAGGCAGCCCATATTGCTTGTTGACCATAACTGCTACGTTGTCAGGTTCTACGGTATAATCGACCTCATTATTTCCCGGGCTAGATGTGTCCGATGGTTTATCTGTAGCTGCGGGAGAAGGTTCAGTATTTGCGGCGTTGTCCTGCGAACCCGGATTCTCCGGAGATGGCTCACCGCTGTTGTTCAAACTAGAATCATCTGGATTGTTAACCGCCCCATCTGTAGACTCCCCTGCCGGGCTGGGCTGAGCCTGAGCATCGTTGCCTTCGCTGGCTGCTGCCCCATTCTCCTGCGAAGCCGAGGGCGAGGGTGCAGTATATTTACCAATCCCCCAGCCGACAGCAATCACGACGATGAGCAGGATCACAATTTTGGCGCTCTTAGACATATGCTGTTGCTTCCTCCTAAAAAATGTACTCCATCCTTCTGTTCTCTATATCTATTAGACAGGCCATAGGGCCAAAATGTTTCACTTTATCAAGACAAAGTTGGAAAAGCCCGGCTCCTTTATCTGGATGAGCCGCGGCCTCCACGCGATCCGCCAGAACCACGGCCGCCACGCGGCGATGCTTTGCCTCCGCCGCTGCGCCCGCCGAAGCCGGAACCGCCTTTGCCGCCCTTGGAGCCGCCGCGTGAGCCGCCGCCTTTGGGAGCTGACGCGCCCCAGCCGCCAGCCTCTTTGCTGCGGCCCGCGTTCGCTCTGTTCTTGGGGCCGGCTTGATCCCCAAATCTGCCGCCCGAGCCTGCTCCTTTGTAGGCTCCGTAGCTGAAGACCCCGGCCTCCGCGCCCTTGGCGCCGTCTCTTGGCGCAGCCGCGTTGTAGCCGCTGCGCTTACCGCCGCCGCCCGCATCGGCGCGGCTGCGGCCCTCTGCAGGCGCGCCCCAGCCGCCTGCTTCCTTGCTGCGGCCGCGTCCGCCCGGCCGCGCTCCGGCTTCGGCGCGCGGAGCTCCGCCGCTGCGCCCCTGGCTGCGGCCGCCGCGTCCGGCACGCGCCGCTTCAGGCGCGGCGTGCTGACGTCCGCCGCGCGGCGAACCGCCGCCTTGCACAGAGATGAATTCGCCTACGCCGAATTCATCCTTCTCGTAGCGGCGGCGGTCCAGCCGCTGGGAAATACCGTGCTCGATCAGGTCGAGCCCGGCGCGGTCCCGCGGCGAGGCAAACGTGATCGCCAGGCCTTTGCCTCCGGCGCGGCCCGTGCGGCCGATCCGGTGGATATAGCTGTCCACATCCAGCGGCAGATCATAGTTGAAGACGTGGGTGATACCTTCCACGTCCAGACCACGGGCGGCAACGTCCGTGGCTACGAGCAGTTGCAGCTTCGCGTCGCGGAACCGCTTCATGACCGCTTCGCGTTTGGCCTGGGACAAATCGCCGTGCAGCTCGTCGGATTCATAACCTGCGGCCTGCAGCGCTTCATTCAGCTTCGAGACGCGGCGCTTCGTCCGGCAGAAAATAATCGCCAAATACGGCCGGTCCCGCTCGATCAGCCCAATCAGCGCTTCTTCCTTGTTGCGGTCTGAGCATTCCACGACCTGCTGGCGGATATTGTCCAGCGGGATCGGCGAGCCGCTCTTGATTACGATATCCAGCGGTTCTTTCATATAGTTGCTGGCCAGACGTTTGATCGGGTCAGGCATCGTTGCCGAGAACAGCATTGTCTGCCGGCGGTAAGGCACAGCCGTAATAATCGCTTCCACGTCCTCCAGGAAGCCCATATGCAGCATTTGGTCGGCTTCATCCAGAACAAGCATTTTGACGCCGCTAAGATCCAGCGTTCCCCGGCGCATATGATCCAGCAGTCTGCCCGGCGTGCCGATGATAAGATGTCTGCCGCCTTCCAGCTTGCGGAGCTGCTTTTCCACATCCTGCCCGCCGTATACCGCCAGGATCTTTACTCCGGTATGCCGCGCCAGCTTGCGCGCTTCCTCGGTAATCTGCAGCGCCAGCTCCCGTGTCGGAGCCATAATCAGCGCCTGGGGATATGCCTGCTCCACGCGGATCTTGTCCAAAATCGGCAGCAGGAAGGCCAGTGTCTTCCCCGTTCCCGTCTTGGCTCTCGCAATAACGTCCAGTCCCTGCACCAGCGGCGGAATCGCTTCCGCCTGCACCGGCGTCGGTTTCGCAATTCCCTGTCCTTGAAGCAGACCGTTCAAACTTTCCGAAACTCCTAATTCCTTAAAACCCGGCAATGTCTCCACCTCACTATTTTCTTTAATTTTGCTCAATTCCCATGACTTATAGGCATTCACTTTTTTGTATTTAAACAAAAGCGGAAGAACCCCGTCACCGGAGCCCTTCCGTCCCACATGCGCCCTTTATCGCCTAATCCTTTATATTGTACTTGATTCAGCGGCATTTGTGTGCATCCGCCGAAGAAAATTTATTCCCCGGTGAACATCGGCTAGAATCTGCCCGATTTAAAAATCGAGAACAGCAGCCACAGAATCATCAGGAGCGCAATCAAAGAGCCTATCTCAACAATTGGAAAATCCCACAGCATCGAAGGCTCGCCGCGCAGAGAGGAGGCAATGATCAGCCCCGCCATAATAATGCTGAAGGCGAGCAGCACAATACTGAAGGACAGGCGGTTGCCGATCCGGCTGAGCTTCTGCTCGATACTCTTAAGCTCGGGGAGCCCGATCTCCACCTTCAGCTTGCCCTTGCTGATCAGTGAGGACAACTGCCTGGCCTGAGCGGGAAGCTCCACCAGACTTTCGGCAAGATCGGCCACGCCGCCGAGGATTTTACGCTGCAGGCGGCTTCCGCTGAAGCGCTGCCTCGCCAGCCTTCGGCCAAAAGGCTCAGCCATCTGCACAATGCTGAAGTTCGGATCAAGGTTGCTGACAACGCCCTCCAGCGTCAGCATCGTTTTGCCCAGCATAGCCAAATCCGGCGGAATGACCAGCCTGTGCCTGCGGGCGATGGCGAACAAATCGTTCAGCGCCTTGCCGATGCTGATCTGATTGAACGGAATATCATAATAGGCCTCGCGCAGCCGGTCCACATCATCATGCAGCGCCATCCGGTCGGCTTCCTCAGGGGTGACACCCAGCCGCAGAATGGCCCGCACCATCGAATCGGTGTTCTTGCGCATCAGGGCAATAACAAGCGCGGACAGGCTGTCCTTCATCTCTTCGCTGAGCCGGCCCACCATACCGAAATCAATCAGTGCCAGCTTGCCGTTCTCAAGCAGCATAACGTTGCCGGGGTGGGGATCGGCGTGAAAGAACCCGTGAATAAAAATCTGATTCAGCATCATCTCCACGAGCTGCTGGGCCACAGCCTTAAGCTTCACGCCCTTTTCCAGCAGCTCCTCGCGGCGGTTCAGCGTAATTCCCTCCACGTATTCCATCGTCAGAACGCGTGTGGAGCTGAAATCCCAATAGATAGCCGGGATATATACTTTATCATGTTCGGAGAGCTGTCCGGTAATACGCTCCGCATTGCGCCCTTCCTGGCCGTAATCCAGCTCAGCCAGCAGCGCACGGGAGAATTCCTCCACCATCCGCGTCAGCTCGTATTGCTTCGCCCAGGCCATTCTTCTTTCGGCCAGAGCGCTTAAATCCTGAAGAATCTCCAAATCCCGTGTCATGGTTCTCATAACGCCGGGACGCTGTATTTTGACCGCCACATGTTGTCCGCCATGCAGCACGGCCCGGTGGACCTGACCGATGGAAGCAGCGGCTAGCGGTGTATTCTCAAAGTCACTGAAGATTTCATCAATAGGCTGATCAAGCTCCTGCTCCAGGATATTCCGCGCGGTCTCCGCCGAGAACGGAGGCACGCTGTCCTGCAGCTTAACCAGCTCCTGAATAATAGAATCGGGGAGCAGATCGGAGCGGGTGCTGGCCAGTTGGCCCAGCTTTACAAAGGTTGGCCCCAAGTCCTCCAGCACCCGGCGAATCCGCTCCCCAAGCGTAAGACTTTCGTGAACCTCCTGGGTGATGATCCGGCGCGGAAGCGACAGAAGATGATAGAGGCCGAGTTCCTCCACCATATAGCCGAAGCCATGACGCATGAGCGCCATGGCAATAGACCGGTACCGTCCGGCATGTCTTATGCGTACTGCCATTTATTCCGTACGCGTTTCCGGCAATGTCTCTTCCACGGGAGGAGTGCCCTCCAGTTCAGCTACACGGCGCTCCAAAACGGCAATCCGTGCTTCCAGCTCGGCTACATCACTTTGAACAGGAACCTTAAGCTCCTTCAGCACACGCTGAACCTGCTCTTGTACAACGGATTTGAACGCCCCGCGTTCTTCCTCCCCGCGCTCCACCAGCCGGTCAACAAGCGCTTTCGACTCCGAAGGAGCAAGCTCGCCTTTCTTAACTAACTCTTCTACTACCTTCTCTACCTTTTCCTTGCTGACAATGGTGAGGCCCACTCCTAAAGAGATCGCTTTTTTGAACAAATCGCTCATAGCACTTTCCTCCCAAAGATTCCAGTTATGGATAAAGTATAACCCCTGACGGCAATTTCTCAAAGCTGCATCTTCAAACGGCGGTTCATTTAAAAAGATTATCTAGGAATCCGTGCGGCCCAGGTGGCCGCCCCGAGAATCAGCTTGCGGATCGCAGGATGCATAAAGGATGGCTCATGATGGCCTGGCATCAGAACAACCACCCGGCCAAGCCCGTAGCTGTGGCACCAGGCTGCCGGCAGCATTTCACCGTCTGATTCATACTGGAGCAGAATCGTCTTCTCCGTAAAAGGATCAAAATCAAAGCGGTACGGCTCCTCATCCAGCTCGAAATCCTCAAGGCCTTCCGTAATATCATGCTCCAGAACCTTGAAGCTCAGCGGAGCGTAAGGCGGATGCCCGGTAAAGCGGCCGCCGATCAGTTGGGCCAGCTCATACCGTTTGGCGAGCGAAATGCCGGTATGCAGCACAATCAGGCCGCCGCCGCCGCTCACATAGCTCAGCAGCCCTGCGGTCTGCTGGGGAGACACGGTTTCATTCCACAATTCGTTATATGCAATGCACAGATCATAGCCGGCCAAGTGCTCGCTCAGCAGCAGCTTTTTATTTTCCGAGCACTGAACAGTCAGCAGATCGTTCAGAATTTCACTAATTTGTTTGTCCACGCCCTGCAGCGGATGGAAGCGGGGGTGGGTATAATCACCCAAAAGCAGACATTTTCTCTTGTCCATCGGGTTCCTCCTCCTTCTTTCTGTATCTATGTTTGTGTATTGTTGCCTATTATTCTAAGTAGAAAGGCTGAGAATGTCCACTCCCGGCAATATAATTGTCCGTTCCCAGGAGAAAATCAGTCACAGCAGATTGGATATCAGCGGTGCGCAGCCACGTACCGTCCAAGCTCCACGAACATGCTCCCCATCCGTTCGTGCTCCGGCATAACAATCCGCGTAACCCCTTCCTCCTTCAGGGATTCCGAGGTGATTCGGCCTACCGAGACGGCCAGCACCCTGTCTTCAAAAGCCAACACGAGTTCCTTCAGCTTGCCTTGCTCCCGGGCATACTGCGCCAGGAACCGGAATTGCGGCGCACTTGTAAAGGCTACGGCATCAACCTTGCCTTCCGTAATCTCAGCGAACAGCCGGGCCAGCGCTCCAGGCTCCGGCGGTGTATGGCGGTATGGCTGCACCTCACGGACGGATGCACCGGCTTCTTCCAGCCAGGCGACCAGACGCGGTGCGGGATCGCCATGCAGCTGCAGCACAACCGACTTGCCGCGCAGATCCCAATCCTTAAGCCCGCGGATCAGCCCCGAGGTACTGCCGTCATCATCGCGCACCTCAGGCTGCAGTCCCCGCTTCTTGAGCGCATTAACCGTCTTATAGCCGCGTGCAGCGATTGGCGAGCCGGAGAGGACCTCCAGAAAACGCTCCTCCAGATTCATTTGGGCGGCCATAGCAAACAGCGCATCCAGCCCCATCCCTGTTGTCACAATAGCCAGATCGGGCGGATGTGAAGTCCATGCGGCAAGTCCTTCCCGCAGCGCTTCATCATCCAGAAACACCGTGCCCTGGGCCGGACGGTGCAGCGCCGTACCTCCCATATTCTGCACCAGCTTCGCCATTTCCTCTGCTTTGCGCGGGCCCGCAAGGGCCACGGTAATTCCCTGCAATTGCTCTGCCATGTCCTTTTCTCCCCTTCTTCAGCCCAGACATTATTGTTAATCAGTATACTTGCAATGGGCGGAAAAAGGAAAGGCAAAAAGACCGTTTTATGAAAACGGCCTTTTCCAATATGTCTATTTATTTTCCGGGTCTATGGTCACACTATGCCTTCTGCTAGCGCTGGTTGCCGCTCTTGCTTTTGCAGGCCGGGCATATCCCTCCGAACACTACATGCGCATGGGAGATAGAATACCCGGTCTCCTCGGCCACCTTATTCATCCATTCCTTCGGCACCTCGGTCATCACCTCATCCACCGCGCCGCACACCTCGCAAAGGATATGCTGATGGTCGTCCAGACGGGCGTCATATCTGCTGGCTGCCTCACCCAGCTTCAGCTCACGGATCAACTGTTTGTCTGAAAGATAACGCAGCGAATTGTATACCGTCCCATAGGCCAGATTGTGCCCCTGCTCTACCAGCCGGTTCATGACCTCCGCAGCGGTGGGATGATCATGAGAATTCCGGAGGATATCATACACAGCCTGACGCTGAGAGGTCAAATTCAGGGTTTTCATCTTTATCATCCTTTTATTTATTTTTAGATCAAGTATAAATCCTGATGGCGATAGCGTCAATCAAGTGCTCTATGTCACCGTCACCTCATCTGAGGCAATTGCACCGTAGCTTGGCGCCGGGTTTCTTTTGCCGGAACTATGGAAATAAATAAAGGGGAATCTGGCAGCGATGGAGGAAAAAATAAAATGGATAACACACATTTGCACTCACAAAGCCTTCCGCAATTCCCGAAATCCTTATGGAGAGACAGCGTAGAGCTGCCTTCTTTTCCGCGGCTTGAGGCGAACCACGTTACGGATGTCGCGATTGTCGGGGGCGGAATTACCGGGATTACTACGGCGTATCTTCTGGCCCAGGCAGGGTATAAGGTGACGCTGCTGGAGGCGGGCGTACTGTTCGCAGGCACTACCGGATTTACCACGGCCAAAATTTCCGCCCAGCACGGGATGGTCTATCAGGATTTGCTTAAGGATTTCGGCGAGGAGAACGCCCGGCTCTATTTTCAGTCAAATAGTGAAGCACTGGAATGGATCATCGCCACTGCAGAAGAATTGAAGCTGTCCTGCGGCCTCGTGCGTGAAGCAGCTTATCTCTATGCCGATTCAGGTGATGAGAAGACGCTGAAGCAGCTTGAAGCTGAATTCGCGGCTTATCAGAAGCTCGGCCTTCCAGGTGAGTGGCTGGACAATCTCACCTTGCCGCTAAAGGCGGGCGGTGTTATTAAAATGCCGAACCAAGCCCGGTTTCATCCGCTCCAGTACCTCAAAGGCCTGCTGAAAGTCATACTGGATAAGGGCGGCGTTATTTACGAGCATACGATGATCGGTGAGACCGTGGATATGAACGGCGGCCTTCTCACTCTCTATACCGAAAACGAACAGTATAAAATCAATTGCCGCCATGCCGTGTCGGCTTCCCATTTCCCTTTTTATGACGGAGGTGCCCTGTATTTCACGCGCCTGTATGCGGAACGCTCCTACGTTCTAGCGATTGAGCCAAAAACCGGGTTCGAGGGTGGAATGTATTTGAGCGCCGGAGATACCACCCGTTCCCTGCGGGCAGTGGAATGGAACGGCCAGAAGCTAGTCCTTGTCGGCGGAGACAACCATAAGACAGGTCAAGGCATCTGCACCTTCGGCCATTACGAGAGACTGGAACAGTTCGCCGAGGAACTACTGGGCATCCAAAACATACCTTACCGCTGGTCCACGCAGGATCTTACCACCTTGGACCATGTGCCCTATATAGGCAAGGCGTCCGAAAATAAGGAAATCTATATCGCCACCGGCTTCAAAAAATGGGGAATGACCACAGGAACGATGGCCGCGCACATCATTGCGGATGGTATACAGTGTAAACATAATCCTTTTAGCGCGTTGTACGATCCCTCTCGCTTCAAGCCCCAGCCGACGATCAAAAATTTCATTATTCAGAACGCCAATGTCGCCAAGGAGCTGGTAGCCGGCAAGATTGAAATTATGCACAAAAAGGCCCGCGATCTTGGAAGGGACGAAGGTGCAGCTGTCTTCTATGACGGCAAGCGCGCCGGTGCGTACCGCGACCCCGAAGGCAAGCTGCATCTGGTCGATTCAACCTGTACCCATCTGGGCTGCGAATGCGAGTGGAATGAAGCGGAACGCTCCTGGGATTGCCCTTGCCACGGCTCCCGCTACTCTATTGATGGCGACGTGCTGGAAGGCCCGGCCACGGTGTCTCTGACAAAGCTGGAAGTAATCGAATAAACAGCATCCAGCGGGCCATACGCTGCCCTCTCGCACCGGCATCACTGTCCCGGCGTGATTGTCCGCTCCCGCTCAGGTATAATGGGTACTGAATTGCTACTCATTAAATAAGCATTTTTAAAGGGAGCGTGACGTCAGATTATGGAATTAAAAGGTAAAATCGTTGTGATTACGGGTGCCGGCAAAGGCATCGGCAAGGCTCTGGCCATTGCACTGGCCAAAGAAGGCGCGAATCTGGGCCTGATCTCAAGAACGGCATCCGATCTGGAGGCACTCCAATCGGTGCTAACTAACGAGTACGGCGTGAAAGTCAGCATCGCTGCGGCGGACATTGCTGTGCGTGAGGAAGCGGAGCGCGCGGTGCTCTCCCTTCAGAATGACCTCGGTGCTTTCGATGCGCTGATCAATAATGCCGGAATCGCCAAATTCGGCACTCTTGTGGAGATGGACCCGGCGGATTGGGAGCGCCATATGCAGATCAACCTGTTCGGCAGCTATTATGTTACCCGCGCGGCCCTGCCTGCAATGATCGAGCAGAACAGCGGCAATATTATCAATATCTCCTCAACAGCGGGAGAAAGAGGTTTTGCCACCGGCTCGGCCTACTGCGCCTCCAAGTTCGCCCTGATGGGCATGACCGAAGCGCTCGCACAGGAGGTGCGCAAGCACAACATCCGCGTGGTTGCGCTCACGCCAAGCACCGTCAACACCGGCCTAGCGGAGAATGCCGGACTGAAGATCGGCGATGAGGACCGCATGATGCAGCCTGAGGACGTAGCTGAGCTGGCTCTGGCCGCTTTGAAGCTGCCGGACCGCGTCTTCGTTAAGACTGCCGGGATCTGGACCACCAATCCCCAATAACGCAAACCCATCACTGAACACAATGAGGGAGGGCTACAAATGCTGGTAGTTACGAACACCATTAAGGTCAGGGAAGGCCACGGTACAGCCCTGGCCCAGCGTTTTGGCGCAGCGGGCGGCGTACAGGCCATGCCAGGCTTCGTCCGTATGGAGGTATGGCATGGTGCAGCCAAAGAAGGCGCAGAAGAATTGAAGATCTGCACCGTCTGGGAGGACGAGGAAGCCTTCAAGGGCTGGACCTCCAGCCCCGCCTTCCGCGAATCCCACCGCGGAGCAGGCAGCAACGAGCATATTCTCGGAGCTTCGCTGGACAAATACGAGCTGCTGATCAGCCGCACGCCCGGGGAGTAGCCGCCAGACTGGGGCAGGAATCTGGGTGGGATGCGGGAACCAGGGCGGGACGCAGGGGTTAGGGTGAGACACGAGGACCGGGGCGGGACGCGAAATGTGGGAGGGGGTCACCGGGTTTACCGGGGTTGTGGAACAACGGCACTTCTGCCGTCGTTTCGCCACTTCCCGCCTGGTACGCTCCAACAGCGGCATTTCCGCCGTTGTTCCAACCAGAACCCGCCTGCGGTGCCCTAACAACGGCATTTCTGCCGTTGTTCCAACCAGAACATGCCTGCGGCTCCCTAACAACGGCATTTCTGCCGTTGTTTTGCCCAGAACCCGCATGCGACCCTCTAACAACGGCATTTTTGCCGTTGTTTCGCCCAGAACCCGCCTGCGGTGCTCCAACAACAGCATTTCCGGCTAGGCCCCCTAATTCCGGAGTCTGCCCTATCAAAACTTAAGTTCTTGTAGGATTGCTCTTTCTTTCAAAGTGTAAGGTGAAAAAGACTGCGGTCCTCTAGCTTCATGACCCACTGAGAAAAGATCAGCGGGGGCTT